>JAZLAW010000011.1:0-84926 GCA_045613385.1 Acutalibacteraceae bacterium | reverse complement strand
TCAGTTGCATCGGGCGGCGGTACAGGTCGTACACTCCACCCCGATAATATGGCTGCCGGTCCTGCTTCTTACGGTATGACCGATACAATGGGCCGTATGCACTCTGACGCTCAGTTTGCAGGTTCTTCTTCTGTTCCTGCCCACGTTGAAATGATGGGTCTTATCGGCGCAGGTAACAACCCGATGGTTGGTATGACTGTTGCTTGTGCAGTTGCAGTAAACGAAGCACTTAATAAATAAGAGTATCCCTCCGTCACGGCTTTGCCGTGCCACCTCCCTTTAGGGCAAGGTAGGCACTTGTAGGGAACGGATTTATCCGTTCCGCTGATAAAACGAAAAAAGGACTTGAGAATTTTCTCAAGTCCTTTTGTTATTCCGCATAAAAACAATCTTCCTGCCATTTTACAGGGTTTGTATCAATATATTTCCAGATTTTTTGATAATCATTTTGGTCGCGTATAATATGGTCGTGAAACGAGCGCTGCCAAAGATTATGACCATAATCCCGATTACAATAACGTTTATATAATGAAATAAATTTAGGAATGATTGCATTTGTAGGGGACGGCGCTTGCGACGTACCGCATAAAACATTGTTTTTTGATATTTTGATTATTAAATGAATATGATTCGGCATTATTACATATTTATCAACGCAAACATTTTCATATTGCGAGTTCATTTTTTGAATATATTTATCCGCAATTTTGCCGCATTGCGACAGATTTATTCTCGGGATGTCGTAAACGCCATCCCCTACAATATCGCATAAAATCTTTTGCTTATTATAGGTGCAGATTGTTATAAAATAAAATCCGTTCGTACTATAATCATAATTTTGAAGTCTTGTCGGTTTGCGTTTTGGTAAATTCTTTTCAAACATATATTACTTGTTATACGGTTTGGGGTTATCAGTTAAACCAAGAATATAATCTGCCGATGTTTTGTAATATTTTGCAAGTTTTATTAATATAGCGGTAGGTATATCGTTTTCACCTGTTTCGTATTTAGAATAACCTGTTTGTGACATACCCAGCACTTTTGCAATCTCTGTTTGATTTAAATCGTGGTCTTCTCTTAAATCACGTATTCTTTTATACATCATTTAACCCCCCCAGACTAAACTATTATTTTCAATTTTAGTTTAATCTAAATAAGGTTATTGATTTTTAACCTGAAACAGATTATAATGTATGGTAAAAAATGTTGGTGATTTTATGATTAAACGAGTTGTTATTGCAGGTTGCAGAGATTATAGTAACTACAAGGAAGCAAAGGAATATATTGATTACTGTATTTCCAACATACGAAAGGAAAACACAATAATTATAGTCTCGGGTGGGGCAAACGGCGCTGATGCGCTTGGGGAACTGTATGCAAAGGAAAACGGATTTGAAATAGAGCGTTACCCTGCCGATTGGGGCAAATACGGGCGCAGCGCAGGACCGAAACGAAACAAACAAATGGCAGAAAATGGTGACTATGTAATTTGCTTTTGGGATGGGAAAAGCCGCGGTACAAAAAGTATGATAGAATATGCCAAAAAATACGGAAAACCCATCAGAATCAAACAAATATAAACGGTACATATCTTTTGGATATGTACCGTTTATTTATTCCTTTTCTTCTGTGTTACAACAACCGCTGCACTTATTTGCATAAGGGCAACCTATACATTTTGCGCCTTGTTTTTTTCTTTTTATGAGATAGCCGATAATGGCACCGATTATGACAACTAAAACGGCTATTATAATATAATTTTCCATAATTATTTAACCTTTGCTAAAAGCTTTTTATTTGTGTTCAAAATAAGTGCCAATACGGTAATAACAAACACGAGAACTACGGCTAAGCCACCTATAGCAGCAGCAATATTAAGCGTAGCGGGTGCGGTAATGAGTGTGCCTACTGTGTATACGAGATAGGCAACGGTATAACCAACGCCGAGTTGAAACCCTATTCCGCCCCAAATCCATTTTATGCTCTTCATTTCGGAGTTCATAGCGCCGATTGCCGCAAAACAAGGCGGAGAATAAAGGTTAAACATAAGGTATGCCAATGCCGCTATCTTTGTAATTGCAATTATACCTGCGGCGGTACTGCCTGTACCTTCGAGAAGAATAAGTTCTTCGGTATCAATAAGATTTTCAAGTCCCACAAAACATACCGCCAAAGTGCCTACGACATTTTCTTTTGCAATAAAGCCTGTAACCGCTGCGGCGGCGAGTTGCCACGAAAGAACACCAACTATAGGTGCCAGAATATAGGCAAACGGTCCTGCAATACTTGCTAAAATTGAAGTATCGGCGCTTTCTGCAACCTTTAAACTCCAATCAAATGTCTGCATAATCTGAACTAAAGTATTGCAAAGCAAAATAATTGTTGCCGCCTTAACTATGTATGCCCAACCGCGACTGCACATTGATTTGAATGCGCCCGAGAACGACGGTAATTTATATTCAGGCATTTCGATAATAAAGTAAGATTTTTTTGCATTATAGCCTGTGATTTTATTAATTAGCAAGGCGCCCACAAATATAAGCACAATACCCGATAAGTACATAACCGTACTCACCCAACCCGCGTTATCGAAAAACGCACCTGCAAAAAGTGATATTACGGGAATTTTGGCTCCGCAAGGCATAAACGGTGCGAGCATTGCGGCAGCTCTGCGCTCACGCTCATCACGAATGGTGCGACTTGCCATAATACCGGGAACAGCGCATCCTACTGAAATAACAAAAGGAATAACCGATTTGCCCGAAAGACCAACCCTTTTAAATATCGGGTCGAGCACGACGGCAACTCGCGACATATATCCGCAGTCTTCAAGTATAGCTATAAGGAAATACATTACCATAACAAGCGGCAAAAAGCCTACAACTGCCATTACGCCACCAATTACACCATCAACGAGAAGCGCTGAAAGCAGTGGATTAGCATTTGTAAGAAGTCCGCCAACCCACTCTTGAAACATTTCGAGTAGCGTTACAAGTCCGGGTATTATCGTGCCGTTCTCAAATTCATAGCCTTCAGCTATCCAGGAGCCTAACCACACCTGAGAAATCTGGAATACCAAGAACATAACACATGCAAAAATCGGGATACCAAACCATCTGTTTGTAATAACCGCATCTATTTTATCACCAAAGTTTTTATCCTTTGTCAAGACCGCGCGTTTTTCAACCTGTCTCACTATACTGTTAACAAACGAAAAGCGCTTACGGTCTGCATTTCTTACCGCGCCTTTATCTGTAATATTTATATTTTCCTGAGTATACGGGGATTTTTGTGTGGTACCCCTTAAAGAAACCGCCTTTTCCACAAGTACCTTTAAACCATCTGCCGAAATTGAAACGGTCTCAACTACAGGACAGTCTAACAAGATGGATAACTTCTCGGTATTAATTACGGTTTTTTTCTTCTCGTTAATATCGCTTTTATTAAGCGCTACAACAACAGGTATGCCGAGTTCCAGTAACTGAGTTGTAAAGAATAGACTGCGGCTGAGATTAGTAGCATCCACAATGTTAATAATAACATCGGGGTTTTCTTCCTTTACATAGGCACTTGTGATACTTTCTTCGCTAGTGAACGGCGACATTGAGTATGCACCGGGAAGGTCAACCGCTAAAAGTGTCTCTTCCCCGTTATAATAAGTCTTTTTTATTGGATGAACCTTTTGTTCGACCGTAACACCTGCCCAGTTACCAACCTTTTCGTTGCTTCCTGTCAAAGCATTATACATTGTGGTCTTCCCCGAATTCGGATTTCCTGCCAATGCTATTATCATTAAATTTATATCCCCTTTTAGATTTTCGTATTCGGTTAGCCGCCGCTAACTCGCCTTTGTGAAAAAGTGCTGTTTTAAAACAGCAACATTTTAAATTATAATAGCTTCCGCTAAATGATTATCTATACTATATCTACTATCTTTGATTGATACAACACAGCTGCTTCGCAAATGGGATATAACCGTAATAACTTCACCACTATAGCAACCCAGCGAAAACAAAAAATCATTCAATTCTTCGTCGTCGGTAACAATATCTTTGATTATGTATTCTATTCCTTCGTTTGCTTCTCTCAGAGTCATAAATACCACCGTTCGACATAAAATTTAAAGCAGTTAGCAGCCGCTAACTGCATATTAGTATAGTACATATTCCATTATTTGTCAAGACCTTTTGAAAATTTTTTCACCCATTTCAAATTATTGATTTTTTCAATAATGTATGCTATTATATTGATAATGATTTATAAGGGAGACTGGAAATATGTCACTTAAAGAATCGGGCGAGATGTATCTTGAATCGATATTCATTTTATGCAAAACTAAAGGGTCCGTACGCTCTATTGATGTTGCGGAATATATGAATTTTTCAAAGCCCAGTGTCAGCCGCGCAATAGGTCTGCTTAAAAATCAGAACTATATTACGGTCGACAAGGATGGTTATATTTCTCTTACCAAAACGGGAAAACTCAAGGCAAACCAGATTTTTGAGCGCCACGATGTCTTAACTCATGTACTCCAAAAACTTGGTGTCAGTGAAAAAACTGCCGCAGATGATGCCTGTCGTATAGAGCACGTAATAAGTGATGAAACCTTTAATGCCATCAAGAAAATTTTAGAAAACACAAAATAGCATATCTGCGCCATTAGCTCAGCTGGATAGAGCGCCGGCCTCCGACGCCGGGTGTCGCTGGTTCGAATCCGGTATGGCGTACCAAAGCCCCAAGGACTATAAGTCTTTGGGGCTTACTTATTGCCTGAAATCGATTTTAATTCTTTCTTCCCTTTTCTCTGCATATACTTTCTCGAAAGGATGTGCTTTTATGACAGGAATTGTTGACAACAAAAATTACGATTACTTTTCTCTTAAAAAAACCATCAATGCACTAAAAGAAAGATACCCATTTTTACACACAAGCGTTATAGGCAAATCGGTTGCTGGACGCGATATTACAGCGATAAAGATAGGTCGCGCCACCGAATATGTACTGTTTCTCGCAACCTTTCACGGAAGTGAAAATATTACTACTACCCTGTTACTTAAGTTCTGCGAAGAACTATGCGATGCACTGCAAAACGGCGGTGAAATTGCGGGAATTAACGTTAAAAATGTTATGCACGGCAGAGCAATAATTATAGTGCCCACAGTCAACCCCGACGGTGCGGAAATATGTATACACGGTGTACTGGGGGCCGGTGATATGGCTCACTCTGTCGCGCGTATATCACGTGGGGATACTGAACACTGGAATGCCAACCTACGCGGAGTAGATTTAAACCACAACTTTGATGCCGATTGGGATAAATTACATAAATCCGAACAGGAAGCCGGTATTTATGGACCCGCCCCAACGCGCTACGGCGGAAGAAAACCTTTCAGCGAACCTGAAACGATTGCCATATCGGAACTCTGTCGTACTATGAAAATACGCCACGCCCTCGCTTTTCACTCGCAAGGTGAAGTAATTTATTGGGACTACAATTCTATAAGTCCGCCAAGAGCCAGAAAAATGGCAGAAATTCTGGCTACTTCTTCGGGCTACGCTCTCGACTATCCTACCGGCCTTGCGGTAGGTGGCGGATTTAAAGACTGGTTTATAAAAGAGTTCAATCGACCCGCCTTTACTATAGAAGTTGGAATGGGTGAAAATCCACTACCAATACAAAACGTAGACAATATCTACAAAACTATCAGAGAAATGCTAATTTTATCGGTAGCTATGTGAGGAAAAATATTTTAAAAAATTGTAAAAATATGTAATATATTCTATTGAAATATCATTGTTTTTTTGTTATAATATCTTGTATTCTTTTATTTTTACTGTATGGTAGGTGATTTTGTGATTTACGGTTCGGTTCTTGAAGCTATAGGCAATACGCCGCTTATAAGATTAAACAATATTATAGACAGTGACAGTGCCGAAATTCTTGTTAAGTTTGAAGGACTTAATGTCGGAGGCTCTATAAAAACACGTACCGCCTATAATATGATTTGCGAAGCCGAAAAACAAAATCTTTTAAACAAAGATTCTATCATCGTTGAGCCTACCAGTGGCAACCAAGGAATAGGTCTTGCACTTGTCGGTGCGGTAAAGGGTTATAAAGTTAAAATTATTATGCCCGATTCGGTTAGTGAAGAACGCCGCAAATTAGTCAATCACTATGGTGCCGAAGTAATTCTTGTACATGATGCAGGAAACATCGGTCTTTGTATCGAAGAATGTTTAAATCTTGCGCTTAAAATGAAAAGTGAAAACCCTAATGTCTTTGTTCCGCAACAGTTTGAAAATCCTGCAAACCCTGCTGTCCAGCGCTCAGTCACTGCAAAAGAAATTTTAGATGCTGTCAACGGCAGAATCGATGGCTTTTGTTCGGGTATTGGCACAGGCGGTACAATAACAGGTATCGGTGAAGCGCTTAAAGAAAAAAATCCCGATATGCTCATCTGGGCGGTTGAACCGAAAAATGCCGCTATACTTTCAGGCGGTTCTATCGGTACACATATGCAAATGGGTATAGGCGATGGTATAATTCCCGACATTCTTAATCAAAATATATATGATGATGTCTGCATTATAGATGACCTTGAAGCTATGAACACCGCAAAGGCACTCGCTGCCAAAGAAGGTATTATGTGCGGTATCAGTAGCGGTACAAATGTTGCTGCCGCTATTTGTTTAGCTAAAAAACTCGGTAAAGGTAAAACGGTTGTAACGGTTCTGCCCGACACCGCAGAAAGATATTTTTCAACTCCTCTTTTTGACTAATTCCCAAATATTTGGGTGATTATATTCTATTTACGAAGGGACAAACAAACAATGGACGTTAAAGAACGCAAAGTAGGTACAGTTTCCCGTGGCATCAGATGCCCCATTATCCGCGAAGGTGACAATCTCGCAGAAATAGTGGCAAACAGTGTTTTAGAGGCTGCAGAATGTGAAGGTTTTGAACTTAGGGATAAAGATGTTATCTCCATTACAGAATCTATCGTTGCACGTTCTCAGGGTAATTACGCATCTGTAGATGATATCGCAGCTGATGTAAGGGCAAAACTCGGTGGCGGCACTATCGGTGTTATTTTCCCTATACTCTCACGTAACCGTTTCGCAATTTGTCTGCGCGGTATAGCAAAAGGTGCTAAAAAAATCGTTTTGATGCTTTCTTACCCATCTGATGAAGTTGGTAATGAACTCGCTGACTGGGACAAGATTGATGAAGCAGGTATAAACCCCCACTCTGATGTTTTGTCGCTTGAGCGCTACCGCGAAGTATTCGGTGTTCATCCGCTTAAGTTCACAGGTGTTGACTATGTTGCATACTACGAAAATCTCATTAAAGAATGCGGTTGTGACGTAGAAATTATCTTTGCAAATCAAGCAAAGGCAATTCTTGACTATACCGACTGTGTTCTTAACTGCGACATTCACACTCGCGCGCGTACAAAACGTCTTTTAAAAGCGGCAGGTGCTAAGATAGTTTGCGGACTTGATGAAATTCTTACTTCATCCGTAAACGGCAGCGGTTGCAACGAAAAGTACGGTCTTCTCGGTTCTAATAAATCTACCGAAGATACAATTAAACTTTTCCCCAGAGAGTGTAAAGATTTAGTTCTTGATATACAAAAGCGTATTAAAGATGCTACAGGCAAAAATGTTGAAGTTATGGTTTACGGAGACGGTGCCTTTAAAGACCCGCAAGGCAAGATTTGGGAACTCGCAGATCCTGTTGTTTCCCCAGCTTTCACAGATGGTCTTATAGGTACTCCTAATGAACTCAAACTTAAATATCTTGCCGATAATGACTTTAAAGATTTATCAGGTGAAGAGCTTAAAAAGGCTATTTCCGATAGTATTAAAGCCAAGGATGGTAGCAGTCTTGTCGGCAATATGGCGGCTCAGGGCACTACCCCCAGACAACTTACAGACCTTATCGGTTCCCTTTGTGATTTAACAAGCGGTTCGGGTGATAAGGGTACACCTGTAGTTCTTGTACAAGGTTATTTTGACAACTATACTAACTGATACGGGGGAAAAGATTATGGAAAACAACAGACGTCCTGATACAATGGAACGTATAACCACAAAAGCACTTGCAGATAAGTTTATTGAAGAGCAGATAAAAGAAGTTAGAACTCAGGTTGGCGATAAAAAGGTATTATTAGCGCTTTCCGGCGGTGTTGTCTCTTCTGTCGTTGCTGCACTTCTTATAAAAGCAATCGGCAAACAACTTATATGCGTTCACGTAAACCACGGTCTTATGCGTAAGAATGAATCGGAAGATGTTATCAGAATTTTCGGTGAAGAACTTGATGCAAACTTAATTTATGTTGATGCTACCGACCGTTTTCTTGACCTTTTAGCAGGTGTTTCCGACCCCGAAAAGAAGAGAAAAATTATCGGCGCAGAATTTATCAATGTTTTTGCCGATGAAGCCAGAAAACTCGATGGTGTAGAGTTTTTGGCACAGGGTACAATTTACCCTGATATATTGGAAAGTTTCAAGCAGTCTGAAGGCAAAAAGGCTGTTAAATCGCATCACAATGTGGGCGGTTTGCCTGAAGACCTTGATTTTAAACTTGTTGAGCCCATCAAGCTTCTGTTTAAAGATGAAGTCCGCGTTGTCGGTGAAGCACTTGGTCTTCCGCACGGTATGGTTTACCGTCAGCCATTCCCCGGCCCCGGTCTTGGAGTAAGATGCCTTGGTGCAATCACACGCGACCGTCTTCACGCGCTTCGCGAGGCCGACGCAATACTCCGCGAAGAGTTTGATAACTGCGGTTTAGCAGAAAAGGTTTGGCAGTACTTTATCGCAGTGCCGGATATCAAGAGTGTCGGTGTTAAAGACGAAAGCCGCTACGAAGGTTGGCCGGCAATCATCCGCGCAGTAAATACAAAAGATGCTATGAGTGCTACGATTGAAGAAATCCCTTATTCAGTACTGCACAAAATTACCGACCGCATCACCCACGAAGTTGACGGTATCAACCGCGTACTTCTCGACTTGACACCCAAGCCGATTGGTACTATTGAGTGGGAATAATAAATTCAACTCTATTTAAAAAAAGGAACAGTGAATATTCACTGTTCCTTTTTTTATAATCGCAATGTCGCGAATTTGTTGATATTGTAAAAAAAGTTGCAATTATGTCGAAATTGATTTATAATATTTGTATATATCCATTTCATAAGTAATGGGGGATTTTTATGCTTTCTCTGTTAGAAGAAGAACGGTGCGGTCATCTTGTTGATGCCGATACCAAAAAGCTTTGGAATGTTCAACTTGAACTGCTTAAAGAATTCCAGCGTATATGCAAAAAATACAACCTTAAGTATTATGCCATTGAAGGCACCTTGCTCGGTGCGGTAAGACATAACGGTTATATCCCTTGGGATGATGATATTGATGTCGGTATGCCTTGTGAGGACCTTGATAAGTTCTGCGCTGTTGTAAAAGATGAACTGCCCGAGTATTATGATTTCCAACATTTCACTACACAAAAAGGTTTTAATATTGGTATATCCCGAATACGCGATAACAGAACAACTTGTTGCACTGAATTTGAGTATAATTACTATTCCGATTCAAAGGATTACAGCTTTGGCGTTTTTCTTGATATTTTCCCACTTTTTAATATCTCAAAAAATAAATTATTGCAAAAATATCAACATGCAGTTTCCCTATTACCATCTATGATTTTGGATGGTTGTTGGTTGGAAACTAAAAAGAAATTCTCTGATGAGAAAATCGGCACAAGTATCAAAGAGCGTTTGTCGTCTACACTTTGGAAAATGTCGAATAATTATCTTAAAAACGCACGGAAACTTTATAAGACATTAAATTTATTCAAAAACTCAAAATATATCGGTATGTCGGCTTTTTACGGTTTGCAGAATAAATTTATCTGGAAAAAAGAATGGTTTAACGAAACGATAGAGCTCCCTTATGAAGACATCACTATTTCTTGTCCAAAAGATTATGATGCATTGTTAAAACTTCGCTATGGAGATTATAATGTGTTTGTAAAGGGAGGTCAGCTTCATTCCTATGTGTTGTTTGACACAGGAACACCATACCGAGAAAAGTTAAAGGAGCGTTATTTAGAAATTGAAAAAAAGTTATCTAAAAGATAAACACGAAGTGTTTTCTGTCAGTTGATTATAATGGTAAATTTTTAAGTTAAAAGGGGAATAAAAATGAAAGCAGTAATTTTTAACTCAGGACTTGGCAACAGAATGGGTGACTTCACCAAAAACAACCACAAATCTATGGCACGTCTTAAAGATGGTGAAACCATATTCCACCGCCAGATACGTATTTTAAGTGCCGAAGGCATTAAAGATTTCATAATTACCACCGGTCCTTTTGAAGAACAGTTAAAAGGCGAAGCCGCTGACTTCCCGGAATTGAACTTCACTTTTGTACGTAATGCTATATATGATAAAACCAATTATATCTATTCAATGTATCTCGCCCGTGAGTATATGGATGATGATTTGGTATTTTTACACGGCGATTTAGTTTTCAACAGAAAGCTTGTACACGATGTGCTTAACTGTGATGACAAGAATACTGCTACTGCAAACTATACAAAGGCTTTACCCGAAAAGGATTTCAAAGGCAGAATTCAGGATGGTAAGCTTTTAGAAGTTTCCATTAAAATCTTTGATGATGACTGTTTTGCTTTCCAACCGTTCTATAAAATGGAAAAATCTACCGCTAAGGCCTGGATCGATAAGGTTGTAGAATTCATTGATAAAGGCGAGGACAAGTGCTACGCAGAAAACGCACTCAATGAAATATTTGCCGATTTGAATGTACGTATTTTCCCGTACGACAATTACTACATTGATGAAATCGACAATCTTGATGACCATGCCCGTGTCACTTCAGAAATTCTCGCTTTTGATGAAGAAGATAAGAAAATTTTCTAAAGGAGAATAAAACAGTGGATAAAAAGTATTTGTACGGTTATAACGAAACACAATATGCCACATTTAAATCTTTCGCTTGGAAAATGTTGTTGAGCTTCGGCTTTACATACCTTTTCTTCTACAACGGACGCCAAAACATTAACCTTGTTATGACACAGATGGCAGAAGGGCTCGGCTCTACCACCGCCGCTATGGGTGTTGTATCATCGGCTCTCTTCTGGTGCTATGCTTTCGGTCAGTTAATCAACGGCCGACTTGGTGCATATTTCGGCTATAAACGCTTTATGGCGTTTGGTATTGTTGGTTCTGCGATACTGAATATTGTAATTTCTTTCCAACACTCTATCCCCGTAATTGCTCTGCTTTGGGGACTCAACGGTTTTTGTCAGTCAATGGTATGGGCAAACGGTTTAGGTGTTCTTAATAAATGGTGGCCAAAAAAAGAACGCGGATTTGCCTCGGGCCTTGCAACTGCTTTCTCAGGTGTCGCTCAGGTAGTAACATATATGACAGTTCTTGGTTGTACCGTTCTTAATCCCGAATGGGGTTGGCGCGCCGCTTTCCGATATCCTATCGTTTTAATGTTGCTTATTCTTATTGTGTTCTGGATTTTCTTCAAGGAAAAACCCGAAGATGTAGGACTTCCTGCATTCGAAGAGGAAGACAAGGAAAGCGCTATGCGTGACGCAGCTTTGACTGCCGAAATCGAAAGTAAAGGTTATCTTTACCCCTATAAAGTGCTATTCAGTGAGCCTAAGGTAATTGTTTTTTGCCTTATTTCCGCTATTGCAGGTGTCGGCAGATACGGTCTACTCACTTGGGTACCGACCTATTTTATGGAATCTCTTGGTCTTTCTATAAAAGAAGGCATCTTCAGTTCGATTCTTCTGCCTATCGGCCAGGCTTGTGCTATGTTCGTTTTCCCCTTTATTACCGACAAGGTTTTCAAAGGAAAACGTGAACCGATGTTGGCTTTAGCATCAATCGTGACATTCTTTGGAATGATTTGCTTCCCGTTCATAAAAAGTCAGTTCCCTGCTTCCCTGATGCTGTTAGTTGTAGGAATTTCGGGAATGGTTACAGGCGTTATCTGGGCCATCGCAGGTGACTTGGGCGGTCGCGCTTTCTCTTCGACCATCGTAGGTGTTCTTGACTGGGCAGTATATATGGGTGCTGCCGTTCAGGCTTCGGTATTTGGTTTTGTAAAGGACAAGTTTGGCTGGCCGGCAATATTTGTCACAATCGGCTGTCTTTATGTTTTAATGCTTGTCTTAACGCTCGTAGCACGTAAAATGAAACTCAAAAAACTGTAAAACACAAAACCGGGGCAACTGATTAAATCGGTTGTCCCGATTTTAGTAAATTTAAAATATTTTTTATTGTGTTTATAAATTACAAAAAGCGGTGTGTAATAATGGTAAAAATAGGAAACGATTGGGACAAAATATTGGCGGATGAATGGGAAAAACCTTACTACCTTGAACTCCGCCAATTCTTAAAAAAAGAATATAGTTCTGCCACGGTTTATCCGCCTATGAACGATATTTTTAACGCTCTTAAATACACTTCTTTTGAAGATACTCGTGTGGTTATAATCGGTCAGGACCCATATCACGGAGAAGGACAGGCGCACGGCTTATGTTTTTCGGTAAAAGAAGGCGTAGAGCCGCCGCCATCCCTTAAAAATATTTTTAAGGAAATGCAGAGTGATTTGTCCATTACTCAACCCGCACATTACGGTGAACTTACAAAATGGGCAAAACAGGGCGTACTTTTGCTTAATAATGTACTGACAGTCAGAGCCGGTATGGCAAACTCTCACAAAACTTCGGGTTGGGAAAAGGTTACCGACAGAATTATTTCTGAGCTTAATAAAAAGACCACCCCCGTGGTTTTCTTGCTTTGGGGTAACAACGCAATACAAAAG
Source organism: Acutalibacteraceae bacterium (assembly GCA_045613385.1). GTDB lineage: Bacteria > Bacillota > Clostridia > Oscillospirales > Acutalibacteraceae > SIG565. The sequence goes on along the minus strand of JAZLAW010000011.1, from coordinate 72,055 downwards.
GCAAAAATTATTGATAATCCGTTGCATACCAAACTGACAACGGTGCATCCAAGTCCCCTATCAGCTTACGGCGGTTTTTTCGGATGCCGTCATTTTTCCCGAACTAATGAACTGTTACAAAAATCGGGCTTTGCTCCGATTGACTGGCAATTATAAAAAAGCATTACACTTATTAAAAAGTGTAATGCTTTTTTATTATTCTGCCTTTATAAATCCTTGAAAACCGCATTTTCTAAGGTTTTCGAGCATCTTCTCGGCATTGGCTTTTTCTGTGTATGCGCCAACTTGAACGCGGTAAATCACTTCCCTGATTTGTGTTTTCTTGGGGGTGAGTTTTCCAAGTTCTGCCACCGCCTCGGTAATTGCAGCAGCTGCTTTTTCAGCAAAATCTTCGGTTAAAATTATTGGTACATCTACCGTACTGTCCATAAATCCGAGTTCCAATAAAACTGCCGGCATTTTAGTCAGTCTCAGTTCCGCAAAGTTAGCAGAACTGAGCGGTTGAGCACGGTTGCCGCGAAGAGCGGTTTTCTCAATAATTTTATTATACAAAAGTTTCTGAGCCTGTTTTGTATAGTCATCGACCTTTGTGTATACATATGCCATTGCACCGCCGCCGTCCGAGCCGTTGATACCTGCATTATGATGAACAGATATATATAAATCGGCACCGAAATTATTTGCCGCTGTAGCGCGGGAAGAAAGAGATACATTTCTTTTGCCGGTGGTGTCATCAATTCTGATAATCTCTATACCGTCATACTGCGAGAGTTTTTGCTCTACCTTATCACAGACGCGGTCGTTGAGCACCCATTCTCTTGTTTCGTTTTTATCAAGGGAATAAAGGCATCTTTTCCCCGGTTCATTTATATAATGTCCTGCATTAAGCGCCAATCTGAACATCGCTATCCCCTTCCTTTAATTTTTTGAAGAATAAATCGGCGGCCTTTGCCTTTTCGGTGAAGGAATTGTTGTACCACCACGCCGCCACCACAGTACCAACTTCTATTACGGCTTCTACCGATGCCAAAACAATGTTTTCATCAAACGTTATTGTATTTATACCTAATGCTTTAAGTAGAGTATTAATTATCACTAAAAGCATCATAATGGTTCTTACTATTGTCCATTTTGAAATTTTCATATAAAGGACTCCTTTCTTCTAATTCCTTGATTCTTTTCTGCAAATTCTTAATCCGCTCTTCTAATATGGGGATTTTAAGAGCAAAGCCGTTATGTGCATCAACCTTCTTTTCGAGTTGCTCAATACGGTAATTTGTGAGTTTACCTGAAGTCACGATACCGCCGAATGTGCCTATCATTGTTCCCACAAGAGCGACTAAAGCAGAAATTATTCCATCACTCATTTTTACTCCTTTTTTATTTGCTCTTTTATTTTTTCGGTCTGTCGTATATTAAGTTCATTTTCACTAAACAATGATGAATATGAGAAAAATACAAATCCATGAGCCTTCTCTTGTCTCAGCAATTCAATCTGTCGTGAAATTATATCTGTTTTTTCATTCCATTCTGTCTTATCAGGCTCATTTGCAGTGCCTATTTTATAATTTGCAAGACCAACATAAAACTCAGCATTTGTATCTTCGAGCAAAGCAGACCAATATAATAACAGATTATCAAATTTGAATTTATCTATCGGATATTCAAATCCGAAATATATCTGCGGCATAATATAATCTACATAGCCGCCGTGTGCCCATGCTTCAACATCGGCAAACAGTTTATTATAACAACGGTCAATATCAGCGGCGGGACTTACACCGAATAAAATCTCTTTATTGTGTGCCTTTACCGCACAATAAAGGGTATGTATAAGACTGCTGACATTTTTTCTCCGCCAATCAGGAAGGTCTAATGGCACAGTTACGGTTTGCTTATAGGCTTCGTATGAAGCCTTATCGAACTCTGCTTCATCTGTTGGATAAAAATAATCATCAAGATGAATTCCATCAACATTGTAATTTTCTATAATTTCTCTGACTCCCGTAAGTATCAGCTTTTTTACATCCTTTTCTGCAGGATTTAAGTATATTCCGTTCTCGGTAATAAGTACATTTTTATCATTTTCCGATAATTCATCGGTACACCATACCCGTGCGGGACTGTTCTCCGGTAAAGTATTTATATCGTTCGATGCAGTAGACACCCTGTAAGGATTTATCCAGGCGTGTATCTTGAGAGAATAATCATGGCACACTTCAACCATATATTTAAGCGCATCACCGTTATACCCTGAAGCGTAACTGCTTTTCGGAAAAAGTTTACTTTCATATACAGAATCACAAAAGGGGCGGATATGTATAAATAAATTATTTATCCCAAAATCTTTACATTTTTTCACAAGCTCTTCGAAGGCCTTTTCAAAGCCTGTTTCGCTACTGAACAAAGTATCCATTTCGCTATATGTAACCCATACCCCTATTAATTCTTCGGGCGTATCTGCGATGTTTTCTTCCGGCACCGATAAAGTGATATTATCGGTTTTGCACCCCGAAAGAAAAATCACAAAAACGAGCAAAACTATAAAGACCTTTTCCATATTGCCCCCCGTTTTATTAAAATGTTTCTCTATAAAAACATACGATACTGTCTAACCTGAAATCGCCTGTGGTATTAATTTTTATTGCTATACCGTGACTTCTTATCAATGGTAAAATTCTATGTGAAGTTATATCGTGCGAAGGATTATATTTAATATCTATGAAAGAGTTTTTAAGCGTATCACCTGTTTCATTTAAAAACGCGACCGATACAAAATTACTTGCAAAAATATTAAAATACACCCTGGTAAAAAGTTTTTTCAAATAGAAGTAATCTCCAAATGCCACCTTGGTTTTCAGAAAGCCGTTAATAATACTTTTTGTAATATTAACTTCCCCTTCTTTAAGGGTAAAAATTTCGTCAACGCCATCCTTTCCGGATAAATTGCCGATGTAAAAATTAATATTATCCATCCCGGAAATAAAGTTTATGGTGTGACTGCCCGGAAATACATTTTTTATATTTATATTTTCAGGCAAAGTCCATTTAAACCACGAAGCTGCAGTGACGAACTCTCGGTTGCTTTGTAATAGTGCACCGGACAAATCGAGAACATAAATTTTGTTTTTTAAAACCAGATAATATTTTTTGCCAAGATAACATGCTGCCGCCTGTTCAAAATTTTCTTTAACGAGCATAGCATCGACATCTCTTGACATATCATATACCGCCACCGCGCCGTAATCGCTCAAAGCATTGAGCGTATAAACCTTTTTACTTTTATTGGCCCATACAAGTCTGTTTTCGCAAAGTGCTACTGTATAGGGCAAATCGCAACCTATACCCGAGTGCAGATGGGTTACAGAAAATTTATTCCCGGAAAAATCTGCACAATAAATCTCATTTTCTTTAAAAATTACCAACGCTTTGTTTTGTTTTGCCATAGCGGTAATTTTTACTGTCGGCTCACCAACGTAAAAGCAGTTGTCTTCCGGAAAATAAAACGGGTTGTTTTCCCCGCTTACACTAATCAGTGACGGATTCCAGATATTACCCGTAACACAAAGGTGCGTTCCTGCGCTTTTTGAAGAAAACCATACCGCCTTATCCATATACATAATTTTTTTATAGTTCTGCATGTTTTTGATGCCCAAAGTTACTACAATATTGTTAGTAAGGTCTACTGCTCCCGGCGGCACCATATTATTGAATTTCAAGCATCCTGTGGTAAGGTCGAATGACAGACTTGTTTTGTAATCGTTATATTGCGAAAAATTAGAATTTGTCTGCCCATTCTCCATAACCCACTCGATTGTCTGTCCGCTGGGTAACAAAAGTTCACATTTCAAATAACTGAAATATTCTTTTTTTATTTTGTTTATCGGCATTAAAAATTGATTAGATACTCCGTCCGCGGTAAAGCAGCATCGAAAATAGGGAGATAACATATTAAGTGGTTCTTTAAAAATAGGACTCGGCACATCCATATCCGACTGAGCATACATTAATCCCCTGCCGTTAATATAATAATCGGGTATATACATTTCGGTTTCAGGGATAGAAATCCAATCTGTAAGGTCCTCACTCAACTCGTAGGTTCTGATACTGTATTTTAAATTCTCATCATCGAGCCATATATTGTCCATAGTTATAAACACATAAATGCCGCTGCCCATTTTTTTAGGAGCTGTAAACATAAGCAATGATTCGGGGCGATTAAATATTCCGTTTCCGCTTTGAGAAAAGGTTAAACTTGGAGCTTTTATCACCTTAGCATCTTCACCTAACAGATAAAAATCATACCTTATTACCGACGCCTGATCATCGAATTTTAAATATGTAAATTTATATTTTTTACCCTTATGGTTTACAGAAATTTCACAGTAATTATCTTCATACATTTCATATTCCGCGCCTTTGTGGTAGAGACTGTCCGCCGAAAATCTTACGCCCCCGCGTACCGATAAAACACCGTCATTATTAATAATATTGTTACAATCGGCAATACCACCGTTTCCCGATAAATCGATTCCGTCGGAAAACGAATCAAAAGTCAGATGCTTTTCTTCTTTTTCTTTAATTTTAGGATAAATCATATAAATTCTCCTTTACTGCGGAAGCGTATCGCTTATATTTACAAAGGTCGACTTATACTTTGTACGCATACGGTTATATGTTTCGGCAAAGAAATTGTGTCTGTTTCCGTCTCCCAAAATTAAGGATAACCACATTGCGGCGCCATAACTTATAGACGATTTAAGACACGGCTTTATAGCTATATTCTGAGCTAATGACTTAAGCGGAATTTCTTTATCGGTTAAATCAAAGATTACACGCGATACACAAATAAGAAAATCTTTTTCGAAAATTTCATTATTGTTAAGGTTCTCTCCTAAGTCGTTATAACCGAGCAAACTGACTGTTTCATTATAAATTTCCCTTATCTGCATTTTGCGTTTTCTCCATTTCTCTTATTAATGAGTTTATATCAGGTATAAGGCCTTTAGGTAATCTTTTAAGATACTGAACGGGTGTTATAGCACCCTTTTCAAGAAGATTATCGAGAATACCGACAGTGCTTTCATCTGTAAATGTAGCGTCCGATGAAATCTCAGCTGTGGTGCTTATTATTAAATCTTTATATCTATCCCCGTTAAACTGCATGTACCAGGTCCCGTTTTCGTCGTCCACTTTTATTCGGCGTGACCCATACTGCGTTATCCAGAACTCTGCCCAGATACGTGAAATTTCTTCCAAAAATGCAAAATATCTTGTCTCGAGTACAGTAAGTGGCAGTTTAGCGGCATTTCTTAACTGAATAATTGCCGAAGTGTTATCGGGATTTACGTCTCCAAGGGCCGCTGCATTGGCACCGTTTTGTGCCAGTGTATTATTTATCAACGGTTCCACTATACCGGAAAAATTACCCGTATTATCGGGTGGCGATACATACCTTATCGCATTTGCAACATCATCTGATGTTCCGTATATTTTAACTATCTGACCGGGGTCGTTGGTTATTTCTCCGTCAATAATATCACCGTTTACCACCATTGTCGGCATACCCGTAGTCATAGCCGACCATACACCCGAAGTAATCATACGGTTGATGGCAATCTGGTTTGGTATGAGATAGGTTATTTCGCTTTCTCCGTAGCAACAGTTATGCCTTGTCTCCCAACAGAATTTAGAAATCGGATACATCCTTATTCCTATATCAAAAGGCGGCCTTATAATATTTTTTTCGGTAACGCGCATGGCAAAAATGTTATAGCTGCCGTCTTCCTTATACTCTTTCCAGAATTTAGTTAGAACTGTTATCTTTTCATCTTTATCATACTCGCTTATATTTAAGTCGTTGTCGCTCGTATTTGTACCATATCTTTGCATTTCCCTGTAAATTTCATCAGGGCTTTTCTCGGTGGAAATTATTATATACGGCTGTGTCTGTACATCTTCGTTATACGGGTCTCCGAAATAAACGTTCTCAATATTAAGACTTTCGCACATTATATCGCCTTTTATCGCTACGGTCTTTTTATCATCCGCATAAAGCCCTGTTGAAATAGAAGAATCCCAATATGTATAAATAATACCCGTACCGCCAATAAACGCGTTTTTAAGCGCTTCCGCCGCCAGAACATTGAATTTAACCCGTTCTGAAGTCACCCGCTGATAATCATTGAGTGCCGACATAACAAAAGCTATTTCTTCGTTACTTACGTTGCCCGAAATGATATTTTGAATACCTGCGGCCATATCTTTTCTGTGCTTTAATACAGCTTCTTTTATACCGAGCGTATTTGGTACACCTTCGGCAGAAAAGGTAATATTTACAGGACCTGAGAGCATAACCGACATTTTATAGTCGCCTATTCTTTTGATAACATTATGTCGCACTAAAGGACGGTCGTTTCCGCATTTAGCCCCATACCACTGGTCACCTATATAGAAACGCTCATTTATCTTGTTTTGCTCATACATGCCCTTTGAGCCCATACTGCCTTTGAATTCGACACCTTTTTTATACTCTTCATAAATCTGTGTCGGACTGAAATTCATTTAATCATCTCCTTTAATGCGGGTCCTGTGCATTTAGCACAGGACCTTTCAGTTTATTCGACAGTAACTGTCACAATATCGGTAGATACTGCAGTAATACCATCAATGAAGATTTTTACAAAGTAGAAATATTTACCTGATTTAAGGTTTTTATCAAGCGTTAATGTATCGGTGGTAGCACCCTTGATTTTTACTGCATCGTTGCCGTTGTTATCTGCAGCAGAGTACCACTGATAAGTAACTTTGCCTTCTTCAGCATTTGCTGTAACGCAAAGATTTTCATTAATTGCGCCTTCTGTTACTGTAATGTCTTCGGGCGCTGATGTAATATTAACTTCGGGAGAGAGCCAAGCCCAGATAGCGTCAAGGCCACTCTTCTTTACGAATACATCATAGTAGATGCGGTAGTCGAACTTATAAGCATCTGCATCCACGTTCTGTTCAGGTGTAAAGATACGCATATTTTCTGTCTTACGTACCAAGTGTGCTCCCTTTTTAGGACAAACCATCATATATACAGCTTTTGAATTCAAAGCCGGTACAAAGCCGCCTGCTTCACCTGTTTTAAATTCGTAAGCAGTTCTCATTCTCTCGCTTACAACAGGAATAAGAGCTACGCCATTTATGGAATTAACACGAAGATTGATGTCTCCCTGTTTGAAATCGCTTACAATAATCTGACGGGCAATTTCCGGTGTGTTCTGCAAGAGAGCATAAATACCGCCGTCGATAAAGGCTACTAATTCTTCATCGTAACCTACAACGCTCTGTACTTCTTTAATAAGACCTAAGAGTGTCTCGAAAGGCTTATTGATATCACCTGACAAGGTGTTGCTTCTTGTAGCCGCAAGACCTGCGAGTTTAGATAAAACATAAGCATCGCACTCAGGTACAACCTTGGTTCGTACATATTCACCTAAAATTTTACCTGCAAGGTTGGCAACACCGGTTTCATCCATATCTTCACGGTCAATCTGCAAAGAACGTGCGCGGTCCATCTGCATTGTGTAAGAAGTGTTTGAAACGGTTATTGCTCCGCGTGTAAAACCTGTATCACGGTTATAATCGGCAAGTCCCTGAAAATTTATATCGGGGATAATTACTGTTTTTGCTCCTACAAACTTTTTACCAAAGGTGTTATCGGCAAAAAAACCGGTAGCACTTTTCTGTGAAAAAAGCTTGTCAAGTTCTAAAGAATATCTTGTTGCTGTTTCTAATGAATTGATTGACATAATTTTCTCCTTTGATTATTGATTTAATTCCAGAGTCCGTTTATGAACTCCTTGTTTATATCGGACATACCGCCGGTATGCCCTTTTTGTGAGCCGACACTGCTGTCTTCCGCTTTTTGCTGTATCTTTTTCTGCTCTGCAGCCTGGCGTTTTTGCTGATGGCGGTATCTTAGATACGCATCAAACAAATTTCCGCCCTTAATCTCCACAGCGTGTAAAACCGAGTCTGGCAGGTCGGACAAGGATTTGATTTCCGGGAACTCCCTTAATATTTCATCAAATCCCGTAGGTTCATTACCCGACTGTGCGCCTTCAAGTTGCATAATGTGCTCAACCATCTCGCTATTCCCCGAACAAGAGTCTAACAAAGCTTTTTTGTGGGCTATGCTTGTTTGATTTTCAATTTCGGTTATGTAGTCTGATATGTTTTTACCACTTGCTCCTGCAAGATTCTTTAATCGCTTCAGGTCTTCACTTACCATATCGTATTTAAGACCTTTCTGCGCTAAAGTAACCGCTTCATCGGGTGTGAGTGTACGTATTTCTTTATTGAATTTAACACGTATTTCACTCTGTGCGGGTGGACCTTCAACTTCGGGTATGGTGACCTCAAGTTCTTTGTCTTCCCCTTTTATTTCTGCGGATGGTGCCGCCGAATTAGTGTTGTTGATTTCTTCCATATTAAAAACTCCTTTTTAAATTTGTTCACTGCCGTCATATTCGTAAAAATTTTTGTAATCGGCAGATACTTTCATTTTGTTCGGCATTTTTCTTTGTGCGCATCTTTTACCTGCGCTACCGCCATATATGTTTCCTAAAATAATTCCTAAAAGGAAAAATGCAAAACCTGTCATAATTATTGTTACTATTAACATTAAATCCATCCTCCACTTATATCTCTTTGTGTTATACCGCTGTTGGCAGTCTGCTTTATACCATCTGTGGCTTCGGGGTGAAAAAATTTTACATCCTGAAAAGCATATCTTAGCGCGTCCATCAGATGATTATCTTTGTCTTTCGGCATATTTCTGTTGCCCACGGTGCCCTTTTCCCACACATAACTTGATAATTCTTTAAGAGTGTTTACACACCGCGGATTAACATATATTTTGTACTCGCTTATATGCATAATGCCGTTTATTATACTGTCACTACCCTTGACGGATGGCATTATGCGCCCTATACCGAGTCTGCGTAAATCATCATTCGATTTAGGCTCTGCACAGTCGGCTCGTATTTTCTCTTTTGCATACCCTTTTTTCTTTATCATCTCGGCTATTTCACTGTTGAGCATACGGCATTTGTAAAACTCATCGTAAACATAAATCAGTTTATCTACGTTATTAACCATAATGGCTATAAAGGCCGTAGGGTCGTTGGTATATCCGTAATCAAGACCGAAAAAATGTTTCCATTTCCACATCTGCTCTGCCGGTATATTGGGGACTTCTGCGGTATAATTTTCAAAAACCAGTCCTTCCGAAATACCCCAGTTGCCAAGTCCTGCGACACTGTACCGAGATGGATTTGTATTTTTCATACTCTCGAAAACCGCACGATCTGTAGTATCTAAAAACTCGTTGCAAAGATAGTTTGTAGTATAGCAGGATACATTTTTATCTTTTATATCGAAAAATCTCCTTTTTAGCCAGTGTTTTTCACTCCACGGGTTAAAGGTTATTGTAGTCTGCTTGAAAAGTCCCGCAGGAACACTTCCGCGTGGCACCGATAAATCAAGTTTTTCAAAATCTTCTTCGCGTTCTATTTCAAACGCTTCTTCTATCCAGACAAAACAGAGATGTCCCTTGTTCACAGTGGTTGATGCCAATTTTAAAACATCATCAAAACCGCGAAAAAGTATCTTTTGTCCTGTTGGCTTATATATCATCTCCATCGGTGACACCGTGTTCTGCCATAAATGCGAAACCCCTAATTTTTCCTGCGCCCATTTAAGCTGGGCAAAGGTCGAATCCCTGTGAGTGTTCATAACCGCGCGGACTACAAGCAGATTACTTCCTTTATATTTCATAAGCCTGTAAATCAAATTAAGTGCAGTGGTAGTAGATTTTTTTGACCCCTTGCCGCCCTTTAAGACACGGTATCGGTTTTTATCTTTTCAAAAATCATCATAGCCGCCGCCGACAATATCTGAAATTTTAATTTTTGATGTCATCAACAATCATCACCACCCCTGAATATAAGTTGTCAGTCGGTGTGTCTGACACAATGGAACGCAGCTCTTTAATTGCACTCAAATCTCCGCCCGATGCCTTTTTATAAAGTGCGGCCATAATAACGGTCTGCCTGGTCGGATTTTTTAATTTGAAACCGAGTTCTTCCAATACTTTGCTCTCCCCTTCACTCGCTTTTTGTTTTAAGAGTGTGAGCATTATTTCTTTAAGCGTTTTGTTTTTTGCCATTCGTTGTCCCTCCTGACACCAGAATTATATCGTTTCATTTTGCGACATTCACCGACATCTTCTTATTTTCAAAGCTTTTTTTAAGAAAATAATGCACTTTTTTAAAAATTGTGGTAAAATACTTAAGAATTAGGATAGAAATGGGTGAAATAAAATGAAATACATATTGGCTTCGGCATCTCCCCGACGTCAAGAACTGCTTAAACTTATAATACAAAATTTCATCTGCTTACCCGCCGATATCGAAGAAGTTTTGCCAAAAGGTATTAATCCACTGTCTGCGCCGGAGTTTTTGGCTGTGCAGAAAGCCTTGCATATCTCAAAAGATAACCCAACGGATACCGTTATCGGCTCTGATACCGCTGTATTTTTAGGTGATATAATGCTTGGTAAACCTAAAGACAGGCAAGATGCTAAAATGATGTTAAATTTACTCTCAGGCAATACCCATAAAGTGATTACGGGTTGCGCTATCTGTAAGAATAATAAAACATATAGTTTTTCGGTGACTTCTCTTGTTGAGTTTTATCCGCTTAGTAAAAAGGAAATTGAAGACTATCTTGACACCGAAGAATACAAAGATAAAGCCGGCGCATACGGAATTCAGGGATTCGGCTCTACCCTTGTTAAAAAAATCGACGGTGACTTTTTTAATATAGTAGGTCTCCCCGTTGCCCGACTGAAACGTGAATTCGAAAATTTTGAAAAAATAATGTAGGATAAATTATGAATAAAAACGATGAAATTATATTGGAAATAGACGGTTACTCATCAACCGGCAGCGGTGTTGGTCACTTAGACGGTATGGCGGTTTTTGTCCCCCTTGCCGCGAAGGGAGATATAATACGAGCTAAGGTCGTAAAGGTTAAAAAAACCTATGCATATGCAAGACTTGAAGAAATTTTAACCCCTTCAATAAACAGAAAAACACCCGACTGCAAGGTATTTAAAACCTGTGGCGGATGTGTTTATAGACATATTACATATAGTGCGGAATGTGAAATAAAACAAAACAAGGTTTACGACGCCGTAAAAAGAATCGGCGGAATTGATTTACTCCCAAAAGACATCATTTATGCAGAGAACGTGTGTCACTACCGTAATAAAGCGCAATACCCTGTATCCTTAAGCGGTAATGCGGGTTTTTTCGCGCCACACTCACATCGTATAATTGAAAACGATAACTGCCTTTTGCAACCTGAAATATTTTCAAATATATTAAAGGTCGTGACAGATTTTATTAAACAAAAAAACATCTCTGTTTATAATGAAGAACTCCACCGCGGTCTTATCCGCCATATTTATATCCGCAAAGCATTTGCTACCGATGAAATAATGGTGGTATTAGTAATCAACGGGGACTCCATTCCCCATTCAGACCTGTTGATAGATAATTTAAAAGAGCTTCTTGGCAGTAACTTAAAAAGTGTTCAGATTAATAAAAACAAGCGCGACACCAATGTGATTTTAGGAAATGAGTGTGTTGTTCTTTTTGGGGACGGTTATATAACCGATATTCTCTGCGGTGTTAAAATAAGGATTTCGCCTTTGTCTTTTTATCAGGTCAACAGAACTATGGCGGAAAAGTTATATGAAAAAGCGGCAGAATATGCGCTTCCCCAAGGCAAGATAATACTTGATTTATATTGCGGTGCGGGTACAATAGGACTTTCTATGTCGCGTATGGCAAAACGGGTGATTGGTGTTGAAATCGTACCCGAAGCGGTGGCCGATGCAAAGGAAAACGCAAAAATCAACGGTATTGAAAACTGTGAATTTATTTGCGGAGATGCGGCATTTGCGGCCGGGCAGTTATCTGAAAAGTCATTAAAGCCCGACACCATAATTGTCGACCCGCCAAGAAAAGGTTGCGATGAAAAACTGCTTAATATTATTGCAAGCAACTTTTCACCCGAGCGTATTGTATATATTTCGTGCGACTGCTCAACCTTTGCGCGTGATGCAGCTATTCTTTCAGAATTCGGGTATGAATTAACCGAATACACACCTGTTGATATGTTCCCAAATACTGCGCACATAGAGACGGTAGCACTTTTACTACGAAAAAAAGGTGATAGATAGCAATATCTATCACCTTGACAATGTGTACCTTTTAGGTTAAAATCATATTGTTATATTTGCCTACATAGTTAAATGGATATAACAAGCCCCTCCTAAGTGTGTGTTTTAACAAACACCTTCGAAAAAAGGCAAACGGTAACGTGTTCAAATCTTATAGTATATGCGCTTGTAGCTCAGCAGGATAGAGCGTCCGCCTCCTAAGCGGAAGGTCGGGGATTCGAATTCCTTCAAGCGCGCCAAAAAGTGCCGAAAACACTGTGCTTTCGGCACTTTTACTTTTCTTTGCTCACTCATTTCTTGAGTGAGCTTTCTTATTTTGGGGACACCAAAACAAGCTCTCACTTTTACCATATCCCGATTAGCAAGAAATTACCAGATAATCGGCTTTTTGCTAATCGCCTGCTAATCGGATTTTTAGCAAAAATCTGCTAATTTGCACAGGCGTATGTTCCATCCATAGACTTTTTGAATTTTTGAAGAAAATATGTTATAATTGTTGTAACGTTTTGTAAGTTCCCCAATCTAATGGTTGAAAGGACGGTGAAAATGTGATTGATTTTGAAAAGCTTTTCAATGAAAACCGAGAATTCATTTTCAAATATCTAATGAAAATGACACGGGATATTACGCTATCCGAAGAGTTGACACAAGAAACCTTTTTTCGTGCATATATGAACTATACGTCTCTTCGAAACAAGGAAAAGGCTTCCGTGTGGCTCTGCCAAATCGCAAAGAATACATATTTTGCGTGGTATAACGAACAAAAGAAAAAAGATTCTCTTGACCATCTCGAAGTAGCAAGCAACGATGTAAGTATAGAAGATGCCTTTATTCAAAAAGAACTTTCTCAAAAAGCGTTGTCTTGTTTACACGAATTAGAGGAGCCGTATAAGGAAGTATTTATGCTTTCGGTATTTGGCGGTTTTTCATTAAAGGATATTAGTTCAATCTTTGGAAAAAGCGAAAGTTGGGCACGAGTTACATTTTACCGTGCTAAACAAAAACTATTAGAAAGAATGAGGTAACGATATGAATTGTGATATTGTAAAAGATTTGATTCCACTGTACATTGACGGGTGTTGCAGTGAGGGAAGTGAAAAAGCTGTTGAAGAACATATTAGAGATTGCGATGATTGCAAGAAACTTCTTGAAGATATGAAATCAACATCCGATATTATTGCGGTATCTAAAGCGCCGAAAACGTTTAGCAAGCTCAATGATTGGAAGGCTTCTGTTTTACAGTCGGGTTTGTTGTTCCTTTCATTTGCTTTGATTACAATCGGCGTTGCTTTAGAGGCAAGAACACCGTCGGGTATTGGAAATGGATTTTGGGCGTTGAATCTCGTTATTCCTGCGACCGGATTTATGCTTTCCTTGGCAAACTGGTATTTTGTAAGAGTCTATAAAAACAGAAAAAGTTTTTCCAATTATTCTTTAATTGCAACACTTGGTGTTACACTATGTGCTTATATATGGTCGGGTTTCCATTATGAAATAAATCTTATCGACCTATTTGCAGGAAATGATTTTGCTAATGTTTTAGAAATTCTACACGCATTATTACTTCTAAATGGAATCGGCATATTGTTGACGGTTGTATTTTGTATCTTATCCAAGACACTCTCAAACCAATATGCAAAGATGCTGGGGAAAGAGTAAGGTGTCAAGAGTGAAAAAAGCAATATCAATTTTGATGTGCTTGTTATTTGTACTGACAATATTGTATCCTGCAGGTGTTATAATAACAGCGTGTTTGGGATATAGTTTTGAACTTATCAGCGTTTCGGCTATTTCTATCATACTTGCCGCATTATCTGCATGTATAATTATCCTTGACCTTATTTGGAAGAACACTCTCGAAAATAAAGTGATGCGGATTTTGTTGGCCATTATCACTCCGCTTTCTTTAATCAATGCTGTATTCTATATTTTTGAGTGTCCTCAAATTTGGGTAATAGCAAGCGTATTATTATCTGCAGGTTGTTGCTGTTACTTGACGGTTAAATACGGAAAACCTTTGTCACTCAAAATCACCGCATTGGTTTTGTCTGCACTAATGATTTTGCCTATTTGTTTCTTCAGTTTTATTGCATTGATTTTTGGCAACATTGGTCAAAACACTGTTGTGAAAACTGTTGAATCTCCGAACGGAGAATACTATGCGCAAGTTATTGACAGCGATCAAGGCGCGCTCGGTGGCGATACCCTTGTTGACGTGTATAAAAAAAGCGGTGTCAACTTAATTCTTTTCAAAATCGAAAAGAAACCTCAACGAGTTTACTGCGGTGATTGGGGCGAGTTTGAAAATATGCAAATCCTTTGGAAAGACGATAACTGTTTGGTAATCAATTCTGTTGAATACGAAATAGAATAACACGATAGAATACTGCAGGTAATTTGGGAGCATTTTGTAGCAATATTACCTTTACCCTAATTCAATCGTCCTTGCTAATTGCTTGCTAATCAAACACAGTAAAACGACATAAAATCAGCGGTAACGGCGTAACACAAGATAACACATTAACCTTAAAAATTCCCTGACAGCAGGGGATTTTTAGGTATTACAAGGGATGCCGTTATCGTTTCCATCGGCTTCTCCTAAGGGCTAGTTGTAGGTTCGATTCCTACTGTGGGTGCCAAAACCCCGAACACCAAGGTGTTCGGGGTTTTATTTTATACCATTGCTATTTTTCTTATTTCTTCGGCTGTGGCATCAACTATTTTTTCACCGTTAAACAAGAATGCGCCCAGACCTTCTCCAAATTTACCGACCTTCTCGATATGCTCGATAAATGCCTTTTGAAGTGATGTGTTGTTGGGAAGCACCGAAGTGTCTCCCTTATAATCCATATCAAATATACGCCAGGCATCTACAAAATCTTCAGAATAGTCGCACTCTAATAATGTATATTCTTCGATAAAGCGGTATGTATTACTGCCTTCTTTAAAAACAGTTCCCCGATATTCGGGCACAAAGAAATATGAGTGGCAGGTAAATGCGATTAAATCGCCTTCTATTTTTGGGAAAAAATCGTATGCTGCCTTGTAAGAATCCCAGACATCACTATAATCAAGTCTGCCGTCTTCCGGCACGTGTACCGCAATATAATCTTTGCCTTTATTTAACGGCACAAACTGCAGTCTGCCAAGCTTATAAATATTTCCTTCATAAAACTTTTGGAACCACTCAAAAACGAAAATACCTCTGATATCAAAACGACTCAAACAAATATCCGATTTGAATTTCAAATCCCTTGCCGTTTCGTAAAATACTTCTTCGCTAACGCCTTTACCTATATATCGGCGCTTTGCTATGTCGGCATTACAAACAAGTACTGCCATACAAACCGTAAACTCGTGAATACCGCTTTTTTTAGCTAATTCACAGCAAACTTCCCGTGTTTGAGAAAAAGGTATTTTATCTTCAAGCATTTTGCGTATCTTTTTATACTCTTCATAATTGCAAATTTTATTATATGTATCAATTACCGCCTGTTCGGTTTCCGCCGGTAATGCGATTTTCTCGAGTAATTTTTTCATATTTGTTCCCCTTTCCTTCTTATTCAAATATAGCAAAATATCACTCTTTGTCAACAAAGAATAGCACTTTTTATTGCTAATACTTGAATAATGTGATACAATAATTTTAGTTTGAAAGTGGTGACATATATGATAAAAAATATTTCACATTATTTAAAACAATTTATAATACCTTTGTTTTTAGCACCGACTACAGTCGGTGCGTTTGTAGGTTTATCGGTTTTTGTTTTTAAATTTTTGTGTTCTTTTGTTGTTAATCTGTCATCTGCTCTTTTTTCGATAATCCAAAGCAATGTGATTTTAATAATACCTGTTTTAATATTTGCTATCGTTTTTGCTTTAATTTCAGCATTAATTGCAAAACATTTCCCAAAAGTAAAAGGCGGCGGAATTCCGTTCGCACTAATACTTAGCCATACCAAAATGAAACTGAATTACATAAAAAATATTATTGCTGTTATTTTATCTTCACTTATCACCTTTTTTGTCGGTGTGCCGCTCGGTAATGAAGGACCTTCTGTACAGATTGGCGCACTCATAGGAGACGGTATCGGCAAAGCTTTAAAACGGGACGACTATAATCTCACTGCTTGTGGCGCAGGTGCGGGTTTTTCAGCGGTTACAGGTACTTTTCTTTCAGGCATTATCTTTTCGGTTGAAGAAATGCATATCAAACCAAAACCGCGCTTTTTGATATTATCGTTTATTTCTTCTATTATGGCCTTTGCCGTAAACCTTCCTTTGTGCAAACTTTTTAATATCAGTTATCGGCTTTTTGATATTGGTATAAATACCACTTTTGATTGGAAGTATATTTACATATCGGTTATAGTTGGTATAATTTGCGGATTTTCTGCAATTCTTTTTACATATCTCTATAAACTATGTCGCTTAATTAATCAAAAGGTAAAATTGCCTTATTCCCTAAAAGTGATGATTATATTTTTATTTTCTGTCCTGTTGCTCTTTATAGCAGAAGATATAGGCGGCCCAGGACACGCGCTGGTTGAAAAACTATTGCACACGAGAGCGCCCCTGTTTTTACTGTTAATTATTCTTATTTCACGAGCTGTAATTCTTCTTACTGCAAATAATGTCGGTGTTACCGGCGGACTTTTTCTGCCGCTTATAGCCTTAGGCGCACTAATCGGCGCGGTAGTGGCTGAAATACTTATCGCCACCGGCATTTTGCCGATTTCTGACTATATGCTCCCTGTTCTTATCGGAGCCGTTGCATTTATATCGGCGGTAAACCATATGCCGCTTACTATGTTTTGCTTGTCTGCTGAAGGTATTTGTTCTATTAGCGGTGCGATTTATATTTTACCCGCAATAGTTATATCATATATTATATTCAGATTGTTAAAAGCCGAAGATTTAACACATACCGTCATAAAGAATCATATAAAGGAGTAAAAATAATGAAATACGAAGAGCTTAAAAAAGACAGTAAAATTAACACATATATCTCAAAAGCCGATGAATCTTTAAAAGCGCTTGGATTTACCGAGCATAGTTTTCCGCACGTTTGCAAAACTGCAGATACTGCCGCTTATATATTGCAGACCTTGGACTACCCCGAACACGAAGTGGAAATCGTAAAAATTGCGGCATATCTTCACGATATAGGCAATCTTGTCAACCGTAACGACCATCCGCTTACAGGTGCAATACTTGCTTTCAGATTACTCGACCATATGAATGTACCTGCCGAAGATATCGCACTTATTACCACAGCAATAGGCAACCACGATGAAAAAACAGGAACACCCGTAAATGCCGTTTCGGCAGCACTTATTTTGGCAGACAAATCCGATGTACGCCGTACAAGAGTAAGAAATACCGACATCACTTCGTTTGATATACACGACCGCGTAAACTATTCTGTAAAATCTTCTGTGCTCAAGATAGCCGATGACAAAAAAAGTATCACACTGATGCTTGAAATTGATACTGAATTCAGCGCTGTTATGGATTATTTTGAAATATTTTTGGCGCGTATGATTATGTGCCGCAAGGCAGCAGAGATGTTGGGACTGAAATTCAGACTTATAATAAATTCACAACAGTTATTATAAAAAAAGCAGAGAACAAAGTTCTCTGCTTTTAAAATTTATCATCGCTTTTTCTCAAAAAATCAATTATAAACGGAATACTTACAAGACCTGTTAATATATCGGCTAAGGGTTGAGAAATCTGTATGCCGGTAATTCCAAAAAGGCTTGTGGTAATTATAAGTGTGGGAATAAACATAACTCCCGAGCGCATAAGAGAGAGAATTGATGACATAACAGGTTTTCTCGCGCTCTGGTAAAACATATTTATTGGTACAGACAGTGCTAAAAATATCGTTCCGAAACAGGTGCATCTGAGCGCCGTAACACCTACCGCCGCCACTTCTTCACTTTTCTGGAAAAGATAAATAATATTTTTTGCAAAAAACATAGCCGGTACCGAAATCATACAGATTAGAACTGCACCGATTGACATGGTAACAAGCAATCCCCGTTTTACGCGGTCGTATTTTTTTGCCTGATAGTTAAAAGAAGCTACCGGTTGATATCCTTGTCCGATACCGAGACCCACGCACATTATAAATGAACCTACACGGTTTACAACACTCATCGCAGCAATAGCGGCATCTCCAAACGGTCGGGTTAAATTGTTTAACAGTCCGCTTGAAATGGAGGCTAGCCCCTGTCTTAAGAGTGCCGGGAAACCAACCTTACATATTGTAGAATAAACCTTGATACTCTTTGATACCGCCGAAAGTTTTATACTGCTCTGCGCTTTTTTGCAAAAGAACAGAAGAAGTATTATAAAACTTATAGTCTGCGAAACCGCAGTTGCAATTCCGGCACCTAAAATACCAAAATCAAACACAGATACAAGCAACCAGTCGCCAAAAATGTTTAATATTCCGCCTGAAACAAGGCCGAACATCGAGAAAAAAGCCTTGCCTTCATATCTTAAATTATTATTCAGTACAAACGAGCCTATAACCAAGGGACAGCTTATAAGCACACAGGATCCATACTGTTTGGCAAAGGGCAAAATCGTTTCGGTACTGCCAAGTAATCTCAATAGCGGAGTTAAAAATACAAAACCTGCCGTCATCATAAATAAACCTATAGCAATACCCGTAAAAAATGCAGTTGAAACAAATTCATCTGCTTCTTCTTTATTTTTATCTGCCAAAGCTTTAGAAACCATTGTTCCCGAGCCTTGTCCCAACATAAATGCCAAAGCCTGTATTACCGCCTGCAAAGAAAAAAGTATACCTGTTGCCGCTTGTGGACTTTCCCCCAAGGAACCCACAAAATAAGTATCGGCCATATTGTAAATGTTGGTAATAAGCATTGAAATTGTTGTAGGAATTCCCAATGACACTATAAGCCGAGTCAGCGGAGTTTCGGTCATTTTTTTATAATGCAGTTCTGCCGTTGTCATTTTTCTGCCTTCTTCTACTTAAAAATACAAATTAACTATATCACTTTTCCGCACATTCTGCAACGGCTACCTATATATATTACTTGAAATATATACTATATGGTGTTACAATTAAAGTGATATTTTATGTGTTTTAAGGGGGATATTAATGGAAAAGCGGATTTTTATAGTAATTCCTTCACTCGACCCCGATGAAAAGCTTATAAAAACGGTTGATGGGTTAAAAGCTGCCGGTTTTGCCAACTTTGTTTTGGTTGATGACGGAAGCGCACCCGAAAATCATAAGTTTTTCCCGAGTGAGAGTGAAAATATCACCGTGCTTCGCCACAGAACAAACCGAGGCAAAGGCTCGGCGCTTAAAACTGCTTTCAGATACATACTGGATAACTGCACCGATGATTTCGCTGTAATCACAGTAGACGGTGACGGTCAACATTTACCACACGATGTTGTAAAGGTTGCATTGGCTTTGACAAATGACAGCACCATCGTTCTCGGTTGCAGAGATTTCGATGATAAAAACGTACCAAAAAGAAGCCGTTTTGGAAACAAAACAACTTCCCTTGTTTTTAAACTTTTGTGCGGCCTTAAAATAACCGACACACAAACAGGTCTCCGCGCTTTTCCTAAAGCACTGATACGAGAACTCTTAGATATCAAGGGTGACAGATTTGAATATGAAACAAATATGCTTCTTAAATGCGGTCAGTTAGGCGCGCAGTTAACCGAAGTGAAAATTGACACCGTTTATATTGAAGAAAATAAAACTTCACACTTCCACCCTATCAAAGACTCTCTTAGAATTTATCGCTTTATCTTTATGTACTTTATAAGTGCATTTTTGTCTTTTGTTACCGATATTTCACTTTTTTATGTTTTTTGTAAACTTTTTTCTACAGTATTTGGTGTATGGGCAGAAGCGGTTGCCACTGTCAGCGCAAGATTTTGCTCTTCGGTGCTAAACTTTACGCTTAACCGCAAAGCCGTTTTTGAATCTAAAAAGAAAATCCGTGAAACCCTTTTTAGATATATTATTTTGGCGACCTGTCAAATGGCAGTATCAGCAGGACTTGTGACACTTATTTGCTTTATTCTGCGCTCTACACCTTTTGGCAGTACATTAGTTAAAATTGCCGTTGATACCTTGCTTTTCTTTGTTAGCTACAGAATTCAACGCTGTTGGGTCTTCAGAGAAAACCCTGCTAAAAAGGAAACCAAACAACGCAAAAAGCTGGGTGCCAAAAAGATAATTTTACGCAGTTTGCTTGTGACCGGTACCGCCGTTTTAATGGCTCTTATAACCGCCGTATCAGCCTGTCTTGTTATTTGTTACGGACCGAGCGAGTCACTCAGGAATATGCTTGTTATTTCGGCAAAACAAGCAAGTGCTACAAAATGGCTGCCCGAACTGTTTTTACCGAAAACGACAGTAAATGAAATTATGACAGGCAGCCAAGAAGTTTCCACCGACAGTATGAATATTAAAGACTACTTAACACCGGAAAATACTGATGAATGGGCAAACGCCATTGACGGAATGAAACTTGTATTCCTGAATGAGCCCAGATTTAAGGCATATCTTTTGATGGTTAAGGACCCTAAAAGAGTAAGTGTGGGCGTATCGAGTGAAAACTTTTCGACAGCTACCGAAGGTATCCGTATGCTTGACCTTGCGGCAAAATACGACTGTATCGCCGCCATAAACGCAGGTGAATTCGCCGATGTCGGCGGAACGGGTACAGGCGCACATCCGATGGGACTTACCTATTCGCGCGGTAAGATGGTATGGAATGATGGTGCAAAACGCACATTTATCGGTTTTGATAAAAACGATAAACTTGTCTGCCGCGAGTCTATGAGTAAAACTGAAGCCGATGCTCTCGGCATCAGAGATGCGGTATGCTTCCAGACAGGTAATGTACTTATTGAACAGTCGGGCAGTGAAGTAAAATTACATTACGGAAATAATAACAGTGGTACAGCGCAACGTACCGCTATAGGTCAACGCGCCGACGGCACCGTTCTGATGCTTGTTACCGATGGTAGAACCGCCGACAGTATTGGCGCCACAAGAAATGATGTTATCGGCATTATGGCAAGACACGGTGCGGTTAGTGCCGCTATGCTTGACGGTGGCTCTTCGGCAATGCTTTATTATAAAGATTACTTTAATAAATATCCCGTAAACAAGGATGAACTTGATACCTATCAGAATTTAGGTCTTGTAAACCGATATAAAGCATTTATGCGTCCGAGAAGAATACCTACCTATTTTATCGTTTCGGGGGTGGACAATAATGGCTAAACGCGGTGTCTTTTATAAAATTTATTTTTCGTTTATCGCCGTTTTCATTCTTGCCCTTGCGGTAATGCTTGTATGGCTTTTCGGATGGCTTGAATCCTACGAAGCGGCACAACCCATAAATTTGATTACCAATATTACCGATACATATCTGAAAAGCGGTGATATTGATTATTTAAAGGACAACTTTTCACTCAAAATATCCCCTTATGAAACAAAGGAAAATATGAGTTCCTTTTTTGAAAATAATATTAAGGATAAAAAGTTGTATGCAGTTCTGTCTTCGGCGCGACCCGAAGGGGTTGATGCGGCTTACGTAATTAAGGCAGATGATAAGAAGATTTTTAATATTTACTTGAATAAAGATAGCTCATCTGCTTCTTTTTTACCGAAATACACTGTAAATTACTGTGAGTTTGAAAAAGATTTTTACAAAACCATAAGCATAACTATGCCACATAACCTGTCGGTATCTGTAAACGGGAAGATTATTGCAGATACCGACTTAAAGGAAGTGTGTATACCGCAATTTGTTGAAAAGTATCTCGAAAATGAGAATGCCATAAAGCAAAAATCGGCGGAAATAAACAATCTTTTAACCGATGAAGTGACTGTTACCGCAGAAGAATCGGGCAAACCGATTGATGTTAAAAAAACGGGTAATTCATACTCTGTTTATCAGTACATTGATAACAACACAAAGGCAAACATACGGAACGTTGCAACCGAAGGCTCAAAGGCATATGCCAATTATATGCAGGGAGATGCTTCACTTGCCGACGTTGCCGCATACTTTGATACCGGTTCGGATTTTTATAAGAATATCCGTTCAAGTTATACCGACCATATACTTGAACATACCATTGAAGGCTTTGACAATGTTGTAAACGACGAAATTTTCAAATATTCCGATAACATTTATAGTTGCCGCGTTGATTTTACCCAGGTATTAAAGCGCAACGGTATGACATATAAAATTTACTTTAAAAAATATGTTTTCGTTCAGAAAAACGGTAACTCTTTTAAAATAATCGATATAAAAAATCCGGAGGAAAATTGATTGAATCGGTTTGAACTGAGTATTCTTGATTTTATACGCGAAAATTTAACCAACCCTTTTTTAGATACAGTTATGCCGTTTATAACCAGATTCGGTGACGGCGGTGTTTTCTGGATTGTCCTGTCGGTACTTTTAATAATATTTAAAAGAACGCGCAGGATGGGGGTTTGTATGGGACTTTCCCTGCTTATAGGCTTTATAACAGGGAATCTGCTGCTTAAAAACATAATAGCCAGAATTCGCCCATACGATATAAATACAGAAATAGAAATTTTAGTAAAGCACCTGTCCGACTATTCTTTCCCGTCAGGACACACCCTTGCTTCCTTTGAAGCCGCTACGGCAATTACCCTTAATAATAAAAAATGGGGTGTTTTTGCCTTGATTTTAGCTTTTCTTATCGCTTTATCAAGACTTTATCTGTACGTTCACTATCCAAGCGATGTGATTTTCGGTGCTGTTTTGGGTGTGGCTATAGCATTTTTGGCAAAGTATATAATAGATAAAGCGGATAACCGTTTTTCACTTGCCAAAAGGGGTATTATATGAAATCAGATTTTAAAATTTTAACGGCCTTTGTATTAAATTTACTTTTTAGCATTGCCGAGTTTATAGGCGGAGCCTTTACGGGCAGTGTTGCTATTATATCTGATGCGGTGCACGACCTTGGAGACTGCGTTAGTATCGGTGTTTCATATATTCTTGAGAAAATCAGTAAAAAGAAACCCGATAGTTCCTATACCTTCGGTTATGTAAGATATTCTGTTTTCGGCTCACTTATTCAGACCGTAATTTTGATTTCGGGCTCGGTTATAGTTATATATAATGCCGTTTTGCGACTTATCAACCCTACGCCAATAAATTATAACGGTATGATAATTCTCGCTCTCTTCGGCGCCGTTATCAATTTTGCAGGAGCGGTGTTTACGCACGGCGGCAAATCTCTTAACCAAAAAGCAGTAAGTCTGCATATGCTTGAAGATGTGCTCGGCTGGATTGTTGTTTTGCTCGGTGCCGTTGTTATGAAATTTACCGATATCAAGATAATCGATCCTGTTCTTTCTATTGGTGTTGCTTTAATCTCTCTTTTCTATGCAATCAAGATTTTTGGAGCATCAGTTGATATACTGCTTGAAAAGACACCCAAAAACGTTTCTTTAGAAGAAATGTATGAACATTTAAAGCAAATTCACGGTGTTATAGATGCACATCACCTGCATATCTGGAGTTTCGATGGGATATCTAATGCTGCAACAGTGCATATCGTGACCGACTCTGATGCACACAATATTAAAAAAGCTGTTAAAGAAGAATTCGCCGAACACTCCATTTCCCACGTAACAGTTGAAATAGAAGCAAAGGATGAACATTGTCACGATACCGAATGTAATCCAACGATGTCGGTAGAATCGGGACACCACCATCACCACCATTAAACAAAACAAAAGCGGTAGGATTTTCCTACCGCTTTAATTATATATTTTTCTATTCTGCTATAGGCAGTTTTGCTGCTTCAAAATCTGCTTCGATTTCAGCAGATGGTTTCTTTGTAAGAAGTGAAACCACAACTATACAGATGCAAGAGAATATGAATGCGGGAAGCAATTCGTAAATTGCGAATACACCGCCGAGCTTTGCAATAACAAGCTTCCAGAGGAATACCATACCTGCACCTGAAACCATACCTGCAACGGCACCTGCCCTTGTTATACGCTTCCAGAAAAGTGAGAATATCATAAGCGGTCCAAATGTAGCGCCGAAACCTGCCCAAGCAAACGATACTATTGAGAAGATAATACTGTCTTCATCAAGTGCTATAAGCGCCGCAATAGCCGCAATAACAAGTAATGTTATACGGGTTACTGTCATAACCTGTTTATCGGTTGCATTCTTTTTAGCAACACCCTGATAAATATTCTTAGCCAAAGCAGAAGCCGCAATAAGCAAATATGAGTCAGACGAGCTAATTGTAGCCGCCAAAATACCTGCCATAACAAATCCTGCCAGGATAGGCGGTAAGAATGATGTTGACAAGGTAATAAAGATATTTTCAGCTCCCGACTTTGTAAGGAGTGCTGTTGGGAATAATTGACGTCCTACGATACCGATAAATACTGCAACTGCCAAAGAAATTACAACCCATACCATAGCAATTCTTCTTGACATTTTAAGTTCCTTTTCCTTGCGGATAGCCATAAATCGAAGGAGTACCTGCGGCATACCGAAGTAACCAAGGCCCCAAGCCATCATAGAAAATACCGAAAGAACACCGTAAGGCGCGGCATCACCAAACACGGGTTCACCATTTACGACTGTCTGCACGCCGTCTTCTACTACCGGTGTTGCAAGACCGAAGAACTCAAGGAAACCGGGTATAGCTCTTGCATTTTCAATAACTGCATTTATACCACCAGCTTTAACTGTACTGATAACAACGATAACACTCAAAGCAATAATCATTACAACTGCCTGCATAAAGTCGGATGCACTCTCGGCCAAGAAACCGCCAAGAATTGTGTAAATAAGTACAAACACCGCCCCCAAAAGCATCATTGCAACATAAGGCGCACCAAAAAGTGTCGAGAAGAGCTTACCGCAAGTAACAAAACAACTTGAAGCATATACTGTGAAGAACACAAGAATAAACAAAGCCGAAATTGTCATAATTACCTTTTTGTTTTCTCTGAAACGGTTTGAGAAAAATTCAGGCAAGGTTATTGAGTTGTTAGCAACTACACTGTAACGGCGAAGCCTTTTAGAAACTATCAACCAGTTAAAATATGTACCTACCGCAAGACCGATAGCGGTCCACGCGGCATCTGCCAAACCGCACCAATACGCAACACCCGGAAGACCCATCAAAAGCCAACCGCTCATATCGGATGCTTCAGCACTCATTGCCGTAACCCAAGGTCCGAGTGTACGGCCGCCTAAAAAGTAGTTTTCTGAATTTTTATTTGCCGTTTTTGCAAATATAACACCTATCGCAATTACTGCTGCCATATAAATTACCATTGCAATAAGTATCTGTAAGGTTGTTCCTTCCATTTTTTAACCCCTTTTCTGTATGTTTTTTATTCCTTTTAAAATATGTTCCTTTGCCGATATAGCCTTTTCTTTTGACAAAGACTGCATATTACAAAGTTTATAATCTATCCCAAGTGACTCATATTTCACCTTCCCTAAATTGTGGAAAGGCAAAACATCAAGCGCCTTCAGATTTTTGAATTTACCAATATATTCCCCTAACTTTTCAAGGTCATCAGGCGAGTCTGTATACCCTTCAACTACCACGTGCCTTATCCAGAACGGAACATTTTTTCTTTCAAGATACTCGGCGAACTGCAGTATGTTATCGTTTGGTCTACCCGTAAGAGAAGTATGCACCGCTCTATCAATATGCTTAATATCAAGCATCACTAAATCGGTGTATTTCATAAGTTCATCCATTTTTTCAGTATTGCCAATATTATAGGTAATACCGGAAGTATCGATACAGGTATCAATACCGTTTTCTTTTGCAAGGACAAACAGTTCTCGCACAAAATCAATCTGCAAAAGCGGCTCGCCGCCCGTAACGGTGATACCGCCTGAATAAAACTCTTTCCTTTTTAAATAAAGGTCTATTATTTCTGCCGCTGACATTTCATTGCCACCCGATAATTCCCAAGTATCAGGATTGTGACAGTATATACATCTTAGCGGACAGCCCTGTAAGAACACCACCAACCGAACGCCCGGACCGTCAACCGTTCCAAAGCTTTCAATAGAGTGTATACGTCCAGTTGCCATTTAAATGCTCTCGTGGAAAGTACGGGAAATTACTTCGTCCTGTTGCTCTTTGGTAAGTTTTATAAAATTCACTGCATAACCGCTTACCCTTACCGTCAACTGCGGATATTTTTCCGGATGTGCCTGAGCATCAAGCAAGGTTTCTTTTGTAAAAACATTTACATTAAGATGGTGACCGCCTTTTTTAACATAACCATCGAGTAATGTAACCAAATTATCTATCTGTTTTTCATTTGCTGCCATTTCTTTACTCCTTATTATCTAATCCTTCAAAAAGCGTGGGCGAACTACAAGCACCACCAACACAGTCCAAATCAACACTAAGGTCGCCGACAAATACGCCGTCTTCTTTACCGAGTGCACCCGGGATAATCGAGAAGGTGTTTGAAATACCGTCCTGCGCATCTAAAAACGGCAATTTTGCAACCGAAGCCAACGACGCTACCGCACCGTTTGTATCACGATTGTGCATCGGGTTAGCACCGGGAGCAAATGCTTCACCGCGCTTACGACCGTCAGGTGTTGAGCCTGTGTTTTTACCGTATACAACATTTGAAGTGATTGTCAGAATTGATGTTGTCGGTATACCATTTCTATATGTGTGATTTTTACGGATGTGCTCCATAAATCTGTGTACTATCTGGTATGCGATGCTGTCTACCCTGTCATCATCGTTTCCGTATTTCGGAAAATCGCCTTCTACTTCATAATCAACCGCAAGGCCGGTCTCATCGCGGATAACCTTAACCTTTGCATACTTAATTGCAGAGAGTGAATCGGCAACAACCGAAAGACCCGCAATACCTGTTGCAAACCAACGTGTTACTTCCTTATCGTGAAGAGCCATCTGTATTTTTTCGTAACAGTATTTATCGTGCATATAATGAATTATATTGAGTGTGTTGACATATACCTTTGCCAACCATTCCATCATTTCATCATAACGCGCCATTACTTCATCATAATCTAAATATTCACTCGTGATAGCTCTGTATTCGGGTGCTACCTGTTTGCCTGTAATTTCATCCCGACCGCCGTTGATTGCATAAAGTAAACATTTAGCAAGGTTAGCACGTGCGCCGAAGAACTGCATTTCTTTACCGAGTTTCATTGAAGATACACAACAAGCTATAGCATAATCATCACCGTGTGTAAAACGCATTAAATCGTCATTTTCATACTGAACAGAAGAAGTTTCAATAGACATCTTAGCACAGTAACGCTTAAAGTTCATAGGTAAATTAACCGACCAGAGCACCGTAAGATTCGGTTCGGGTGCGGGACCTAAGTTTTTTAATGTGTGCAAATAGCGGTAAGACATTTTAGTAACAAGATGGGTTCCGTAAATTGAAACACCGCCGATAGATTCTGTAACCCACTGCGGGTCACCCGAGAAAAGCGCATTATATTCCGGTGTTCTTGCGAACTTAACAAGACGCAACTTCATAATGAAATGGTCTACCATTTCCTGAATCTCTTTTTCGGTGTACGTTCCGTTTTCAAGGTCACGTCTTGCATAAACATCCAGGAATGTCGATGTACGACCCAAGGACATAGCCGCGCCGTTCTGCTCTTTTACGGCCGCTAAGTAGCCGAAATACAACCACTGTATTGCTTCCTTTGTATCTTTTGCGGGTAATGAAATATCAAAACCATATTTTGCCGCCATTGTTTTAAGGTCGTGCAAAGCGCGGATTTGTTCGGATAATTCTTCACGGTCGCGTATTATTTCCATATACATTGCCGAACGTGTTGTTTCCTTTTGTGCTTCTTTATCGGCAATAAGACGGTCAACACCGTAAAGCGCTACTCTGCGGTAGTCACCAATAATTCTACCGCGGCCGTAAGCATCGGGAAGACCTGTTATAATATGACTTGAACGGCAGTTGCGCATTTCGGGTGTATATGCATCAAAAACACCTGCGTTGTGTGTCTTACGGTGAATTGTAAAAAACTCTTTTACACTTTCATCAAGCTCATAGCCGTTATCCTTACAAGCCTTTTCTGCCATACGGATACCGCCATAGGGCATAAGTGCGCGTTTTAATGGCTTGTCCGTCTGTAAGCCAACTATTTTTTCTCTTGCTTTATCTATATAACCGGCATCGTGAGATACAATGGTGGATATAACCTTTGTATCCATATCAAGAACGCCGCCGGCCTCTCTCTCCTGTTTTAAAAGCTCGAGCACCTGTTCCCAGAGTTTAACCGTATCTTCTGTAGGTGCTTCAAGAAAACTCTCATCACCATCATACGGTATATGATTATGCTTTAAAAAGCTTCGTACATTAATCTCCTTTGTCCAGGTTCCTTCTTCGAACCCTTTCCATCCTTCGCAAGCGCAATTCATCCAATAAGTCCCCTTTTAATAACTTACAAAAACATTATATACCAAATTGAAATTTTGGTCAATTAGTTTATTAAAAAACATTAAACTATATTTTACTATATATAGTGTTTTTTGGCAACTGTTTTTTTATTATTATTTTTCAAAAAAATAGCATTTGTACGATTGACAAATATAATGTTTTGTGGTAGAATTGTTAGGACAAATCTTTAAGACGATACAGAGATATCGGCAAGATTGAACAGTAACATAATTGCGGCTCTTTTGGGCTGCCCATTTTGCCCTGCTCAACCTTGCCTGAAAAGCAAGGTTTTTGTTTTTCTGTATCAGAAAGGAAACAGCTATGGCTCAAAAATTATCAGCAACTTTATATTCACCATCCATCGATAAATCTTTCGAGAATTCGGTGGCTGATTATTTGTTGTCTGATGATTTATTCTCTGAATTTAATTGTCAAAAATATACTATATTTCCCGGTTTTTGCGATGTGCATGTGCATTTTCGTGAACCGGGTTTTTCTTATAAAGAGACTATATCTTCGGGTTGTGCTGCGGCAGCACACGGCGGCTATACTGCGGTGTGCACAATGCCCAACTTAAATCCTGTACCTGACAGTGCGGAAAACCTGAAAATACAAACCGATTTAATAAATAAAGATGCCACCATAAATGTACTCCCCTACGGCTCGATAACAATAGCGCAAAAGGGCGAGCAATTATCAGATATGTCAGCTATGCAGAATTCCGCCTTGGCTTTTTCCGATGACGGTCGCGGCGTACAGGATAAAGAACTTATGCGAAAGGCTATGCTTGAAGCAAAATCCCTTAACAAAATAATTGTAGCTCACTGCGAAGATAATTCGTTACTTCACGGCGGGTATATACACGATGGCATTTATGCAAAACAACACGGGCACAAAGGTATATGCAGCGAGAGTGAATGGGGACCTATAAAACGCGATTTGGAACTCGCGCGTGAGACAGGCTGTGCCTACCACGTGTGTCACATATCGACAAAGGAAAGTGTTGAAATTATACGCAAAGCTAAGAAAAACGGCGTTAATGTTACCTGCGAAACCGCGCCGCATTATTTAGTGCTTGATGATAGTTTTTTAAAGGAAGACGGCCGATTTAAAATGAATCCGCCGCTAAGGTCGGCCTCCGACCGCTTAGCGCTTATAGAAGGTATAAAAGATGGCACAATAGATATGATTGCCACCGACCACGCACCGCACTCGGCGGAAGAAAAATCACGCGGACTCGAAAAAAGCGCATTTGGTGTTGTCGGGCTTGAAACCGCCTTTCCTGTGCTTTACACACACCTTGTAAAAACGGGTGTGATAACAATGGAGAGATTAATAGAACTTATGTGTATTAATCCGAGAACCCGTTTTGGCATACCACTTGGGAACAGTTTTACAGTATGGAATCTGGAAGAACAGATAACAGTAAATCCTGAAGAGTTTTTAAGTCTTGGTAAATCAACACCTTTTAAAAATGAAAAATTATTCGGCAAATGTTATCTTACAGTATATAACGGACAGAAAGTTTTTATGGAGGAATAGAAAATGGCTAAAAGAACAGATATTAAAAAGGTACTCATTATCGGCTCAGGTCCTATTGTTATAGGTCAGGCCGCAGAATTCGACTATGCAGGTACACAAGCCTGTCTTGCCCTTAAAGAAGAAGGATACGAAGTTGTTCTTTGCAACTCAAACCCTGCGACAATTATGACCGATACTACTATTGCCGATAAGGTTTATATGGAACCGCTCACACTCGAATATATCGCAAAAATTCTTCGTTATGAAAGACCTGATGCTATAGTTCCCGGCATCGGCGGACAGACAGGTCTTAATATTGCTATGCAACTGGAGAAAAAAGGTATTTTAAAGGAATGCGGAGTTGAACTTCTCGGTACAAGCAGCGAGAGTATCGAACGCGCCGAAGACCGCGAACTTTTTAAAGAACTCTGCCAGTCTATAGGCGAGCCTACCATTCCGTCCGAAATCACATACAACCTTGAAGAAGCAAAGGCAGCTGCAAAAAGAATCGGTTACCCCGTAGTTCTCCGCCCTGCGTTCACACTGGGCGGTACCGGTGGCGGTTTTGCAGAAAATGAAGAAGAACTCATAGAAATAGGCCTTAATGCCTTCAAACTTTCCCCTGTTCATCAGGTGCTTATTGAAAAAAGTGTAAAGGGTTATAAGGAAATAGAATTTGAGGTTATGCGCGACTCGTCCGACCACGCTATAACCATCTGCGGTATGGAAAATTTCGACCCTGTAGGTGTTCATACAGGTGACTCCTTGGTTGTGGCTCCTATAATGACACTTTCAAAAGAAGATGAAAAAATGCTTAATGACAGCGCCATTAAGCTTATTAAAGAACTCAAAATAGAAGGCGGTTGTAACGTTCAGTTCGCACTCAACCCCAATTCCAGCGAATATTACCTTATTGAAGTAAATCCGCGAGTTTCACGTTCATCGGCTCTTGCTTCCAAGGCAAGCGGTTATCCGATTGCGCGTGTTACCGCCAAAATTGCGCTCGGTATGTTGCTCGAAGATATACAGATTGCCAATACTACCGCAGCTTTCGAGCCGAAACTCGACTATGTTATCGCAAAATTCCCGCGCTTCCCGTTTGATAAATTTACATCTGCCGCCAACACACTCGGCACACAGATGAAGGCTACCGGTGAAGTTATGGGCATCGGTTCAAATTTAGAAGAATGTTTGCTTAAATCAGTTCGTTCTCTCGAAATCGGCGCAAACCACCTTTATATGCCAAAATTCGACAATATGACCAAGGAAGAATTACTTGACTATATTAAAGAATTTAAGGATGACAATATCTTTGCAATAGCCGAACTTATAAGCCGCGGTGCAACGGTTGAAGAAATTCACGAAATTACTAAAATCACAGCCTTCTTCCTGGAAGCCATTAAGAGAATTATTGATATGGAAAACACTCTTAAAGAGAATGTGGGCAATATCGATATCCTTGTTGCCGCCAAGAAAATGGGATTTAGTGATAAATATATCGGCAGACTTTGGAACAAAACAGAACTCGAAGTTTATAACACAAGAAAACAAAACAATATTTTCCCTGTGTTCAAAATGGTCGATACCTGCCACACAAACGCATATATTCCCTATTTCTACTCATCTTACACAGGTGAAAACGCATCGGTGCTGACCGACAAGAAGAAAATTGTCGTGCTTGGTGCCGGTCCTATCCGTATCGGTCAGGGTGTTGAATTTGACTATTCAACCGTACACGCGGTGCAAACCATAAAAGCGTCAGGCTATGAAGCAATTATTATAAACAACAACCCCGAAACTGTTTCTACCGACTATACAACGGCTGATAAACTCTATTTCGAGCCGCTCACTCCCGAAGATGTTATGAACATCATTGAATTTGAAAAACCCGA
Organism: Acutalibacteraceae bacterium; assembly: GCA_045613385.1. Lineage (GTDB taxonomy): Bacteria > Bacillota > Clostridia > Oscillospirales > Acutalibacteraceae > SIG565. The sequence goes on along the minus strand of JAZLAW010000011.1, from coordinate 39,831 downwards.
GGGAGTTATCGCGTCATTGGGCGGTCAGACCGCAATCAACCTTGCCGAGCCGCTTATGAAACGCGGTGTAAAGATTATCGGCACCGACTGTGATGCTATTGAACGCGCAGAAAACCGCGATAGCTTTGAAAAAATTCTTCGCGACTTGGAAATTCCGCAACCTAAAGGTAAAGCTGTTACAAAAATCGAAGACGGTATTGCGGCGGCCAGTGAAATCGGCTACCCCGTTCTTGTCCGCCCGAGTTTCGTTTTAGGCGGTCGTGCAATGCAGATTGTTGCTAATGAAGAACAGTTACGTCACTATCTTAAAACAGCTGTTGAAATTGATGAAGACAAGCCCGTTCTTGTTGATAAGTACATTCAAGGCAAAGAAGTTGAAGTTGATGCTATATGCGATGGCCACGATGTATTTATTCCCGGTATTATGGAACTTGTTGAACGTACAGGTATCCATAGTGGCGACTCTATCAGTGTATACCCCACCTTCAGTATCTCTGACAAGGTAAAGGGTACTATTCTCCGCTATGCCAAAAAATTAGGTCTTGGAATAGGCATTGTAGGCCTTTATAACATACAGTTTATCGTAGATGAAAATGATGATGTCTATATAATCGAAGTCAATCCGCGTTCTTCAAGAACGGTTCCCTTCTTATCCAAAGCCACAGGTTATAGCCTTGCAGATATTGCAACTGAGGTAATTCTGGGCAGGTCTCTTAAAGAACAGGGTATATTCAATATTTATCCGGATGAAAAGAAACGTTGGTATGTAAAGGTGCCTGTATTCTCATTCAATAAATTACGCGGACTTGATGCATATCTCTCTCCCGAAATGAAGTCTACAGGAGAAGCCATCGGTTACGATGATAAGCTTAACCGCGCCCTTTTCAAAGCACTTCAGGCATCGGGTATGCATCTGCAGAATTACGGTACCGTTTTTGCCACAATAGCCGATAGAGATAAGGCCGAAGCTTTACCGCTTATCCGTCGTTTCTATAACTTAGGATTCAATATTCAGGCCACCGAAGGCACCGCAAAATATCTTAAAGAAAACGGTATCCGCACACATATATTAAAGAAAATCAGCGATGACAGTGATGAAATTCAGGATGCTCTCCGCCAAGGTCATATCGCTTATGTTATCAACACCAAGGATATAAATGCAGGCGGACCTGAGAGTGACGGTCAGCAGATAAGAAAAATTGCCACCGAAAACAATATTACTATATTCACTGCTCTTGATACCGTAAGGGTTTTACTTGATGTTTTAGAAGAAACAACCCTTACCATTTCAACAATCGATGCGTGAGGTAAATAATGAAACAAGGTATTTTTGAGATTATAAAAAACGAAAATCTCACAGACAACGTAAAATTAATGATACTAAAGGGCGATACTTCGGATATTACTGCGCCCGGACAGTTTATTAACATAAAATTAGACGGAAAATATCTGCGCCGCCCCATATCCGTTTGCGACTGTAATACCGATACGGTCACCATCATTTATAAAGTAGTAGGTCACGGTACCGAGCAGATGGCAAAAATGGGAATCGGTGAAAAATTAGATATTTTAACCGGTCTTGGTAACGGATACAACACTTCCCTTTCAGGCAACAACCCATTATTGCTCGGTGGCGGAGTTGGTGTGCCACCCCTTTATATGTTGGCAAAAAGGTTACTCGATGAAGGTAAAAAAGTTACCGTTATATTAGGTTTTAATTCGAAGGAAGAAATTTTCTTCGAACAGGAATTCAAAAACCTTGGTTGTAACACATTGGTAGCAACAGCTGATGGCTCTTACGGTATAAAGGGCTTTGTTACCAACGCAATGGAAGATGTAGATTATTCATACTTTTATACCTGCGGACCAGAGCCGATGCTTAAAGCAATTTATAAAGCCGCCAAGACTTCGGGACAGTTAAGTTTTGAAGAAAGAATGGGTTGCGGCTTCGGCGCTTGTATGGGTTGCTCTTGTAAAACTATTACAGGCTATAAAAGAATCTGTAAGGATGGTCCTGTAATGCTCAAGGAGGAGATTTTATGGGAAGATTAAGTGTTAATTTATGCGGTATAGAACTTGATAACCCCGTAATCCCCGCAAGTGGAACATTTGGCTTCGGTTATGAGTTTGCCGAACTATACGATATAAATAAGCTCGGTACATTTTCCTTTAAGGGAACCACACGCGATGCGCGTTTTGGCAACCCCACACCGAGAATTGCAGAATGTACCGCGGGTATGATTAACGCCGTAGGCCTTCAGAACCCCGGTGTTGATAAAGTTATAGCCGAAGAATTACCAAAACTTAAAAAATGCTTTAGTAAAAAAGTTATGGCAAATGTCAGCGGTTTTAGTGTAGAAGATTATGTGTACACCTGTGAAAAATTGGATAAAGAAACACAGGTTGGTTGGCTCGAAGTAAATGTGAGCTGTCCTAATGTGCACGGCGGCGGTATGAGTTTCGGTACTTCGCCCGAAGCCGCGGCCGAAGTCGTGAAGGCTGTAAAGGCAAAGACCACAAAACCCGTTATTGTTAAACTCTCGCCCAATGTTACCGATATAGTCAGCATTGCAAAGGCGTGTGAAGCGGCGGGGGCTGATGGCATCAGTCTTATTAATACGTTACTTGGTATGCGAATCGACCTTAAAACGAAAAAACCCGTAATTGCCAATAAAATGGGCGGTTTTTCAGGTCCTGCTATATTCCCTGTTGCCGTTCGTATGGTTTATCAGGTGGCCCACGCCGTTAATATACCGGTTATTGGTATGGGCGGCGTCAGCAGTGCCGAAGATGTGGTTGAAATGATGTTAGCGGGTGCCTGTGCTGTCGAAATAGGTGCAGCTAACCTTGTAGACCCCTACGCCTGTCGCGACATTATAGATGAATTACCCCGTGTTTTAGATAAATACGGTATTGAAAATATTAAAGATATTATAGGAGGAGCTAAATAATGGGTAAGGATGTAATTATTGCCTGTGATTTTTCGAGTGATAAAGCAGTTTATGAGTTTCTCGATAAGTTTACAGACACAAAACCGTTTGTAAAAATCGGTATGGAGCTTTTCTATTCGGCAGGTCCCGAAATAGTAAGAGAAATAAAGAAACGCGGACATAAAATCTTCCTTGATTTAAAACTTCACGATATACCCAATACCGTTAAAAAATCAATGGCAGTACTCTCAGGACTCGATGTTGATATTTGCAACCTTCACGCAGGCGGCACCTGTCGTATGATGGAAGCAGCGCTTGAAGGTCTCACCCGAGAAGACGGCACCCGCCCACTTCTTATAGCCGTAACACAACTTACTTCTACCGACCAGGAAAGTATGGAAAACGACCTTCTTATAAAAGAACCTATCGATAAGGTTGTTATGCACTATGCCGCGAATGCAAAAAAGGCAGGTCTTGACGGCGTTGTGTGTTCTCCCCTTGAAGCAGGCAAAGTACACGAAGTATGCGGAAATGACTTCTTAACCATCACCCCCGGTGTACGATTTGCTGACGGTGATATCGGCGACCAAAAGCGTGTTATGACACCCGCCGAAGCTAAAAAAATCGGTTCTGATTATATAGTTGTCGGCCGCCCGATTACCGCTGCCGACGACCCTGTTGCCGCATATAAAAGATGCGTTGCAGATTTCGTTGATTAAGGAGAAATAATATGGAAAGTTATAAAAGAGAATTTATTCAGTTCCTGGAAGGTGCCGGCGTTCTTAAGTTTGGTGACTTTACAGCTAAATCAGGTAGAAAAATCCCCTATTTTATAAACGCGGGTGACATAAAAACAGGTGAACAAATATGCAAACTCGGTGAGTTTTATGCAAAGGCATACTTTGAAAAAATAGGTAACCGAAAGACCGTTCTTTACGGACCGGCATATAAAGGTATCCCGATTGCAGTATCGGTATCCGTAGCTTTGGCTAAAAACGGACTTGATGTTCCCTTTTTCTTTAACCGTAAAGAAGAAAAAGACCACGGTGAAGGTGGCGTTTTCGTTGGCTACAAGCCCACCGAAAATGAAGAAATCGTAATTGTAGAAGATGTTATTACCGCGGGTACTGCTATTCGCGAGAGTATGTCGATTCTTTCTTCCCTAAAGGGCACGAAAGTAGCGGCAACCTTTGTTATGGTAGACCGTAAAGAAAAAGGACAGACCGACAAATCGGCTATGGCAGAAGTCGGCGAAGAATTCGGTTTCCCTGTATACTCGGTAGTAGATGTATATGACATTATCGAGTATCTCGAAGAAGATGAGAAAAACCGCGAAAACGTAGAAAGAATAAAGAAATATCTCGAAATAAACGGCGCTAAAGAATAATTGGTGAAAGAGAGAATAAAAAATGCGTAGTCTGATTGATATTTTAGATTTATCGGTTGAAGAAATACATTCGCTGATTGACACGGCTAATGATATTATCGAAAACGGTGAAAAATACGCTGACAAGTGCCGCGGCAAAAAGTTGGCAACACTCTTTTTTGAACCTTCAACCAGAACAAGACTGAGCTTTGAAGCGGCAATGCTTGAACTCGGCGGAAGTGTTATCGGTTTTTCTGAAGCTAATTCATCATCCGCAGCAAAGGGTGAGAGTGTTTCGGACACCGCCAAAACAATCAGTTGTTATGCCGATATTATCGCTATGCGCCACCCAAAAGAAGGCGCTCCGCTCGTAGCCGCACAGAGCGCAAGTATCCCTGTTATTAATGCGGGAGACGGCGGGCACAACCATCCGACACAAACATTGGCCGACCTTCTCACTATTAAACGCGAAAAGGGCCGCCTTAGTGACTTTACAATAGGCTTTTGCGGAGACCTTAAATTCGGCAGAACAGTGCACTCGCTTATCACTGCACTGTCCCGTTACAGTGGTATTAAGATAGTACTTATTTCCCCCGATGAGCTCAAACTTCCAAGCTATGTAAAGCGCGATATACTCGATAAGAACGGCATCGAATACACCGAAAATTCTTCTTTGGAAGATGCTATGCCTGAACTCGACATACTTTATATGACAAGAGTTCAGAGAGAGCGTTTCTTTAACGAAGAAGATTACTTAAGACTTAAGGACAGTTATATCCTTGAACCCAAAAAACTTCAAAACGCAAAGGAAGACCTTTGTATAATGCATCCGCTACCGCGCGTAAATGAAATAAGTGTAGCGGTTGATAACGATAAACGCGCTTGTTACTTTAAGCAGGTACTCAACGGAAAATACATTCGTATGGCGCTTATACTAAAACTTTTAGAGGAGGCAAAAATATGAATATAGATTCTATTGAAAACGGATATGTCATTGACCACATTACCGCAGGTCGCGGTATGCGGCTTTATGAACTTTTAGGGCTTGACTCACTTGACTGCTCGGTTGCCATAATCAAAAATGTAAACAGTAAAAAAACCGGTAAAAAGGATATCATTAAAATTGATGCAGCTATACCGATTAATCTTGAAATCATTGGTTACGTTGACCGCTCAGCTACCGTAAACGTAATCAAAAATGGCGTTCTGACAGAGAAAAAAAGCATAGAAATGCCTGAAACTCTCACCAACATAATAAAGTGTAAAAATCCGCGTTGTATCACCACTACCGAGCAAGAAATCAAGCACATTTTTAAACTTACAGACCGTAAGCGCGGTATATACCGCTGTCTGTATTGCGAAACCGAAGCAGGACAGTAAAATAGACCTTTTTTGCCTTGACACAAAGGGGTAAAAATGTTATACTGTTTATGTCAAAAATAATCGTTTTCTGTAACTGACGGAATTATAGTGGAGCACCACAAAGGAACAGAAAAATGTAGCTTTTCTACAGCCGACCGTCTGGGCACATTTAATCACCTGTCAGGGTGTTTTAAGTGTGCTCTTTTTTAATTTTTCTGAATAAAAAGGAGAAAAGAAAATGAAAAAAATTGGTATCGTTATGGGTAGCGACAGTGACCTTCCCGTTATTAAAAAGGCTACCGCGGTTTTAGATGAATTAGGTATCCCCTATACCGTCAATGTATATTCTGCTCACCGCACACCAAAACAGGCGGGTGAATTTTCTTTGAATGCCCGTAAAAACGGTTACGGTGCTATTATCTGCGCTGCAGGTATGGCTGCACACTTAGCGGGTGCCATTGCAGCTAATACCACCTTGCCGGTTATCGGTATCCCCTGTGCTTCTCAATATCTTGACGGTATGGATGCTTTGCTTTCAACCGTTCAGATGCCCACAGGTATCCCCGTTGCTACAGTTGCTGTAAACGGCGGTGCAAATGCAGCTCTTCTGGCCGCACAAATGTTGGCTATAGAAGATATGGAAATCGCAGAAAAGCTTGACAACAAACGCGTAAAAGACGCCGAAGCGGTACTAAAGAAGGATGCCGACATTATGTCAAGACTTTAATTTGTTAATTATTATATTTTTTATATAAGGAGAAAAAATTATGGAAAAGAAACTTGTTTACACAGGAAAAACAAAGGACGTATTTGCCCTTGACAACGGCAATTATTTGCTTAAGTTTAAAGATGACTGCACCGGTAAAGACGGTGTGTTTGACCCGGGTGAGAACTCTGTCGGTCTTACCATTGATGGCGTAGGCGATGTCAACCTTCGTATGTCCATCTATTTCTTTGAAAAGGTAAATGCCGCTGGAATTAAAACCCACTATGTTAGCGCGGACCTTGAAAACACCACTATGGAAGTTCTCCCCGCTAAAGTTTTCGGTAAAGGTCTTGAAGTAATCTGCCGCCATAAAGCAGTAGGTAGTTTCTTCCGCCGCTACAGCGATTATATCGAAGAAGGCGCAGACCTTCCCGCTTATGTTGAAATGACATTCAAGAATGACGAAAAGGGCGACCCACTTGTAACAAAGGATGGCCTTGTTGACCTTGGTGTTATGACCGATAAGCAGTATGATGATATGAAGGAAATGACACAGAAGATTACCCAGATTGTAGCCGATGACCTTAAAGAAAAAGGCCTTATACTTTATGATATTAAGTTCGAATTCGGTTATGACAAAGATGGCAGCGTTATGCTTATCGATGAAATTGCTTCGGGTAATATGCGTGTTTATAAAGACGGCGAATATATCGACCCGATGACTCTCTCTAAACTTTTCTTCGCATAAACTAAAACTTTAAGGAGCAAACAATGGGTGGTTTTTTCGGAGTAGTAAGTCGGAATGACGCTATATCTGACGTCTTTTTCGGCACAGACTACCATTCTCATTTAGGTACACGCCGCGCAGGTATGGCCGCTTATGATAAAGAGCTCGGCCTTCAGCGCGAGATTCATAATATTCAAAACTCACCGTTCAGAACAAAGTTTGATGATGTTTTTGAAGAGATGCAGGGTACTTCTGCAATCGGTTGCATCAGTGACTACGACCCGCAACCGCTACTTATACACTCAACACTTGGCACATATGCCATCTGTGTTATAGGTATAATAAACAATTCTGTAGAGCTTATATCTGAACATTTGTCTTCAAGCGGTCACTTTAATGCTATGACTGCGGGTAAAATAAATTCAACAGAGCTTGTCGCAGCACTTATAAATCAAAAAGAGTCGTTCTGTGAAGGTATAAAATTCGCACAGAGTAAAATTGACGGTACCGCTTCGATACTTATATTAAAGAATGACGGTTCCCTTATAGCCGCGCGTGACCGACTTGGCAGAATTCCGGTTAATATCGGCAGAAACGAAGACGGTCACTGTGTTTCTTTCGAATCTTTCGCCTGTTTTAAACTCGGTTATGATTTGATTAAGGAACTCGGTCCCGCCGAAATTGTAGAACTGACACCTGACAGTATGACCCAATTAGCCAAGCCGGGTAAAAAAATGAAAATATGTTCATTCTTATGGAGTTATTACGGCTACCCCACCTCTACCTACGAAGGTGTGAATGTAGAAATAATGCGTTACCGCAACGGTAAAATTATGGCAGAACACGACAAAACAGTAGGTAGTGCGAACGACATTGACTATGTCGGCGGTGTTCCGGATTCCGGCACACCACACGCAATCGGTTATGCCGGTGAATCAGGCGTCCCGTTTGCCCGCGCGTTTATCAAATACACACCCACCTGGGCGAGAAGTTTCACACCTACCCATCAAACAGAACGTGAGCGCGTTGCAAAAATGAAGCAGATACCCGTTCACGAACTGATTACAGATAAAAAATTGCTCTTTGTTGACGATTCGATTGTTCGCGGCACTCAACTTAAGGAAACGGTGGATTTCCTTTACGATAACGGAGCTAAGGAAGTACACATGCGCTCTGCGTGTCCACCTATTATGTTCGGCTGTAAATATCTCGGCTTCTCACGTGCAACTTCCGATATGGAACTGATAGCACGAAGGACAATAGCCGAACTTGAAGGTGAAGAAGGTTTTAAATATATCGATGAATACATCGATAACAAAACCGAACGCGGACAAAATCTTAGAAATGCCATCTGTAAAAAGCTCAACTTCACTTCCCTTGAATTCCAGTCGCTTGAAGGAATTATAAAAGCTATAGGAATCGATGAAGAAAACCTTTGCACATATTGTTGGAACGGAAAGGAATAAAGTTTATGACTATGAAATCTAAATCAGACAGCTATGCTGCTGCAGGTGTTGATATTACCGCAGGGTATAAAGCTGTAGAACTTATGAAAAAACATATAAACCGCACTAAAAACGAAGGTTGTCTTGATGATGTGGGCGGTTTCGGCGGTTGCTTTGGTCTTGATTTAACAGGTATCAAGGAACCCGTTTTGGTTGCAGGTACCGACGGTGTGGGCACTAAAATCAAACTTGCTATGTTACTTGATAAACACGACACAATCGGTATTGACTGTGTTGCTATGTGCGCTAACGATATTATCTGTTGCGGCGCAAAACCGCTCTTTTTCCTTGACTATATTGCTTGCGGTAAGAATATTCCTGAAAAAATCGCAGATATCGTTAGCGGTGTAGCCGAAGGTTGTGTTCAGTCGGGTTGCGCTCTTATCGGCGGTGAAACTGCGGAACATCCCGGCCTTATGCCCGAAGATGACTATGATTTGGCAGGCTACTGCACAGGTATCGTAGATAAATCAAAGATTATTGATAACAAAACTATGGCTGCCGGAGATATCGTTATTGCTCTTGCTTCAAGTGGCGTTCATTCCAATGGTTTCTCTTTGGTTCGCAAGGTTTTCGATGTTGAAAACAGTGATATTACTTCTCCTGTCGCTGAACTTGGCGGTAAGAGTATTGGGGAGACCTTGCTCACCCCCACAAAGTTATATGTTAAATCTGTTTTAGCTTTGCTTGAAGAAGTAAAAGTAAAGGGTATTTCCCACATTACAGGCGGCGGCTTCTATGAAAATATCCCGAGAAGCATTCCCGATGGACTCGGTGCTAAAATCGATAAATCTGCCGTACGCGTTCTTCCTATCTTTGAACTTTTGGCAAAGGTTGGCAATATCAACGAGCACGATATGTACAATACCTTTAATATGGGTGTCGGTATGAGTATCGTAGTATCGAAAGAAGATGCTGAAAAATCTCTTGAAATCTTGAAGGCTAACGGTGAAGATGCTTATATTATAGGTGAGATAATCGAGTCGGAGGATAAGATAATCTTATGAGAAAAGCCAATATAACGGTTTTGGTTTCGGGTGGCGGAACAAATCTCCAGGCGCTTATTGATGCTACAAAAAATGGAATAATTGAAAGCGGAAAAATCAGCCTTGTTATTTCCAACAAGGCTGACGCTTATGCTTTAGAAAGGGCAAAAAATGCAAATATCGATACTGCAGTTATCACAAAAACAGATTGCGGTATGGACCAGAATGCTTTTGAAGATGCCTTTATAGCAAAAATAGAAGAATATAAAACTGACATTATAGTTCTTGCGGGATTTATGTCTATTCTGAGTGAAAAATTCACAAGGAGATATGATAAAAGAATTATAAACGTTCATCCGTCTTTAATTCCGTCCTTCTGCGGAAAAGGTTTTTACGGACTTCACGTTCACGAAGCCGCACTGGAATACGGTGTTAAAGTAACGGGTGCTACAGTACATTTTGTAAACGAAGTGCCCGACGGTGGCGAGATTATTATGCAAAAAGCGGTTGAAATTCTACCCGAAGACACACCTAAGACTTTACAAAAACGTGTTATGGAAAATGCAGAGTGGATAATCCTGCCACTCTCGGTTGAAAAGGTTTGCAAAGAAATTACAAAATAAAAAAGGTGGATAAATATGGCTCTGTTTGATTTAAAAACATTACTCAGTGAAAATACATACCCCGGTCGTGGTATTGTAATCGGTAAATCTAAAGACGGTAAAAGCGCTATGATAGCCTATTTTATAATGGGCAGAAGTGAAAACAGCCGCAACCGTATTTTTGAAAGGTTCGATGGCGGTATGCGTACAAAAGCATTTGATGAAAGTAAACTTTCAGACCCGTCACTTATCATCTATAACCCCTATTTGACCGCAAAAGGCGGTAACATCGATATTATTACAAACGGTGACCAGACAAACACGGTATTTGATTGTATAAACGAAGGCAACCATTTTGAAGATGCAATTTGTACACGTAATTTCGAACCCGATGCGCCTAACTTCACCCCCAGAATTTCGGGTATCTGCTATTACAGTTTTCCAAGAGAAGTGTTTACATATAAACTCGCTATTGCAAAGAGTGCAAACGGACGGGAAAATGCTTGTAACCATTATTTCTTTAACTATATGCCGGAAGACGGTATAGGTCATTTTATCCACACTTATAAATGCGACGGTAACCCCATTCCGTCTTTCTACGGTGAGCCAGAAGAAGTTGAATTACCCAACACCGCCCGTGAACTTGCCGATTTAGTATGGGAAAACTCAAATAATGACAACAAGGTTTCTTTGTTTGTTCGCCAAGTACCATTAAACGGCGGCGAAGCAACAGAAATCATAATCAATAAAAACAAGTAAGGAGTAAACGAAATGACAGAATTTGAATTAAAATACGGTTGCAACCCCAACCAAAAACCTTCAAAGATATATATGGCTGACGGCAGTGAATTGCCGATTGAAATTCTGTGCGGCAGACCGGGTTATATTAACTTCCTTGATGCTTTTAACTCCTGGCAACTTGTGAAGGAACTCAAAGCGGCTTTAGGACTTCCCGCCGTTACTTCCTTCAAACACGTAAGTCCTACATCGGCTGCTGTTGGCATCCCGTTATCAGATAAACTTAAAAAGGCTTGTTTTGTAGATGATATCGAAGGTCTTGATGAGTCTCCCTTGGCTTGTGCCTATGCGAGAGCCCGCGGTACCGACCGTATGTGTTCTTTTGGTGACTGGGTTGCTCTTTCGGATACCTGTGATGTTACAACAGCTCTTCTTATTAAAAGAGAAGTTTCGGATGGCGTTATCGCACCTGATTACACCCCCGAAGCACTTGAAATTTTAAAGACAAAACGTAAAGGCAACTATAATATAGTTAAAATCGACCCCAATTTTATTCCAAATCCCATTGAAACAAAACAGGTTTACGGCATTACATTTGAGCAGGGCCGTAATAACTTTGAAATCAATGCAGAGTTACTTGAAAATATAGTAACTGAAAATAAAGATATGCCAGAAAGCGCTGTGCGCGACTTAATTATCGCACTTATAACTCTTAAATACACGCAATCGAACTCGGTTTGCTATGCAGTTGACGGACAGGCAATCGGTGTAGGTGCGGGTCAACAGTCACGTATACACTGCACCCGACTTGCAGGTACCAAGGCAGACACTTGGTTCTTGCGTCAACACGATAAGGTACTTGCCCTTCCCTTTAAAGACACACTCGGACGCCCCGACCGAGATAACGTAATCGACGGTTACATCAATAGAAATGAAGAAGATGTTTGTGCTGACGGTATCTGGGAAAAGTACTTTACCGAAAAACCCGAACCGCTGACCGATAAAGAAATTCGCGAGTACCTGGATACAATAGATGGCGTGGCGCTCGGCTCGGATGCTTTCTTCCCGTTTAGCGATAATATTGAACGCGCTAAAAAAAGCGGTGTAAAATACATTGCTGAACCCGGCGGCTCTATAAGAGATGACGTAGTAATCGATACCTGTAACAAATACGGTATGGCTATGGCTTTCACAGGTATGCGTTTATTCCACCATTAATTTATACTGAGGTAAAATAATGAAAATATTGGTTGTAGGTGGCGGTGGAAGAGAACACGCCATCATCAAAAAACTTAAAGAAAATAAAAATATAACCGAAATCTTTGCGGCGCCCGGTAACGGCGGTATTGCCAAAGATGCAACTTTGGTAGACATTAACGGCACCGATACTAAAAAAATTGCCGAATTTGCCGTAGCAAACGGTATTGACTATGCAGTTGTCGCGCCCGATGACCCGCTTGTTGCAGGTTGTGTGGATGAACTGAATAAAAACGGTATCCCCTGCTTTGGTCCTACCGCTGATGCCGCTATAATTGAAGGCAGTAAGGTTTTCTCCAAAAATCTTATGAAAAAATACGGTATACCGACAGCCGAATATGAAGTTTTTGATAATATGGATGCCGCTCTTAAATATCTTGAAACCGCACCTATTCCAACGGTAATCAAGGCCGATGGCCTGGCGCTCGGTAAAGGTGTAATTATTGCCGAAACCCGAGATGATGCCAAAGCCGCAGTTTTATCTATAATGCAAGATAAAATGTTCGGTAAAAGCGGCGACAATATTGTTATCGAAGAGTTTTTAACAGGACCTGAAGTATCGGTTCTTTCCTTTACCGACGGTAAAACCGTTGTTCCTATGGTTTCTTCTATGGACCATAAGCGCGTAGGTGATAACGATACAGGCCTTAACACAGGCGGTATGGGTACGATAGCACCCAACCCCTACTATACCGAAGAAATAGCTAAGAAGTGTATGGAAGAAATATTTATTCCAACCATTGATGCTATGAATAAAGAAGGCAGAACATTTAAAGGTTGCCTTTATTTTGGTCTTATGCTAACAGATAAGGGCCCTAAAGTAATAGAATATAACTGCCGTTTTGGCGACCCCGAAACACAAGTTGTATTACCGCTACTTGAAAGCGACCTATTGACAATAATGCAGGCCACGACAAACGGCACATTGAGTGAGACCGAAGTTAAGTTCAAAAACGGACACGCCTGTTGTGTAATTATGGCATCAAAGGGTTACCCCGAAAAGTATGAAAAGGGTTATGAAATAACCTTTACAAACGGCGTATGGGATAATGTATATGTAGCAGGTGCAAAACTCGACGGTGAAAAACTGCTTACAAATGGTGGCCGTGTTCTCGGCGTAACTGCTACCGCCGATACACTTAAAGGTGCCATCCAAGAAGCATATCGCTTGACCGAGAATGTACATTTTGAAAATGCTTATAAACGTAATGATATAGGCGCTAAAGCAATGAAGGCAGTAACGGAGGAAAATTAAATGGTATATAGAGTATATGTGGAAAAGAAGAAAGAACAGGCTCACGAAGCAAAAGCTTTGTTTTCTGATGCTACTACCCTTCTTGGTATTAAAAATCTTACCGATGTTCGCGTAATTAACCGATATGATGCCGAAAACATCACCGAAGAATTATTCGAATATGCTAAAGGTACAGTTTTTTCAGAGCCACAGCTTGATAATGTGTATGATGAAATCGACTTATCAGGCAGCATAGCATTTGCAGTTGAGTTTTTACCGGGTCAGTTTGACCAACGCGCTGACTCAGCCGCACAATGTATCCAGATTATTTCTTGTAAGGACCGACCGACAGTAAGAACAGCAAAAATCTATGTGCTTTACGGCAACCTTACTGAAAATGATGTAAAAGAAATTAAAAAGTATGTTATAAACCCGGTGGAATCAAGGGAAGCTACATTTGATAAGTACGAAACTTTGGCAGCTAACTATGAAATCCCCACAACAGTTGCAACCCTTGACGGATTTATTGAACTTGACAGAGCAGGTCTTGAAAAGTTCGTAAAAGACTACGGTCTTGCTATGGATACTGATGATATTGCTTTCTGTCAGAACTACTTTAAGGCTGAAAACAGAAACCCAACTATTACCGAAATCCGTATGATAGATACATATTGGTCGGACCACTGCCGTCATACAACATTCCTGACTGTTATCGATTCGGTTAAGTTCCAGGATGAACTTTTGCAGTCGGCATATGACGAGTATATTGCAGTACGCAAAGAACTCGGTCGCACAAAGCCGATTTGCCTTATGGATTTGGCAACCGTTGCCGTTAAATATCTTAAAACACAGGGCAAACTTGATAAATTGGATGAATCCGAAGAAATCAATGCTTGTACTGTAAAAATCGATGTAGAAGTTGACGGCAAAACTGAGCCGTGGCTCTTACTGTTTAAAAACGAAACTCATAACCACCCAACCGAAATTGAGCCCTTTGGTGGTGCAGCAACCTGTATCGGCGGAGCTATTCGTGACCCGCTTTCAGGTAGAGCATATGTTTACGGTGCTATGCGCGTAACAGGTGCGGCCGACCCGTTAAAGCCCGTAAATGAAACCATCCCCGGCAAGTTACCGCAACGTAAAATTGTAACAACTGCCGCAGCAGGTTATTCTTCTTACGGTAACCAGATTGGTCTTGCTACAGGTATAGTAGATGAAATATATCATCCCGGCTATGCGGCTAAGCGTATGGAAATCGGCGCAGTTATTGCCGCCGCTCCCGCAGAAAATGTACGAAGAGAAGTACCAAGTCCCGATGATGTTGTAATTTTACTTGGCGGTTCTACAGGTCGCGACGGTATTGGCGGTGCAACAGGTTCTTCAAAAGCACATACCGCACAGTCGGTTGAAACCTGCGGTGCCGAAGTACAGAAAGGTAATGCGCCTGAAGAAAGAAAACTTCAACGTTTGTTCCGCAACCCCGATGCTACAAAAATGATTAAGCGTTGTAACGACTTTGGTGCAGGCGGTGTATCGGTTGCTATCGGCGAACTCGCTGACGGACTTGAAATCAACCTTAATGCAGTACCCAAAAAGTACGAGGGTCTTGACGGTACAGAACTTGCAATAAGTGAATCGCAAGAGCGTATGGCGGTTGTTGTTGAGCCGCACAATGTTGATAAGTTCCTGTCTCTCGCCGCCGAAGAAAACCTACAGGCATTCCCTGTTGCCGTAGTTAAAGCGGAGCCCCGCCTTGTTATGAATTGGAACGGCAAAAAAATCGTTGATATCAGCCGTGAGTTCTTAAACTCTAACGGTGCCGATAAACATATTGATATTACTCCCGCCGCAGCGGTAGACTATAAAAAGGAAATAAACGGCACATTTACAGAAAACCTTAAGAAAACCGCAGATGACCTTAATATGTGTTCAAAGCGCGGCCTTTCTGAGCGTTTTGACTCAACAATCGGTGCGGGTACAGTACTTATGCCGTTTGGCGGTAAAAATCAGTTGACACCTATACAAAGTATGGTGCAAAAAGTATCGGTTGAGAAGAAACACACTGATGACTGCTCGTTTATGTCCTGGGGTTACAACCCGTTTATCACATCCACTTCCCCCTATCACGGCGCTTATTTAGCCGTTATTGAATCGGTTTCTAAACTTATTGCTACAGGTGCTGATTTTAAGGATGTATATTTAACATTCCAAGAGTATTTTGAGCATCCGCGCAAGGACGGTAAGCGTTGGGGTAAACCTTTGGCCGCTTTACTTGGTGCTTTCAAGGCACAAATTGAACTTGGTATCGGTTCAATCGGCGGTAAGGACTCAATGAGTGGCTCGTTTGAAAACCTTGATGTACCGCCCACACTCGTTTCCTTTGCTGTTACAACAGGCAAAGTAACCGATGTAGTTTCCCCTGAGTTTAAAAAATCGGGCAATAAAGTATTCTTGCTTAAACCGGAATATGATAAAAACGGTTTACCTGTAACCGAATCTCTTATTAATCTCTTTGATAAAGTAACCGCACTTTTGCGCAATGGCGCCGCCGCTTGTTACACCCCCACCCTTGGCGGTGTTGGCGAAGCCGTTATGAAGATGTGCTTTGGTAACTCACTCGGTTTCGCATTTAGCGATAATGTTTCATTGGAAGATATCTTCGGATATAACTATGGCTCGTTTATAATTGAAAGCGATAAAGATATTGAAGATGCTATTTTGTTAGGACAGGTTACCGATAAAAACGCTATTAGCTATGGTGCCGAAGAAGTAAACATAAACGAACTTCTTAGTATCTACGAAGATAAACTTGAAAGCGTTTATTCTTGCAATATTAAAGACAGTAAGTCTAATATGCAAAACTTCTCATTCTCAGCCGAAAAGTACCCTGCTCCCGCCGTTAAACACGCTAAACCGCAAATACTCATTCCTGCATTCCCCGGTACTAACTGCGAGTTTGACTCGGCTAAAGCCGTTAGAGACGCCGGTGCAGAGCCGAAGATTATGGTTATCAATAACTTGTCATCCGATGGTATCAGCCGTAGCGTAGAACAGTTTGCCGAAGAAATTAAGAAGTCTCAGGCAATCTTTATTCCGGGTGGTTTCTCGGGCGGTGATGAGCCCGACGGCAGCGGTAAGTTTATAACTGCATTCTTCCGCAATGCCGCCATCAAGGAAGGTGTTACCGATTTACTCGATAACCGCGACGGTCTTATGTGCGGTATTTGTAACGGTTTCCAGGCACTTATCAAACTCGGTCTTGTACCTTACGGTAAGATTATTGATACAGATGAGAACTGCCCCACACTGACATTCAATACAATAGCGCGTCACCAGTCACGTATTGTGCGTACCCGTATTGCTTCCAATAAGTCACCTTGGCTCTCTGAAACAGATGTAGGCGATGTTTACAATGTGCCTATTTCACACGGCGAAGGTCGTTTTATAGCTGATGAAAAACTTATTATGGAATTAGCTAAAAACGGTCAGATTGCAACACAGTACGTTGATTTTGACGGCAACGCTACAAGTGACATCCACTTCAACCCCAACGACTCGATGTATGCTATCGAAGGTATTACTTCACCCGATGGCAGAGTATTTGGTAAGATGGGTCACAGTGAGCGTATCGGAGACGGACTTTATAAAAATGTTCCCGGTAACTATGATATCGGTATGTTCCGCGCCGCAGTACGCTACTTTAAATAATTTTTAAAAAGCGGCGGTATCAAACAAATAAATTGAATGATACCGCCGCTTTTGATAAAAAACACTTGACAAATCACTTAAAATAAATTAACATATTCTATGTGCCAAAAACTTATTTAGTGTAAAAAATTAAATATAATACGCCGCTGTGGTGGAATAGGCAGTTTTGCGCCGAACGCTGCCGGTGGCAGATGCAGTGAAGGCACAAAAGGCGCCGCGGTCAAAAGTTGCCGTCGCTCCAAGACGGTTGCAACTTTTGGGAACCGCAAGAGTCACACAAGCACTAAATTAGGTGCAAAAAATTGAATAGAATATGCCGCTGTGGTGGAATAGGCAGACACAAGGGACTTAAAATCCCTCGGTAGCAATACCGTACCGGTTCAAGTCCGGTCAGCGGCACCAAAATCCCGAATGTATAAGCATTCGGGATTTTAATTTTTAAACCTTGCACAGCAAATATATATATGCTATAATAATTATGCAAAAATTACCTTAAAAGGAGTTTTTTTAGTGTCTGATATAAAAACTAAACTATATAGTGCAATCGAAAACGACAAAGAAGAATTATTCGGTATTTTAAGTGATTTAATTAAAATCAACTCCGAAAACTTCGGTAAATACGGTAATGAAGAAGAATGTCCCGCGTTTATTGATAACTGGTTTAAGGATTTAGGAATAGTCGGCGAAGTTTACTCTCCGCTCGCTGTTGACGGTATTACCGAAAATGTCGATTATTTGGCGGGTAGAAACCTTGAAAACCGCAAAAATTATACCGTTGTTATACCTAATGAAAATGCCGCTAAAACATTAATGTTAGCAGCACACACCGATACCGTTGAAATCGGCGACCCAAAACTTTGGGAGTTCCCTGCTTTATCCGGTGAAATCCGTGACGGCAAGATTTTCGGTCGTGGCGCCTGTGATGATAAATACGGCGTAGCGATTTGTATGTTCTTAATTAAAAAAATGAAGGAACTGGGTATTACCCTACCTTATAACCTTGTTTTCTCGGCTTATTGCGATGAAGAACACGGCGGCAGTAACGGTTCTTTGGCTTCTTGCCTTAAATATAAGTGTGATGACTGCCTGAATATTGACGGATGCCTTGGCGAGATTTCGGGTAGCGGCGTCGGCGGCGGCGGTATGATTTTTAATGTTAGCAGTAAAAACCCCACAAGCGACTGCAGTGCCGTTATTAAAGGCATTAATATTTTAATAGAAAAGCTTGAAGCGTTTAAGACCGCCCGTGTAACCGAACTTCAAAACAACGCTATATTCACGGGTTCTGAAGTGCCCGAAAACGGTATGAGAATTATGTATTCACATATTGGCAAACCCGGTGGTCTTAATATGGACAAGGGTGAGTTTAAGATTACCTTCTACACCGATAAAACCGAAGATGAAATAAAAAAGGAACTGAATGATATTCTTTTATCGGTAGAAGATGAGTTTGAAAAATTAGGTCTTAACAAACCTATATCGCAAATGACAACTCGGTTCTTCAGATATGTAGAAGATGAGAAGGATAACCCCGTTGTTGAAAAGCTTATTGAACTCGGCAGCGAAAATGATATGCCGCTTGTAAGTCGCGGTATTTGTCTATCGGACTTGCCTATGTTTAAACTCTACGGTAGCCCCCGCGCAGTAACATTCGGCGCAGGTCGAAGTTTCGGTTCTAAGGGCGGCGCACACCAGGTTGATGAATATATCGATTGCGATGCGCTAATTAACCTTACAAAAATTGTAGCAGGTTTTATTGCAGATT
Source organism: Acutalibacteraceae bacterium (assembly GCA_045613385.1). Lineage (GTDB taxonomy): Bacteria > Bacillota > Clostridia > Oscillospirales > Acutalibacteraceae > SIG565. The sequence continues at coordinate 20,945 of JAZLAW010000011.1, read as the reverse complement.
ACAAATAGTAAAAAAGGAGCCAAATTTGGCTCCTTTTTTGTCTTAATATTCTTCAGTAAATAAATGCTTTGCGCCGCTATCGGCATCTCTATACCCTACAATTTGCGCAAGATTTACATTGTGCATACTACGGAAAATATTATCATCAACATTTGGATTTATCCGTCTTATATCGGCAATTATTTTCTTGGTTTCTTTACGTTTCGAGAGTTCTTCATTCTGCATTCCCGCTTCGGTAAACTTACAAGCGCACTGTAAAAACTCTAAACCGTTATACTTTGCCCAAGAAATAATATCACGCTCTTTCACCTTATAAAGTGGACGAATAAGTTCCATACCTTCGAAGTTTGTGCTATGAAGTTTGGGTAACATTGTTTTAATTTCGCTCGAATACATCATACTCATAAGTAATGTTTCGATAGCATCGTCAAAATGGTGCCCTAAAGCGATTTTATTGCAACCAAGCAACTTTGCTTCGTTATAAAGAAAACCGCGTCTCATACGCGCACAAAGATAACAAGGCGAGTTTTCCACTTCGGTTACAACATCAAATATATTACTTTCGAATATATGTATCGGTATATTCATAAGTTTTGCGTTGTTTTCGATAAGTTCCCTGTTTTCTTTTTTATACCCGGGGTCCATAACAATAAACTCGAGTGTAAAAGGTACTTCACTATGTCGACACAGTTCCTGCATACATTTTGCAAGTAATACCGAATCCTTGCCGCCCGAAATACAAACAGCAATTTTATCATTTTCTTTTATTAATTCATATTCCTTTACCGCACCCACAAAGTTATTCCAAATGCTTTTGCGGTATTTTTTTATTATACTGCGCTCTATCTCCAGATATCTTTCCATAATACACCTTTAAACAAAAAAAGACTTTGCACCTAATATTATAGATGCAAAGTCTTTTAATTTCAAGTCCTATGCCGCTTTAACCTTTTTGTTTGTAATAAGTTTGATAACAAACAAGGTAAGAATAATACTTACAACACCTATCGGTAAGCAAATCCAAGCGTTCTGGATAAACGGTGCGATAATAAAGTTAATAAATGAAACTGCCGCAACAGTGATAGCATACGGTAACTGAGTTGCTACGTGGTTTAAGTGGTTGCACTGTGCACCGGCCGACGACATAATTGTTGTATCGGAAATGGGTGAACAGTGGTCGCCGCAAACCGCACCCGCAAGACAAGCAGAGATACCGATAACCATAAGGGTATGGTCAGCAGGGTTCGGGAAGATTGCGGTAACAATCGGAATGAGAATACCAAATGTACCCCAAGATGTACCTGTTGCAAAAGCAAGAATGCATGCTACCAAGAAGATGATGGCAGGTAAAAGTTTATCAAGTCCGCCTGCGGCGTTTTCCATAAGCTGTGCTACGAAAACTTTAGCACCGAGTACGCTTGTCATATTCTTAAGAGCGGTAGCCATTGTAAGAATTAAAATAGCGGGTACCATTGCCTTAAAACCAGCAGGAATGCAATTCATAGCGGCCTTGAAATTAACTACACGACGAATTACATAGTAGATAATAGCAACGAGAAGTGCTATCAAAGCACCCCAAGGAAGACCGACTGTAGCATCGGTATTTGAGAATGCATCGATAAAGTTCATACCGCTGAATGAGTTGCCGTTACCGTTATAAACAAGAGCAACGATACAAACTGCGATAAGAATTAAAATCGGTAAAACAAGGTCGATAACCTTGCCCTTCGGATTTTCTTCAATAGCTTCTTCTTTTTCAATATCATCTTGTCCGCTTGTGAAAAGGTCGCCCTTCAAAGCATTTTCTTCGTGAAGCTTCATCGGGCCGTAATCAAACTTCATAAGTGTGATAGCGATGATAAATACGAATGTAAGTAATGAATAGAAGTTATAAGGAATGGCTTCTATAAAGAGTTTTAGTCCTTCGCCTTCTGCCGCATAGCTCGAAACGGCAGCAGCCCAGGATGAAATAGGTGCTATCATACAAACAGGAGCTGCAGTAGCATCAATTAAGTAAGCCAATTTTGCGCGTGAAATCTTGTTGCGATCACATACAGGACGCATAACCGAGCCAACTGTTAAACAGTTAAAGTAGTCATCAATAAAGATAAGTACACCAAGCACAAATGTTGCAAGGGAAGCGCCAATTCTTGAGTGAATGTGCTTTTCTGCCCAACGACCAAAGGCTGCCGAGCCGCCCGATTTGTTAAGTAAAGCAACAAGTATACCGAGAAGTACTAAGAATATAAATATACCAGCAGTTCCCGAAACTGCATCAATAAATCCGGTATTTGTAACTGTATCGAGTGTTTTTGTGATACTAAAGTTTGCCGAGAAGAGACCGCCTACAACAATACCTATAAAAAGTGAAGAATAAACTTCCTTTGTTATAAGTGCCAAAACAATGGCAATTATCGGCGGAACAAGTGCCCAAAAAGACGCATATAACGGGATTTCTTCCCTTACAACGACCAAAGCAGCTGCAGAGTTTTCTGCAAAGTTTTCATCTGCATTGCTGTTGTCGGTATATGCATCGAGATACTCAGTAGCAGAGTCAAAATCGAAAGCCGCTACATCAGTTGATTCCGTAGCCGATGCCGAAAAAGCAAACAAAGTAACCGATAACACAAGTACCATTAATAGTGTTAATATTTTTACGGTTTTGTTCATAAAAAACCCACCTTTCGACAAAATGTTATCACAATCTTTCCCTTTTGTCAATGATATTTTAGGTTGATATATATCTAATCTTATTATATAATATAATATATAACAGTTTATCGGAGAGACAAATGAACAGATTGAAATCCTTTTTTGGCAAAATATCGGCTTATAATATGATAATGCTTACCGTTGCAGGTATTATAAATGCTATCGGTGTAACCTTCTTTTTAGCACCTGTTAAAATCTATGATAGCGGTATTTCGGGCACTTCTATTTTACTTTCGCAATTAACACCCGAGTTTCTTACCCTTTCATTCTTTCTCTTAATACTCAACATTCCGCTATTTTTATACGGACTTAAAAAGCAGGGCTCACTTTTCACTTTCTATGCGATATACACTGTATTTATCTATTCTATCGTAGCATTTATAATCACAGACATTTTGCCTATTGATGTTAGTTTTGCGTCTCCCTTAGCAAAAGAAGATTTATTGCTGTGTGCGCTCTTCGGTGGTGTAATTTCGGGTATAGGCAGCGGTACTGCAATACGTTTTGGCGGTGCTATGGATGGTATAGAAGTTATGGCGGTTATATTTGCAAAACGTATCGGCATCTCTGTTGGCACCTTTGTTATGGCTTATAATATGGCGCTTTATGTTATAAGCGGAATTATTATTGGTGACTGGATTTTGCCACTTTACTCAATCGTGGCATATGCCGCGGCGCTTAAAACGGTCGACTTTATCGTTGATGGTATTGACCACGCCAAGTGTGCCATAATCATTACCGAAAAGCCCGATGAAGTATGCCGGGAGTTATCAAACACATTTGAATCAGGCACTACAAAAATAAAGGCCGTCGGCGGATACTCAAATACCGAAAAAACAATGGTGTATTTTATAGTAAACAGATTCCAGGTTGTGCGTCTTAAAGAATTGGTACATAGTATTGATGAGACCGCCTATATTACTATCAGTGAAGTGACCGATGTTTTTTCAAAAAACCACGATAAATAAGTTGAAAAATTAGCTAAAATATAGTATTATATATATAATTTTAGGGATATAAGGGGATTTTTTATGGCACTGAGAGCAGATGGTAAAAGGGTTAAAAAGGCGGACCCTATGTATACAGTAGCGCCTTTTATTATGGACAAACGGTATGACTCAATGAATATGATTGAACTTGACATACCTGTCGAGCCAATTCAAAAGTACATAAATGCAAAGCGTAAAAAAAATATAAATATTTCACATATGGCGGTAATTCTTGCCGCATACATACGTACAATGTCAGAGTTTCCTTCGCTTAACCGCTTTATTGTAAATAAGCGCATCTATGCCAGAAATGAAATTGCAGTAGGTATGGTAGTGCTTCAGAACGGCAAGATGGATAACGGTACAATGTCAAAAATGTATTTTGACTATGAAAACACCATTTTTGATGTTAATAATATAATCAACGACTATGTGGATGCAAACCGCACCGATGCTAAGAATAACTCAACCGAAAAGCTTATTAAGTTTCTATTGAGTTTGCCCGGTATATTACCTGCGGGTGTGGCAATATTCAAATTTCTTGATAAACACGGCTGGTTACCCAAAGCCATTATTGATGCGAGTCCCTTTCACACAAGTCTTGTTATTTCTAACTTGGCATCAATTCGTACAAATCACATTTTCCACCACTGTTATGAATTCGGTACGACAAGTATCATCATCACTATGGGTAATTCGCGCGAAAAGGCAAAACGCATTGGCGGTGAAATCATACACGAAAAATGTATGCCGCTCGGTATAGTTATGGATGAGCGTATATGCTCAGGTAGTTACTTTGCACTGGCGTTCAGACGTATGAAAAAGTATCTTACGAATCCCGAGCTTCTTGAATCAGAACCCGAAGTTTTGAATATTGAAACACCACAGAAAAAGAAAAGCAAATATGCTAAATAATATCCTCAAGGAAGTAATAAATTATGGAATGGATGTCTCTAAACACATTAAGAGAAAAGTATCTCTCGTTTTTTGAATCAAAAGGTCATTTACGCCTGGGCAGTTTTTCACTCGTACCCCAAGGTGATAAATCACTCTTGCTTATAAACTCGGGTATGGCACCTATGAAAAAATATTTCACAGGAGAAGTTACTCCCCCTTCAAAAAGGGTTACCACCTGTCAGAAATGTATCCGTACCCCTGACCTTGAGCGCGTCGGCCATACCGCTCGTCACGGCACATATTTTGAAATGCTTGGTAACTTTTCTTTTGGGGATTATTTTAAAACCGAAGCAATACACTGGGCTTGGGAGTTTTTAACCGAAACATTGGAAATTCCCAAAAACCTTCTCTGGCCATCTATTTATGAGAGCGATGATGAAGCTTATAACATCTGGAAGGATGAAATAGGCATACCGAAAGAGCATATTGTTCGCCTTGGTAAAGCCGATAACTTCTGGGAACACGGTACAGGTCCTTGCGGCCCTTGTAGTGAAATATATTTTGACCGCGGTGAAAAATACGGTTGTGGTTCTGCTGACTGCAAACCCGGATGCGACTGCGACAGATATATGGAAATCTGGAACAACGTATTTTCACAGTTCAATAATATGGGTGACGGCACCTATACCGAACTTGAACATAAGAATATTGATACCGGTATGGGACTTGAACGCCTTGCCTGTGTTATGCAGGGCGTTGACAATATGTTCGAAGTTGACACCATCCGTAACATCATAAACAAGGTTTGTGAAATTTCGGGCAAAACCTACGGCAGTGACAATAATACCGATATTTCCATCCGCGCAATCACCGACCACGCACGTGCTGCAACATTTATGATAAGCGACGGTATTATTCCATCAAACGAAGGCCGCGGATATGTATTACGCCGTATTATCCGCCGCGCTGTAAGACACGGAAAACTTATCGGCATCAACCGTCCGTTCTTTATGGAACTTTGTGATACGGTTATTAACGAAAATAAATCTGGATATCCCGAACTTATAGAGAAAAAACAACTTATCAGTAAGGTTATAAATAACGAAGAAACTGCATTCAACAAAACTATCGACCAAGGTCTTTCAATGTTAGATTCTCTTACCGTGGGCACTAAAACCCTTTCGGGCGAAGATGCTTTCAAACTTTACGATACCTATGGTTTCCCGCTTGATTTAACTATTGATATTCTTAAAGAAAAAGGAATCTCGGTAGATGAAGAAAAGTTCAAAGAGCTTATGAATGAGCAACGCGAGAAGGCCAGAAATGCCCGTAAGGCATCGGACGGCGAAAGTTGGAAGAGTGATGGCATTACTCTTGAAAACGTTAGCGCTACCGAATTTTTAGGCTATAGCGAAAACGTATATTTTGCTGATGTACTTGCTATCGTAAACAATGATGAAACGGTAGGCTCTGCTGCTACAGGAGATAAAATAGCGATTATTCTTAATAAAACACCGTTCTATGCAGAAAGCGGCGGACAGGTTGGCGACACAGGTATTATAAAAAGCGAAAATGCCACTTTAAGAGTTGTTAATACAACCAAAAACTCAAGTGATATATTCATTCATTTCTGCGTTGTAGAAGATGGTATAATCTCGGTTGGCGATAAAGTAACCGCCGAAATTGATGTTTCGCGCCGCGAAGCAATACGCCGAAACCATACTGCAGCTCACCTTTTACAAGCAGGACTCAGACAGGTGCTCGGTACCCACGTTGAACAGGCAGGACAACTCGTAAACGAAAACTCCGTTCGTTTTGACTTTACCCATTTTTCTGCTATGACCACCGAAGAAATAAAGGCAGTTGAAAACTTTGTAAATGGAGTTATTCTCGGTGGCATCCCGGTTAAAAATGAAGAAATGCCTATTGAAGAAGCCAAAAAACTTGGTGCGATGGCACTTTTCGGTGAAAAATACGGAGAACGCGTACGCGTTGTAGCTATCGACAATAAATCAGTTGAATTCTGTGGCGGTACACATATAAGCAATACCGCTAAAATTGGTCTTTTCCGCATCACTTCGGAATCGGGAATTGCCGCAGGCGTCAGAAGAATCGAAGCCGTTACCGGCGAAAATCTACTCGCGCTCGTCGACCGTTATTTTAACACTCTAAACACCACCGCTGCGGCGCTCAAATCAGGCAATATTAACGATTTGACCACAAGAGCCACGGCAGTTATGAGTGAACTTAAAGAAAAAGAAAAGTTAGTCGAACAGCTGGAAAGCAAGTTAGCTCTCGGCAAACTTGATAAAATAATGGAAAGCGCTACCAATATTGCTGCTTATAAAGTCATTACAGCTAAAATAGAAAACTCCACCGCCGATGAGCTTCGTACACTGGGCGAAACAATAAAGGCAAATAATCAAAATGCCGTTGTCGTTTTAGCCGGTGTTAAGGATGGTAAAATCACATTTGCCGCCGCTTGCGGTAAGGATGCTATTGCGAGTGGGGCTCATGCAGGTAACATAGTCAGAGAAGTTGCTAAGATTACCGGCGGTAATGGTGGCGGAAAGCCCGACTTTGCTATGGCAGGCGGTAAAGATGCTTCTAAAATCGCAGAAGCCTTAAATGTCGTTTCTACTCTTTTAAAATAATCTGTGAGGATATACGCTATGAAAGATTGTTTGTTTTGTAAAATAGTTGCGGGTGAAATCCCATCAACCAAAATATACGAAGATTCGTTTGTTTATGCTTTCGCAGATATCGACCCACAAGCCCCTTTCCACGCTATTGTGATACCAAAAGAACATATAGCTTGTGCTAATGAAATATCTGAAGATAACAGCATTCTAATTGCAAAGATTTTTGAGGCAATCGCAAAAATCGCGAGACAAGAAAATCTTGAAAATGGCTACCGTGTAGTAAACAACTGCGGTAAAGATGGCGGACAGACAGTAGGTCATATACATTTCCATCTCCTTGCCCGTCGAAACCTTGCCTGGCCTCCCGGTTGATTTAAACAAATAATTTTTTGGGGTGTTAAAAAATGGCTGAAACATATAAAATCAATATTGCAGGTGTTGAGCGTGAACTAAGGCGCTTCCCTGTAAACGATAAACTTGATATCGCGGCTTTCATACTTTTCGGTGATACCGAAATTACAATAGCCGCGGCAGAAGCACTTCTTAAAAGGGCTCCCGAATTCGATTTTATACTGACACCTGAAGCTAAAAGTATTCCTTTGGCTTATGAAATGTCACGCCAGTCGGGTAAGCCTTATATAGTTGCGCGTAAAGGTGTTAAGGTTTATATGGGCAACCCGTTGCACGTTAGTGTTCGTTCTATTACCACACAAAAGGTGCAGGAATTATATCTGGGTGACAGTGATGTGGAACTTATAAAGGGCAAACGCGTTCTTATAGTAGATGATGTAATAAGCACAGGTGAATCGCTTATAGCTGTACAAAAGCTTGTTAGCGAGGCCGGAGCTATAGAAGTCGGTGCATGTGCAGTGTTGGCCGAAGGTGATGCTGCCGAACGCGATGATATTATATATCTCGAACCACTACCGCTTTTCTTTAAATAATTAAAAGTGCCGCTCTTTTGCGGCACTTGATTTTTATATATGTTTAATATTAAAAGACCCATAACAGCATCCGCCGTACTGTCTATAATACTTTCTGTAATACTGCTCAGTTTTCAAACCTTTATAATTCCTGTAATCTGCCTACTACTGTGTTTAATAATTGTCTCAGCCTGCTATAAGCATTTCAGAGAATTGATTGTTGTTTTCGTCTTGTTGCTTTTTATTGTCATCAGTTTTGGCATTAATTTCTACACAAAAATATTACCTGCTGAAAATGTTACCGACTTAAAGGTAGAAATCAGTGGTGTTATTACTGATGCTACATATATAGATGATTATATCCGATATACCGCAAAAGTAAATAACTGTGAGGATAACCGGATAGTAAACGGCAGTATCTATCTTTACAGTTATTCGGAAAGTTTACCGATAGGTAGCCGCATTACTGCTGATGTTAAAATTTCGACCCTTAAAGATAAAGGCCGCTTTTCACATTATTCGAGAAACGTTTTGTTTAGCGGTAATATAAAGAGAATCTATAATCTGACCGAAACCAAAAATATTTCATATCATATCGCAAAACTCAGAGAAAATCTTAAAAGCACACTTTTCAGTAATTTACCGTATGATATTGCAACAACTATGAATAGTATGACTGTCGGTGACAGAACATATGAAGAAGATTATTTTAATAAAATGGTCAGAAACTGCGGTGTCAGTCACGTTATGGTGGTTTCGGGTTCACATATGGCTATAGTTTGCGGAAGTCTGTATAAATTACTAAAAATTATAAAAATGCCTGATAAATTTTCTTCTCTGATAACCATTTTGGCAACCCTAGTGTTTATGGCACTCTGCGGACTCTCGCCTTCTGTTGTCCGGTCGGGGGTTATGTATATTATTATGCTTTTAGGTGTCTTTTTCAGAAAAGACACAGACCCGCTTAATTCACTCTGTTTTGTAGTGATTATGCTCCTTATTATAAACCCGTTTATACTAAAAGATGTCGGATTTATATTATCTGCTGCTTCTACTGCAGGAATTTTAGTATTAAATCCGCTTATTCTTAAGCTTATAAGAATAGAAAAATGGCGCTTTGCGCCACTTAAAGTACTATGTGAAATTACTGTTATTACGGTTTGTGCACAGTTAGTCACCCTGCCGATATGCCTTTACTATTTTGGCTTTATTTCGCCTTATGCAGTGCTTGTTAATGTGCTTATTTCTTATGCGGTAACTATTTCTGTAGTTTCGGCATTTGTTGGAATTTTACTTTTTGCAGTTCCCGTTTTACAACCGTTATCCGTACCTGCATTCAGGTTGTGCAGTTATTCCACTTCTTATTTTAATAACATAATCGAATATTTTGGAAATCTATAAGAAAACCCCGATGTGAAGAACACATCGGGGTTTTAGCATTAATTAATACTTTTTACGAGCTACGTAGGTGGTGTGGAGGTCGTGGTGAGCCTTATGGCCGCCGAAACCATCGTACCACTCTTCATAGAGTTTCTTAACTACCGGAGATTCGTGTGACATACGGAGTTCACTTGCAGAGTCAATATCATAAAGAGCCTTTGCGCGAACTGCCTTTAGGTCAACTGTATCGCGTACATATTGCGGTTGAATCGGTTGGCCGCCACCGTTTACGCAACCACCGGGACATCCCATAATTTCGATGAAGCCCCAACCGTCAGGGTTTCCGTTCTTAAGTTTATCCATAACAACCTTAGCAGCACCTGCGCCGGAAGCTACTGCAACCTTAAGTTCGTTTCCGCCAACAGTAACTGTTGCTTCCTTAAGACCCTGTGTACCACGAACTGCGTGAAGTTCGATGGGTTCCTTAGCACCGTTAAGCCAAGCATTTGCAGTACGAACTGCGGCTTCCATAACACCACCTGTTGCGCCGAAGATTACGGCTGCGCCTGTATCTTCGCCAAGCGGATTGTCAAAATCTTCATCGGGAAGTGCGGTGAACTTGATACCTGCGCGGTCAATCATACGAGCGAGTTCGCGTGTTGTAAGCGCAATATCAACATCCGGTACACCGGCTGCAGACTGGTCTTCTCTGCCTATTTCAAACTTCTTAGCAGTACAAGGCATAATAGATACGCAAACGATATCTTTCGGGTCGATACCCATCTTGTTTGCATAGTATGTCTTAATAACTGCACCGCCCATTTGTTGCGGAGATTTACAGCTTGATAAATGAGCCAATAAATCAGGATAGTAATATTCGCAGAATTTAACCCAACCGGGTGAGCAAGATGTAATCATCGGCAATGTACCGCCGTTAGCAATACGCTGTACAAGTTCGGTTGCTTCTTCAACGATTGTAAGGTCGGCAGCAAAGTCGGTATCAAATACCTTTGCAAAACCAAGTCTGCGAAGAGCTGCAACCATTTTACCTTCAACATTTGTACCAATCGGCATATCGAAGCATTCTCCGAGTGTGGCACGGATTGACGGAGCAGTCTGTACAACAACGTGCTTTGTCGGGTCAGCAAGAGCTGCCCATACTTTATCTGTATCATCCTTTTCGGTGAGTGCGCCAGTCGGACAAACCGCAGTACACTGACCGCAAGAAATACAAGGTACACTGTTGAGTTTAAGATTAAAGGGAGAACCGATATTTGTATCAATACCGCGGTCATTAGCGCCGATAACGCTTACGTACTGCTCGTTACAAGCAGCAACACAACGACGGCAGAGAACACACTTATTGTTATCTCTAATAAGGTGCGGTGTTGAATCATCAATTTCATATATCGGTCTGTAACCACCGAAGGTGTCTTCTTCTACGCCATATTCACGGCAGAGCTTCTGCAATTCGCAATTTGTAGAGCGTTTGCAAGAAAGGCACTTCTTTTCGTGAGTTGAAAGAATAAGTTCAAGAGTAGTCTTACGAGCCTTCTGAACCTTTTCGGTATTGGTCTGAATTTCCATACCTTCTGTTACAGGGTATACACAAGCAGTAACAAGACCGCGAGCACCTGTAGCTTCAACAACACAGATACGACAAGCGCCGATTTCGTTCTTTTCTTTCATAAAGCAGAGTGTCGGAATTTCAACACCTGCAACACGTGCGGCTTCCAAAATAGTGGAGCCTTTCGGTACGCTAACTGCAATACCGTTTACTTTTACATTTAACATTTCCATTATCAATCGGCTCCTTTCTTATTGTTTACTTATTGCTTTAAACTTACAGTTAGCAATACAAGCGCCGCACTTAACACATTTAGCGGCATCAATTGTTAATGACGGTAATTTATGACCTTCTGCTATGTAGTCGGTCTTAACGATAGCATCTGCAGGACAGTTTCTTGCACACAAACCGCAACCGATACATTTATCTTTGTCGATTGTAAATGTGAGAAGGTTTTTACAAACACCTGCAGGACACTTTTTATCAACAACGTGAGCGATATATTCATCGCGGAAGAACTTGAGTGTTGCAAGTACGGGGTTCGGTGCTGTCTGACCGAGACCGCACAATGAGTTGGCCTTAATATATTCGCAAAGTTCTTCAAGGGCATCGATATCTTCAAGTGTGCCCTTGCCTTCGGTGATTTTATCGAGCATTTCAAGAAGTCGCTTTGTACCTACGCGGCACGGAGTACACTTACCGCAAGATTCATCAACCGTAAATTCAAGGAAGAACTTAGCCATATCAACCATACAGGAATCTTCATCCATTACGATAAGTCCGCCTGAACCCATCATACAACCGATGGCAACAAGGTTGTCATAGTCAACTTCTGTATCAATAAGACTTGCAGGGATACATCCGCCTGACGGACCACCTGTCTGAGCAGCCTTGAACTTCTTACCATCCGGAATACCGCCGCCGATTTCTTCAATAATATGGCGGAGAGTTGTACCCATCGGGATTTCAACAAGACCCGTGTTCTTGATTTTACCGCCCAATGCAAATACCTTTGTACCCTTTGATTTTTCGGTACCCATTGAAGCAAACCATTCAGCGCCGCGAAGAATAATCTGCGGAACGTTAGCGAATGTTTCAACGTTGTTTTCAACTGTCGGACAACCGAAAAGTCCCTTAACTGCCGGATACGGCGGACGGGGTCTCGGCTCACCGCGGTTACCTTCGATAGATGTCATAAGTGCAGTTTCTTCACCGCAAACGAATGCACCTGCACCTAAGCGGATGCCAAGGTCGAAGTCAAAACCTGTGCCGAAAATATTTTTACCGAGCAAGCCGTACTCTCTTGCCTGGTCAATAGCGATAGCAAGACGGGATACGGCAATCGGATACTCTGCACGAACATATACATAACCCTGATTTGCACCGATAGCATAACCGGCAATAGCCATAGCTTCGATAAGACAGTGCGGGTCACCTTCAAGTACCGAACGGTCCATAAATGCACCCGGGTCGCCTTCATCGGCGTTACATACAACGTACTTCTGGTCAGCAGCATTTGCAGCCGTAAGTGACCATTTACGGCCTGTGGGGAATCCACCGCCGCCGCGACCTCTCAGTCCGGAATCACTGATGCACTTAATTACATCTTCAGGAGTCATTTCGGTAAGTACTTTACCGAGAGCCTGGTAACCATCCATAGCAATATATTCATCAATAACTTCAGGGTCAATAACACCGCAGTTACGTAATGCTACACGGGTCTGAGATTTATAGAATGCTGTATCACCAAGAGCTACATTCTTGTGAACTTCAGCATTTTCATCTTCCTTATATTCAAGACGTGTAACAACACGACCTTTAAGAAGATGTTCACTAACTATTTCTTCAATATCTTCGGGATTTACGCGGCTATAGAATGTACCATCGGGATGTATGATAACAACAGGTCCCATAGCACAAAGACCGAAACATCCTGTTTGTACAAGTTTTACTTCTTCAGTAAGACCGTACTTTTCAAGATTTTCAGTAAAAGCCTGTTGAATGCTTTTACTTCCCGAAGAGGTACAACCGGTACCGCCACAAATTAATACATGTGCACGAATCATTTAAAATACCTCCACTAAAACTTATTTCTCGGCATATACGTATTCATTTACGATTTTGCCGTTCTTTATGTGTTCTTCGATAACCCTTGCTGCTTTTTCAGCTGTCATCTTAACATAGGTTACCTTTTCTTTGCCTGCTTCGTGTACTTCTACAACCGGTTCGTACTGGCAGATACCGATACATCCTGTCTGGCTTACCGTAACCTTACCGGCAAGACCTGCTTCGTTAATACCTTCTACGAATGCATTAAGCACAGGACGGGCACCGGCGGCAATACCGCAAGTTGCCATACCGACAACAATACGTTTTTCACCGAAGCCTTCGCGAAGAATAACCTTATCCTTCATTCTGTCTTTGATTGCTTGAAGTTCAGCCAATGTTTTCATAAATCTCTACCCTTCCTTAATATAATCATAAAATCTATTAAAGATTGATGTATTGTTCGTTTAAGAACTCTTCAATCCATTTAATAACTTCGTAAGTCGATAACGGGACTTCTGCGCCCAATGTATCACGAAGAACCCGTGTATCCAATTCAATACATTTTTCGTTTTTTGTATGGCGGAATAAGAAGTCTGTATCGGGATGCCCTTGGATAAGTGTAGTAACTGTTGCCGCTACATCACCAAGCGGCGTAAAATCAATGTGATTTTTATAAAAGACAGCGGTTAGCGTTGTTCCGTGATTTTCGGGGAACTCTTTTTGACATCTCGACTCTATCCTAAGGCTACCACCCGTCTGTTCTGCCGAGAGCTTATAAAAAGGAATTCCAAGTCCGACCTTTCTGGTCGTACGTGTTGTATAAAACGGATTGGTAACACGCAATAGGGTTTCTTCATCCATTCCGCAACCGTCATCACGAATTATAACGGTGAGCGTATCTTCTGTTTCTTCAATAATAATTTCCGTGAGCTTTGCACCGGCTTTAACCGAGTTTTCGGTTATATCAAGAATATTGAGCGATAGTTCTTTCACCGTCTTAACTCCTTAAATAATTCAGCCCTGATTTTGTGAACATCAGACTTGTCGGTATCGAGTAAAAAGTAATTTTCTTTGTCTTTTATGCCTTCAAGGTAGTGCGCATCTGAACTTATTATGATTTTTTTATCGAACAAATTATACTTTTCACGGAATACCGATATATTTTCGGGGCCGTGAATTTCGAAACAGTTAAATTTCGGTGTTTCAGGTATAGTACCGAGTACCGTAATTATACTGTTGGACTGTCTGTCAATGTGCGCGGGATAACAAACTCCGCCATACTTTTCCACAAGGCCTGGCACTTCATCAAGGGATACCGTAGTGGCATTGGAAAGTAAAAACTCATCACTGCCTATCACCCGGTCATCTTCGCCCATAATCAGTTGTTCGCCGAAAATATCAACCCTGTTTTTTATCTTGAACCTGCGGGAATCAATTTCCTTGTCAAACAAAAGCGCATCTTCAAGATGCTCGAACAAACAGACCACGTGAATTTCTTCCGATGTAGTAAGTTCCATACCTGCAACCGCCGTTATACCGTAATGGTCCGCCGCTTTGAAAAAAGCAGGACAGTTTTTAGCGGTGTTGTGGTCGGTGAGCGCGATAATATCCATTCCCGAAATAGCGGCCATACCCACAAGATTATATGGGGTATTGTCATTGTCGGCGCAGGGAGATAAACAAGAGTGTATATGCAAATCGTAATAAAAACGGTTCATATAATTTCCTTTAATTTTGCCGCCGCTTCAAATGTTGTAAGCGGAGTAGATAAGACATTTATACCGTTTTTCTCCGCCGTAGCCAAATCGGTTTCAGAAAGCGTTACCGATTCCGAAAGTATAACACAGGACACATCGGCCAAAGACGCCACCGCAACTGTGTTGCTGTTTGACATAATGGTTATCCAAGCATCATCGAGTTTTGCCCTGCCCATTACCCAGGAAAGCAAATCCCCTATATAACCGCCACGTATAACCCTGTCTCCTTCAGGCATACACAGTACTGTCAGGAAATCATTCTTTGCAAACTCACTTACTGTCATCTGTCTGCTCCTTGACGTTTTATAATACAACCGTTTATATCCGCATCGCCCTTTATGACATCTTCTGCAAATGCTCTGCAGGTTGGAGCCCCACAAGCACCACAGTCAATACCGGGCAGACCGTCTCTTAATTTTTGTATATCCGCCATCATTCTCATAGACTCTGCCATACTGTCACTAAGCCGTGATATCGGCCGACAGTTTGAAAGACCTTCAAAGAAATAATGCTCGGGTATGTATTTTGATTCTTCTTCGCTTAAAGTGTTCAGCGAAACGGGTAAATAATTTTTCAGTCCCCTGAGTTTCGCCTTTGCGATAAAGGGGTTTTGTATGGCAAGTACACCGCCTACGCATCCGCCTGTACAGGCATTAAGCTCAACAAATTCGAGATTTGGTATATTACCGTTCTCAATTTCATCAAGTACGCGGTTAACGTTTTCTATGCCATCGGCTGCCATATATTTATCGTTAAATATGGCAGTTGCTTCACCGCCGGAAGTTGCCCAACCGATTCCTATTCTTCCCGAATGTGAATTAACGGTAGGTTCCTTACCGCGATTCATCGCGTTTATCAGTAAAAAGTAAACATCGCTTATAGATATAACAACATCTACTTTACTTTTGTAGTTTTCGAGTCCGTTTTTAACGTAACTCATTTTTGCAGGGCAAGGAGATATAAAGCAAACGCCTATGTCTTCATCTGAGAGTTCAGGATGAAGTTCTTTTATTTCCTGTCTGCATAGATATGCCGCAATTTCCATCGGCGGCAATAACTGAATTACGTTATCCTTAAGGGATGGAAATCTGCTTTCTATAAGCCGTACAACCACAGGACACGCCGAACTTATTGCCGGTTTTTGTATGCCTTCGGTTTTTAAGTAGTTTCTTGTATATGCCGATACAAGTTCTGCCGCGCGGGATACTTCATATACGTAATCAAAGCCTATATCCAAAAGGCCCTGGAGAACATAATCAATCTCTTCAAGATTATCGAACTGTGCATACAAAGATGGCGCGGGTAACGCAACCTTGTATTTGAATTTCTGAATATCAGAGATACTGTCAAGCACAGCGGATTTTGCCTTGTGCGGACATACCCTTATACATTCACCGCAATCAATACACCTGTCCGGATTGATAACCGCGTGACCGTTTCTTATACGTATGGCTTCTGTAGGGCAATGCTTAAGACAGGTAGTACAACCTGTGCATTTATTCACATCCAACGCTACGGAATGTCTGTTTGGTTGCATAGACTCACCCTATATGTTAATCTTCATAGTTATGGTTGTGCCGACACCGACTGTGGAATCAACCGTCATTTCATCCGAATAACGTTTCATATTCGGCAGTCCCATTCCGGCCCCAAAGCCCAGAGAGCGAACATTTTCACCTGCGGTTGAAAAGCCTTCCTGCATCGCCTGATTGATATCTTTGATGCCGGGGCCCTTGTCGGCTAACACGATTTCAATACAGTCTTCACTGACAGTAACAATAGCTTCACCGCCACCTGCGTGGATAACCATATTGATTTCGCCTTCGTACATCGCAATGGATGCTTTTCGTATAGTTTCAGGTGCTATGCCTAATTGCCTGAGATTTTTCTTTAACTGTCCCGATGCCTGACCGGCGGTTGTGAAATTTTTTCCGTCAACCGTAAAATTAAAGGTCAGATTTTCGTTCATACTTTTTTCTTCGCTCCTGTAAGCCCATTGGAATATAAAATTCCGCAGGTATCATACATACGCTTTTCGGTAGCAAGTAGAGCAATACCGCTTTCCTTTGCTAATTTAATCATCTCTTCATTAGGCATTTTCCCGCGAACAAAAACTATACAAATCATATCCATCATTTCGGCCGTTCTGATAACCTGCGGATTAACAAGACCCGATATTAAAACCGACTGGTCGTTTACGTAGGCCAGAACATCGCTCATCATATCGCTGCCGAAAGCGGCATATACGTGTTTACCTAAATGCTCTTCCCCATATATTAACTGAGCATCTAAAAGTTCTTTAATCTGACTTATTTTCATACAGATTTATCCTTTAATAATTAAAGTTCTTGATATTTAGCAATAATACCGGGAATGTCATCTGCCACGAGTCTGCCGTAAACATCTTCATTAACGGTAAGTACAGGAGCAAGACCGCAAGCGCCAATGCAACGACAAGCGGTAAGAGAGAACTTTCCGTCTTCTGTGCATTCATCTGCGCCGATTCCCAGAATTTCAGAAAGTTTGTCCATAAGTTCACCTGCGCCCTTAACATAACAAGCGGTACCAAGACAAACTGATATATTGTATTTGCCCTTTGGAGACAACGAGAACTGAGCATAGAATGTTGCAACACCGTATACTTTTTCAAGCGGAACATCCATACCTTCAGCTATCATAAGCTGTACTTCCATTGGGAGATAACCGTAAATTCCCTGTGCTTCCTGCATTACTGCCATAAGGTTGCTCTTGTCATCCTTATATTTTGCAATAATTTCCTGAAGCTGTGCTTCCTGTTCAGCTGTGCCTTTAAAAGGAAGTTTGCTGATTTTCTTTTGCATAATAATCCTCCTTATAACAATAAAAGTTACAATGCCCCTCTTCATTTTAAAAGGCATCATATACCGCAAAACATTATAACATATCCATTCTGTTTTTTCTACCCTTTTTTGATAAAATTTTGACAATTTTTCCACTCTGCCAAATATATGTAATACGGACGCGCCGTAACCACATAGTATCTACTATAGGAAAGCAGAGGTTTGGTGAATTTTATGAAAATGATTGTTATAACCCGAAAACATATTATGGCGGCTTCTTGCGTTTTATTATCGGTGATTTTTTTGCTTGTGGGCGGTGTTGTGTCCTTTGCAAACCGCGACAGACTGCTGCCCATTTACTGTGTTGAAACCGAAGAAAAGAAAATTGCCATAAGTTTTGATGCTGCCTGGGGCAACGATGACACCGAAACACTTATTAACATTTTAAAAGAGTATGAAGTTCCTGCAACATTTTTTGTAGTCGGTGCCTGGGTGGATAAATACCCCGAATCAGTAAAGCAACTAAGTGATGCGGGACACAGAATAGAAAACCACTCAAACTCTCATCCACATATGCCGCAGCTTAGTATGGCACAGATGAAAAATGAGCTTGATAGTTGCAATAAAAAAATCGCCGATATAACAGGCCGGACACCGACGTTGTTCCGCCCACCCTATGGCGACTATGATAATAATACGATAACATCAGTTTCCGACAGTAATATGTACTGTATACAATGGTCGGTAGAAACACTTGCAACAAAAGTAATAGTGTGATATAATATGCAAGGAAAGGATATCTTTTGTGGTGCTTCAAGCAGTGAAAAGGATAAGATTTTCAAAGAGATACTTGATATTATATACAAAAACAAAGGGGAAGTAAAAAATGATAGCGATATACGCCCGACAATCAATAGACAAAAAAGAATCGGAGAGCATAGAAACACAAGTAAATGATTGCCTTAAATTAATTCGTGATGAGCAATACATAATATACAAAGACAAAGGGTTTAGTGGCAAAAACACCCAAAGACCCGATTTACAAAGAATGTTAGACGATATCAAGTGTCATAAAATAAATGCCGTTTATGTTTATCGCTTGGATAGAATAAGCAGAAATATTGTGGACTTTTATCAACTATATCAATTTATGGAAGATAATAATTGCTCGTTTGTTAGTGCAAATGAAAAATTTGACACATCAACATCGGCGGGTAAATTGTTAATGAGCATACTTGCTAGTTTCGCACAAATGGAACGAGAAAGCATCCAAATGCGAGTTAAAGATAATTACTATCATAGAATACAAGACGGCAGATGGGCAGGAGGTCCTGCACCATACGGATACAAGAACGGAAAAATTAATGATAAAATACCTACACTATATAAAATTGATGATGAAATGTCTGCCGTTAAATTAGCATTTAATCACTACGAGGACGATTTTTCAATGTCGCTCGGCAAAGTAGCAAGGTTGCTCGAAAACAAGGGATATCAAAGCAGAAAGAGAAAAACATTTGATAATGTTACAATCGCTCGTATTTTACAAAACCCCGTTTATGCAATAGCAGACGAAACATTATACAAATATTTTAAAATGCGAAAGGCAAAAATATTAAACCCAATAGAAGAATGGAACGGCACACGTGCCGCCGCGATAGTTGGTAAAAGAGTTTCAAATAAGAACACAAGAAAATATACTGACCTTTCAGAACAAACAGTATATTTGACTAATTTTAGGGGTGTAATACCTTCAAGACAATATGTCAAGGTTCAAGAACGATTAGCACAAAACCAACAAATTAAAAGGGCAAATGCACCTACAAGAATGAAAGAATTAGCAGGTCTTTTAAAATGTGCTAAATGCGAATATGCTATTAAAATTTACAATGACCCCAAATTAGATTGCTATAAAAATCGTGGTTTGCACGATTGTGATGCTCAATTCAAGTCGGTAGATTTTGACGAATTAAGAAAAAGCATTCGGACCAAAGTTATAGAGGTTTTAAAAACCTTGGCGGAACGAGTTGAAGAAAACGAGAGAGGTTATAAAAAAATAGAGGACGAATTAAACGAACTAATAGAAAAACGAGAAAATCTTATTGAGCAATCTTTAAACAATGGCAAATTAGAAAGAGCATTTTCAAATTATATTGAAAAACTACAAGACCAAATTGAACAAAAGGAATTGCAACTTTCAACATACACCCCCATTAAATATGAGGCATTTGAAATGCGACAAATTGAAATGGAACTTGGTGACATTGAAAAAGCAAAAGAAGTTTACCGAAAACTAATAAAAAGAATTTTGCTTGAAGAAAACGGCGATTATACTATTGAATGGAAGATATAAAAAAAGGGTTGGCGGCGCCAACCCTTTTAATTTTACCTTGTTTAAATTGGAAGTTCCAACTGTTCATATTTATTTTCGTCATTCTCGGCTAACGAATTATCTTCAGTTTCTTCTTTTTCTTCGTTTTTAGAATAATCAACCGAAAAGTTTGTATATACACAATGCATAACATTTGCCATTTCGCTTTGTGTGTATACACAAGTTATAGGAATACCTTTTTCAAAAGCATCCATAACAATTTTAACTGTTGGATTGTCATATTTTTTGTTTCCAAAACCACATTTTTTAAAAATCATAATATATATGGTTTTGACACCATCTCTCATACTGATAGAAATATAAGAACGGTCAGGGTAAGGGTGCATACCTGTAATGTATCCACCTAAAAATTTGTTTTCTTCGTTTTCTTTTGAATTTGGATTTGTATAAGAGTTCATGAAAAACATCTCACTTTCTAAAATTTAATGTTGTTTCATAATCTCTCTTTATATTGTGTGTTATTTTCAATTTGTGTGTAATATTAATCTTTCTTTTTTAATCACTTCCTAACATTGAGTATATTAAACCTATTACAACATTTTTTAAAATTTGTCAATAGTTTAAGCAAAATAATTTAATTTTTTTAAGGGAAATAATTTTAATCACTTTAAGTCCCTTAATTTTACCTTGTTTAAGACGGATAATTCAATATCTTATATAAGGAAAATACTATCTACTTACTAGTAAGTAATAACTTTATACTTACCGGTAAGCATGATATTTTAATACTTTATTATTAAGTTATATAATTAATAACTTATGGCATTTTATTTGTCAAGAAAAAATGAGAACTTTTTTCAAGTCCTCATTTCAAACTT
>JAZLAW010000010.1:0-1527 GCA_045613385.1 Acutalibacteraceae bacterium | reverse complement strand
CGCAAAGATCTTTTTGATGCTTGTGTTCGTATCCATCTTCACGCTCATTAGCGTGGCGGCAAAGCAAAAGGCTTGGCTTTCTATCTGCGGTTCACTCGGCGGTGGAATGCTTCTCTTTATGATGGTTTCGATGATTACACCTCTCGGCTCGACCATCCTTAATGTTATCCTCTGTCTCGCAGGCGGTGCAATGTTCGCATTCGGACTTGGTGCGATTAGCAAGATAGTGCTGAAAAAGACGAGTCTTGTGTAAGGTGAACTGAATATTTGTGGGCTGACAGAAGTAAATTGTCAGCCCTTATCGTTTAGAACGGTTGAATTATTTACAGAAATATGATATAATAAACTCACCGAAAAATAAGAATTTGACAAATGGGTGTATCATGATGGATAGCAAAGCATTTATTAAATACATATCAGCATTATTGCTGTTTGGTCTTAACGGAATAGTGGCAAGTCATATACCGTTAAACAGTTATGAGATAGTGTTTTTAAGAACACTAATCGGAAGCGTTCTTTTGATAGCCTTGTTTTTAATCGGAAAAGGTAAATTTCACATTAAGACATATAAGAAAGATACCCTGTTCATTGTTTTATCCGGTATTGCAATGGGAACAAGTTGGATGTTCCTTTACGAAGCATATCAACAAATAGGTGTGAGTTTATCATCATTGCTCTATTATTGCGGACCTGTTATTGTGATGATATTATCGCCGATTATCTTCCGTGAAAAACTAACTGCTCCTAAACTGTTGGGGTTTGCAACTGTGCTTGTTGGAATCTTCCTTGTGAATGGCAATGCGGTTAGTAGCAGCAATCTTTGGGGATTGTTTTGCGGTGCGATGTCGGCTGTAATGTATTTCTTTATGGTAACACTCAACAAGCAATCGAAGAACATCGGCGGAATGGAAAACTCTGTAATACAACTCGTAGTTAGTTTCTTGACCGTTGCGGTATTTACGGGTATAAAACAAGGGTTTCTCCTTGATGTTCCTACAAGTGCTTGGGGTTGGATATTTGTGCTTGGTATTCTTAATACAGGCATCGGCTGTTATCTGTATTTTTCACCACTTGCCAAACTCCCTGTACAAACAGTAGCGGTTTGCGGTTATTTAGAACCGCTTTCAGCAGTTGTTTTCGCCGCAATCCTCCTCGGAGAAAAAATGACTATCATTCAAATAGTCGGTGCTGTTTGTATTATTGGCGGTGCAATGATTGGTGAGTTAATAAAACCAAAGAGGACATAAACAAATTCCAATTTATCGGGCAGTATCAGGACAACGAAAAACTTAAAGGCAACGCTAAAAAACGGCGTTGCCTTTTCTAAATTCAACACTTTTTGGCAATTGTGTTGTTCCGATTAGGGCGAAAAAATGATAAAATATATTAAAGATTTTTTCTAAAAAGTCAAAAACACAAACAAAACTTTAACATTTCTATGTTATAATATACGCAGAAAGCCTTGTTACCAAGTCTTTGCGCTGTCGCGCTGTCCGCACTTCGTGCGGCTGCTATATTGACGGCTTC
>JAZLAW010000009.1:0-58552 GCA_045613385.1 Acutalibacteraceae bacterium | reverse complement strand
GTAGACTACCGGGTTGATAGGCTGCGTGTGTAAAGGCGGTGACGTCTGAGCTTGGCAGTACTAATAGACCGAGGGCTTGACCTACTTTGATTCTCATCTTCCATATTTCACCTTTGTTCAGTTTTTAGGGTGCGAAAAAACGATAGATTATAAAAGCGAACGGTCTCCGTTCGCTTATTTTTTTAAAGGTTGGTGTTAAAATGAAAAAGATAATATCACTTTTATTGGTAATTTCTATAATTTTTCTTTTTGTGTCTTGCTCTGAAGTGGAAAAAGAAGAAAACCAATCGGATGTTTCTCAGTCAGCTGATACAAGCAATAACGACAGCTATCCTGCAAGTGGCGGGGTAATCCCGGACAGACATATTTTTACAGGTGAAATTTTATCGGTTGAAAAGGGAATGATATTAGTATCGCCCGATGAACAGAATAGCGCCATTTCACCGCAAGTTTTTGTAAATGTTTCGCAGTTCAGCGATATTGAATTTAAAAAAGGTGAGAGAGTGCGCGTTATATTTAACGGACAGGTTGCACAGAGCTACCCACCTCAGATACTTGGTGTAATATCTATAACTAAGGAGTAAAGTATGATAGCAAATTACCATACACACACCATTCGCTGTAATCACGCCGCAGGCACAGACCGCGAATATGTGAAGAAAGCAATAGAGCTCGGCTTTACTGAACTCGGGTTTGCCGACCATTTGCCGCAACTCTATCCTGATGGCTATGTACATCACTATCAGATGTTGCTTGAACAAATACCCGATTATTTCGAGAGTATTTTATCACTCAAGGAAGAGTTTAAGGACAAAATAAAAATTTTCGTTGGATTTGAAGCAGAATATTTCCCCGAAATCACGGAAAGAACGGTGGAGTACCTTAAAAAATTTCCACTTGATTACCTGATTCTCGGTCAGCATCTGCTTGATGAATATAATGGCACCTATTCTTCACGTGAAACCGATAATCCTACCGACCTTAAAAGATATGTTGACAGTGCTATCAAGGGAATTGAAACAGGCTTTTTTAGTTTGATGGCACATCCTGATTTAATCAACTATACGCCCGATGATGAGAACTATTATAATGAGATGAAACGGCTATGCCTTGCGGCAAAGGGAAAAAACATACCGCTTGAGTGTAATATGTTGGGAGCAGGAAACGGCACATATTACCGCCGCAACTACCCAAGCGAAAGATTTTTTAAAATTGTCGCGGAAGTGGGCAATGAAGTTATAATTTCCTGTGATGCGCACGACCCCGGGATGCTTGAAAACAAAAGGGCATATGAATTTTGTTTTGATTTATTACAAAAATGCGGTATTACGCCAATACAAAAATTGAAACTAATAAAACCGTAATAAAAACACCACAATGCTTTTTGCATTGTGGTGTTAAATTTATTTATTAAGGGTAGGATTTTCTGTTCTGCACATAATATAATCCATACTTACATTATAGAAGTCAGCAAGGCGAATAAGTGTATCGGTTGGTGGCACGCGTTCGCCGTTTTCGAATTTTGATAATAAAGATTGTTCAATTCCAGTTGCCATTTGAACGGCAATTTGGGTTAAACCTTTGTTATCTCGTAATTTCTTAAGATTATTAATCATAACTATCACCTATATGACAGTATGGCATTTTTTCGGTTGACAATTATGACAAGTTGTCATATAATAATGGAAATTTATATGAGTTGGTGATTAATTATGATTAAACGAATTGTGGTTGCAGGGTGTCGAGATTATAATAATTATGAAGAAGCAGAAGAATATATAGATATATGTATTAGCGAAATACGAAAAAAATACTCTTTGATTTTTGTTTCGGGCGGTTGCAGCGGCGCAGATTTGTTAGGTGAAAAATATGCAGAGAAAAATGGTTTTAAAACAGAAAGATATCTTGCCGACTGGAAAAGGTACAGCAGGGCGGCGGGTCCGTTCAGAAACGAAGAAATGGCAAAAGCGGCGGACTACATTATTTGTTTTTGGGATGGACAAAGCCGTGGAACAAAATCAATGGTTTCCTTTGCACAAAAATATAACAAACCTATAAGAGTAAAGAAAATATAAAAACCCAACTAAAAAGTTGGGTTTTTATTTAATCAATATCTTTTCCGCAGCAGCGTTTATATTTTTTACCGCTACCGCAAGGGCAGAGAGCGTTTTTGCTGACAACACCTTTTCCGCGGACTGTCTGCGGTGTGTTATCGCCCGTTCCGGTTTCTTCGGCAACTTTTTCGCGTTTAATAGGTGTTTTTTCTTCAATTATTACAGAGAGAACAAGTTTTGCGGTTTGCTCTCTTATATTTTCGGTCATTGCTGAGAACATATCGTAACTCTCGTTCCTGTATGCAACAACGGGGTCGTGCTGACCGTAGGCGCGAAGACCTATACCGCGGCGGAGTTCATCCATAGCATCGATGTGGTCCATCCAGTTAGTGTCAACATTTCTCAGAAGAACGAAACGTTCCATATCGTGAATAATATCTTCACCGAAGTGTTTTATTCTTGCATCATACTTTTTGCGGGCGAGTTCTTTAAGTTTTTCTGCAATCTCTTCGGCAGTTGTATTTGCCAATTCATCGGTTGTAAAGTTCAGGTCGTTCCTACCTGTCAACCAACCGAAAGTATACTGGCGAAGACCTTCAATATTCCAGTTATCGTGTACGGTATCATCTGCAAGATACAGAGAAACGGCATTATCAATAGTAGAATTAATCATTGAGAAAATATTTTCTGTAATGTCTCCGCCATCAAGCACTTTATTGCGTTCTGCGTAAATAAGTTCGCGCTGTTTTGTCATAACATCATCATAATCAAGCACGTTTTTACGGGTAGCAAAGTTTCTGCCTTCAACGCGTTGCTGCGCATTTTCTATTGCACCAGACATAAGACCTGCCTGCAGCGGCAAATCTTCGGGAACATTAAGGGTGGTCATTATATTCTGAACCCTGTCACCGCCGAAGATTCGCATAAGGTCATCTTCGAGTGAAATATAGAACTGGGTATTACCCGGGTCGCCTTGTCGACCTGCACGGCCACGCAACTGGTTGTCAATTCTGCGCGATTCGTGGCGTTCAGTACCTATAATATACAGTCCGCCGGCATTACGTACCTTTTCGGCTTCGGGGGCTATTTCTTTTTTGAATTTGTCGAGATAATCAAGGAAACGCTTACGTGCGTTTATTATATCGGTATTATCTGTTTCACCAAAGCCTGTGGCTTCAGAGATAAGCTCTTCGCTAAGACCTTCGCGGCGAAGTTCGGCTTTAGCAAGATATTCGGCATTACCGCCGAGCATAATATCGGTACCACGACCCGCCATATTAGTGGCAATAGTTACAGCACCGAATTTTCCCGCCTGGGCGATAATTTCGGCTTCCTTTTCGTGATGTTTAGCATTAAGTACGTTGTGGCTTATGCCACGGCGGTGTAGCAGCGCACTCAAAAGTTCTGATTTTTCAATGGTTACAGTACCCACAAGTACGGGTTGGCCTTTTTTATTACATTCAGCTATTTTTTCGATAACTGCTGCATATTTTGCGCGTTCGGTTTTGTATACGATATCATTTTCATCAACACGTGCGAGCGGCTTATTTGTGGGTATTTCGACAACATCAAGTCTGTAAATTTCTCGGAATTCCTGTTCTTCAGTCAGCGCAGTACCGGTCATACCCGAAAGTTTAGAGTAGAGTCTGAAAAAGTTCTGGAATGTAATGGTAGCCAAGGTCTTTGATTCATTGGCAACCGCTACACCTTCCTTGGCTTCAATAGCCTGGTGGAGACCTTCATTATAGCGTCTGCCAAACATAAGTCGTCCGGTGAATTCATCAACGATAATGACTTCGCCGTCCTTTACAACGTAATCAACATCACGCTTCATAATACCGTGGGCGCGGATAGCCTGATTCACGTGGTGGGAAATGGTGATGTTTTCGGCATCGTTAAGGTTTTCAATGCCAAAATATTGTTCCGCGCGTTTTACACCCTGCGGTGTCAGAGTGCAGGTTTTTGCTTTTTCATCAACAACATAGTCGCCATCAAAATTCTGTTGTTCATCGGTGGCTTTATTGTCTGTCTCTACAACCTTAACCATTTTGAGCGACTTTGCAAAACTATTTGCCTTAGCATAAAGGTCGGTAGATTTATCGCCTTTACCCGATATGATAAGCGGAGTTCTGGCTTCATCGATTAAAATTGAATCGACTTCATCAACGATGGCAAAATTATGTCCGCGCTGAACCCTGTGTTCGCGGTACACAACCATATTATCACGCAGATAATCAAATCCGAGTTCGTTATTTGTACAGTATGTGATATCCGCGTTATATGCTGATTGTTTCTCTTCGTGCGACATACCGTGCACAATAAGACCGACCGAGAGACCCAAAAAACGATAGAGTTTACCCATCCACTCAGAGTCACGACGTGCAAGGTAGTCATTAACCGTTACTATGTGTACGCCCTTGCCCGATAGTGCGTTAAGGTAAGCGGGGAGAGTGGCAACCAGAGTTTTACCTTCACCGGTTTTCATTTCGGCGATTCTGCCCTGATGCAAGACAATTCCGCCGAGAATCTGAACAGGGAAGTGCTTCATACCGAGAACGCGCCAAGCAGCTTCGCGGCAAACGGCAAAGGCTTCAGGCAATATGTCATCGAGTGTTTCACCCGATGCTAAACGTTTACGGAAAAGGTCGGTTTTATCCCGTAATTCTTCATCTGAGAGCTTTTCGGTTTCACTTTCCAGTTCCAAAATCTTTGCCTGTAGCGGCATTATTCTTTTTATTTCTTTTTCACTATAACTTTTAAATATTTTACTTAATAAACCCATTTTGTATACCTTCTTGAGAAATTAAAACAATTATATCATATGGCGGTGCAAAAATAAAGTCATAAAAGGTAAAATTCACCTATTTAGCACACGCCAACCAATATGGTAAACACATTAAAAGTATAACATTTTTTTAATATCTTGTAAAGAAAAGAAATATGTGTTAATATTATATTTAGACTATATAAAATGTAAAAAAAGTGACAAATTTCTTTTAAAACACAAAGGAGCAATAATATGTGCGGCTTTATAGGCTTTACAAATTTTATTAAGGATGATGGCAGTGTGCTTCAGGGTATGATGGATAAAATTATCCATCGCGGACCTGATTCACAGGGCAAATATGTTGATAATAATATCTGTCTTGGTTTCAGAAGACTGAGTATCGTTGACCTTGCCGATGGCGACCAACCTATGTTTAATGAAGATGGTTCGTTGGTACTTGTATTTAACGGAGAAATATACAATCATGCTGAAATAAGAGAAGAATTAGTACAACAAGGTCACACATTTAAAACAAGCCACTCCGATAGTGAAGTATTGCTCCACGGTTATGAACAATATGGATGCGAACTTGTTAAAAAGCTTCGCGGTATGTTTGCGTTTGTCATTTATAATAAAAACGACGGTACACTTTTTGGTGCGCGTGATATGTTTGGTATCAAACCGTTTTATTACACATTCCAGAACGAGTCGTTTATTTTTGGTAGCGAAATAAAGTCGTTTTTATTGCATCCCGAATTCAAAAAGGAACTGAACGAACAGGCATTATCACATTTTCTGTCGTTCCAGTACTCACCGACCGAAGAAACATTCTTTAAAGGTGTTTACAAGTTACCACCGGCTCATTATTTTGAATTCAAAGATGGAAAAATCAGCACAACCCGATATTTCAGGCCGGAGTTTAATCCGGAAGACGGCTCTCTTGATTACTTTGCCGACAAGGTTGATGCGGCTATCCGTGAAAGTGTAGCAGCACATAAAATCGCCGACGTTGAAGTGGGTTCGTTCTTGTCCAGCGGTATAGACTCAAGTTATATTTCTGCTGCCGCAAAGGTCGACAAGACCTTTACAGTTGGTTTTGAGAGCCCTGATGGAAATCGTTATAACGAAATTGAATACGCCAAACGTTTTGCCGACACAATCGGCGTTGAGAATATAAGCAAGGTAATTACACCGGAAGAATATTGGGACAGCTTCGCTCATCTTCAGTACCAGATGGATGAGCCACTTGCCGACCCTGCAGCCATAGCGCTATACTTTGTATCGAAACTTGCCAGTGAGCACGTTAAGGTTGTAATGTCCGGCGAAGGCGCCGATGAGCTTTTCGGTGGTTACAGGATTTATCAGGAGCCTATTACATTAACCTATTATGACCGCCTGCCGTTTGCCATTCGCAAAGTTGTCAGTCGCGCACTTGAGTTTTTACACATTCCGCAAAAGTACGGTGTGAATTATTTAATTCGCCGCGGTAAAACTATTGAAGAAAGATTTATCGGCAACGCTAATATCTTTAGTGTAAAGGAGCGCAACAAGATTTTGTTGCGTGATTCGGGCGCGGTAACTCCCGCGGTTTTGTGTAAAAAGTTCTATGATGAAGTTGCAAATGAAGACACCATCACAAAAATGCAGTATCTTGATATAAATATGTGGCTGATGGGCGATATTCTCCTTAAAGCCGATAAAACAAGTATGGCAAATTCGTTGGAGCTTCGTGTTCCGTTTCTTGATAAAAAAATTATGGAACTCGCCGAAACTATACCCGTAAAGCATAGGGTAAGTACAAAAAGCACAAAATTGGCGCTTCGCGAAGCGGCGGCAAAAACCCTGCCAAAGCTCACCGCCGAAAAGGACAAGCTCGGTTTCCCGGTACCTATTCGCGTGTGGCTTAAACAAGATGAGTATTATAACACTGTAAAGACAGAATTTACCAGTGAAAATGCTAAAAAATATTTCAACACCGACAGATTAGTGGCACTGCTTGACAGACATAAATACGGTAAAGAAGATGTGAGCCGTAAAATCTGGACGGTATATACCTTCCTTGTATGGTACAGGGAATATTTTGCAGATTAATAATAAAAATCCCCCCTTTGGTTATAATAACGCCAAGGGGGGATTTTATATGGACAAAAAATCGGTTTCAAGTTTTGCAAAAGGTACACTTACAGGAATGGTAGCAGGGGCTATGTTGCTCGGAGTCGGCAAAATGGTTATGGATAACAATAAAAATATGTCGAAGGGCTCAACCAAAGCGCTTAAAGCAGTTGGTGAGTTTGTAGACGGCGTACAAACAATGTTTAAATAGAAAAAAGACACCCTTTAGGCACCCTCCGTAAGGAAGGTGCCTAAATTTTTTATAATGCTAATTTTTGCCATAACTAAAACTTGCAATTTTCTTAAAGATGTCGGTAAATGTCGGTTTTATTTTATGTATAATATTCTTGAAAAATTAAAAAGAAAGGAGTATTATACAAATGGGATTTTTAAATGAATTATTTTCCGCTGGAGTGTGGGGTAAGAAAACACCTACTGCACCAAAATGGAAAAAATGGATACATCGTAATTTGAGTGATAATCATTGTCCGGAATGCTTAAAACTTAATGACAAAGGACAACGATTAAGTATCAAAATAGAAATTGCTCGAAAAGATACTGGTGACAAAGTGTCTTTTATAACCGGATGGATGGTTTATCCAAATGGACATATCCAATTAACTACGCCGTTAGGATGTAAATAATATGAAAATGATGGATTGTGTAGAAGTAATAGTTGAAAAAGATAAATATGCTAAAGATGGCGTTCATAAAGGGATGCAGGGTTGGATTTGCCTTGAAGATAATTCAAACGAAACCTGGCTTGTCAATTTCCCACAGTATGGCGAAAAGGACGACATTGCAGAAATAAGTGTAAAAGAAGAAGACTTAAAACTTATTCCTAAAATGGACGCAAGAATTAACGAACAAATCAAAGCTAAATTTGATAAATAATTGTACATTTTATAAAATACTGAGCATACCCGTCTCATAACAGTAACAAAACTTTCGATTCCCGAGATGGTCGTTATTAAATGTGTGTAACCCACTATGACACTTTCAAAACTTGAAAGTGTCATTTTTATTATACTAAAAGCAATAAAAAAGAGAGACAACTTCCTTACGAAATGTCTCCCTTGTGGGTGTCTTTTTATATTATATATGAAGTATGAAAACCTGTGGAATCATTGAGCCGAGAGATTGTTTGATTACATAATTTTCTCCATCTTTGGTGAATTCAACATCGCTGTATGTTCCGTCGGGGTTAATTTTTTCTATTCGCTTAATATCGTGTTCGCAGTAAATTGGGAAGTCTTCGAGTACATCCCAACCCAAGTTAAATGGCGCGAGAACCATTTTGTCTTTGCCCATATAACCTGCATTTAAGAAGATTTCTGCGTCTTCGGTATAGTAAACCGGGAGAGCGCCGGTATCTTTAAGTAACGCGATTAATTGGTCTTTACGGGTTTTACAAAGGAAAGAAAATGCCTCGGCATAGTTAAACTCGGTGTCGGGTGTGCCTGCGAAAACAACAGTTTTTTTGCCGTTTTCACGGGGGAGAACTGAAACGGCGGGGAATAGCGGTAAAATATCTTTGTCGTTTTCTAAACGATAAGAATAAGAGTCGGCATAAACTTTATCGTTTACGGGAATTAACTCTTTTTGTTTTATCTGTTTGCGCATATTCTTTTTACCGTACATTTCGCCCGAAATTGTACCGCCCGTCCATTCGCGGCAGGTTACACCGATTTTATCGGTAAAGCCGCGTTCGGTAAGTGGCTCTAAGCAGTCGCTGGAAATAAACACACTACCCGCTTCAAATAATTCGTTTAAGAACTTATCGCTCCATACTTTTGTACATTTACCGCTTAAGAAGGATGCCTTACCTGCTACATTGGAGAAATATACAGGAAGACCTAAACGCTCAAGTACCTTCATCGAGAACATCCAGGATTTGCTTGTGTTGGGGTAATCATGGAAGTCGAAAACGTCGGAGAGCTCAAACGGACAGTTACAGCCAACCCACTCAATTTCGGGGGCTATGCGGATAAGCTCGTTATAGAAAGGCATATTATCGCCTAAAACTTCTCTGAAAATCCTATCACTTTCGGGTTCATAGGTTGGAAGATATGTAATCCATATTTTAGAGCCCTTGCAACCGTGCAAGGTGAACATAGTCATTTGAGAATGATAGAATGATTTGTTTCTGCCGTAGCGGTTAAAGGGAAGGGTGTCGCCTTCGGCAAGGAGTAAATCAACATGATTTTCAAGGGTCTTTAAGTTGCATTTTACACGGCTTAAACTACCGCTAAAACAGTTTGTGCTGGCCGGAGCATAAGCGCCGCCGCCAATACGAACTATTGTCGGGTTACCTTTGCCTGCCAAAATCGGAGCCAAGTCCTTTGCAAACTCACAAATATCTCCGCCGGTATTACAAAGAATACCCTGAATTGTGGGGTCGATTGCATCAATACCTTCGCGCATTGCCTTAACGGCACCCACAACACCGTTCCTTTGAGAATCCATCCACTTAAGTGTGATTTCATCATCTATTGGGTGCGACATAATATAGTCAAACAACTCTCGTCTTGTCATATTTGTTCCCGCACGTTTATTAAAGTCAGCCATATGTCGCTCACACGCGCAACCGCCGTGGCCCAAACGCCAACTAAGTACTCGTACGTCGTCATCTGTCATAATAACATCGGGATGGCAGGAAGCCAATTTTTTGAAAACATCTTTAATATATGCGCGGTATTCGGGGTCAAGCGGACAGTACATATAACCCGTAGCTCCATCATCTACAGAAGTAAAAGGGGTGAAGGACATAGGATTTTCCAAAGGATAACCGTGGCCAAGAGTTGATTGCACAAGAAAACCTGCAGGCAAACCTTTTTCAGCCAACTTCTTTTTGTAAACATTAAACTTTTCGCAAATCTCGGTGGCTTTGTCAATTACGGGTATGCCTTCGGGATGCACCTTGACACAGAACACAGGACATACCGCAATACCTTTTTCGTATTGCATCTTTATGTCTTCAACGATTTCATCAACGTGGTCCATAAAAAGCGGCATAACAGAATAGTTTTTCATAAAAACCCCCCTTAGATATTATTATAACCACATTATATAATGGTAGGATGTATTTGACAAGGAAAAATCAATAAAAAAGCTTGAACTATCAATAAAAAAACAAAAGAAACAAAAGCAAAGTAAAAGTTAAACAAAAAAATCCCCAAAGTCCTAAATTTTGCTTGACAGAGTATATGTTGTGTGCTATAATAACATTCGCGCAAAAAAGAATATGGGAGAATTCCCGAGCGGCCAAAGGGGGCAGACTGTAAATCTGTTGCTTTCAGCTTCGGTGGTTCGAATCCACCTTCTCCCACCAAAACAGAAACCACCCAATAGGGTGGTTTTTGTTTTGTGTGGGAGAAGGTATTCAGATGAGAACAATTTTTGCCAAAGGCAAAAATGTTCGGCGACGCGGCAACACCGCCGCGATAGGCGTTGTTGACCGCCAAAGTCTCGAGTACAGCAATTTTTTCGGTAACACTCGCAGTGTTCGAAAAAATGCTGAACGCAGAGTATCCACCCGATTTTGAAGTAATAAGTAAGAAGTAATAATGAAGAAGTTCACTCCGCCAACGGCGAAATATCACTAAAATCTCTGTCATGATAGATTCGAACGACCGAAACAAATAATAACCTTGTTGTATAGAGATTAATATGATATAATTTATTCAGGTGGTGAGAACATTGAAAGTTATGGATATCAACGATATTAAGGCGAACGCAGGAGTTGTTTTTAACAAACAAGATCCTCGTTTTGAATCGGTTGTTGAGAATTATATTAACAATAACAAAAAAAGACTCTTAAATGGAATTAAGGACAGCCCCTATTACTTACCGTTCGAAAATATTATTGGTCAATTGGCAAATTGCTGTTTTTTTGTTCAAAAAGAAGAAAAAATGTATGCTTGTGGCATAGAAAACTGTTCTATCGATGTTTTTTGCGAAAAAGACAATATAATTCATTGCGCTTTGAATGCATCTTTTCATTTGTATAGTACAGAATGTGGTTTTTATAGGGTTGGTGCTACAACTGTTATAATGAAGACTTTTACGAAAAAAGAACTGCAAAATGATTTGAGTGTACGAGTGCCTAGCGATAGATATTATCCTTTTTCTGCACTTTTCATTGAAAAAGAGGGTTCTTTTGAAAATATAAGATGGAAAAATGTTTATGAAAAAAATGAATTAAATAAAATTCTTTTTAAAAGCTTTCGTTTCGAATGCAAAGATACGCCGGTGCACCATATCGAAGTTGCTGAAAACGATAGAATAATATTTTCTTATAAAAACGTAAAACCGGTATACACGCTTTCTAAAAGTTCAACGTTAGTTGCGTATGAAACGAACGAAAACAATTCCAATAATATTTGCTTTTGGAATTTTAGAGAAAAACACATTGATTTTTGTGTTCCCAATAAGGGGTTCTATAAAATATTTTTAGCAGAAAATCAAGATTCAGGTGAGTACCAATATAAAGTGAAGTTGCGTGAATTTAGTAAAAATCCACTGATGCTATTATCGTTGAAAGAATTATACAACTTATATAAAACACTAATAGGAAAAGCAAAAGAAGAGGAATTTTATTGTTTGGATAAAATTAAAGAGTGCAAGCAAGATTGTTTTGAGTTTATATTTGAAGAACAGTTTAACATAAAAAGTGATGTTGCAATAAGTATTGCATGCAAATCCGAGTCCTTTAAAAGACTATCAACAGGAAAATATTATACAGTTTTTAACAAGAAGGACTCGGAAAATATTGAATTGTTGTTTTTTACTTTGCGGCAAAAAAACCTAGTTTTTGATGATGCCGTAATTACATATTTGGACAATGTATCGTTGTTAAGGAAAATCGAGAATTTTCTAAATTTTTGGAAAGAAATGATACTTAATGAGAATTTGTATAAATATGGGTTTGGTGCGGCTTTTACGAGAAAAGAATTTGATTTTTTTGAAAGAGAGTATCAAAAATTATACAAAAAACAAATTCTTCACAAACAGAAAGAAATATATAATGCAGCGATAGCTCGGGGCGTACATTTTGGTAAATGGAAATCCGAACAAAGAATGTACGCACTTGTTGTTAAATATTTCAACGACGCTATTTATCAATATCATGATAAATGGTTAGGGCTACAATCTTTAGATGTTTATATTCCCTCTTTGAAAATAGCGTTTGAATATCAAGGTGAGCAACATTATAATGCAACCGATTTTTTTGGTGGCGAAGAAAAGTTCAAGATTCGTCAAGAAAGAGACGCAAGAAAAAGGGCGCTTTGTTTAGAAAACGGTATAACTCTTATTGAGTGGAAATATGATGAAAAAATCACCAAAGAAAATCTTGCAACAAAACTTAAGCCTTTTATTAACGAATTGCCCGAAGAAAATCTTAACTATACATGGGAAGATGAAAAACTAAAACTTGCGTTTGCAAAAGAAGCGAAAGAAAAGGAATCGCTGAAACCTAAAATTCCAACAAAAGTATTAGTCCAATATGATATTGATGGAAATTACATAAATTATTTTATTTCACAAGAAGAAGCAAGCCAAAAAACTGGTGCTTCAAAAGGGACAATATCTTTTGTAATAAATGGCAGACAAAAAACTTCTGGTGGTTATGTGTGGCGTTATTTCGATGCCGATAAAATACCTGAAAAAATTGAAAAAACCGAAATAACTACACCAGAGGCAAAAGAAGTTATACAACTTGATTTAGCCGGAAATATAATAAAAACATTTCCCTCAATAAAAAGCGCCTCAAAAATTTGTGGAATATGCACCAAAAATATAAGAAATGTAATTAACGGAAAACAAAAAACTGCAGGGGGTTACAAGTGGAAACTGAAGGAATAAATATACAAGAACAGATAGTAAAAGATATTAATGCACATAAAAAAAGATTAAAAGATTTGCTTGACGAAATATCAAGTATAAAATCTTATGAGTTAAAAATGGTATGTTTGTTTTCAATTATCGATTCGTATGCACAAGAGTACTCGAAATACAATGGTATTGGCAACAAAGAAACATTTTGTAATTTTGTTCTAAACCATCAAACAAAATGGCCTTTTTTAAATAAAATTAATCCTGTAACCTTGTTCTACGATGTAGAAAGCAGGTTAGAAAACCACAACTATATTAATTGTTTTTTAACTGAAACAATTTATGATGTCGATTATGCAGTCGAACAACAAATTAGTGAAAAAATATTGGACGAGTTAAAAGTTAATAATGTATCCGAAAAAGAGATAAACGGATTTAAAAACAAGCATTTGTTTGGTAATTTACTATATCAAGTTAGAAATAAAATTTCACATGAAATGTCTAACAAATCCTATACGCCTCTAAGCGATAGTCCAATTCATTCTATTCCTTACTATATAAAGGTTTCAAATTATACATCAAATTATCATAGGGTTGAATTTATAATACCTGTTAGTTTTATGTTTGATTTAGCAGAAGAATGTTGCAACACTTATTTAAATAATTGTTACAAAAACAAAGAATCACCTTTTGCCAATAATACAAATTCACGAAAAAGCAAATTATGTTGGTATGATTATTGATTTTCTCTGGACTTATAACAATTTATGTGCATAATTGTTGTTACCAAAAAAGAAAGGTGGCAATAATATGAGCACAGAAGAACTACAGAAAGAAATTTGGTTTTTATACGGACTTTGGTATAGGTATTATCTTCTATATACTTTTCTTAGGGAGAACAAAAGAGAATTAGAGTTAGTATCAAAACTGCAGGAAAAACAAAACGAGCTTTTACGGCTTATCGACTTTGCAAAAGACCAACTTTGAGTTGGCATCTAAATAGTTCGGAACAGCCAAAAATCCTCGTACGATAGTACGGGGATTTTTACTTTTTCACTATTACCTCTTCACTTTTCTCTTAAATACTCGGATTTTTGGAAGTAATACGTAATAGTGAATAGTGAAGAAGTTTCGGTGTCGGCGTTGCCGACGAATTATAAATAATATGTAAGTGGTTCAAACATATAGGTCAAAAAATCTTAATCATATCAAAAAGGTGGCGGTAATATCAAAAGAGAAAAAACGCAAGAAGAAATACGGTTTTTTTAAAATGCTCGACACCCTTGATTTTAATGCGGTAATGTGTTATCATAGTATTGCAGTAAATTAAAGGAGAAAAATTATGCAAAGATTTCGTTCAGATTCTATCGACAGGTTATTTCAAACCTTTTTAAATCTCGAAACAATAGAAGAGTGTTATGAATATTTTGAAGACCTTTGCACAATAAAGGAAATTCAGGATATGGCGCAAAGATTGGACACGGCTATTTTGCTGTCGGAAGGTCAGAGTTATCAGAAGATTACCGAACAGGCAGAAGTAAGCACGGCTACGATAGGCAGAATCAGCCGATGTCTCAACTATGGAAGCGGCGGATATAAAAATGCCATTGATAGATTAAACAAGGCAAAATAAGTAATCGTTGACAATGAGCAAAATAGAAGAATTTGATAAGAATTTTAAAGTCGATACCAACATTCAGAAAGAAGATATAGTGTTTCGCTCTGTTTTAAACGAGCCGTTCAGTACATACGGAGTATTTTATGAAAACGGTAAGTTTCACAGGATGCCGGAAGATGTCGCAAAACAAGTGAGCGCTGGCGTACATTATAATCACTCTTATACCGCAGGTGGCAGAGTGCGCTTTAAAACCGATAGTGACTACGTAGCTATTTCGGTTAAAATGGGAATGGTGTGCAAAATGCCGCATTTCCCACTTACAGGTACGGCAGGATTAGATATGTACGTAAAGGAAGATAAAGAATATAAGTATACAACTACCTTTATTCCTCCTTATGAAGTCACCGATGGTTATGAAGCGGTTTATACCTTCCCAAACAAGAAAACACGCGAAATTATGATTAATCTTCCGCTTTACAGCGAAGTTCGTGAAATGTACGTAGGGCTTCAAAAGGATGCCGGGGGTTTCAGCGGCGGCTCCTTACAGTAGGTCGGGTAAAATTGTTTATTACGGCAGTTCAATTACACAGGGCGGATGCGCTTCGCGGCCGGGAAATGCTTATCCGAGTATATTATCAAGGCGGTTCGATATAGATTACATAAATCTAGGATTTTCGGGCAACTGCAAGGGTGAACAGACAATGGCTGATTATCTCGCACAGCTTGATATGAAAATATTAGTGCTTGACTATGATCACAATGCGCCGAATCCAGAACACCTTTTAAACACTCACGAAAATCTGTTTAAAACGGTACGCGCGGCGCAACCTGATTTACCGATAATCATTATGAGTGCGACTTCTTTTATGAAGGCAAGAGAAGAAAGACGCAGTATTATTTATATCACATATAAAAACGCGGTTAATAAAGGGGACCAAAATGTATATTTTTGGGATGGCACAAAGGAATTTGCCGACTATGAAGATTTCGGAACAGTAGAAGGTTGCCATTCTAATGATATAGGTTTTTTCGCCACGGCAAAGTCGCTTGAAAAGGTAGTACAAAATATAATATAAAAAAGCACCCGTTGGGTGCTTTTTTTATTCGAATAAATAAGCGGTTAATTTTTTCACATCTCTATCAAAAAGATAGCCCTCAATGCCTGAATTAACGGCACCGGTTATGTTTTTTTGGCTGTCATCAATAAAAATACAGTCCTGAGCCTTGAGTGAGTATGTATTCAACAGGTGTAAGAATATTTCCTTTTGCGGTTTTACAACGCCGAGCGGACCTGAAAATACGAGACTGTCAAAAAGGGAAAAAAGCTCATTTATTTGCGGTATATCTTTATAAATTTCGGTGAAACCGATGCTTATGTTAGACAACAGATAGAGTTTTTTGCCGCTTTTCTTCAGTTTATAGACCAGTTCTGGCATACCGTCAATAAAAGGGAGATGGTATGCCCAGTTTTTATATACTCGCGTTGCCACTTCGTGCAGATTTTCAGGAAGCATAGCGCAAAAGCCTTTTATAACCTGGTCGTCGGTAATTGAGCCATCATCAAGCGGGTCCCAGAATTTTCTATCGAAAACAGCGGCCGCTACCAGTTTAGCATCTTCTTCATTTGTTACATACTGTTTGGTCATATATTCGGGTGAAAATTCCACCAGCACCTTGCCAAAATCAAAAATAATATTGTTTTTCAAAAAATCAGTCCTTAAAACAAATTACATTTTAATTTTAACAGTTTATATTATTTTTGTCAATTTGAGTATTGACTCGCCGCTTGTTTTTTTAATGCGACAATGTTATAATAAAAAAGATAAATTTTACATTTGGAGAATAATATGGAACTTGTAGTATTAACCGCGCTTGGTGTTGGTGCCGCTACGGTGGTCGGCGCAGTAATTGGTTTTTTGTTTAAAGATATCTCACATAAATTCAGTGATGTGGTTTTAGGCTTTGCTGCAGGTGTTATGATGTGCGCGTCTGTGGTGGGACTGATTCTGCCTTCGCTTGAGAGTGGCAGCGTTTTTTCACCGATTGTAACCGTGGCGGGAATGTTCTGCGGCGCGGTAGTGCTTAACATAATCGACCGCGCGGTTCCGCATCTTCACCGTATTGTAGGCAAAGATTCTGAAAATCATCCGGAAAACAACAAACAGATTAATAAGATTTTGCTTTTTGTTATGGCTATTGCGATACACAATTTTCCCGAAGGTATAGCCGCAGGTGTAGGATTCGGCTCCGGGAACACTGCAGATGCGATTACCATAGCCGGTGGTATTGCACTTCAGAACATACCTGAAGGTATGGTAATTATAGGACCCTTACTTGCTGCGGGAACAGGTAAGAAAAACACATTTTTAATAGCATCTGTTACCGGACTTATTGAAGTTATAGGTACATTTTTAGGGTATTTCGCGGTCAGCATTTCTACCGCTGTTTTACCCTTTGCACTCGCCTTTGCAGGTGGTACAATGTTATATATAATAAGCGATGAAATGATACCTGAAACGCACGCTCACGGTAATGAGCGCGGCGCCACGTATGCTTTGCTTATAGGTTTTTGTCTTATGCTTGTTGTCGATTTTTATTTGTAGGGGGAATAGAAATGATAAGTATTGTAGTACCCGTTTTTAACGAAGAATCGGCTCTGCCATATTTTTTTAAAGAACTGTTATCTGTGACCGAGAGTATGTCGGACCACCCTTTCGAGTTTTTATTTGTAAATGACGGTTCCCTTGATAATTCGCTTCAGATTATTAAAGGACTGGCCGAAAAAGATAAGCGGGTTAAGTATGTTTCTTTCTCGCGCAATTTTGGAAAAGAAGCGGCTATATATGCGGGACTTAAATATTCCAAGGGTGATTTTGTAGCTGTTATGGATGCCGATTTGCAGGACCCGCCGTCATTACTCCCCGAAATGCTTAAGGAAACAATCGACGGAAAATACGATAGTGTTGCTACAAGGCGGGTAAACCGTAAGGGAGAACCGCCGATACGTTCGTTTTTTGCAAGAAGATTTTATAAACTGATGAATAAGATTTCCGATACAGAACTTGTAGATGGTGCAAGAGACTATCGGTTTATGAACCGAAAATTTGTTGATGCAATACTCAGTATGGGCGAATATAACAGATTCTCCAAGGGACTTTTTGGTTGGGTCGGTTTTAAAACTAAGTGGCTGGAATTCGAAAACCGCGCCCGTATAGCAGGGGAGTCAAGATGGTCTTTCGGTAAATTGCTTTTATATGCCGCTGATGGCATTGCCGCGTTTTCAACCACACCGCTTGTAATTTCTGCCATCACAGGAATCATACTCAGTCTGTTGGCGTTTATTTCACTTGTATTTATAGTGACAAGGCGTCTTATTTTCGGTGATGCGGTTCAGGGTTGGGCCTCTATGATATGTGTAATGCTCTTTTTAGGCGGTATACAACTTCTATTTATGGGTGTGCTTGGTCATTATATGGCTAAAACATATCTTGAAACTAAAAAAAGACCCATCTTTATACCTGATGAAACAAATATAAATAATTAGTTCTTGAAAACAATACAAAATAATGGTATAATTAATTTATATTTTAAAAAGGAGTAAAATTATGAAAAAGATTATTTCTCTCTTACTTGTAATGGTTTTTGCCTTTACACTTGTTGCTTGCGGTGGTACAGGCAGCACATTAACAATGGGTACAGGCGGAACAGCCGGTACATATTACGGTTACGGCGGTATTCTCGGTAACCAGGTGAAAACCACAACAGGAATCACTGTAAATGTTGTTTCAACCGATGGCTCGAAGGCTAACATTCTCGGTATTGATGCGGGTAACTATCAGTTAGGTACCGTTCAGTCTGATGTTATGGCTTATGCCTGGGATGGCGCACGTTCATTCGAAAAGGAAGGAAAAATAGAGTCTTTCCGTGTTATCGGCGGTCTTTATGCAGAAGCAGTTCAGCTTGTAACTATGGACCCCAATATTAAAAGTGTAGCGGATTTGCGCGGCAAAAAGGTATCTATCGGTGCCGCAGGTTCGGGTGTTTACTTTAACGCAGTTGACATACTTGCAGCTGCAGGTATGACCGAAGCAGATATCCAACCGCAATATTCTTCGTTTGCAGATTCTGCCGATTCACTCAAGGATGGCAAAATTGATGCCGCATTTATCGTAGCAGGTGCTCCGACTCCTGCAATTCAGGAACTTTGCACAACTGCTAAAGCATATCTTGTTCCGATTGATGGCGATATCGCAGCTACTCTTATGAATTCTTCAAAATTCTATACCACATATAAAATTCCCGCAGGAACATATGACGGTCAGACAGCAGATGTTACAACCGTTACAGTTAAAGCTACACTTATTGTAAGCGCAGCTACTTCCGAAGAAGATGTTTATAACATTACAAAGGCTATTTTTGACAACAAAGATGCCATTACTACAGCACATGCTAAGGGTGCAGAACTGTCACTCGAAAACGCTACAGAAGGTATGACCGCTCCTTTCCACAAGGGCGCTGCTAAATATTTCGCAGAAAAAGGTATCACTGTAGAAGCTAAGTAATTTAATCTGTTTGCGCTTAATTGGCTGCAGAAATTTTACTGCAGCCAATTTTATTGTATAAATTAGAAAAGGGGGATTCTATGTCTTTATTAAAGAAAAAGAAGGTCGCAGAAAACACAGAAAATATGGACCTTGATTCGGTAATGAAAAAATTTGACAGGGAATCCAACACTCGTGTATGGGAAGGTACGCCGAGACTCATTGTAAACTGCATTCTTGCGGCGTTTTCTGTTTTCTGTATATATGTAACTTTGTTTGCAACCTGGCTTGATGAAATTCGCCTTACATCCTTTATGGCGTTTATTATGTTTATAGGATTTTTGGTTTTCCCTGCAAGGAAGGGAAATCAGAAGGTCAATTTTATGCCTTGGTATGACGTTCTGATTATGTTGGCAGGAACGGGTTCGTTTCTTTATTATACCTTTAACGCGGTGGAGATTGTTTCGCGTTATAAAATCACTTCAATCGAAGTTATAATTGGTATTGTAGGTATCTTGTGCCTTGCAGAACTTTGCAGAAGAAGTGTTGGATTACCGATTTTGTGCGTGGCGGGTGCGTTGCTTGTATATGCACTTATATGGGGCTCTACTAACCCGAGCATTATGGCGCGTATAACCGAAAACGTGCGTGTATTGTTCTATTCAAAGGAAGGTATACTTTCAACGCCGGTTAACGTGTGCTCAAAGTATATTGTTATGTTTATAATTTTCGGCGCGTTTTTGGAGCGCACCGGAATCGCAGATTTCTTTATTCAGATTGCAAATGCGCTTGTTGGCCGTTTTTCAGGCGGTCCGGCAAAGGTTGCAGTTGTTGCAAGCGCACTTGAAGGTATGGTGTCGGGCTCATCAGTTGCAAACACTGTAGGCTCGGGCGCAGTTACCATCCCGCTTATGAAAAGAACGGGTTATAAACCGGAATTCGCCGCCGCGGCAGAAGCATCGGCTTCAACCGGCGGACAGATAATGCCGCCCATTATGGGCGCTGCCGCCTTTCTTATGGCAGAAACGGTCGGCGTTCCCTATTCAAATATTGTAGTTAAAGCAATCCTACCGGCAGTTCTTTATTTTGCAGGTGTGTTTATCACGGTGCACCTTGAAGCAAAAAAAGAAGGACTTCGCGGACTTACTAAGGAAGAATTACCGCGACTTAAACCCCTTCTTAAACAGACATATTTATTGTTGCCGTTAATATTGCTTATATATCTCGTAGGCACAAGCAAACGTTCGATTGCTTATGCTGCTGCTATTGCAATAGTTGTGGCAATTATAGTAAGTATGTTCCGAAAAGAAACCCGTATGACACCTATGAAATTGCTCGAAGCCTTAGCGGCAGGCGGTCAAGGCATGATCACCGTTGCGGCGGCTTGTGGCGTTGCCGGTATTGTTGCTGGCGTAATCGGCGTTACAGGACTTGCATATATGCTCTTTAACGGAATAGTGGCTTTAGCCGGCAGTAAGGTAATAATAGCGTTATTCCTTACAATGCTTTGTTGTATAGTGCTCGGTATGGGTGTTCCCACAACGGCAAACTATTGTATTATGGCAGCAACCTGTGCACCGATTCTTGTACAGATGGGCATTCCGATGATAGCCGCGCACTTCTTTGTATTTTATTTTGGTATTGTGGCAG
Source organism: Acutalibacteraceae bacterium (assembly GCA_045613385.1). Classification (GTDB taxonomy): domain Bacteria; phylum Bacillota; class Clostridia; order Oscillospirales; family Acutalibacteraceae; genus SIG565. The sequence continues at coordinate 37,975 of JAZLAW010000009.1, read as the reverse complement.
ACTTAACTCCGCCTGTGGCATTGGCTGCGTATGCGGGTGCCGCAATAGCGGGAGCAAACCCGATGAAAACGGCTATCACTTCAACAAAACTTGCCATCGGCGCATTCATAGTGCCATACGTATTTGCACTCAATCCCGCAATGTTGTTTATTGACACATCGTTCCCCGAAGTAATACTTATTTGCATTACTTCTTTTGTAGGCATCTTTGCGGTATCTGCTGCACTTGAAGGCTATTTCTTACAAAATATGCGCTGGTACGAAAGAGTGATTTCGGCGGTAGGAGGACTCCTGCTTATATACCCCGGTATCGTTACCGACAGTATAGGTGTCGCTCTTGTGGCGGTAGTAGCAGTAATACAGATTATAAAAAGAAAAAGAGAGAAAATATTAGCATAATAAAAAACCGTAGGCTTTGCCTACGGTTTTTTATATTGAAAAAGTATAGGAAATATGCTATTATTTATTCGGTGATTTTGTGAATATAATTATAAAAATAATTCTTTTAATAATAGGCGCCGCCGTTACGGTTAATGGTATAGGTATATCGCTGGTATCAAATTTTAATGCGGGAGTTTTGTTGACCTTTCTTCTCGGTGCGGCGCTTTTGACGATTGGTATATTACCACGTTCCGTTTTGGAAAAAACACCTATATTTATATTTTGGATACTTGGCATAGGTATAGCGGTGGTTGTTGCTTTTATTGCTTTTTTGCTTATTTTCGGTTCATCAGACAATATTACAAAAAAGGAAGATGCTGTTATAGTTTTAGGCGCCGCAGTGCATGGAGACAGGCCTAGTGCAGTACTTGCCGACCGACTTGATACAGCGGTGGAATATTATGAGCAAAATGAAAAAGCGGTAATTGTCGTAACGGGCGGTAAGGGTTTACAAGAAAACATAACCGAAGCCGCAGCGATGGAAAAATATCTTATAGGCAAAGGTGTGCCAAAAGAAAAAATTATAAAAGAAGAAAAAGCAACAAGTACATTTGAAAACTTTGTGTATTCTAAAGAAATACTCGACCAAAAGTTTGGAAATGAGTACACCATAGCATATATAACAAATGAATATCATATTTACAGAGCAGGTGCTATTGCTAAAACGGCGGGCTTTTGCAACATTACGCATAAACACAGTACAACGCGTTGGCACTCGATAGTACCAGGCACTTTAAGGGAATGTCTTGGCGTAATGAAATACTGGGTGTTTAACAAATAAAAACACCGTTAGCGAACATAAAAAGGAGACTAAAATGAAAAGCATAAAAGAAAAAATCGGATTTATATGTGATATGGACGGTGTTATATATCACGGCAATAAAATTCTTCCGGGTGTTGCAGAGTTTGTCAACTGGATGATAGATAATGATAAAAGATTTGTGTTTTTGACAAACAGTCCTGAGAAAACCCCGCACGAATTAAGTATGAAGTTAGAGAGAATGGGTCTTACCGTATCGGCGGACCATTTTTATACAAGTGCTATGGCGACCGCGGCGTTTCTTAAAAGTCAGAAACCTGATTGCACCGCTTATGTAATCGGCGAAGCGGCACTCTCGAAGGCACTTTATGACCAGGGTATTTATATGAATGATGTAAATCCTGATTACGTAGTAGTAGGGGAAACGAGAACATACAGTTTTGAAAAACTGGAAAAGGCGGTAAACCTTGTTCTCGCAGGTGCGAGACTTATAGGCACAAACCCCGATATTACAGGACCTACCGAAAAGGGCATTATGCCCGCAACCGGAGCACTTATTTCACCTGTTGAAATCGCGACCGGTAAAAAAGCCTATTTTGTTGGAAAGCCCAATCCGGTAATGCTCCGTCACGGCATTAAAAAGCTTGACTGTCACAGCGAAGACATAGCATTTATAGGGGACAGGATGGACACCGATATTATCGCGGGAATAGAGTCAAATGTTGATACTATACTGGTATTAAGTGGAGTTACAGCACTCGAAGATATAGACAAATTCCCATACAGACCTAAATATGTTTTCTCGGGTGTCGGAGAAATAATCAAATAAAAAAGCAGGGTTTTAACCCTGCTTTTTTTGTTTTTAATCGCAGTTAATAATACATTTTACAAGTACGGCAGTGCCCGACAGGGTGAGAGAAATAAAGAAGAGAAGCAACCCTAAGAAGATAGCACCGATGACACTTGTAGCGGCGAAAGTAACAGCCAAGAGAATAACTGAAATTAATGCCGCGCCTAAAATACCGATTAGCACCGCACCAAGCGTTGTGCAAAGGCATCTGCAAGAGCCGCAGCGAGATATAAAGGGAGAAGCGAGCAATAATCCGAGAAGATAAACTACGGCGATACCCAGAACAACCCAAAGGAACGCGGGTGTTTCTATAACTACTGCAGTAATTCTGAGAAAAGCGGTTATAATACCTATAATAAGACTGCCAACTACCGCGAGACTGACACTACTGCAACGGTTTTCACAATTACATAAAGACATGCAAGTCACCTCCTACAATAATATATGCGAATTTGTTTTGCGGAGTGACCGAAAGAAAAAACGGTTTTTATGTGATAATTATTTCTGGGGGAATTATTATTTTAAACGAGTTATGGTGTAATGACGTAAATTTTAAAAAGTTCGACAGACTGCAAGGGCACAAAACCACCGATGTTCTTATTATTGGCGGCGGTATTACGGGTTTACTTTGCGCGGAACGGCTAAAAAACGCAGGGGTAGATTATATATTGCTTGAAGCTGATAGAATTTGTAGCGGCGTTACATTAAACACAACTGCAAAAATAACGGTCGGGCACGGTCTTATATACGGAAAAATTGCCGATAAGTACGGCATAGATGCGGCACGTCTTTATTTTGAAGCCAATAACAATGCTTTGAATTTATACAGAGAAATAGCCAAAAAAACAGATTGTGATTTTGAAAATAAAGATTCGGTAGTGTTCACAACCGATGATACTAAAAAAATAGCAAAGGAAGCCACCGCTCTTTTTCAAATAGGCGTAGATACCGAGGTTTTCAAAGAAATCCCTTTACCTGTAGCGGTAAAGAGTGCTATAAAAATAAAAAATCAGGCGCAATTTAATCCGCTTAAATTTTTGTCCGCAATATCACAGGATTTGAATATTTACGAAAATTCACGGGTTACACATTATGAAAATGGGATGTGGTTTACCGAAAACGGCAGTGTAAAATCCAATAAAGTAATAGTGGCTACGCATTTTCCGTTTCTAAATAAACACGGGGTCTACTTTTTAAAAATGTATCAGCACCGCTCTTACAATCTGGCTATTGAGTGCGATACCGATATCGGTGGTATGTATGTAGATGAAAAACTTACGGGTTTGTCATTCAGAAACTATAAAAATACTCTTATAATAGGCGGCGGCTCACACAGAACGGGTAAAAAAGGCGGTGGCTACGTATCCCTTGAAAACTTTAAAAAATCATTCTTCCCAAAACAAAAGGAAATTTGCCGTTTTGCTACACAGGACTGTAGGACACTTGACGGTATGCCGTATATAGGACGATATAGTAAAAACACTCCCGATATATTCGTAGCAACGGGTTTTAACAAGTGGGGAATGACATCGGCTCTATCGGCGGCGACCATACTAACCGATTTGGTAAGGGGGAAAGAGAATAAATTTGAAAAACTGTTTTCTCCATCCCGCAGTATTCTGCACCCGCAGTTAGCGGTGAATTCGTTAGAATCGGCAATAAATCTTATAACCCCTACCACACCGAGATGTCCGCATTTGGGTTGCGCACTCAAATGGAATAAACAGGAGCACAGTTGGGATTGCCCTTGTCACGGCTCACGATTTTCCGCCGATGGCAGACTGCTTGACGGTCCTGCCAATGCGAATAAGAAATAAAAAAACAAGGTATCAACCGATACCTTGTTTTAATTTATTCTTAGTCCTTTTGGATAATGGTTTTTAGCTATACCGTTTACAACCTTTACACCTCCGAGTGAAACACCCGCTACAGTAACCGCTGCCCAACCGTTAGGGATATCTGCCGCAATTTCTTCGCCGCGCAGATATTTTTGCAGTTCGGGACTATTTGCATCAAGATTTATTTTGCGCTTGAAATATTGCCCCATAGCTGAGAAAAACTGGTGGTGCGGAACGATATAATTTTTGCGAATTTCACCTATCGTAACTCCGCAAGAAAAGGTGGGCGCCGTTGATACACAAAAGGCACCGCCAAAGTATATCGGCGTTCCGTTTTTTGAAATTACTTTTTGTTTATCGTAATTTTCTAAAGTTTCATCTAAAAAATCATACACGATTTTTTCGGGCAGGGGTTGATTAACATTTGTTTTCTTGATTTCCCCTTTTTCGCCGGTGTTTTTGAGTACCGCCACAAACTGTCCTTCACCCTTATGTTTGTGCGGATAAAAACGCCTTGCAAAATGTAATTTATCACTTTTGCAGCCGTGATAGTTTATGCCGTCCGAACTGTTTTCTTTAACTCTGTCGGTGGTCTCAATAATTTCAAAATCAGGGTGGCGCGATAGGAATTTGTCAACCGTCATTTCGTTTTCTTCCAAGGAAAAGGTACAGGTAGAATATACAATGCATCCGCCGCTTCTAACAAGGAGAGCCGCATTATCTAAAATTTCCGCCTGTCTTTTAGCACAGGCCAGAACATTTTCTGTGCTCCATTCATCTATGGCGGCCTGCTCTTTTCTGAACATTCCTTCGCCTGAGCAGGGGGCGTCGCACATAACCATATCAAATTCGGCGCCGAAAGTTTTTGCAAGACAAAAAGTGTCCATACAGGTGGTAACCGTGTCCGTAAGTCCAAGCCGTTCAATATTCCCCGTAAGTATTTTACAACGCGAAGGAACGATTTCATTTGCTATAAGTGTGCCACCTTCACCCAACTTGTTTTTTAGTTGCGTACTTTTGCCGCCGGGCGCGGCGCACATATCGATAATTTTCCAGTTTTTTTCGATATCAATGCTTTCGGCAGGTGCCATAGCTGCGGGTTCCTGCACATAAATAAGACCTGCTTTATGATACGGGTGGTTGCCCACTTTTTCATATTGCAGATAATAGCCGTTTTCGGTGAAGGGTATTTTTTCTTGCCCGAAAATATTGATTTTATCCCACTCTTTAAGGGAAATTTTATCGGTATTTACGCGAAAGGCTTTTACGGGTTCGGAATTTAATGATTGCTCGAATAAATTATATTCTTCACCCAAAAGCGTCTTCATGCGAAGTATAAATTCTGTCGGTAATTTCTTCATATCAGTCGAGTTCCGTTTCTGCATAAAGCATACATAAAGACACCGCGGTAATAGCGGCGGTTTCGGTCCGCAAAATGCGTTTACCAAGAGAGATTGTCTTGCCTCCGATATCTTGTACCGCGGCTATTTCTTCCTTGGAAAATCCGCCTTCGGCACCGATAAAAATTCCCACCGACATACCGCTTTTAATTTCTTTCATAGCTGATTTGGTAGATTTCATACCCTGTTCGTTTTCATAGGGGACAAGAATTAAATCAAGCGTTTTGGCAAACTCGAGAGCCGATTTATAAGAGAGCACATCGTGTATGTGCGGTATTATATTTCTTTTACTCTGTTTAGCGGCGCTCTCGCTAATCGACTGCCAACGGGCAACCTTTGACGGCTTCTTTTTTTCGTCCAGTTTTACAACACAATGCTCCATCTCGGTCGGTATAACGGCGTGTGCTCCGAGTTCAACTGCTTTTTGAATTATAAGCTCCATCTTATCGGCTTTGGGTAGTCCCTGAAAAAGATAAATTTTAATATTTGGCTCTGTATCAAGAAATCCTTCTTTTTTTATTCTGGCAACCAGATAATCATTTTCAAAAGATGACAGTTCACAAAGATAGTTTTCACCATTACAGTTTACCGAAAAAGTATCCCCCGTTTTCATACGCAGAACATTTTTTATGTGGTTAAAATCACCGTTTTCAATTACGAAAGTGTCACCATTACGAGCATCGTTCGTTACGAAAAAATTAAACATTTATTCATCACCATTTATATTTAGCGTTATATGTTCCTTTGCCAATAAAACCAACTTGTCTGAAATCATCCATATTATGTCGGATGATGTAATCAATATACGAAGCCACCATTTTGGCGGTAACAAGATATCCCGCGGCATTCATATGACAACCAAGGAAGAATAAATCCCTGAAATTTTCATCGTAAACAGGGGCGTATTTACGGAAATCCAAAACATATGTGTTATCAAAAAGTTCTGCTAATTTATAAAGCGCTTCGGCGTGGGCGTCGCGTTTTTCATTTTTTTCATCCGAAGAATAAAGCGGAATTGTCATAAGGAAAAACTTCGCTTTTGGCTGAATTTCTTTATATCTTTGTATAATCTTGGCATAGTGGCCTATAAAAGTATCTTTATTGTTGTTATAGTCGTTTGTATCAACATCGGTTATATCGCCGACGTCTATTGTTTTAAGGTCGTTGACACCTAAAGCCATTATATAGCACTGAGCCGCCAAATCTTTCGACCAATAGCCCTTGCTTTCGGCCCAACCGTTTACATAGTCTTTAGCACTCATGCCGCCGCAGGAAAAGTTGTACACAGTAGTTCCCGCCATACGCGCAAGATATTGCCCAAAAGAATATTCAAAATAATCGTTCCAGCCAACCTTTCCGTTTTCATCGCACGATTCGTGTTCACCCGAAGATAAACTGTCACCCACACAGGCAACGGTACGGAAAATAGAGCAAAAACCACCGTCGGTCACAAGATTATCTAACGGTTTTTCATTTTTGGGCGCATTATAAATTAATGACAACTCCATACTATAACCCCCAATAAAAGTTATAAATACAGTATACCTTAATAAAAAAATAAAGTCAACGCGAGATAAGGTTAAAATTGACAAAACTGCACAAAGTATATATAATAAGATTAAACTAATCAAACCGATTGGGGAACAAAAAATGAGCAGACAAAACGACAAAACACCGATTGCGTTTAAAGACTTTTGTTACAGTTTTTTTAAACGTTTTATAGATATATTGGGTGGAATTGTAGGGTGTGTAATTCTCATACCCGTTTTAATTGTTGTAAAAATTGCTTTTATTTGTTGCGGTGATGCCGGAAGACTTATTTTCACACAAGAAAGAATAGGTAAGAACGGCAAAAAAATCAAAATTCATAAAATTCGTTCGATGGTGAAAAATGCCGACCAGGCTTTAGAAAAGTTGCTTATGGAAGATGAAGCGGCAAGAAAAGAGTATGAGCAATACAAAAAGCTTAAAAATGACCCGCGAATTACCCGAGTGGGCAAATTTATTCGCAATTATTCCATTGATGAAATACCGCAATTTTTCGATGTTTTGCTTGGCAAAATGTCACTTGTCGGTCCGCGACCGTATTTGTGGCGCGAAAGGGAAGAGATGGGCGAAGGTTACGACCTTATTATTACCTGTAAACCCGGAATTAGCGGTTATTGGCAGGTAAACGGCAGAAGCAATACCGACTTTGCTGAGCGACTTGTTATGGAAAAATATTACTGCAAACATAAAAGCACGTTGTTGGATTTACAAATCCTTTTTAAAACATTTTATAAAGTAATTAAAAAGGATGGCGCGGAATAATGGATATTAAAATTATCGTAGCGGCGCATAAGAAATATTCTATGCCGAAAGATGAATGTTATCTGCCGCTTCAGGTCGGTGCGCATGACAAGGAAGACATTGGTTTCTCGCGCGATGACACGGGGGATAATATATCATATAAAAATCCTTGTTTTTGCGAACTCACCGGTCTTTATTGGGGATGGAAAAATTTAGAGTGCGACTATTTGGGACTTGCTCATTATCGCAGACATTTTAAAGAAAAGGGTAAAAAAGAAATCTTAAAAAAAGAAACGGTGGAACGGTTACTCAAAAATACCGATATAATATTACCTAAAAAAAGAAAGTATTATATTGAAAATCTTTATTCTCACTATGTGCATACCCTTCATCCCGAGCCGCTTGATGCCACGCGTGAAATTTTAGCAGAAAAATATCCCAAATATCTTTCCGAATTTGATAAACTTAAAAAGAGAACAAGTGCGCATATGTTTAATATGTACATTATGAAAAAGGATATATCGGATAAATACTGCGAGTGGCTTTTCGATATTCTGTTTTGTCTTGAAGAACGCTTTAAAGAAGCTGATTACGATGTTTTTCATTCCAGATTTTACGGCAGAGTGAGTGAGTTGTTGCTCGATGTGTTTATAAATACTCACAACTACGAATATATCGAGTGCCCCATAATGTATACCGAGAAAATCGATTGGGGAAGGAAAATCACTGGTTTTCTGAGCGCTAAATTTTTCGGAAAAAAATATAATAAAAGTTTTTAATACGGGGGAATTAAAATGAAAAAAGAATTGTTTGGAAAAATCGGAGACAAAGAAGTATATAAATACTTTTTGTCTTGCGGTGAAATCGAAGCAGATATTATCAATTACGGCGGTATTATTACCGACATTCGCGTAAAGGACAAGTCGGGCAATAAGATTTCAACCGTAGTTGGTTATGAAACTTTAGAACAGTACATAGCGGGTAAAAGTTTTTACGGCGCTATTATCGGCCGTTTCGGCAATCGTATCGAAGGTGGCAAATTTATACTCGACGGCATTGAATATAATGTTAGCCAGAACGAAGGCAGAAACACTTTACACGGCGGTATGGAAGGCTTTGACCGTAAAATATGGACAGTAAAAAATGTTACCGATAGCAGTATTGAATTGTTTTATTCTTCCCCCGATGGTGAAGAAGGTTTCCCCGGCGAACTGGATGTTACCGTAACATACACGCTCGAAGACAACAGTATCAGGATTGATTATTCGGCAGTAACCGATAAACCTACTGTAGTGAGTCTTACAAACCACTCTTACTTTAATGTAAAAGGCGTTGACAAAACAACTGATGACCTTAAACTGTTCATAGGCGCCGATAAAATAACACCTGTTGACAGTGAACTTATCCCGCACGGCGAATTTATGGATGTTGAAAACACATTGTTTGATTTCAGAACTCCAAAACCGTTCATCTGTGACTTAAGCGCAGATAAGGTGTTATCCGAACGCGGATGCTTCGATGAAAATTTTGTGCTTAACGGCACGGGCCTTCGCAAAATTGCATCTATCGAAAGCGAAGAAACAGGTCTTATTATGGAAGTTATAAGTGACTGTCCCGGTATGCAGATTTATACCGGCAACCCTAACGGTATAGCACTCGAAACACAGAACTTCCCCAATGCAGTAAACTGCGCGGAATATCCGTCTGCAGTACTCCGTCCGGGTGAAGAGTATAAGACAACTACCATTTACAAGTATATTTAAATCAAAAGCTCCAAGCTTACAGCTTGGAGCTTTTTTGTTCAGGGGGAAATAGGGCTTAACGTGGGAAAAAGCCGAATAAACAGTCGTCTTTTTTTACATTATCTACAACCCGCTTAATTTTTCCGCAACCTTCACAACGTTCTTTAAACCACGATAAAACAACATCTCTTTTCTTGAGTTTCTTATTGAAAAGTTGGTTAAAGCATTCCAAACAAAACTCAGCCATAAAACCATCTCCTTTAATACTATTATACAAAATATGCATTGCAAACGCAATGCATATTTCCAAAAGAAATCTTCGTATACTAAAAGCAATGCACTTGCATTGCAAAGGAGAATGGCATATGGGAAATTTCAAAATACCGATAATACCGTCAACAACTAACAAAACAATTAGATTTCCAAATGATGTTATAGAAAAGGTTGAAAATGCTATACAGGGAAAAGATTGTACTTTTTCGGCTTTTGTAATTGCTGCGGTAAAAGCAGCGCTTGAAGAAATAGAAAAGTAAAAGCGGAGACAAAAAAGTCTCCGCTTTTTTATTGCTCGGGCTTCGAGTCCGTCATACAAAAAAGCATAAAAAAACACCCATCTTACGATGGATGCGTTTTTATGGAGCTGGTGGACGGACTCGAACCCCCGACCTGCTGATTACAAATCAGCTGCTCTACCAACTGAGCTACACCAGCAAATTAATGCCTAAATAATATAACACACAGGTCTTTTTTTGTCAAGACATTTTTCAAAATAAATGTTTATTGCATAAACAGAATAATTATAGTATAATTAATATATACTGAATTTCAGGAGAATATTATATGAAATTTAATGCGTTGGACAATAAAGGAACGGTTGAAGGCTTTTGTATTATAAAGTCGGTGGAAGTAAGAAATTCATCGAAGGGGGACAACTATCTGAATATCACTATAGGTGATGCCGAAGGTGATATAAATGCAAAACTCTGGGGATATGTGCCTGAACTTCACGGTGAATATGAAGCCAATCAGATTGTAAAGGTGCGCGGTGTTATAACCGTTTATGCAGGTGCCGACCAACTGCGTATCGACCGCATAAGAAAAGCTACAGATGGTGACGGAGTGCGTGTGGAAGACTTTGTCAAGAGTGCCGATTATGATGCCGAAGAAATGTATGACGCCTTGTTTTCTTTAGCCGAAAATTTTGCAGATAAAGATTTATCCCGACTGGTTACGCACATACTAAATGCGAACAGACTTAAACTTCTTTATTGGCCTGCCGCATTCAAGTTGCACCACGCGGTGCGCGGCGGACTGCTTATGCATACGCTTTCAATAGTTAGATTGGCTGAAAAAGTTAGCGAAGTTTATCCGTTTATCGACCGCGACCTTTTAATTTCGGGGGCTATGTTGCACGATATTGCGAAGCTTACTGAATTTGAGGTGGGTGAAACGGGTATAGCAACAGGATATTCAACACGCGGAAATCTGCTTGGTCACCTAACCGAAGGCGCTATTGTGGTGCGTAAGGCGGCGGAAGAGTTGAGTATTCCGATGGAAAAATCTATGTTAATTGAGCATATGATACTTTCTCACCACGGTGAGCCGGAATTCGGCGCTGCGGTGAGACCGATGTTTCTGGAAGCGGAACTTCTGAGTCAACTCGACCTTATGGATGCGAGAATTTTTGAGATGCGCGAAGCGTGTGAAAGCACTGCTGAAGGTGATTTTACGGGTAAACTCTGGATGATGGACAACCGTAAACTCTACAATCACGGCAGAAGTGATATAAATAAAGGACCTAAGTTGTTCTAATAAATATTAAGGGGAATTATTATGAAAATTACAAAAGATATGTGTATTGGCGATGTACTCGATATGGATACAGGTTGTGCCAAATTCTTTTTTGAAATCGGTATGCACTGCCTTGGTTGCCCGGCTTCACGCGGCGAGACCATCGAACAGGCTTGTGAAGTACACGGCACCGATTGTGATGCGCTTGTAGCAAAGCTCAACGAATATTTCGGTGACTAAAATGCAGCATTTAAGCGAAAGGCTTGAGAAAATTGCCGGGTTGGTAGACTGTGACGCACGTATAGCCGATATAGGTACCGACCACGGCTATTTGTCTATTTTTTTGGAAAAAAACAAGCGGGCTAAAAAAATAATAGCCTGTGACATAAATGAAAAACCACTGGCTTGTGCCAGAAAAAACATTGAAAAAGCGGGATGCTGTAAGATAGAAACTCGTTTATCGGACGGTTTTGGTGGAATAGACAAAGATGAAATAGATATCGCGGTAATTGCGGGAATGGGCGGAGAAGTTATAGCGGGTATTTTATCACGCGCCGAGTGGATAAAAGACAGCAGATACTCTCTTATTTTGCAGCCTATGACTTCGGCTCACGAGTTAAGACGGTATCTTTACAACAATAATTTTGAAATAGTAACGGAATCGGCAGTTTTCGACACGGGAAAAATATATACTGTTATAAAGGCGGTTTTTCGTGGCAGTCCAAAACAGTATAACGAATGCGATTTGTACATCGGAAAACTAAATCCCGAAAACCAGACCGATGCTGCATTTTTACGGAAACAGTTAAAAATTTTGTGCGACTGCCGCGATTCCTTAATGGCGGTACGAGAAAAACAAAATGAATACCTATATTATAAAAAATTAGCCGAAGAAGTGAAAGGTTTTTTGGGAGAACGTTAAATGGCGCTTGATGGGTTGTTTTTACATAAGCTGACAGAAGAACTTAAAAGTACAGAAGGTATGATGATAGAAAAAATACACCAACCGACAACGGATGAGTTGGTGTTATCGTTGCGCCGCCCGGGAGAAAACAGGCGGCTTTTAATCTCTGCATCAAGCACACCGCGCATACTTTTTACCGAAGAAAAGTACGAAAATCCCATGCAACCGCCTGTTCTTTGTATGCTTTTCAGAAAGCATCTGACTTCGGCCAAAATAACCGACGTTACACAAATAGGGCTTGAAAGGGTAATGGTTATAAAAACCATAGCCAAAAACGAGATGGGGGATACGGTATATCCCGAGATAATAGTGGAATTAATAAGCACACGTCCTAATATAATATTGGTGATCGGCGGCAAAATAATCGATGCGGTTCACCGCAGCAGTATTGAAAATTCTTCACGTATTATTCATCCGGGCGCTATATATTCGTACCCCGACAGGCCAAGCCGTATAAATCTTTTGGAGAGTTCTATAACGGATTTATTGGCTGAAACTTTCAGGTTATCCGATTTACCAATCGAGAAAGCACTTATACAGTCGGCAGAAGGATTTTCACCGCTTATTTGTCGCGAGGCGGCGGGCGGTATGGAAAATATGAAGGTGTCTGAGCTGACAGGCTATCACAAAAACATATTAGAAAAACGGCTCGATAAAATAAGAAACGACCTGGTTTCGTGCGGTGCACCGTTGATTTTGAAAAAACCAGATGGCACCGATATGGATTTTACATTTACTGAAATTTCGCAGTATGGAAGTTCTGTATCGTGTAAAATATCGGAAAGTTACAGTAAGGTGCTGGAAGAATTCTATTCCGCACGGGCAGCGCGTCAACGCATAAATAAGCAGTCGGGCGACATATTAAAACTTATTTCAAATTTGTCTTCACGTGCACAAAAGCGGTTGGCATCGCGAGAGACCGACCTTGAAAAAACCAAAGACCGCGAGAAATTACGTATATACGGTGAACTGATAAAGGCAAATATGCATTTGATAACCGCCGGACAGTCGGTGGCACGGGTGCCTAATTTCTATGATGAAGAAATGCGGGAAGTGAAAATACCGCTTAATCCGGCGCTTTCCCCGGCGGCTAACGCGGCAAAGTATTTTAAGGATTATAAAAAAAGCCACACTGCAGAACAGACACTTATAAAACTTATAGAACAGGACAAACGGGAAATAGAGTATCTGGATACAGTACTCGATGCACTTTCCCGTGCCGAAAACGCTGCCGATATATCCGATATTCGCGATGAATTGGCGACGGGTGGATATGTAAAACGCCCTCTGGGTTTTAAAAGACAAAATGAAAAACAAACCTTTGGTGAAGCCGTCGCTCCTACAGGACTAAAAGTTTTGTTTGGAAAAAATAATCGGATGAACGATTTATTGACACTGAAAACGGCATCTAAAAACGATTTATGGTTTCATACAAAGGACGCTCCTGGCTCACACGTTGTAATTATTGCCGATGGCGGAGCAGTGAGTAATGCTGATATTGAATTTGCCGCAAAAATAGCCGCAAAAAATTCTTCGGCCGCAGCCGCAGGTATCGTTGCGGTAGATTATACAAAGGTGAAAAATGTAAAAAAACCATCGGGGGCTAAACCGGGGATGGTTATATATACCGAGCAGAAGACTTTGTTCGTGCGGCTTTAAATAATTTCCACTTGTCAAAAAGGATATATAGTTGTATAATTAAGGTTGATTATTATGCAAATGGTATAGAATTTTAAAAGAAAGGCGAATAAATATGAACGAAATAACCATTGAATATTTGGCGCGACTGCTTGTACGCAGACTGTTGATCGTAATTCTCGCTGCAGTAATTTTTGCTTCGGCGGCTTTCGGATACTGCTATTTTCTTGTCGAACCGTTATATAAAGCGTCATCTCAGATTATTGTCAGTAACGGTGCTGTAATTATTGAAGGTAACGGTGCGTATGACCCGAATGACATTTCCAAAATAAACGGAAGTGACATACAGTCATCTATTTATCTTGCAAAAGTATGCGAAAGCCTTCTTGAAACACAAGACTTTTATAAATCTTTGGCCGAAAAGTTGGATAACAAGTATACATATAACCAGTTGAGCGGTTATGTTTCGGTTGCACTTAATCGTGAAGAAGATTTGTTCCTAAACATTTCGGTAAATCATAAATCACCTGAAGAAGCGCAGAGGATTGCCAATACTATGGTAAATATGGCGCCCGATTATCTTAATGAATATATGCCGACGGCAAAGGTTATGATTACTGCTGTAGCCGAAAAGGCTCCAAAGGTGTATCCAAGAACCGTTTTTAATACAGCTATTTTCTTTGTAATAGGAGCGGCGGTTTCTTATCTTATAGCCCTCTTTATAGATTTGAATGATAAAACAATAAAGGGAATAGGCGACTTTACCGAATGTTATAATATTCCAATTTTAGGAAGCGTACCAAACTTTGAAAATTCTGATTCGCAAGGGGGTTATTCTTATGCCGAAAAACAATAACAAGACAGAAGCAAAGGCACAACATACTCCATTTGCAGTTGTAGAAGCATACAACACCATAAGAACTAACCTTTTGTTTGTCTTGGCGCAACAAAAAGGCAAAGTTATAACTGTTTCGAGTGCCAATCCAGGTGATGGTAAATCAACTACCGCGCTTAATATTGCCAGTTCTTTTTCACAACTCGGTAGTAAAACACTGCTTATAGACGCTGACCTTCGCAAACCTATTATTCATAAAAGAGCGCATTTGCAGAATTCAAAAGGCCTTTCAAGTGTGTTGGTAGGTTTCTGCAGTACCGAAGAAGCTATAAACAGTATAAATCCGTTCTTTGATATTCTGACTTCGGGTCCCACCCCGCCAAACCCTACAGAATTACTCGCAAGTAATGAGTTTGATGAGCTTGTAAAAAAATTAAAAGAAGAGTACGATTATATTATTATAGATACTCCGCCTGTAAATATTGTTTCCGACTCGATTGTTGTGGCCCCACGCACAGACGGTATTTTGTTGGTAGTTAAAGATCGTAAAACATACCACGAAGAATTTAAAATGGCGGTTTCAAGTATTGAGTTCTCAAACGTTCGTATACTTGGCGTGGTTATCAATGCGCTTGATATTAAAAATGGTGAAAAATACAAATACAAGTATAAATATAAAAACCGCTACAGATATCGCAGTTATGATGACAGCGCATATATAAACAGTAATAATAAATAGGTTGGGTAAGAAAAATGAAAACAAATAAAAAATTTGACTACAAGCGATTGCTCCTTGGATTAGTTGATATTCTGGTATTATTTGTTTCCACAGTTTTAGCATATTTTTTATGGGTCTTTATAAGCGGCAAAACCGATATAATGCGCCCGGAATTACCGATTTATCTTGCAGGTTATATAGTTTTTGGTATCTTGGGTATGGCTATTTTCGGTTGTTACCGCTCGTTTTATGTAGTGGGCTATATTTCCGATTTTATTCGTTGCATCGGCGGGTATTTAGCGTCGGAAATAGCATATCTTATTTTGTTTGCAGCTCTGAAAAAAGATTTATATGTTCAATTTACAACGGTGTCAATTATAATAGGCGTTGTTGCAATAGTTGTTGAACGTATGATTTATCATTTGCTTGTAAATAAATTTTTTCATTATCTCGAGATGCGCAAACACCCCGCCACACTTATTGTGGGAGCGGGTGTTACGGGTTGTGCTGTGCTTAGTGAAATCAAGCACTCAAGCGATAATAAGTATAGGGTTATCGGCTTTGTTGATGATGACCCGCAAAAGATATCTACAAATATAGATACGGTACACGTTTACGGTCCGACAATACTTATCCCACAACTTTGCGCAAAATACAGGGTAGAAGAAATAATATTTGCGATACCTTCCTGTCCTGAAGAAAAGAAAACGCAGATATTGAAGCTCTGCTCCCTGGCAAACTGTAATATTAAAATGGTTCCTTCTTTGCTTGAATATAACCATTCAAGCAAAGTGTTGCCGCAGGTCAAGTCTATAAATGTTGAAGACCTGCTTGGTCGTGATGTAATAAAAATGAACGACCAGGG
Source organism: Acutalibacteraceae bacterium (assembly GCA_045613385.1). Lineage (GTDB taxonomy): Bacteria > Bacillota > Clostridia > Oscillospirales > Acutalibacteraceae > SIG565. Next base: position 21,845 of record JAZLAW010000009.1, on the reverse strand, counting down.
CAAAGCTGAGTTTTTGAACAACAAAACGGTGTTTGTTACCGGTGTAGGCTCAATAGGTAGTGAGCTTTGCCGTCAGATAGTGCGTTTTGGCCCTAAGAAACTCGTAATGATTGATATTTATGAAAACAACGCGTATGAGATACAACAAGAACTTATACGTTCGGGTTACGGCAACTTGATTTCCACCGAAATAGCATCGGTAAGAGATTATAGTAAGATGAAATGTCTGTTTAAAAAGTATATGCCCGACATAGTTTTCCACGCGGCAGCGCATAAGCATGTGCCACTGATGGAAGACAATCCCGAAGAAGCAATCAAAAATAATGTTTTTGGTACATACAATGTGGCAAAATTGGCTAGTGAGTTTAATGCCGATAAGATGGTGCTTATATCAACCGATAAGGCGGTTAATCCTACAAATGTAATGGGTGCATCAAAGCGTTGCTGTGAGATGGTAATGCAGTATATGTCACAGACGCGCGAGAACACAGAATATGTTGCGGTACGATTCGGTAATGTGTTAGGCTCTAACGGTTCGGTTATTCCGCTTTTTTCAAAGCAAATTGAGGCGGGTGGACCTGTAACCGTCACACACCCTGATATTATAAGATACTTTATGACAATACCCGAAGCGGTGTCGCTTGTGCTTGAATGCGGCAATTTAGCAAAGGGTGGAGAAATATTTGTACTGGATATGGGTGAACCAGTTAAAATCACCACACTCGCAGAAAATCTTATTCGCCTTTACGGGTATGAGCCATATACCGAAATGCCGATTAAATTCGTAGGTCTCCGCCCCGGCGAGAAACTTTTTGAAGAATTACTTATGTCGGAAGAAGGTCTCAAATCTACCGAGAGCAAGAAAATATTTATCGGCAAACAGATTGAAATAGATATTCCTGATTTCGAACAAAAGTTAGAACTTATCGGCAAGGCTTCTAAAAATAATGACAAAAAGTCGGTTGTGGAGCTGTTGCACGAAATAGTTCCTACCTTCCAATACAGTAAAAAGGAAACGGCAAATGTTAAAAAGTAACTCTCTCAAAGTGAACCGTAAAGGTTCACTTTGTTTTGTCACATTTGAAAAATTTAATAAATATGGTGAAATTGTTCACGCTTTTACCACGCGCCACGGAGGTGTGAGCGAAGGTTATTTCGGCAAAATGAATTTAAGTTTTAACGTGGGCGATGACAGAAAACGGGTAATAGAAAACTACCGGATTATATCTGAAGCAATCGGTATAAATCCCAACAATCTGGTATTAAGCCAACAAACACATACTGCGAATGTAAAGACCGTAACCGAAAAAAACAAGGGAACGGGAATTTTCTGCGAGTATGATTACAGTGATGTTGACGGCCTTGTAACCAATGTGCCCGGTGTCGCGCTTGTCACACACAGTGCAGACTGTTGTATTTTGGCTTTTTACGACCCCGAAAGAAAGGTTATAGCCGCTTCACACGCGGGTTGGCGCGGAACGGTTGCTGAAATCGGGAAAGTCACTATAGAAAAGATGAAGAACGAGTTCGGATCCCGACCCGAAGATATAATAGTGGGTATAGCGCCGTCAATAGGCAAATGTTGCTACGAAGTTGATATGCCGGTTTATCAACAATTCGAGAAGTTAAAGTATCTCGATATGCGGCATGTATTTACCGAGAAAGAAAACGGTAAATTTATGCTCGATTTGTGGGAGGCTAACCGACAAATTTTAGTAAACGCCGGCGTTAAAAACACAAATATTGAAACAACAGATGTTTGCACCAACTGTTTTTCGCATGATTTTCACTCGCATCGCGCAACGGGTGGCAAACGCGGTGTCAACGGACTGATAATTCAGATAAAGGAACAGTAAAATGAAGAAAAAAACGACAGTGATTTGTATAATATTGGCGGTTTTATTAATAGTGGCCCTGTTGGTTGGTATACTTGTGCCAAAACGCATCAGGGTGGGAGTTATGACGGGAACACCTATGGCTTATAAAAACGCGGACGGAGAGTGGACCGGATTTGATATAGAATTTGCCAATAAAATGTTTAGTGAAATGGGCCGAATTCCTGAATATATAGAAGTTACGGCGACAACACGCGAATATATGTTGAAAAAAGGCGAGATTGATTGTTATATGTCGGCTACCGGCGCCCTGACAGATGAATTTATAATGAGTGATGCATACATATCATCGGTTCAGGTCGTTCTCCATAAGCGTATAGAAGATGTAGAGATAAATACTCCCGACGATCTTAAACAATACAGAGTAGGGATTTTAAGCGGCAGCAAAAACCAACAACTGCTTGAAAAATATATGGCGCGACGCAATATATTAAAGCATCCTACCAATGATGAAATGGTAAAGATGCTTGATATTGAAGATATTGGCGTCGCTATAGTGGATAGTTCCTTTGCGCAAAAATACGCGAATGATGAAAACTATAAGATAGGAATAACCTTTGACACTCTGGACAAAGTGATTGTTTTTGGTCAAAAATCAAATAGAATGTGCAAAAAAACAAATAAAATAATTCAAAAATACAGGCAAGAAGGTTTTTTTGACGCATTAAAAGAGCAATACAAAATGAGAGAACACTATAAATAAAGGAAAACACTGTACCACTTTACCACTTTCATACGGTAAAGCGGTACTTTTTTTGTATAGTTTTCACAAAGATAAAAAAATTGCAAAAAAACACTTTACAACTTTAGCACGATAAAGTATAATAGGACCATACCAAAAAACAAATTTTTGAAAGGTGACGAAAAAATGAAAAAATTATTAGCAATTATTATGGTATTATTGATGGTGGCAACCTGTATGATTGGTTGCGGAAAACAGAAGGAAACAGTTGTTGTAGGTTATACAGTATATGAGCCGATGAATTACGAAGATGAGAACGGCGAACTTATCGGTTTCGATACAGACCTTGCTAAAGCAGTTTTCACAAATCTCGGTTATGAAGTTCTCTTCCAGAAGATAGAATGGGAAAACAAGTATACAGATTTAAACTCTGACACTATTGACTGTGTATGGAACGGATTTACTTGCAACACTAAAGATGATGACGGTATTGCACGTGCAGACAAGGTTGATTTCTCATACAACTATATGGAAAACCGCCAGGTTGTTGTTGTAAAGAACGATTCAACAATCAAAACAGCCGCAGACCTTAACGGTAAAGCTGGTGCTGCTGAAAGCGGTTCCGCAGGTGAAACCTATGCTAAAGGCTTTGAAGGCGCTGCAATCAAGGGCTTCGGCGTACAGACAGATTGCCTTATGGAAGTAAACTCAGGCACACGTGATTTCGCAGTATTGGATGCTCAGCTTGCAAAGAGCTACTGCGGCAAGGGTGACTATGCTAACCTTAAAATCGTTGAAGAACTTTCCAGCGAAGTAGAGTATTATGCTATCGGTTTCAAGAAGGGTAGCGAACTCACAGCAAAAGTAAACGAACAGCTCGAAAAACTTGCAGCTGACGGCACAATCGCTAAACTTGCTGAAAAATACGGTGTTTCTAACACTGCAATCACAGATTTTTCTGACCAGAAATAATTTAACGGAGTAAAAAAATGTCTTTTTTAGAAGTCACAGCTTTTCTGTTTGACGGCTTCAAAATCTCTTTGCTAATCTTTGCGGTGACGCTGCTTTGCGGCGCACCGCTTGGTTTGCCTATAGCCTTTTGTTCAATGAGTCGATTTAAACCTGTGAAAGCTATTTCCAAAGTTGTCGTGTGGATTGTGCGCGGAATTCCGCTCATGCTGCAGATATTTATAATTTATTACGTACCGGGACTGTTGTTTCATTTTCCGATGTTTAGCCGTATAGACAGATTTATGTTCACAAATTACGGCATTGAAGATGCGGGAAGAATAGTGGCGGTACTTATCGCGTTTACGGTGAATTATGCTTGTTATTTCAGCGAAATTTACCGTGGCGGTATTGAAAGTATTTCAAAAGGTCAGTATGAGGCGGGATATGTACTTGGACTTACTAAGTCACAGGTTTTCCGCAAAATAGTCCTAAAGCAGGTTGTAAAGCGCATTTTACCGCCTATGTCCAACGAAATAATTACACTTATCAAAGATACAGCTCTTGCAAATTGTATAGTTGTTTGTGAAATAATTAAACAGGCAAAGGAACTCGCCGCAACAAAGGCGCTTGTATGGCCGCTTTTCTATACCGGCGTATTTTACCTTTTGTTTGTCGGTATACTCACTATTGTTCTTGGCAAGTGTGAGAAAAAATTAGACTATTTCAGGAGTTAGTTATGTCGGTATTAGAAGTAAAAAATATATGTAAAAGTTTTGGCAAAACCGAAATTTTAAAGGGCATAGACTTTACTCTTGAAAAAGGTGAAGTGTTAGCAATTATCGGCTCTTCCGGGTCGGGAAAAACAACGCTGCTTCGTTGTCTTAATTTTTTGGAAATACCAAATAAGGGATTGATTTCGGTAAATGGGAAGGTGCTTTTTGATTCTGAAAGTGCCGAGCAGAAAAGTGATGAAGAAATCAGACAAAACAGATTGCATTTTGGTCTTGTGTTCCAGAATTTCAACCTGTTTCCGCAATATAGCGTAATAGATAATATTACCCTGGCTCCGCGCTTACTTGGGAAAGGCACCGATGAAGAAATCAATGAGTTGGCAAACAGTCTGATAGAACGCGTTGGACTGAAAGACAGGACCAATTATTATCCGTGTGAATTATCCGGCGGACAGCAACAACGTGTAGCTATTGCCCGAGCTCTTGCGATGAGTCCTGATATACTCTGTTTTGACGAGCCGACAAGTGCGCTCGACCCCGAGCTTACAGGTGAAGTGTTAAGGGTTATAAAGGGTCTCAAAAGCGGGGACAGCACTATGATTGTAGTAACTCACGAAATGGAATTTGCCCGTAATGTTGCAGATAAAATTATATTTATGGCAGATGGTGTTATTGAAGAAATGGGGACACCTGAACAGGTATTCGATAACCCACAAAGCGAAAAAACAAAGGCTTTTTTAAACAAATCTCTTGAATCTTTCTAACAAAAAACTGTGTAGGGGAAACCCACACAGTTTTTTGTTACATATTAACGCTATTTATCAGATGTCGGGATACACTAACCGCAAATTTAAGGGCTTCTGAATGGAAAGATTTATCAAAACCGGATATAAATCCGTGACTTTCCAGTGTAAACACACCGCGGTAGTTATTTTCTTTTAGAGCCTTCATTACCGCAGAATAATCGATTTTTCCTAAAGTTGGCAGAGTGTGTTTATCACCCTTTAAATCGTTGTCGTGTATATGCAGGGCCGCAAGTCGTTCGCCCAGAATAAAAATGGCGGTATCAGGGCTAATTCCCGTCAGTACACAGTGACCTATATCAAGACAAGCTACAAAGCAATCGGACATTTTGTTAAGCTCATCTATATAGTAAGCGAGTTCATTTGGGTCGGAGCACACGCTCTGAGTAATTTTTCCTGTTTTTTTGTCGCGTTCCCACATATTTTCAATAGCAATTTTTATACCGTTTTTTTTAGCTGTCGGCGCTAAAAGTCCGTAAAATTCTTTATTGATCCTGAATGCTTCTTCGTGAGAAAAAGTACTATATTCCCAACAGTGTATCGGGTGAATGACAATAGCTGCAGCTCCAACCGTAGCAGCTACTTCTATCGCGCGAGTAAGTCGAAAAATAACATCCTGCTTTGCTAAGTCGCTTTGCAGATATTTCCGCATATCCATTTTATAGGGCGCGTGAGCCTGATTGTAAAATATTCCGTGATTTTCGGCTTCTGCTTTAAGTTCTTTCGCATAATTTTGCCAGTTGTCATTTAAAAAAACACTGTCGCAACCCTTTTCCATATCGAAAAGGCTTATATCAATACAGTCAAAACCTGCATCGGCGAAGTCCTTTATACATTCCAGATGACTTTTGTAGTTAGTCACAGGTTTTGTACAAGAAGAAACTAACATATATACATCTCCTAACATACCGATTATACAATACTGAAAAAGAAAAATCAACTCTTGCAAAAGTGTGTAGCAGATAGTAATATTAAGTAAGGAGGAATGCATATGAAAAAGATTATTTCTTTACTTCTTGTAATGGTTATGGCATTACTTATGACTGCTTGTAATAATGAAACGCCGAACGATATAGGCGAGCAGGGAAATGGGGAAACGACGGTGACGGATGTTTTTAATCAGGAAGCCATTAAATATACAGGTACTGTGGGCGAAAAAAGAACACTTGCCAATACCTACAGGTGTTTAACTCAAGATAAAAAACTTAATGTTGCATATATAGGCGGTTCGGTTACAAACGGCTATGGTGGAACGAAACCGTGGAGAACACTCACAACACAATGGTTAAAGGACAAATATCCGGGGGCAGAGATTGTCGAAACAAATGCAGGTAGGGGCGGCACATCTTCAATGTGGGGGCTGGCGCGTCTTGAAAATGAAGTTTTGGCAAAGAATCCCGATTTGGTTTTTATTGAGTTTGCGATAAATGATAGCTATGCCAGTCTTTCCGAAATGGAGAGCGCTACATTTATCGATGCTATGATACGTAAAATAAATGAAAAAAATGCAAACACGGATATAATTATCGTTTTCGTGACCGATAATTCAAAATTGGATACTGAATATTCGAATGTGAAGGGACATCGTACTGTAGCAGAATATTACGGAATCCCCTGTATAGATGTGGGCAAAAAAGTAATTGAAAAAATAAACACAACGGATAATAAGTGGGATTATTACTTCGGTGACTCGGTGCACCCGAATGATAACGGATATAAAGTTTATGGCGATGAAGTCTGCCGAGTGCTTGATGAATTACTCGCTTCGGCCAAAAAGGAAACTGCCAAACTACATGATATAGGAGGTACGGGCGCCACCACTTCTACTATAAAAGATGTAAAGTCTATAGCAGTCGAAAAGCTGTCATATAATGAAGACTGGCGATACAGAGCAACGGCTAAAGTTTCGATTGGAAATAAATCAGAACTTGCAGCCAAAAATGATGGCGCAACACTTGAATTCGAATTTGAAGGTAGCTTTATAGGTTGTGTTTTTAATGCAAAAAAGAACGGCAACATAAAGGTCTGGATAGATGGCGGAAACGAAAAAACTTTTAATATGAGCGGGGATACCGCAGGATGTCTTGAAAGAATTTTTTATAATAATTTAACAAACGGAAAACATACAATAAAAATCGAATATGTAGGACCCGGATATTTTGCATTAAGCACATTACTTGTGGGATAAAATATAAAACCTTGAGAGCATTGCTCTCAAGGTTTTTGCTTTAATATACATCAATCCAACCGGAACTGTCGGTTTCTTCTGTAAAAACATTTGAAGAAGTGTCACCACTTGATGTGTCACCACTCGAAGTGTTACCGCTTGAAGTGTCACCGCTTGAAGTGTTACCGCTTGAAGTGTTACCGCTTGAAGTATTGCCACTTGATGTATCACCACTCGAAATATTACCACTTGAAGTGTCATTGCTTGAAGTTGACTCGCTGGAAGAGTTTTCATTCGAAGAGTCTTCGCTCGAAATATTTCCGGAAGACACAGGAACGCTCGGGTTATCCTTTATTTCTTCCTTTTTTTGTTCTTCAATAGTTTCACTTTCAATCTTACTGAGAAGATCATCTTTCGCGGCATTATTAACTTTTTCTACTATTTCAGTTACGGAAAGAGCAATTAATTCGTTAGCATTAAGAGATGTTTCTCTTTCGATTTTTTTACACAGATATGCTTTTGCATAGGAAACGTCTTTTTGTTGTGCGTACTCGGAAACTGAGTTTTCCTTTACTTTAAAGTAAAGTGTATAAATTCGGGATTTGCAATTATTTTCTTTAAGCGCATCTCTAAAATAGTTAGCTAATTTTTCGAAATCATCCTGATTTCGGCTTTCAACGGCAAAAAGCATAACACCCGTTTCATCGGTTGTTATTTTTTTGGCATCGAGCATAGCTTTTATAAAAGAATTCATAGCCTGGGGGAAGGAAATACGATTGTCTATACCACTAATTAAAAAACCGTCTGCTTTGTTAACGGTTTCTGCCTTTATAACCGAATAATCGAACTTATCAAGCGTAAAAGTGGCGGCCACGGTATCGTCTATTGTAACTGTTATGTACTCGGCTGAAACAGGGGCTTTTTTAGGCTTTAATATTGCGGCAATTCCGATTGATAAAGCGATAATAAGCACCAGCCCTAAGGCTATGAAAACAACTAGTTTTTGCTTTTGGATATTAAACATATGTTTATTTTCTCCTATAAATCATAAAAATAGTTTTTTATACTATTAATTATAAATGAACACAAAAAATTGTCAATAGGAAACTTATACAATATATGGGGCATTAAAATGGAACATGACACAACTTGTAAGACTTTGGAAAATATGCAAAAAATTTGAGGTTTTTTTTGTGCAAACCACTACAAAAACCATAAAAATTTTCATCTCAAGTTGTTCAAAATCACTTGACAAATACCGCGCTATTTGGTACTATTATACAGTAAGTATAGTGGTTTATTGTCTCTATATTAAAGGGGTTATAAAACACGCATAAAAACTTTGAAGGAGAAGTGAATTTATGAAGAAGTGCTTTGCGATATTGTTAGTTCTGGCCCTTTCTTTGACGGTGTTGATGCCGGTCTGCTCTGCTGAAGAAGCAAAAGTAGAAGACCCTATAGCAACAGCTCCCGTTGTCAACGAAACTACAGTGACTAACAATAGTTACAAAGAATATTTGCAAAAAAATGCGGGTTATAACGATGCTACAAGTGACGTTGTTATAAAGGCAGACGCCTATACCGAAGTATCCGCCGAAGCAAATGTTACAAATCAAGGCGAATATACCGATGAAAACGGTAAAAAGTTGGATGGCGTAGTTAAAGTCCTTGGTGAGAAAGGTGAAATTACATATACCTTTGATGTTCAGACGGCAGGGATGTATGAAATTATGCTGACCTACTGTCCTATTGCAGGACGCGGTCTGCCGCTTGCATTCGGATTTATGGTTGATGGCAAATATCCCTATGAATCTTTGGAAGCGGTTAATTTTGAAAGAAGCTTCAAGGACGCTAAACCTGAAGGCGTAAGCGATGGCAAAGGCAACGTTTATGCTTCGGAACAGATTGAAACGTTTATGTATAGAAGCGTTAAGGCAATGGATAAGACAGGTCAGTTTATTGACCCGCTTAAAGTTGCGCTTAGCGTTGGTACTCATACCATTACTGTCAAGGTTCGTTCAGGTGAACTGTATCTTGCGGCAGTAACTCTTGCTGCTCCTGAAAAGAAGGTTTCGTATTCTGATGCTAAAAAAGAATATGAACAGAAAGGTTATGCAAAATATACAGGCAAAGAAATTAAAATTGAAGGCGAAAACGCAAAGTATAAGAGCACTTCTTCAATGACTCCTTTTATTGATAACAGTGACCCGAGTGTGCAGAGTTTACACCAGACAGGCGCTTTTAAGGAAGTTACAAACTATATCGGTTCAACCGGTTGGCAGACACCGAACGAAAGTATCTTCTGGGAAATAGATGTACCTGAAGACGGTCTTTATAAGGTTGCTTTCCGTTTCCGTCAGGACCAGGTTATTAACGGCAACTCCTTCCGTAGTCTTAAAATTGATGGCAAGAGCCCATTTAATGAAGCGGAACAGATTTCCTTCTACTATGGTGGCAACTGGAAATTCCAGGAATTCAAAGTAGGGGATGAAACAGCGTATATTTATCTTACAAAAGGTAAACACGAAGTAAGTCTTACCGTTACATTGGGCGGCTTTGGAGAAATCAGCCGCGAACTCAATGACATTACATACGAATTAAGTGATTTGTATTTAAAAATCCGTATGATTACGGGGGACAACATAGATACGGGCCGTAGCTATGAGTTCTTTGAGCAGATTCCGGGATTCAACGATACATTGCTCAGAAACATAGAACGTCTTGATAATCTTTGTGCTAAGATTACCGAAATCACAGGTGAAACCAGCGGTACCTACATTTCAACAATTCAGAATATGGTCCGCGTTATGAATGATTTCTACAATAATCCTTACACAGCACAGAAATATGTTGCTACATACTACGATAACTATTGTTCTGTAGCGGCTCTTATTGCAGACCTTGCAAAACTTCCACTTGATATTGACCAGATTATATTCGCGGCTCCCGATGCAGAGTATGAAATGATAATGGAAAATTGGTGGAACAAAACCGTTTACACATTTGAAAGATTTGTAGTTTCCTTTATGGATGACTATAAATACTCTACCGATAACGTAGACGGCAAAACAACAATGACAATTTGGGTTACATGGGGTCGTGATCAGACACAGATTTTGACTTCGCTTGTCAGAGACTCGTTTGAAACACTCTATCCAAATGTTAACGTTAATATCCAGATTGTTGGTGCTACTTTGACTCAGGCAATTCTTTCGGGCGCAGGACCTGACGTACTTATAGGTCAGCCGAGAACCGAGCCGGTCAACTACGGTATGCGCGGCGCTTTGTATGAATTACAGGATATGCCCGGTTATGAAGAGTTGCTTACGCGCTTTAAACCCGGTGCGATAGACCCGTATGTATTGGATGGAAAGACCTATGGTATTCCCGATACACAGACCTTCGATATCATGTTCTACCGTACAGATACATTTGAAAAATTAGGTCTTACAGAGAGCGATGTTCCCAAAACCTGGGAAGAGTTCAGAAATCTTACAGCACTTTTACAAAGACAGAATTTTGCAGTAGGTATGCCTGGTGCCGGTGCAGTTTTCTACTATGCGACCTTCTTAAAGCAGCGCGGTACCGACCTTTATACTGCGGACGGAAAGGCTACCACAGCTACGCAAGGTCAATCGGTTGAGACCTTCGTTTACTGGACAGACTTCTTTACCAATTTGGGCTATGATACGGCATTCAGTTTCTATAACCGTTTCCGTGACGGTACAATGCCGCTTGGCATAAGCCCCTATGCTCAGTATACGACCTTCAGCCAAGCAGCACCCGAAATTACAGGTAAGTGGTCTATTGCTCCGCTTCCGGGTACAGAACGCGAAGATGGCACAATAGACTATACGCAAGCAGATAGCGGTATGTGTTGTGTTATACCGATAGTTGCTAAACATCCTGATATCGGCTGGGACTTCATTAACTGGTGGACATCCGATACAATTCAGAGCAGATATTCTATGATGATAGAAGCAATTCTTGGTGAAGTTGGACGTCGTGACTCTGCAAACGTAGAAGCGGTTAAGAAACTTTCTTGGGAGTCTGATGACCTTGACGTAATCCTTCAGAGTTGGGATCACGTAGAAGGACTTAGGGAAGTTCCCGGAGGTTACTATGTAACACGTTCTATTTACCAGGCATTCTGGAATGTTATCAACCTTAACGAAAATCCAAAGGATATGATTGTTAAATGGGGTAAGGTTGCTGACGAAGAAATTGCAAGAAAGAGAGGAGAATACGGCCTTGACTAATAATGTTAATCTCAAACAGAAGAAATATAAGAATTCTTTTGGCGGTAGTGAAGTTTCAATGCTCGTACTTGCCGCGCCTTTCCTTATTCTCTTCTTTATAATGACAGTATTGCCTGTTTTGACATCACTTGTTTTATCATTCTGTTCATATGACTCGTTATCATCTCCTAAATTTGTAGGACTTGAAAACTTCCTTCGTATGTTCGTAACCGACGATATGTTCGGTAAAATTGCAACCAACACTATCATTTTTGCCATTGCAACAGCACCCGGCGGCTTCTTGCTTTCCTATGTTCTTGCGTGGTTCATTAATGAATTCAACCCATCGGTAAGAAGCTTCTTATCATTCCTTTTCTATGCGCCTAACCTTGCGGGTAACGCATATTTTATCTGGCAGACAGCATTCAGTGCCGATGCTTACGGTTATGTAAACAGTTTACTTTTAAGTGTCGGCCTCTTGAACGAGCCGGTGCAGTGGCTTAAGACACCGGAATATATAATTCCGATTATTATTGCGGTATCTCTTTGGTCGAGTATGGGTGTATCCTTCTTGGCCGACATTGCAGGTCTTCAGAGTATTAACGTATCTCTCTTTGAAGCCGGTGCTATTGACGGTATCAGAAACCGTTGGCAAGAGCTTTGGTACATAACTTTGCCTTCAATGAAGGAAATTCTCTTGTTCGGTGCCGTTATGCAGATTGCATCTTCTTTCTCAATCGGTGCCGTTATCACAACAATGTGTGAGTATCCAACAGTTAATAACTGTGCGGATACAATAGTAATGTATTTGGTCGATATAGCGCATACTCGAATGGAAATGGGATATGCTTCAGCAATTTCAATATTCCTGTTCGTACTTATGGCAGTGTTCCGTACACTTGTTGCTAAGTTGCTCGACAGTACAGGTAAGTAAAAGGGGGTATAACGTATGTGGAAAAAAATTAAACATTTTAAACTCTTCGGTGGTGGAGAATTACAGTATAAACGTTATACCCGTTCAAAGATTGTCAGCGCAATTTTTGTTATCTTCCTTTTAGCATTTGGTTTTGTATGTATACTTCCGCTTATTTACTGCGTGGCTACATCTTTCAAGCCACTCGATGAAATTCTTATATTCCCGCCTAAATTTTTCGTTAGGCGTCCTACGATAGCAAACTATACGTTACTTCCAAGTTTGTTATCAAAACTTAAAGTACCGCTCGAAAGATACTTGTTCAATACATTGTTTATCACCCTGGTAGGTACCGTTTGTCACATTTTGGCAGCGGCGGCGGCAGCTTTCTTTTTCTCTAAAAGCAAGAAAAAGTGGGCGGGTGTTATATTCCTTATTGTACAGTTTTCCCTTCTCTATAACGGTACAACACTTGGTGTTCCGCAATATATCATTTTCTCTAAGATGGGAATTATCGATACATATTGGGTTTACATTTTGCCGCATATTCCGTCGGCAATGGGCGTATTCCTTATGAAGCAGTATATGGATGGTTCGGTACCCGAATCCCTGCTTGAAGCGGCACGTATAGATGGTGCGGGTTATCCGCTTATATTCTGGAAGATTGTAATGCCTATGGTAAAACCTGCGTGGTTGACACTCTTACTTTTTGCATTCCGCGATATGTGGTCAACACAGTCCGGCACTACAATCTTTACCGAATCACTCAAAACGTTACCGGCGGCGATGTCGCAGATAACAAATGCCGGTATTGCCCGTTCGGGTAGTGCGATGGCAACAACCGTAATTATGATGGTACCGCCGATACTGGTTTACTTAATTTCACAAAGTAATGTTATGGAAACCATGTCGAACGCAGGTATGAAAGATTAACAGAAGGGGTAGAAATATGAAAAATTTTAAAAGAATTTTAGCAATTTTTCTTTGTGTTGTCTGCCTTTTCACTATGGGAATCACGGCAAGTGCCGCAGATTATACCGATTCAGCCAATGACACCGCTACAAAGTGGTTGACAGGCTCTTCAAAAGAAAAATTCGTTTATTCCAGACCTATGTTTGATGAGTTGCCGATGGTTTCGGCATCACAAATGGGTGTTGATGAATTTGGCGAACTTTCGGATATTTTTACAGCAGACGGTAAGATTTATCTTCTTGACAGCGGTAATACAGAAGCTCAGTCAGAAGGTCGCGTTATAATTCTTGATGAGAATTATAATAAGTTGGATGAGTTCCGCGAAGTTTATTTGAACGGCGAAGCGCTTACCTTTGAAAAGGCAAAAGGTATTTTTGCAAAAGGTAATTTGATTTATATTTGCGATACCATACATAATAGGGTGCTTGCAGTAGATGAAAACAAAAACGTTGTAAGAATCTTTACAAAACCGGATTCAGAAATGTGGCCGGATGACCTTAACTTCAACCCTGTTAAGATTGTTATAGACAATATGGATTATATCTATATTCTATGTGACGGCTCTTTCTACGGTGCTGCAATGTTTGACCCCGATACATTTGAATTTAAAGGATTTTTCGGTGCTAACGTTGTTAGCTCATCGCTTTTAGAGGCTATGAATAAGCTTTGGGATATGCTTTTTACAAACAATACAAAGCTTTCAAAAAGCGCAAAGGCTCTCCCGTTCTCGTTTGTTGATATGGTGCTCGGCGCTGATGGCTATCTGTTTACCTGTACAGGTATAACAGGCAACCAGGATGCTTCCAAGGGTTCGGTAAGACGCCTTAACCCAACGGGTAACAACATTCTTATAGATAAGAGTAAGGATACCGCCGCAAACTCAAGTGATGTTGTTTTTGGCACAAGCAGTACAGCTAAATCAAAAGGTATGCCGATTAAACACAATATGTCATCAATAACGGTTGATGAAAACAACTTTATATATGTGCTTGACTCAAGCTACGGCCGCATCTATATGTACGATGTTGAATGTAACCTTATAACAACAATAGGCGGCGGTATTTCGGAAGGCACAAAAATCGGTACTTTCAGACGTGCCCAGGCTATTTCTGCAATGGGTGACACGATATATGCCATTGATATTACCAAAAAGGCTATTATCCCGTTCAGAAAGAATGATTACGGCGCTCTTGTACAAGAAGCACAAGCTCTCACAATGAACGGTGACTACACAGATGCAAAGGGGCTTTGGAACCAGGTATTAAAGCTTGACCGTAATAATATTTTGGCTTATCGCGGACTTGCAAAGGCTGCATTGGTTGCGGATAACTATAAAGAGGCTATGGATTATGCCCTTATGGGATATGACCGCAATACATACTCTCAGGCATATGAATATGTCCGTAAAGAATTTTTGACCGAAAACTTTACATTCATATTTATCGGTGTAATTTTACTGGTAGTGGCAATAGTTGTTTTATTGCACTTCAAGAAAAAATACAAAGTTGTTCTTATAAAGAACAAAAAGCTCAAAATCGCACTGGGAACAATTTTGCATCCTGCCGATACTTTCTATGAAATTAAGCGCAACAATAATGGCTCAGTACTTATTGCTACCGCAATTCTATTGCTCTGGTATGTCGGCAAGATTATAGGCTACACAAGTGGATTTATATTCAATAAAACCGATATAGCCGAAGCTAACGCATGGTACGCATTGGCACAAACGGTAGGCCTTGTACTTCTCTTTGTATGTGCTAACTGGTTGGTTTGCGTACTCTTTGAAGGCAAGGGTAGATTTAAGGATATTTATGTTGCAATCTGTTACAGTATCTTTCCGATGGTTATAGCTTCCTTTGGTTACGACATACTTGCAAGTGTATTAACACTTCAGGAGGCAAACTTTATAAGTATACTTAATTATGCTTGTATTATTTACACAGCAATACTTATCGTAATGGCACTCATCAATATACAGGAATTTGGCTTTGGTAAGTTCGTATTTACAACAATCGTAACACTTATTGCAATGATTTTGGTGGTATTCCTTATCTTCTTACTTGCAATTCTGTTACAGCAGGCAGGGGAATTCGTTAAAACGGTGTTCCTTGAAGCCGCATACCGATGATACAAAGGAGAGAAAAAATGAAGACAATTTTAATAAAAATATTATCATTTGCCCTTTGTGTTATTATGGTTTTATCGTTCGCGGGTTGTAGCGAAACTGTTCAGATACAGAACGTATCTGAGACGTTTAAAACTTCAACCCTTATGAATGGTGCAAAGGTTGAGAATGAGAAACTTTCTATGCATTGGGATGCTACTAACAAGTGCGTTATTTTGACCGATAAAGCAACGGGAGCACAGTGGACCACTTCACCATATGGCTATCTTAGCAAAGAAGAACGCCCTGCAATGCAGAAAAAATATATTGAATCTCCGATTCATGTGAAATATCTTGAAAACTACGAATTCAAGGATGGAACTTCACCTGACCCGGCTGATGATTATGGTTTTGCTTCACTCAGAAGCTCCGATGTAGCAGTTGAAAAAGCGGATAATTCAATAACAATTACTTTCTGCTTTGAGCAATCCAACACAATTATACCGCTTAAGTATACCTTAAAGGATGATTGTCTTGCCCTTTCAATCAATACAAGTGATATAGTTGAAAATGAAGACCCGATTTATTCAATCGCTTTTGCTCCAACACTTTGTGCGGTAGAAAAAGGAACTGAAGGTGCTTACATTTTCTATCCTTCGGGAACAGGTGCCATAATTGATGTATCCAGTCCTGAGTTGGTTTCGGCAACATATTCTGCAGGTGTGTACGGTCCCGAACTTGCAACAAAAATCAACGACAAACAGACAAACGATAAAAATGTTTATTTGCCTGTGTTTGGTACCGTTGTAGGAAACAATGCATTGTGCGCTATTATTTCTTCGGGTGCAGAACATGCTACGCTTAATTATGCCAGCGAATATGAAAAAACCAATTATGCTGCGGTTTATCCTGAGCTTCATATACGTGGATTTGACTATAACACGGTTAAGGGCAACCAGATGTATATAGAAAATCCAATTTATGCTGAGGAACCGCTTACAGATTCTGTTTTTGAAGTTGAATATTATCCGTTGTCGGGCGCTGATGCAAACTATAACGGAATGGCAAAACTTTATCAGAAAAAGCTCTACGGCAATAATGAAGGTACAGATATTAAAGAAGATGTATTTTCTCTGAAAATCCACGGTGGTTTGATGGAAGATAAAAACTTCTTAGGCTATCCGTATAGTACAGTTTTGGCACTCACTACCTTCTCAGATGTCAACACAATGCTCAATGAGTTATCTGTTACAGGTGTTACCCCCAACGTTCAGTTGTACGGCTTTGGCAAGTCGGGTATGGATGTAGGCAAGGTTGCAGGCGGCTTCGGCTTTGGCAGTGCTTTTGGAAGCAAGAAGCAACTACAGAAAGTAGTAGATTATTGTAACACAAACGGAATAGACCTGTTTGCAGACTTTAATCTTGCCGAATTTAACGGTGACAGTCTCGGATATTCTGCTATGTTCGATACGGCAAAGACAGCTAACCGCCAGAACGCTTTCCGCTACTATATAGATAAAGCGGTACAAACAAAGAACTCAACCGACTTCGACCGCTACCGTTTGCTTGAACGCGATAAGGTTATTAAGGCGGCAAACACTCTTGTTAAGAAGATTAAAAAATATAATCTTCCCGGTATCAGTTTTGCTACACTCAGCGATGGTATTTATTCCGATTATTCCAAGAGTGAATATTATGTTAAAAAGAATTTCGGAAGTTTCGTTACAGATATAGTTAATAACTATAAGCAGAACGGATATACATTTGCTGCAAACGGCGCTAATGCCTATGCCGCAGTAATTGCAGACTGTATATTTGAAACTCCGCTTAATTCTTCGGAACTTGATGGATTTACTGTAGATGTACCGTTCTATCAGATGGTATTTAAGGGCAAAACCGAAATTACTTCTGAAGCGGTTAATAGTGGTGAAACTCTTAAGAAAAAACAACTTCAGGCTCTGGAGACAGGTTCTTCGATGTTGTTTGCGCTTTACAACACCTATGACTCGACTTTGACATATTCTCCGTTCAAGGGTCTTTATGGTGCTATGTATGCAGACAACAAGGATGATATTATAAAGACCGCTGAAGCTTACAGTGACTATTACAAAGCTATAAGCGGTAAAACAATAGTAAATCACGAGCTCATCACAAAAGATGTTCGTGCAACTACATTCTCCGGCGGCGTTAAAATCTATGTCAACTACTCTGATGCAGAGTATGTCACAGCCGATGGCGTAGTTGGTCCGATGAATTATTTAATAGTAAAGTAGGAGGTGAACAGTATGTTAAAAAATAAAGTTAAAAAGCGCAAAGGCGTTGAACAACTTAAAAGCAGATATGGCAGACTGTTCGTTCTCCCGTGGGAAATAGGTTTAGTACTGTTTTTCTTCGTGCCGTTGCTTACATCTATTCGTTATGCATTCAGTGCTATCGAGATTACAACACAGGGATTCCAGGTTGAATGGGTAGGGCTTAAGTGGTTTGATTTCTATATTAACGAAGACCCCAAGTATATGAACCAACTTGCTGAATCTATAAGCAATTTCGCGGTTCAGTTGCCGATTATTCTGGCGCTCAGTCTGATTTTAGCATTACTTCTTAATCAGAAGTTCAAAGGCAGAATGATTGCCCGTGCAATCTTCTTCTTGCCCGTTATTATCGCGACCGGTGTTGTAATTGAACATATGACAGCTGAATGGATGCCCATAAGCCTTGTTGCTTCATCGGGAACCGAGAACAATTTCGGCAGTATGATTGATTTTGATGTGATACTTGGCAACCTGGGACTTCCCGAAGAAATCAATAAATTGATTTCAGGTTATATAGGCGATATATTCAACCTACTTTGGTCGTGCGGTATACAGATAGTTCTCTTTATCGCAGGTCTGCAGACTATTCCGGACCAGCTTTATGAAGTATCCCGTGTTGAAGGCGCTTCAAAGTGGGAAGAATTCTGGTATATTACAATACCAATGCTTGGACCGACAATATTACTTGTTATGGTCTATACAATGATTGACTTGTTCACAGCAAGAACAGGTGTCATGGGCAGGGCTTTCGACTTAATGAATAAAGCTATATACGACGAGAGTTCCGCGATGATTTGGATGTACTTCGTTGTTGTAGGTGTCGTAATGTCGATAGTTCTCGGACTTTATTATAAGTTCTGCTTGAAGAAATGGTCTTAAGGAGGGGTAGTAATGTTAAAAATAAATACTAAAAAAATTACTGCCCGTAAAGCAGGGGAGTTGGGAATGAAGGTTGTAACTCCTATCGCCCGTTGGATATTTATTCTGGGCGTCAGCTATATCCTTTTATATCCGCTTTTCTATATGATTTCGGCATCAATCAAGGCTCCTATGGACTTTCTTGATTCGACAATTATGTGGGTTCCCAAAAACTTTTCAATCCACAATCTTACTAAGGCTTTCGGTCATCTTGATTATTTAAAAACCTTAGGTAACACAGTAGTTATTGAAATAATAAGTGCATTTATTGAAGTTATTGCATGTGCTGTAACGGCATACGGACTTGCACGTTTCGAATTTAAGGAAAAGCCGATTCTTACCTTTATTCTTATTGTTACAATTCTCATTCCGACACCTATGATTATTATTCCGTTGTCGGTTAGTATGAGATATGTTGACGTGTTCGGTATACTCGGACTTATCGGTAAGATGATTGGTCAGGAAATCCGCCCAAATCTTCTTAACACACCTTGGGCATTCTATATACCAAGTATATTCTCGGTAGGTCTTAAGGCAGGTCTGTTTACATATATGTATGTTCAGTTCTTTAAGGGACTTCCAAAAGAACTTGAAGAAGCGGCCTCAATCGATGGCGCAGGACCGGTTAAAACCTTCCTTACAATCGTTGTTCCGTCTTCAGGAACCATATTCCTGACCGTTACAATATTCAGTATAATCTGGCACTGGAACGATACATATCTTGCAACGATGTTCCTGTCAAAAGATTTTCCGCTATCGGTTAGCCTTATGCGAATGACGGCAAAACTCGGCGAAATGTCGCAAATCAGAAATGTCGGTATACTTATGGCGGGATGCTTGCTTGTAATTCTACCGATGCTTATAATGTATTGTATACTTCAGAAGCAATTTATTAAGAGTATTGACCGCGTAGGTATTGTAGGATAAACTTTGAAAACGCCACTCGATTTTTCGGGTGGCGTATTTTTATAGAAACCCGTAAAATTTCGTGCAAAATCAATAGAAACGGTTGACAGAAACGGCTTTTTGTTATATAATGAAGTAAACTAATATAGGAGGTTAATTACTAATATGATTAAAAGAACTTTAACAATTCTCTTGGTTCTGGTTATGGCTCTTACCGCAGTTGGCTGTACAGGTGGCGGTAATGAAGGCGGTAATGAAGGCGGCAACTCAGGCACAGTAGTCGGACCTATACAGGACACCGTAGATCTTAAAGATATAACACTTGATTCTGATGCTTTGTTGGCTTCTATGCCTGCAGAACTTAAAGGAACAAAAATTGTTTTCCTTAACTGGTACAACCCGGATGAACGTGAAGAAAAAGATGTCATCGCTGCTTTTGAGCAGAAATCGGGTATTGATGTTGAATATCGTATACTTGACCACAGTACATATGCTACTTTGGTAGCGCAGATAATTCAGACAGGCGAACAGGCTGATGTTATGCGTCTTAAGAATCCAAATGTCAGTCATTACAAACTTCTCCAGCCGCTTTCAGTTACAGGTTTTGACTATAGCGGCAAAGAATGGGACCAGTATACAATGGGTCTTTACACTGTAGGTCAAAACACCTATGCAACAAACCTTAAGTATACGCCTTTCTTCTTACCCGGTATGATGTTCTATAACTACCAGACATTCGAAGACATGGGATTTGAGGATCCATACGAACTCTGGAAAAAGGGTAAATGGACCTGGAGTAAGCTCAAAGAATATTGCAACACTTGGGTTACAGAGAATGGCACAGATTATTTAGGTGCTTCTTGTTGGTCGTACCCGTCAACCGTTGCTAACGCTTCTTTCTTTAAGAAGTCTGCGGATGGTGTTAGTTACGAACTTGACTTAAACAACCAGACCGCAATTAACTGTTGGCAGTTTCTTTCTGAGGGAAGGTCACTCGGTCTCTTCGGCACATTTGCACGCGAAGGTTTTGACCAGATGAAGCAGAAGATGCTTATGGACCACGCTGATGCTTCGGCAGTTCAGAATTCTTCTGCATACTTTAAGAAGACTAAGTCGCTAGGCTTACTAAAAGCAGTTCCGGCTCCTGTATGGGATGGTGAAGGTGCTACAGGTGAATATTACGTTCCTATGCACGAAGTAGTTGCTTACGGCGTTCCGAAGTCTGCTAAAAATGCAAAGGCAGTTCCGTACTTCTTAGGTTATATGTGTAACTTTGCAAACTACAATCAGGATGCAGGTGAAGGCGGATTCTTCGTTAACGAACAGATTAAAGAAGTTTATCTGGAACTTATGTCAATCGAAAAGCGTAACTTTGACTTTAACAACGACATTGCCACCTACAGCGGTAATCAGGAAATAGGAAGCAACTTCACTTGGACACTCTTCAACCGTGTTGATTCAACACAGATTAACTCTTGGTTACAGGAACGTGAGTACATACTCAATGACAGTTTAAGACTCTATAACGAAGAACGTATTAAACATAAATAATAATAACAACTTGCACGGGCGGTTTTCCGCCCGTGTTTTTTGCAAAAATGCTTGAAATTTGTGGATTTTGTTAAAAAAAGAGTTGAAATGTGATAATGAATATGTTATTATATAATATACTAAAAAGGAGTATTGTTTTTAGGAGGCAAGCTTATGAAAAACACAATCAGACACATTTCCAAAAAAGCAGTTTCAGTAGTGTTGGCTCTTGCGGTAATTTTAAGTTCACTTACCGTAATGATGTCGGCATTTGCTGAGCCACAGCCTACCGAACCGTACCTTGTTAGTGACGGTTCACCTGCTATACCTATGTTTAAAGACAAGGTAGTAAAATTAGCAGAAGTGGAGGTAGAATTCCCGGACGGCACAGTCAAGAAAGGTAGCGAGCTTGATTGGGCGGTGGCAGACGGATCCAACGTAAATGTTGCGAGCGATGAACTTCTTGCTTTAGGAACGGGTATAACTAAATTTACCGTATCTTATAATGACGGTGCAGTTTCAAGAAGTGTTTATGTAGTAGTAAACGATGAAACATCAGAAAACAAGTATGACTTCTACTTATTGAATCAGGATACTAACAGCGCAGCTTTAAATGGAGTTGACTGGTATTACGGTCAGGCAAATGATGGTTGGCAAGGAACAAGTCCGTCACGCTCATCGTTGAATTACGTGTCTTCGAGTGATAGGGTGATCGTTTCGGCT
>JAZLAW010000008.1:0-80855 GCA_045613385.1 Acutalibacteraceae bacterium | reverse complement strand
AAAGCACCTTAAAAAGATAAATTTTTAGTGGGATAAAAGGCGAAAAGCCGTGGTAATGCTGGCGCATACCACGGCTTTTTAACACATTAGACCGCAAAAATTTACTTTTTAAGGCATTTTATCCCTAACCATAACACCCGTTCGGTGGGCTTTTGTTAGTTAAGAAGATAAATTCCGCTTTCAAGCACTACAAATTCATAGCCATCATTTTTAATGTATCGGTATACCTTGCAATCAAATTCACGGTAGACCGATGTGACATAGGTGTTAAGGTTGACTTTGATTATTGAATTGTTGCCAAGACAACACACATAAATATCGTTTCCGTCTATAAACAAATCAACCGGTTTATTAAACGGGGAAGCCTGACCGCCACCAATTCTTAATTCTTCCTTCATGGTCATAAGATTCATTTTTGCCAGCACCGAGCTTTCCTTAAAACAGGTCCACATTGAACGGTTGCTGACGGCGATTGAACTCGGCGCACTGCCTTTATAGGAGAGTGTGCCAAACCATATACAATCCCCCAGAGTATCAATAAGTTTACCGTTTCCATCGCGCTCAAGGATAAAGGTTTTACCGGAAGACAGTGGTAGGGCCCTACTTGTAATGTGATTTTTAACGTGTTTAATTATGTCTTTGTGATTTGCGCCGAATTTTGATAATTCATATAAACTGCGCTGAACAAAGGTAAATTTACCATCGGTAAACGTGACCATCTTATAAGCTACTATGACGGTACCGTTATCGCCGTTTCGTTCACATATATAGGCTATAATCAGTCCGTTTTCGACCAGTATAACATCGACAACTTCGCCTTCAAATAATGTTTTCATACTAATTTTTATCCTTTTTAAGATTAATTACTTCTTTTGCTGCCGATAAAATACCAATCTGACCTGAAGCAAAGTTAAGACCGCCCTGAAGCCATACGGCATAGGGTTCTCTGAGCGGAGCATCGGCAGAAAGCTCGATAGAAGCGCCAAGGGTAAAGGCACCAGCCGCCATAATTACTTCACTGTCATATCCCGGCATAGGCGCAGGATAGGGCAATGCTAATGAATCGATGGGGGAACCTTTCTGAAGTCCCTGACAAAATGCGATTAATCTGTCAGTATTCTTAAGTGAAATTGTTTGTATAATATCGGCACGTAGCTCATCGAATCCCGGTGAGACTTCATAACCCAATTTGCTGAATAATTTAGCGGCAAATACGGCGGTTTTAAGCGCTTGTCCGACAGTATGCGGTGCGGCAAAAAGCCCCATATAGAGTTCCCTTAAATGTCCAAGTGTTGCGCCGATTTCCTTACCGACACCGGGAGCCGTGAGCCTATAAGAGCATTTTTCCACCAAGTCGCGTCGCCCTGCAATATATCCTCCTGTTGGCGCTATACCGCCGCCGGGATTTTTAATGAGTGACCCCGCAATAATATCGGCACCGACTTCGCAAGGCTCGTTTTTCTGAACAAACTCACCGTAACAGTTGTCCACCATAATAATGGTATCGGGTGACATCTTTTTGACAATACGGCATATTTCGGCTATTTTTTCAACGCTGAGACTCGGTCTTAAGCTATAGCCTTTTGAACGCTGTATGTATACCATTTTATATTTTTTCTGGGTTAAGGCTATACTGATTCCGTCCAAGTCAGGCTCACCGTTTGCCTTTAAATCAACCTGATTGTACTTTATACCGAAATCGAGCAAAGAACCATCTGTCTTTTTATCAATACCCAGAACACCTATAAGGGTATCGTAAGGTCTGCCTGTCACACAAAGCATTTCATCATTTGGCCTGAGCAGTCCGAAAAGCGCTACCGTGAGTGTGTGGGTACCGGATACGAAATTGTGCCGTATAAGCGCATCTTCTGCGCCCATACAGTCAGCAAAAACTTTCTCGAGCATATCTCTGCCGCTGTCATCGTATCCGTATCCCGTAGAAATACCAAGGTGTGATGCGCTGACTCCGTTTTTAGTAAACGCGGCCAAAACTTTTTGTTGATTATAATTTGCTATTTCATCTATGTTTCTAAAAATTAAACTACATTCGTTTTTGGCGGCTGCCGATAATTCTTCAAGTTCGGCGCCAAATTCAAAAAATTCCATAAAAATCCCCTTACATTACAAAGTACAGTATGCGGCGTGTGATTCCACCGTAAATCCGTTTTTTTCATAAAACGGCACATTTTTATATTCTGCAGAAATAAACACAGTACGGTTCCGTATGGTATCAAGCAAACGCGAGAGTGTTGCACTGCCAAGACCACCGCGGCGGCAATCGGTATTTACTGCGATACCCGCGAGGGTGGCATAGTCTCTACAGTACAAAATTACACCTGCCGAGTATTTGGTGGTTACATATTCTGCGCAGTTATGTCTTATGCGGTGGGAAATATCTGCAATAAACGCTTCGCGGTCACCCATCGACAAGAATTTTGATAAAATATCATAGGTGTAGTGAAGCCCCACACGTGTGTTTTCTGCCGCGTTTTCGGTATTAAATGGCGGTGCTTTATAAAGAGACGCGCATTTTGTGACAATATTGAGCCCCAATGCTTCGGCAGAAGATAAATCTGTAAATATATTGGCGGGAGAAATGGCAGATATAAAACTTTTTATTTCTTCTAAGTCTCCGCCGTTTCGGCAAATTGTCATATTATTGTCAATCAGCGATATGATTGCCGTAACCTTTCGGTTATCATCGGTCTGATACCAGAAAAGAGCGATTTTATCGTAATCTTTATATGCGGCATAATGGCACATAAGTTTTACATATACGACATTTTTAATATCTATTTCGGGCAGTTCTTTTGTTAGCGTAATCATCAAACTTCACCTGAGCAGATTTTATTTATCATATATTCAGATAGTTTTATTGTGGACTCAATATCTCTTAAATCACATAAACAGTAAGGTGTGTGAAGGTATCGGCAAGGTACCGATAAAGAGAGCGTTCTGACACCTTTACGGTTTAAATGTACAGCACCCGCATTGTTGCCACCCGAAACCAACGATTTCGGTTGACAAGGAATACCTGAAGACAGAGCTGTGTTATAAAGTTCGCGGTCGTAAAGAGTAGAGCGATCCATAAAAGACACCGCTGTGCCGTGTCCTAAAGAACACACCTTATCTTCATCCGCCACACCCATAATATCGGCCGCTGTTGTAGTCTCAAGTATAATTGCTACATCGGGGTTGATGCCGTAAGCGGCAACCTTAGCGCCACGGCACCCAAGTTCTTCTTGTGTGGTAAAGGTGGCATAAAAATCATATTTTGACGGTGTTTTTAAAAGTTCTATAAGCGTAAAACAGCCTGCGCGGTCATCAAGCGCTTTGGCGGTAACGGTTGTATCCGATAACATTTCGGTTGCCGAGTTCAGAACACCGCAATCGCCGATACTTACCTTTTTTTCGGCATCAATGCGTGACGTACAACCGATATCAATATAAAGCGCATCGGATTTTGGTATTTTCTTTTTATCTTCATCATTTATAAGGTGTACGGGTTTACAACCTATAACACCTGTAATGTTATTATTAATGGTAACAGTACGCGAAATTAGAATATTATCATTGATTCCGCCAAGCGTACAAAATTTTAGAAATCCGCTATCGGTAATAGAAGTGATTATAATACCAACTTCATCCATATGCGCATCAATCATAAGTTTTTGGGCGGACCTGTTTCCGCCTTTTTTAAGGCAAATAATATTTCCCAGTTTGTCAACCGAATATTCGCAGTAAGGCGCAATTTCTTTTATAATATATTTCCTTATATTTTCTTCAAAACCTGAAGGAGCGTTGATTTCGCAAAGGGCTTTAAGCTTATTAAACATTCATAATACCCCCTGCGAGAATATATTTTGCCAGAATATCGGCTACCGACTTAATATCGCGAAGGTCTACAACTTCGGTATCGGTGTGCATATTTCTTAGCGGTATTGATAAAAGTCCTGTGGGTATACCGCGTTCACTAACCGATATTACATCGGCATTTGTAGAAGTACCGCTTCCAATACCTTCTATTTGATGCGGTATCTTCTTTTCTTTTGCTATTTTCTTAAAACTCGAAGTAATGTCACTATTTAAAAATGCCGAAACACCGACCATAGCGCCACCACCGAGTTTTCCGCACTTATCGGGTGCTATATCAGGTCCATCGCCAAAGCTCACATCAACGACAACTGCTTCATCTATTCTTTTGCCGAAAACGGCGGTACGCGCTCCGCGTAGACCTAATTCTTCGGCATCACTCAGTAGCAGCATTACGTTTACCGGAAGTTTTTCCCTGTGCAATTTATCTGCAAGTAATATAAGCGCAGCAACACCAGCGCGGTTATCAAGTGATTTTGAGCAAACGGTGTTATCGTTTAAAAAACGGGGAGACGTCTTAAAGGTAACAAAATCACCAATACTTATAAGTTTGGCGGCTTTAGCGCCCAACCCTGTATCAATTTTAATTTTTGATATATCTTCCGGCACATTGTCTTCCTTTGAGAGATGTGGCGGTGTACTTATAAAAATACCTGTAAGCTTTTCTTTGCTGTGTATGGTAACAGGTTTTGCGGCAAGATGTCTTAAATCTATACCGCCGCAGTTTTTAACGGTTAAAAATCCGTCGTGGGACACATTTGTTACAACAAATCCTACTTCATCGATGTGCGCGTCAATTAGTACTGTGTAGTCTCTGTCGCCCTTTAATGTCAAGGCACGACCAAGAACACCGAAGGTATCCACGGTGCCGTAGTGCGATAAATATTGTTCGGCTAAATCAGCGGCTTCGGTTATGTTGCCGATACCGACCGAACCGGATAATGATGACAGAATATTCTTAATATCTATCATAATTTATTCACTAACTCCTTAAAGTAGTTACCGCGAGCCGCAAAGTTCGGGAAAGCATCAAAAGAAGCACAGGCAGGACTTAATGTTACAATGTCACCACTTGTCGCTTTTTCACTTGCGGTTTTCACTGCCTCATCAAGATTTTGCACGTGTATTATTTCGGGTATACCCTTATAATCGGAGTGTGAAATAATGGCTTTTTCTATCTTTTGGGCAGTAGGACCGGTTAAAATCAAAAGTTTTGTTTTATCTATAACATAGGGCGCCATCGGTTCAAACGGTATATGCTTATCATATCCGCCTGCGATAAGAATTACGCGTTTACTGAATGCTTTAAGTCCGGCGATAGTTCTTGTGGGACTTGAAGCAATCGAGTCATTGAAATATTTAACGGAATTTACTTCCTTTACAAATTCAATACGGTGTTCAACACCTGAAAATTCCTTTGCAACAAGGCGTATGGTGTCGGCACCAACATATCCCCAAACGGCCGAGATGGCGGCAAGATAGTTAGCAACATTGTGGTCGCCGAGTACTGTTATATCATCACGGTGCATAATCGGAACATTGATTCCGCGGTAGCACATATGGATAAATCCGTTCTCATCAAGCCAGGCGCCGTATTTAACGGGGCGTTCCATACTGAAACCCAATGACTGGCCACGCACAAGTTCGCGGAATGCATAGGTTATTTCGTTATCGTAGTTAAGAACGGTGCGAGAAAATGCATCCTGATGCAAAAGCACGTTCTTTTTAGCTTCTACATACTCATCCATATCCTTATGAACATCAAGGTGGTTGGGCGCCACATTTGTTACAACCGCAATTTCAGGGCTTTTGCGCATAGAAATGAGTTGGAAAGAAGAAAGCTCTACAACAACGCAGTCATCACGTTTTATATTATCTATTTCGGGCAGGAGGGGTTTACCTATATTACCGCCTACGTGAACGGTATAACCTTCCTTTTTGAGCATTTCGGCAATAAGCGTAGTGGTGGTGGTTTTGCCATCAGACCCCGTAACTGCAAAAATTTTAGCAGGGCAAAGGTCGAAGAACACTTCCATTTCACTCGTAACAGCAATTCCGCGGCGTCGGGCCTCTTTAAGTTCAGGCAGATTGAAGCTCATACCGGGTGTGCGGAAGATAACATCCACTTCTAAGTTCTGTAAATATTTCTCACCAAGACTCAGAGTGGCCCCCGCACTCTCGAGTTCATCACAAATAGTGCCTAACTGTTCGCGTGAGCGACGGTCACAGGCTATAACACGAGCACCTTTATCCAAAAATTTCTTTATAAGCGGTGTGTTACTGATACCAATACCGCACATTGCGATTTTTTTATCGCGCATTTCTTCCCAGAACTGTTTAAAATCCAAAGTAAGCCCCCCTGAAACTTAAAAAATTACATACTTATCTATTATATTATACTAATATATATAATAAATATCAATATTTAATCTAACCCGTAAAACAATTATTGACAATTTTTTCATTTTTTGCTAAAATAAACTATAAATTTTTCAAGGGGAATTGTTATGATTTGGTTTTGGCTATCTATTTTAGCGCTTCTGTCTTGGAGTGGCTCTGACCTTTTTTCAAAAATGGGAACCAGAGAAAACGATAAAAACAGTCATTGGAAGGTTGTTTTTGCTGTTGGACTAATAATGGGTATACACTTTTTTATAACCCTTATCGGCGGTGCAATAATCGATAATACCGTAGGTGTTGACAATGTCAATAAGATAGTTGCAAGTTTATTTTATACCGACTTTAAAATAATGGACTTTGTATATTATTTACCGATTGCGGCGTTATATATTTTGGCAATGGTTTTCGGTTATATAGGTCTTCGTTATATTGAGCTTTCAATATCTTCTCCAATTTGTAATTCTTCGGGTGCATTGGCATTCCTTTTGTGCGTTGTATTCGGTCTTGTTTCTACCGAAGATATAACTGTTTTAACAATTATCGGAGTTTCGTTGATAACTGTTGGTATTGTGGCTTTAGGCTTTGTTGAACAACACGAAGATGAAGAAGTAAAAAAAGCCCGTCAGGAAAGGGCAAATCGCAAATACACAAAAAGCATTCTTGCGTTTTTGCTCCCCATTTCGTATCTTATAATTGATGCTCTGGGAACAGTGGGTGATGAGTTCCTTTTCTCAGATGGTTTTATAGAAAAAACCGGTATAGAAATGAGTGACTATGCTGCAAATGCGGCGTTTGAATTGACATTCTTCTTACTTGCTGTTTTTGCTTTTATTTGGCTTAAATTCGTCAAAAAAGACAAGGTTTTTGCAGGCAACAAACATTTGCTTTTGGGCGGCTTGTGTGAGACAATAGGCCAGATATTCTATATGGCAGTAATGTTCAGTGATTTCTCGGTCGGTATGGTAATTATCTCGGCTTACTGCGCAATTTCTGTTCTTTGGAGCCGCGTTTTCCTTAAAGAAAAACTCTCTTGGAAACACTATTTTTTTATAGTTCTTGTAATTGCCGGTATAGTAATATTAGGATAAATTATTAAAAAGTAAAACCGCGATAGATTTGGGAAATGTTCTTAACGAACATTTCCCAAAAGTTTTATTCGCCTTACGGCGAGTTATATTGCTTTGCAGTTATATTTGACTTTCAGCCAAGTGTTATTCGCCTAGCGAGTTTTATAGGCGAATAAAATATCACTCCGCCAAAGTCAGAATATCACTATACAGACAAAAAGAAGGAGAAGATTTGTTTTGCAACAAATCTTCTCCTTTTCTATCGCGGTTTTTTATTAATCTAACATATCATTCTTCTTTAATTTGTCGATAAACGCGGAAACATCTTTACAAGCGGTATCGCGCTCTACATTATATTCTTTTAGCAGAGCATCTATAAGTTCACTCTCGGTCATATCGTTCTGCAACTGTTCCCACAAAAATTTACCCGTGGAATTAAGTGTTATTACGGAGTTGAAGTTTACAGATTCACCAATGGGCACCACTAAATTTTCTCCAGCTACATCTCTTAATATATAGGTGTTACGAATTTTCATTTTGTTACCCCAGTCTTTTTAAGTATAGTGTAATTATATAATATTTTAAAACATATTGCAAGTAATAGGTTTTATGTTGTATAATAAATAAAAAACTTTAGGAGAAAAAATAATGGACGTTTTTAAGGAACAGATTTTGAAGGTGCGCAAAACACCCGCAGAATATGCTTTAATGGCAGTTATAGTAATCGTTGCGTTGGTCGCTTCCGTTTTACTGTTTTTATATTCAGGGCAGTATCCGATTTTTATTTTATTGATAGTTGCCGTTTTTTACGGTAGTGGTAAGTTGCTCGGTATGTTTTCTATTGAATACGAATATATTGTAACCAATTCTATGATAGATATTGATAAAATTATTTCAAAAAGCAGCCGCCAGAGAATTGCATCTTTCGAGAGCAAAGATATTATCCGTTGCGAAAAGGCTACAGGTGTAGCACCCGTTACAGATGCTACGGATAGATTTATCTGCTGTGATAAAGATGATAAGGATGCCTATTGGATACTTGTAAACAAAAACGGAAAGAAAACTCTTATTATGTTTTCGCCAAATGAAAAAATCAAGGAAGCCATAAAACTTGGAGCCCCTAAAAATATACAGAGAGAACTTTTTAACTGATATGACAGGATATAAAGAAATAATAAAACCCAATATCCCGCCCAGAGCTGCCGAATCCCATAAGGGTACATTTGGTACGGCTTTGCTTTTTTGCGGCTCGTACGGTTTTGCGGGTGCCGCAGTCTTAGCTGCCAAAGGGTGTCTCAGAAGCGGTGTCGGACTGGTAAAGAGTGTTGTTCCGAATAAAATTTACGATATATGCGCCGCAAGTGTGCCTGAAGCCGTGTTTTTACCCCTTAAAAGCGATATAAAAGGTAAGTTCGGCAAAATAAATAAAAAAATGTTGTACGGGCATATTGTAAAAGCAAACAGTATTTTGGTTGGATGCGGTATGGGTGTATCCGGAAATAATTTAAAAATAGTTGAATATTTAATAGATAATGCTAAAAGTCCTTTGATAATAGATGCCGATGGAATAAATTTAGTGAGCCGCAACATAGATATATTAAAACGGGCAAAAACTCCTATAATATTAACTCCGCATCCCGCTGAAATGTCACGCCTTACGGGAATATCTGTCGAGAAAATACAAAAGGACAGGGAAAAGATAGCAAAAGAATTTGCTGTAAAGTACGGGGTATATCTTGTACTTAAGGGAAACAGAACGGTGGTGGCCGCTCCAAACGGAGAAGTTTTTATCAATCCTACAGGTAATGCAGGTATGGCCACGGGTGGCAGCGGTGACGTGCTTAGCGGAATTATGGCATCCCTTTTGTGTCAGAGCACAAATATATTATCCGCTGTTGCTGCAGCGGTTTATATTCACGGTGCGGCAGGAGATTTGGCGGCAGAGAAGTTTTCGCAGATAGCCTTGTTGCCGAGCGATATTATAGAAGAGTTACCTTGCGTGTTTAAAACACTTGAAGGGTAGCGGTTTATGTGTCAAAGATTAAAATATTACCTATAATTTTAGTTTTAACATTTTTGTGTGCCTGTAACAGTGCAAAGGTAAAACCGGTTTCTGATGCGCTTAAATTTACGGCACACATTTCTTATTTTAACAAGGAATATACCTGCGAAACCGAAATCCAGAAAAACGGGGATATGACACTTATTATTACAGAACCCGAAATAATGTCGGGTGCTAAAATAGTTGTCACAGAAAACGAAGCGTATGCCGAATTTGCAGAGATTAAGTATCCCATAGATATCAACAGAGCTGGTGGAGCACCGTATTTTGTACTGGGCGCTTTGAGAGATGCCAAAGAAAAAACGGCGGTAAAGAGAGATAGTGAATATGCTATAACAGGTGAAGTAGCGGGGGAAAAGTATGAAATCATATACGCTGTAACAGGAATACCGATAAAACTCACCGCTGATAATATTACGGTAGAGTTTTTAAATGCAGAAATTATAAAATAAAAAATGCACCCGTTCGGGTGCATTTTAATTATTCAAGAATCCATACTTCAATGTTTCTTCTGCCGAACTTTCTGCATTCTGCTTCGGAATTGAAGAATAAGTCGAAGTTTGTGGGTCGGGATTTTACAAATCCGCCCGTATCGGCTGCAACGGCATATCCGTAGATATAACTGCCATCGGATGACTTAATATAGAATTTAGTTCCATATTCATAAAGGTTGGTGTTTATTGCTACACAACCGGGCTTTAAGTACATACCTGTTGCACTGTGCCAACGGTCCGATTCGGTATAGGCAGTTGCCTGAACGGTTACCTTCTTTACATAATTAACGGGGTTGCCGTTTTTATCAAGTTCAATAGGTTTTGCGGGGGTAAGTTCGGAAATACTGCTAACCTTTGAAGAAGTAGTAACTGCTGCAGGTTTTGTGCCGACCGTTATAACTTCCTGTACTGCGGGTTTAACTACATTTTCGGCCACTATTTCGGTTTTTTCTGCTACGCCGTTTACAAGTTTTGTAACGCGTGTAACTTCCTTAGAGCCCTCAACGCCTTTTGTTGTAACCGAAGTATTTGAGAGTTTGTGTGAATAAACAGTTTTAGAGGTGTACGGTATTTTTTCACTTACAGTTTCAGTTACATAATTAATATCGGTCACATCGATATAAGTAGTGTTTGATAAAACTGTATCAACAGGAAGGTTTACTACATCGTGTTCATCAAGCGTAAGACCTGCAAGTGCAATGGCATCTCCGACGGTGTCTCCCTTACATATATTAACCGAATGAGTTGTCTTGCCGATGGTTACAAAAGAAGGGAATGTGTAGGAAAGGGAAATATCAATATCTCTGCCATCTACCTTGTAACCTGTTATTTTATAATCTGTAGAATCTAACTTTGCAAGTTTTAAAAGTGAAGCGGTTTCATTTTTAAATGTCAGAAAGCTTTGTGTAGAGTTACCATCATTTACAGTAACGGTATTTAACGAAAAAATGAGGAAAAGGAAAACCGCCACCAAAGAAACTGAAAGGTAAGCTGCTCCGAATATTCTGTTTTTAGTGAATTTTGAAGAAATTTTCTCGCGTAAAGAAATAATTTTTTCTATCATCTAATGTCTCCTTTTGATGTTACCAACTGCAGAACAGTCGGTCATTTTTGAGGACTAATGTATTATATATGTCAAAACACCGAATGTCAAACCCGAAAAAAAGCAATGTTTTATGCAATATGCACAAATAATTACGGTTTTACGAAATTATTACAGGTTTGTAACTATTTATTTCTTGTAAAAATGGTAAAAAATGTATATTTCTTTGTAAGAATATACGAAAGTGAGTGTCGCGAAAGCCGATTTAGTCTGGAATTAGCTCGAAAAAGGGCACAAAACACTATATTTTCTAAAAACTTTATTTACATATAGCATATTTTGTGGTACTATAATTAGAGTTGAAAAAGGGTTGTACATACATATAATATGTCAAATTTGTAATTTTTATACATTTATATAAAGGACAGGTATTTTTATGGTCACGTTTAAAGCGCTGTTAATGGATGAAGCGGCTCTTTTCAGGGCGGTAAGGCGTATCTCACATGAAATTATTGAAAAAAACGGCGGAGTTGATAATGTTTGCATTATCGGCATAAAAAGACGCGGAATTCCTTTGGCGCATATGATAGCCGATAATATTGAAAAGATAGAAAATAAAAAAATACCTGTGGGAAGTGTTGATGTTACCCGCTTCCGTGATGATTTGGGCGGTATATATTCTGAAGAAAATGCCGATGCGGTAGAGATTGATTTCGATATTACCGATAAAAAGGTAGTGCTTGTAGATGATGTATTGTATACAGGAAGAACTGTACGCGCAGCGCTTGAAGCTATTATGAAATCTGCAAGACCCGCCGCTGTACAGTTAGCGGTTATTATTGACCGTGGGCATAGGGAACTTCCGATACGCGGGGACTATGTAGGTAAAAATGTACCCACATCAAAAAATGAAAAGGTAAGGGTAAAGATTGCTCCGTACGACGAGAGTATGTCGGTTGAGTTGTACGAAGGATAAGGGTGGTTTTGTGAAAAAGAGAGTACTTGTGGCTATGTCGGGCGGTGTAGATTCATCTGCCACGGCGGTTATAATGCAGAAATCAGGTTTCGACATCGGCGGCGGGACTATGAATCTTTGCGGCAAGTATGATGAAGCCAAGGATGCCGAACGTGTCTGCGAACAGTTAGGCGTACCGCATCACCTTTTTGAAATGACTGAGGATTTCTCGGAGAATGTCATTGAACCTTTTGTAAGTGAATATAAGAAAGGTTTTACCCCTAATCCCTGTATTTTTTGTAATAAGACTATGAAGTTCGGCGCATTTTTGGAAAAGGCAAAAAGTCTTGGGTATGATGCTATTGCAACAGGGCATTATGCAATAGTTGAAAAAAATGAACAAACCGGCAGATATGAAATAAAAAAAGCCAAAGATACGGGCAAAGACCAGAGTTATGTACTATATATGCTTACTCAAGAGCAACTGTCGGGCATTTATCTTCCGCTCGGGTATTACAGTAAGCCTGAAATACGGGATATCTGTGAAGGAGCGGAACTTGTCACGGCTAAAAAAGGAGATAGCCAGGATATATGCTTTGTACCGGATGGTGATTATGCCGCTTTTATAGAACGATATACAGGTCAAAGCGCAGAAAAAGGCAAATACACCGATATTGAAGGTAATGTTTTAGGTGAACACAAGGGTGTTATAAACTATACAATAGGACAGAGAAAAGGTCTGGGTATAGCATTAGGCCGCCACGTTTTTGTTTTAAGTAAGGATGCGGCTACCAACACCGTCGTTTTAGGGGATGAGGAACATTTATTCAAGAAAACGGTATATGTCAAAAATGTTAATTTGGTGTCGGTTGACGAAATAACAGATGGAATGAGTGCCAATGTAAAATTAAGATACAAGCATACCGAGAGCCCTGCCAAACTGTTTTTGTGTGACGGAAAAAGTGTAAGGGTAGAGTTCGAAGAACCGCAGAGAGCACCGAGTATCGGTCAGTCGGCGGTATTTTATGATGGAGATAGAGTAATAGGCGGTGGAATTATCTGTGGATAAAAAAATACAACAAGTTATGTCAGCATTGCAGAAAAACAATATGGCGGTTTTTTATGCTGACAGTAAGGATGATATAACAGAAATAGTAAAGGAAATTGTAGAAAAGGGAAAGACTGTTTCGTGCGGCGGTTCCCAGTCGCTTAAAGAGTGCGGTGTTATCGAACTTTTAAAAAGCGGTTATTATAACTTTCTTGACAGGTCGGCGCCGGGCATAACAAAGGAAGGCATAGAAGAAGTTTATGCCAAGACATTTACTTGCGATGCCTTTTTTACATCGTCAAATGCAGTAACTATGGATGGTCAATTATATAATGTCGACGGGAATTCAAATCGCGTTTCCGCATTCACATACGGTCCTGAAAAGGTTATATGTATTGTTGGTGCCAATAAAATAGTTGAAGATATGCCGTCGGCCATTCGCCGCGTTAAAGAAATTGCGGCGCCGTTGAATGTAAAGCGTTTAGGCCTTGATACACCCTGTGCCAAGACAGGAAAATGCTGTATGGTAGATGGAGGTATTGGTAGCGGATGCGATTCAAAGGATAGGGTATGTATAACATTTACGGCTACAGGATTCCAGAGAAAAAGAAACAGAATAAATGTTATAATTTGTAAAGATTCACTCGGTTATTAAAGTAATACACCTTTCATACTAATTAAGTATGAGAGGTGTTTTTTATGAAAAGATTAATAGCATATATAATATGTATATGTATGCTGAGTGTGCCGGTGTCTGCCGCGACTGTGAGTATGGAGTATCCCGCGGATGATGTAGATGTTCCGTTGTCGGCGGTAGAAGTCGACTCATCGACGGTTACGGCGCTCGAAATCAAGGCAAAATCTGTAATACTTATGGAAGTTGCAACGGGCACTGTACTGTACGAAAGTAATGCCGACGAAAAGTTATCACCTGCATCCATAACCAAAATTATGTCGTTACTTTTAGTAATGGAAGATATTGATAAAGGAAATCTTAAATTAGATACCGTAATTACTGCAACCGAACACGCGTGTAGTATGGGTGGTTCACAAATCTGGCTCGAGCCGGGGGAACAAATGACGGTACACGAACTGCTTAAGGCGGCTGTAATAGCATCGGCAAATGATGCGATGGTGGCTCTTGGCGAAGCGGTGGCAGGAAGTGAAGAAGGTTTTGTTGCGCTTATGAAT
Organism: Acutalibacteraceae bacterium; assembly: GCA_045613385.1. GTDB lineage: Bacteria > Bacillota > Clostridia > Oscillospirales > Acutalibacteraceae > SIG565. The sequence goes on along the minus strand of JAZLAW010000008.1, from coordinate 66,723 downwards.
GAAAGGGCAAAAGAACTGGGTATGAATAATACCAATTTTGTAAATTGTACGGGGCTTGATGCAGAAGGACATTTAATGTCGGCGCACGATGTTGCGGTTGCTTCAAGAGAACTTATAAAACACAACTTAATTAAAGAGTATTCTACAGTCTGGATGGATTCACTGAGAAACGGCGAGAGTGAACTTGTAAATACTAATAAATTGGTCCGATTTTATGAGGGATGCACCGGACTAAAAACCGGCACAACAAGTAAAGCGGGATATTGCCTTAGCGCTACAGCAGATAAAAACGGTATGCAACTGGTTGCGGTTGTAATGGATGCCGACACCAGTGCAGACCGATTTGAAGGCGCTAAAAAACTTCTTAATTATGGGTATGCGAATTATAATTTTTCGGTGATTAATGCCGATATAAATGAAAATACAGTAATACCCGTTAAAAAAGGCGTAATTAAAAATGCTAAAATTAAACCTAAAGATGCTCTTAATTTGCTTTTGCCTAAAAAGACCTTTGGCGACATTACACAAACGGCAGAAATAGATGAATTTATCACAGCACCGGCTAAGGCGGGAACAAAGGTCGGTAGTGTCAAAGTTATGTCGGGAGATAGCGAAATAGGTGTTATTGAGTTAGTACTTGCTGAAGATGTCGAGCGGATAAATGTAACCCACACATTTTTATGGCTTGTCCGCGCACTGTTTTGTTTGTAATATGTAAATTTTATTTTAAATATGTATATTTGTATTGAAAATTTTTAGGTTTTATAGTAAAATAAATGTAAAGAAATATTTGGAGGCAGTTCATTATGGCATTAAGGTTTAAGACCGAATACGCAAAAGATTTTTTAAGAGAAAATGATATAAAAGGATTAGAACCTTTTGTCTTGTCTGCTCACGAAAAATTGGAAAGCAAAACAGGTCTCGGTAATGACTTTTTAGGTTGGCTTGACTTACCGGTAGATTATGATAAAGAAGAATTTGACCGCATCAAAAAAGCGGCAGAAAAGATAAAAAAAGATACAGATATCCTTGTAGTTATAGGTATCGGCGGCTCCTATCTCGGCGCACGTGCGGCCATTGAGTTTTTAAAAGGACCGTATTACAACAATTTAAAGAAAGATACCCCCGACATTTATTTTGCGGGTAACAGTATAAGCGGTTCGGCTTTGGCCGATTTACTTACGCTTTGCGAAGGCAAACGCGTATCGGTAAACATCATTTCCAAATCGGGTACTACTACGGAACCTGCGGTCGCTTTCCGTGTTTTCAGAAAACTTCTTGAAGAACGCTACGGAGAGAAGGGCGCGGCAGAACGTATTTACTGTACCACCGATAAAGCAAGGGGCACATTAAAACAGTTGGCCGATGAAAAGGGTTATGAGTGTTTTGTAGTTCCGGATGATGTCGGTGGCCGTTACTCTGTACTCACTGCAGTTGGTCTTTTACCCATTGCGGCAGCAGGTGCCGATATTGATGCATTGATGCATGGTGCTGCAGCGGCAAGAGAAGAATATAGCAGTGCTTCTTTGGAAAATAACGACTGTTATAAGTACGCGGCAGTAAGAAATGCTATGTATAATAAAGGTAAAGCAATCGAACTGCTTGTAAGTTATGAACCGCGCTTCACGATGATGGCAGAGTGGTTTAAACAACTTTACGGGGAGAGTGAAGGCAAAGATAATAAAGGTCTTTTCCCTGCGTCCGTTATTTTCTCAACCGACCTGCATTCAATGGGACAGTATGTTCAGGATGGCAGAAGAATGCTTTTTGAAACAGTTGTTACTATTGATGACTGCGGCAAGGATATAATTATTGAAAAAGAAGAAACAGACGGTGATGGACTTAACTTCCTGTCGGGCAAACCTATGTCGTTTGTAAATCAGAAGGCATTTGAAGGCACCGTACTTGCCCATACAGATGGCGGTGTACCGAATTTCGTAATTTCGCTTAGCAAAGCGGATGAAGAAAATCTTGGCAGACTTATCTATTTCTTCGAAAAGGCTTGTGCAATTTCGGGTTATATGTTGGGCGTAAATCCGTTTGACCAACCTGGTGTTGAAAGCTATAAGAAAAATATGTTCGCACTTCTCGGAAAACGGGGATATGAAGCGGCCAAGGCAGAACTTGAAGCAAGACTTGGCAAATAATCACGTAAACAGCCGCTACGGCGGTTTAAAATATAAAGGAGTTGGCAGATATGATTAAACTTATTATCGGAAAAAAAGGTTCGGGTAAAACCAAAAAACTTATTGATTTGGTTAACTCTACCGCAGCAACAAGTAAAGGCAACGTTGTATGTATAGAGAAAGGTGATACCCTGACTTTCAGTATCAGCCATAAAGTAAAACTTATTGATGTAGAAGCTTACGGTACAGGTGGATACGGCGAATATTACGGTATGCTTTGCGGTATTTGTGCAGGTAACCACGATGTTACAGATATTTTCGGCGATGCAACACTTAGAATAGGCACCCGCGATTATGAAGAATTAGCAGATTTCCTTGACAGAGTTTCGGCTTTGGCAGAAGATTCACACGTAAACTTTACATTTACTGTATCTTGCGATAAGGCAGAACTTCCCGAAAAAATTTTTACAATAGCTGAAGAAATCTGATAGAAGATAAATTAATGGCGTAAAGGAATTTTCCTTTACGCCATTTTTTTGTTTACTAAGTCGGCAACCGGTATAAAGAATAAGGCAAGAATGCCCCAAAGTACAGTATAAAGCGGACAAATTTGTCCTAAAAAGTTAAGGGGTTGATTACTGTAATCCCAGATTTCCATATTAAGAAATAAATTAAATATTATACCGAAAATAAGTTCAACCGCCGTCACTGCCGTGGCCGATAGAGCGCACTTGAATAATAAGCGGCGGTGTCTTAATTTTTCTGCGATAAGAGAAAATAAAATAAAGCATATACCACCTGCAATCATCATAGTCCAATGGGTTCTTCCGCGCCACAAAAGTTCAATTACCGCGTATCCCAAACCGCCGAAAGTAAACTGAAAAGAATATCTTATAATCTTCTTCACATTTATCACCGAATTTAGTATGTGTGAAGAGAGTTTTTGTATGCATATTTTTATCCCGATATTGATTTTTAATGCTTTAAATGGTATAATAATTTTAATATTTGTTTATAAAAAGGAGCAACAAAAGATGAAAAACACAACAAGGAAAATTGTTTTATCTTCACTTTTAGCCGCACTTGTATGTGTTGCTACAATGATTGTAAAAATACCATCTCCGCTTAAAGGTTACATAAATCTGGGGGATTGCGTTGTTTTGCTTTCAGGTTGGATACTGCCATTACCGTATGCTTTCTTAGCGGCGGGTATTGGTTCGGCTTTAGCAGACTTTTTTTCGGGGTATATGGTATATGTACCGGCCACTTTTATAATTAAGGGCTTGATGTCGGTTACCGCCTGGTTATTTTTAAACATATTACTCAAAAAATCAGGAAAACTCACCAAAAGAATAATTGGCGGCATTGTGGCGGAGATTTTTATGATTGCAGGTTACTTTTTATTTGAAAGTATACTCTATGGTGCGGTCGCATCGTTAGTAAATATCCCTGCAAATGCAGTTCAGGGTGTTGCAGGGTTAATACTCGGAATAGCTGTTGCAAAGGTTTTTGATAAAAGTAAAATTATGCTGTAGGAAAAAGAATGAGTAAATATGAAACTAAAAGACGGACTAATTAATGTATCATCTTCAATGAATGCATTTTTAATGATTGGCCAGTCAAATATGGCGGGCAGGGGACATTTTAATGAAGTAGAGCCTATTAATAACCCACTCTGTCATATGCTTCGTATGGGAAGATGGCAGGCAATGAGTGAACCGATAAATCCCGATAGAAATGTTTTTAATCCCGACTGGCATAGCGGTATTAGTCTTGCGGCAAGTTTTGCCGATGATTTTGCAAAGGAATTTGGAAAACCCGTAGGTCTTATACCTTGTGCGGATGGTGGCACTTCTATGAATCAATGGGAAGTAGGCGGTGTTCTTTACGACCATGCCGTATCAATGACTAAATTGGCGATGCGTTCTTCTTCATTGCAGGGAATTCTTTGGCATCAGGGCGAGAGTGAGTGCTATAATGATGAGCTTGTTGCCACGTACAAAGAAAGATTCATTAAAATGATAACTTCTCTGAGAAAAGATTTAGGCGATGAAAATATACCGATTATAATAGGTGATTTAAGCGAGAATATAGGCGATGCTTATAACTATGGTGATAGACCGAAACATATGAATAAGATATTTCGCGATATTGCAGAAAGTATTCCTATGTGTGCAGTTGCATCATCAAAAGATTTGACTCTTAATTCCGACCGAATTCATTTCGATTCACCGTCTTTAAGAATTTTCGGTTCAAGATATTTTGATGCATATAAATCCCTCATTAAAGAAAAATAATTTAAGGTGGAATATATGAATATTACAAAAGATGTTTTTTATGTTGGTGTCAACGACCGAAAGGTAGATTTGTTTGAAGGCCAGTTTGAAGTCCCAAACGGCATCGCATATAATTCATATGTTATTTTGGATGAAAAAATTGCCGTTATGGATACCGTCGATAAAAACTTTACAGATGAATGGCTCGGTAACATAAGAAAGGTGCTGGGTGATAAGAAACCTGAGTATCTGGTAATTCATCATATGGAGCCTGACCATTCGGCAAGTATTACCGCTTTTCTTACCGAGTTTCCCACAGCACATATAGTTGCTACAGCCAAGGCCTTTGGTATGGTAAAAAGTTTTTACGGAAACACATATGAAGACAGAAGGCTTGTGGTAAATGATGGCGACACGTTGACTCTTGGCAGTCACTCTTTGAAATTTTTTACTGCACCGATGGTGCATTGGCCCGAAGTAATGGTAAGTTATGAAAATCAAGATAAAATTTTGTTTTCCGCCGATGGATTTGGTAAGTTCGGTGCACTCGACTGTCAGGAGGACTGGGCTTGTGAAGCCAGACGTTACTATTTTGGTATAGTCGGCAAATACGGCGCACAGGTACAGGCACTCCTTAAAAAACTTACATCGGTAGAAATTTCTATAATCTGTCCGCTTCACGGACCTGTACTCAAGGAAAACTTAGGCTATTATATTTCCCTTTATGATACCTGGTCAAGCTATGGTGTTGAGAGCGATGGAATACTTATTGCATATACATCTGTTTACGGCAACACAAAGGCGGCAGTAGAACTGCTGAAGCAAGAACTCGAAAAAAGGGGTTGTGAAAAAATAGTTGTCAGTGACCTTGCGCGTAGTGATATGGCAGAAAATGTTGAAGATGCTTTCCGTTACGGAAAATTAGTGTTGGCAACAACAACCTACAATAATGATATTTTCCCGTTTATGAAGGAATTTATTAATCACTTGACCGAGCGCAATTTCCAGAATAGGACTATAGCATTTATAGAAAACGGCTCCTGGGCACCAACTGCCGCCAAGACAATGAAAAAAATGCTTGAAAATTGCAAAAATCTGACCTATACCGAAACCACGGTTAATATTTTGTCTGCCTTGGATGATAATTCAAGAGAACAGATTGTATCACTCGCAAAAGAATTGACAAAGAACTAAATTAAAGCCCTTATTGAACAAACTGTTCAATAAGGGCTTTTTTTATTTAAGGCCTAATCGGTATCTGTGCAATCTGCAAATAATGGGATATAAGGATTTGCCGAAGGAATTTAAGGCTATAGCGGTTTTGTATTTTGAAAACTTGCTATAGGCTTCGGGACAGGAGCTTTTAAGACGCGAGAAAAACGCGTAGAGATTTTCCCTGTTTTGTTTGGTCGGCGGGAAGGAAAGTAGGGTGCCAAGTTGGGTTCCCGTCAGCATCACAAGTTTATTTAGTATATATCGGGCTATGCGTTTATTTCTTGTGTTGTTATAAAGCTCTACAATAGAAAACAACATATCATCGTGCATTTTTATGTTTCTTTGCATACTTTCGGGCGCCATACTCTGTCCTGAAAGGGATACTCTGTACATATAAACATCGCAGTCTACATATAAAATTGTTTTAACAAATGGCGCAGGTAACAAAAGATACTGTATATCGGTATAAAATCCGTTAAACAGGCAGATGTTATTTTCCTTAAGGATTTCTGTCTTAAAAGTAACCGAGTGCATTTCGAGGGATAATCTCTCACATACCCTATCAAAATCCTGAGTAATGCCGTTTTCAAGTCCCTGTATTTTAACTTTTTTGGTTAAATTGGTCTTATCATCTACGCAAATATAATTTGTAACAACCATATCGGCATCGGTTTCTTTAAGCGTTTTTACAAAGGTATCGAAACCTTCGCCAACCCAGTCGTCTGCATCAACCATACGGAAGTATTTACCTGTGGCATTTTTAATACCTGTATTTACAGTTGAGCCGGGACCGGCATTTTCCTGATTTATAAGTTTTACGGTATTTGGATATTTTTCTGCATATTCTGTTACTATCTCTGCGGTGGAATCTTTTGAACCGTCGTTTATTACGAGAACTTCAATATCATCGGCGCAATCAGAATTTACAAATGAATCAAGATTCTGGCGGATAAGCCGTTCCATATTATATGCCGCTACCGAAATACTAAGCGTTTTCATTACATTCACTTCCGTTTTCTATTTTGCTGATGTAATAATTCATATAGCCGAGAGATACCCATAGAACAGTCGAAGCGGGTGAAATAACAAATACCATTTCAGCTATAAACAGACTGCACACAGACAGTACTGTGCATATACCGATTACCGAAGCTATAAGATAAAATTTATCACTGGCAAATATCTTTTTTAAATTTTTTATAACCCGCACAACTACATATATCATAAATGACATAAACAGAACAATACCAACAATACCGCAACTTGTGAGAATTTCAACATAGGTGTTGTGCATACTGTCGAAGTCCATATGATAGTTGTTAATAATATATGTCTTCGGCAGATTTTTTTCTGCAAATGCGCGGATATTTGCCCGACTGACACCAAAGACGGGGGATTCGCTGAAAATTTCAAAGGCGCTTTTCCATATCGCAAAACGTTGGTTCGAAATATCGGTCGATAAATCATATCCGCGGTCGAAAATATCTTCTTCGGGCTCTTCAACGTCAGGGTCGGTATCAGGGACTGTGTCTGTATCGGGGTCATCGGTATCAGGTGAGTCAACCGTTCCGCCATTTTGTGATGAAGCGGTCGAGTTCACAATATTATTAACCGCCGATTTTATTGTCATAGGTCCAAAATAGGTTACACAAAACGTCATAGCGGCAACCAAAATAATTGCAAAGATGTTTTTTATTTTGTTTTTGAAAAGCCTTTTTTTAACGCACAATAGTACAACAAAAAGAATGGAACCCGCCGTTATAGATACGTTACCTGTTCTTGAACCCGAAAAAACGATATAGAAGAACTGTAGAACAATATTGCAAATATTGATTGCTTTAAGCAGCGGCTTTTTGGAATTCATTAAAAAATATCCTGACAATATAATTGCAACCGATGCGGTAATAGCACCTATATTCGGGTCCCAGTATACACCGTAAAGTCGGCCGAACCAAAATCCTATAAAATATGAAGGCAAAGCTTCGTGTACCGCTCCTGCAAAAGCTTTTTTATAACCGAAAATCATAACGGCAAAACTTGCCAGTGACATTATAGCACTGATAATTAAAAAGTAATTTGCCGCAATGGTTGTTCTTTTTTTAACGCTTTCGGGGTCTTCATTCCAATCTGTCGCATAAAGAAGTCCAAACTGAAACACTGTAAAAATAAGGAATCTAAGGTTTTCGTACCAACCATAACTGAAGGTTATCAGTGATGATATTAAAAAGCCTACAGCGAACAGTATAAGCAAAAATATTCCTGCGGTTTTTTTATAATACTTAAAGGATATAAAACGTTCCAATAAAATTACCATACCCAGTGCAACCGTAGGCCACTGAACAAGCGATATGATTTTATTACCGAAAGTAAGAGAACACAACTGCAGAAAACCGACAGTCATAAACATAAGCGTGAAAATCAGCACCGCTATTCTATCGAATTTTCGTGTTTTGATGTAAAACTTTTCCATACAATTAACTCCTTAAAATATCAAGTAATTGTTTTTTCTGATTGGTAATATCAAAATTCTGTATGATTTTTTCACTGAGATTTGCTGCAGTTCTATCGGTTATAATATTTATAGCCGCATCGGCCCAGTGAGCAGCATCGTTTGTCTGTAGAAATAGTACGTTTTCGGAAATTTTGGTGTCTCTCGCGATACTGTCTGATAAAATACAGGGCAATCCTGAAAACTGCGCTTCTATACAAGCAATGGATAACCCTTCAAAACGGGAAGGGAAGACAAAAGCATCGGCAGCCGACAATAATTCGGGCACATCGCTTCTTACACCCAAAAATTTTACATTGTCGGTTATGCCGAGTGCGGCGGCATATTCACGTATGTTATCAAAGTCATATCCTGTTCCAACCGACAATAAAACGGTATTTTTGTCCCTTTGGCAAATTTCTTTCATTACATCCATTAAAAAGTGATGGTTTTTAGCGTAATTAAAATTACCTATGTGAATAAATACTTTTTTATCTTGAAGGTTTAATTCTTCTCTTTTTTTATTACGCTTTTTGTCGTCAAAACTGAATCTTGCGCCATCTACTGCATTATATATAATTTCATATGAGCCGCTAAAAAGCCAGTCACCTGCCACCGTAGAACAGGCAAGTCGGCGCGTGGCGGATTTTGTTAAGATAGGCTTAAAAATATTGTTCAAAGCAGTACGGAAAAGTCGCACGTATCGGTTTGTGCGGTCAACGGCAGATGCGTGGGAGTGCGCTATACGCACCGGTACTTTCTCGCGTTTAGCCGCCAGTATTCCCATACAGTTAAAGGCTTCGGATATATTGAAATAAGCACCATCATAATTACCATTTTTCAAAATATTCTTTATTGCTTTATATTGGCGGAACGGTTTTTTTAGATTTGGAATTTGCAAAAGCCCAAAGCCCATTTCCGATAGTTCTTTTTTTAAATCGTCGGTGATTTCATTGGTTAAAAAATCAAGCACGACACCGTTTTCACTTGCCACTTTGCAAAAGCCGAGCAAGTATTTATCTATTCCGCTATGTTTTCCGTTTTCAATAAAGCCTACTAAAACTTTTTTCATAAAGTTACCTTTCAAACTTCAGTGAGTATATTTTCCAAGCAAAAGAGAAAAATCCAAACCCTAAACTTAAAGCCAGGATACCTATTTTATCGCGCGTGGGTGTGTTTGGGTTACTAAGGGCACCTTTTTTGAGAGCATTTATGCGGCCTATAAGCATTTTTTCAATCTTTCTATTACGCACTGAAGAATTAACAAGCTGGGTAAGGGTAGAAAAACAGGCGTGCATTTGTTTTCTTTCTGCCGCGGCGGTTAATTCGGGGTATTTTTCCTTTATATATGCCGCCATCTCATCGGCCATTTCAACATAATCAAGTTTTTTCTCATTGAATTTACACTTGGTGATAGAACTGTTATCTTCAGAAATGATGTAATAATACTTAGGAATACAACAAAAAACGATTTTTTCTGCCTTATCTACAACCTTATAAGTGGTACCGGTATCTTCGAAAACCTTGCCTTCATTGTATCGAACTGAATCAAACAACTCTTTTTTATATAGTTTATCCCAGGCGGTGACAAAAAAACCTTCGTTATAGCACATACGGCGAAGAGCTTCTTTATTATCAATCACATAAAGTGAGTCATCTGCCCACTGACGTTCGAGCTTTCCTGATGGATGAACAAAAAGTGCACCGCAAGTCGATATATCCGCCCCGGTGTCCAATAAATTTTTAAGCATAAATTCGATATAGTCTTCTGCTACATAATCATCCGAATCAATGAAAGCTAAATATTCCCCAACCGCCGCATCAATACCGCTGTTACGTGCGCGGGAAAGGCCACCGTTTTCCCGGTGTATAACCTTTATGCGGGTATCTTTCTTTGCATACTCATCACAAATACTGCCGCAGGAGTCGGTTGAACCATCGTCAACAAGTATTATTTCGATGTTTTTATAGGTCTGCGAGAGTATACTGTCAAGACATATTTTAAGCCTTTTTTCTACATTGTATATAGGCACTATAATGCTGACTAAAGGATTTTTTTGCATAGCCTTCTCCTTATAAAAATCACACATTCTAAACAATTAGATTTTATCATATTTTGCGCAAAATAACAAGTTTTTTACATTGAAGGCACATTAAACATTGAAATATTATTTTTTTATGTTAAAATAAAAGTGAATTTTAAGTAAAACAAGGAGTGGTTTTATGCGTTACAGATTTTTACGTTTTCCGGGCGGGAAACCCAAGGCGGTAACCTTTAGTTATGATGACGGTTGCATTCACGATTTGCGCCTTTCTGACATTTTTACAAAATACGGTATGAAGGGTACTTTCAATTTAAACGGTGAAACATTTGTTGGTTCTGCGGGTGATAAACCAACCAAAGAACAGATTAAAGAATATATTGTTGATCGCGGCCACGAAATTGCAGTACACGGATATTTTCACCGCGCAAATGGAAGGATACGTAACATTGAAGGTATTAAGGAAGTGCTTGACTGCCGCGTAGAACTTGAAAATAAATACGACATAATAGTGCGCGGTATGGCATATCCCGATTCAGGTGTCAGAGATATACACAACGGAGCTACATATAACGATATAAAGACTTATTTAACCCAACTTGATATCGCCTATGTAAGAACGGCCGCCTATTACAGACCGCATAATGACCCCACAAGATTCCATTTGCCGACCGACTGGCATAAATGGGAACCCGGTGTATATCACGGTGATCCACACGCATTTGAGTATATTGATAATTTCCTGAACTTTTATAAAGAAAAACCTAACTGTTATTCTGTGTGGCCGCCGCAAGTTTGCTATATTCACGGACACAGTTTTGAATTTGACCGCGCAAATAACTGGGATTTGATGGAAAAAATCTGCGAAAAATTATCAGGTCAAGATGATGTTTGGTATGCTACAAATATAGAAATTTATGATTATGTAAAGGCATACGATTCACTTGTATTCAGTGCCGATGGCCATACCGTTTATAACCCGTCTGCCAAGACAATATGGTTTGTTGTCGATAATGTGCCATACTCGGTAAAACCCGATGAAACAATAAAAATTGCACATCAAGTGCTTTAAAAACAAACCCCCAAGTTTAAAACTTGGGGGTTTTAATTAAAATATTTCTATATGAATGTTACCGGTGTCTGTTGTGAGTTCACATCGACCGCCGGTTGCGGTTTTTGGTACATTTATTTTTCCGGTATCGGTTTTAGTTATAAATATTTTTTCTGAAAGTAAAGTTCCGTTAATGTCGCCTGTGTCGGTCTCGGCAAAAATTTCGGCGGCATCACATTTATCTAATTTGATGTGTCCTGTAGTTCTCTCTAAAGAAAGTTTATCATCGGCAATAACATTTTTTAGTATTATACTACCTGTGTTACCGCTTGATATAACACTGTTACAGGTTATATTTTTGAGATTGACTTCACCCGTTGAGACACTAACCGAAAGGGTGTTTGCGGTTATACTTTCAGTGAATATATCTCCTGTGCTTGTTGTTATTTTTATATCGTTTAAAGCTGAAGCATAGTTTGTGGCGCTGCCTGTGCTTAATAAAATATCTATACTTTCGAATTTATAGTCTTTTGGCACTACCACATCTCCCGTACTGGCGGTTACGGTTAGTGCACCGTATTGCCCGTCGGGAATATACACCGTTATTTTAGAACTGCCGAAGGATATGCCGATATGCTCGTACCATTTTCTTGTATCGTTATATTCAATAAAAAGTGTATCGTTTTTTACAGATACCGTGTGTTGCGCCTTCATTTGCTCGTGGCAGACAACCTTATATTCACTTGAAGGAATAAATTCAATATCGGCGGTATTAGTAGAAATAAGTATGTTTTTAAAGGCTTCAAGAGAAGGATAACTGTTTGTTTCGTATTTTGTGTTGGATAACTTTGTGAAATCCCAGTTCAACAAGGGCATAACACGGCAAAAAACTATACCGCCAATGAGTATAAGGGAAACCGCAATAATAATATATATTTTCACACTTTTCATTATAATGCCATCTCCTTTTCACAGAATCGGTTTTTAATTTCCAAAAGAATCTTTTTTGTAAGCACTGACACACCTTTTGTTGCCGCGCGGTTACCCAGAAATAAAAGAAGAGTAAGTCCCAGGCATACAATTCCCGCGCCAACCAAGGCAATACCGGTAAGGGTATTGCCAACACAAATATAGCATATACCTGTAATCAAACCATAAAATGTGGCGGCAATAAATGAAGCAAAGATTGACCAAAGTGATACTATAACAGTCCACACAGAAACATAAACAGAAATTATTACCGAAAAAGCGGCAATAAGCAGCGAAATCCATATCGGTGAGCCGAGAATTAAAAGAATAATTACCCATGCGTTTTTGCGGGGTTGCTCCGGTTGGATGACACTTTCATTTTTAGGTTCTTTTGATTCAAAACCCAATAATTCATCTGCCGAAACACCGAATATTTCTTTTAAATATTTTAAATTTTCAATAGAAGGAACGGTCTGGTCTTTTTCCCAGAGACTGATGGTTTGTCGGCTAACGAGTAATTTTTTGCCGAGTTCTTCTTGAGAAAGACCGAGTTCTTTTCTGTATTTATGAATTTTTTCTCCCGTTGTCAAAAAAGTCGCCCCATTCAGATGTTTTAATTATACCAAACAACCGAAAAAAAGAAAAGCATATATTACTTGATTCTTGTCAAGTGGCACTTGCTTTTTAAAAAAGACTCCCCTTAGATTTTTGGGGAGTCTTAAATAATATTAATGATGAGCCGCAAATGTGGGGGCAGGTTCTTCGGGTGGTATATGTTTTACACATTCCGTTTTGTTTCTTTTTTTGCCGAGTGCATAAAATAACCAGTAGAACAGCGCAATATAAATAAGGAACAATGCAACTACCAGTAAAGGATAAAGGACTTTGCTGCCGTTTACCAAATTATATAAAATGTCGTACGGAGTACCGTCCCCGGCCATTAAGAACATATAGTTATAGGGAATGGTAATGTTAGCAATATAAGCGGCAATACAAAAACCGGTTAAAATACCAAAAGTGATACCGATATTGCGTTTTTGCATACTGGTAAGACCAGCAATTATTATATATAGTGAAGCAAAACCTGAAATACTGTGGGTAATTCCCGATACAATATTATCAAAACAGAGCACAGGGTAGGCATTATAGTTTTGTCCTGCGCCGATAGTACCGAAAACCGCACCCAGAATTCCGAAAATGCAGACAAAGTCTACCGCCGCCTCCCTTAATCTGCCTTTGGTAAATGCGGCAAGGGGTAGTGCAATTAACTGTATACTGCATAAGAATAAAGGCAAATTGTGAAGAATGGCTTCTGCGCTGCCGCTACGGAAACACAAGAGCGCTATTTTAAATAGTTCCAGTCCGTCAATTAATAAAGCCGCCACGACTAACGGTTTATTCTTTTTTTCGTCAGACAGGGGTTTGTTGCGCTTTCCGAGAAAAACCGAAAATAAAACCATTAAGCTTAGCATGATTCCGACAGACAGCAAGTGTTGCCAGGATAAAAATCCTTCAGCATCGCGGGTATAGCCACCGATTCCAAAAAACTCTTTCATATCAAAGCCTTCTTTGTCCTTATTTTCTACACATTATAACACAATACGACAAAAAAGTAAACAAACACCCGAACAAAGGCGCCTTTTTGGCGGGTTATATCGATTTGGATATCGGTGTTTTCAAGATATAAATTGATATTTATTCTTTCCAAACAAAATTAAAATTTATAGATTCACCGCCATCTACCAAAATACTTTGTCCCGTACAAAATGTGTTTATTACTGTAAGAAAATATGCCCACTCTGCAATTTCTGTGGCTGTTGCCCACCTTTTTAAAGGTGTTTCATCCATTATTTCAGCCCAAAGTTCTGGGTCGTTAATTACGACTTCATTCAAAGGCGTGATTACTCCGCCGGGGTCAAGACTATTGCAGGTAGCATTATAAGGAGCAACCCGCAAGGCAACATTTTTGGTATATGCAACAACTCCTGCTTTACTTGCACAGTATTCGGGGAATTCTGCGCCCGTGTGCGCACTGGCTGAACCGATATTCAATATGGAATGTATGTCTTCTTGAATACCGTACTTTTCGGTAATATGTATAAGTGCCTTTAAATTAACATCAATATCCTGTTCATTTTGTGTACCTGCATTATTAATAAGTATGTTAATTCCTTTAAGGGCAGGAAGCTTTTCATAATCCCGTACATCGCATTGATAATGGATATAATTTTCATTTGTAATGCTTGCGTTTTGCCTGTCAATACCAATTACCGTATGTTTTTCTTTTAAAAATCGTTCGGTTATAGCTTTGCCGATGCCTTGAGAAGTTCCTGTTATTAAAACTTTCATACTTTGCCTCCGTTAATATATTCAAAATACTGCTCTCCGACGTGTTGGCTTTTCCACTTTTTTATAATCTTATATCCTATTGGTGAAAAGAGTATTTCCATAATAAGTTCGGCAAATGCGCCTGTCAGAGCACATATTATACATTGTAATAAAGACCAACAAAAACCGTTCCAATATATTGGCGCAAATAACATAAAAACTATGACCGAGAAAATAAGATTATCCATAAACTGACCGATAAAGGTGGATATATACGACTGCATAGCATACGCCAATTTGCCATCAGGATTTTTATAAAACGCTTTACCAATAAGCCAATTTAAAAAATTGTTTATTAAAGCGGAAATCAAAAAAGCAACGGTACTGCCAAGCAAAATAAACCAAGTGCCGCAGAGAATACCGTTAAGCGCTGTATAGTCATTGGCATTAGAAGGAATTATACCGGCAATATAAAATATCAAACAGGTGAGCAAATTGATGCTTGAAGCGAGTAATGCCACTTTGTTTGATGCCTTTGGTCCAAAATATTTAGTGATGATATCCATACACATAAAAGAAAGCCACGATATCAAAATACCGCCGTCCAATGCTATCCATTCGGTTTGAATAAGGGTTTTGTTGGCCAGAAGGTTCATACAAATAACGCTTACTACAAACAATGACACAACCGCCGAAGGAATACTCCGAAATAAAAGTTGTGTTTCTGATTGCTCACGTTTAATATAACTTGTAATAATTTTTTTCATTTTGTCTCCTAAAAAAGAAAAGTGGCATTGCAAAACACAAAGCCACTATCATTATGCATATTCATAA
The DNA here is from genome assembly GCA_045613385.1 of Acutalibacteraceae bacterium. GTDB lineage: Bacteria > Bacillota > Clostridia > Oscillospirales > Acutalibacteraceae > SIG565. The sequence goes on along the minus strand of JAZLAW010000008.1, from coordinate 51,394 downwards.
ATAGTAGTCCTGGTTTTGTTTAATGACAGGATGGTACAAGCGAACTGTCAATGTAATAAGTATAGCACTTATATTATAAATTGTAAAGGGATTATAAAAAATAAGTCCGTATCTAAATTGGTTTGAACTGTTGGCAAGTTGCACCGATTTAGGTATCCTAATCATTTAACAAATAATGAAGCATTTTTTCGGGGTTTTCCAAAAAGCTTTTAGTAATTTGAAAATGTTCCGTATCTTGGTAAGGAACATGTTTAATACCGTCTTTTGAAAATTCTAAAATCTGTGCATTAGGAAAAGTCATTAAAATAGGGGAGTGAGTCGCGATTATAAATTGAGAGTTTTTCTTTACTAATTCATTAATTTCAGCCATTAATGTAAGTAATCGCATTGGTGACAACGCCGCTTCAGGCTCGTCCAAAATATAAAGTCCGTTGCCGAAAAAACGGTTTTGCACAATCGCAAGAAAACTTTCTCCATGGGATTGGTTGTGCAGAGATACTCCGCCATATCCGCCTATTATAGGCGCATCAAAGGACGGGTGAGAGTCCATGTCGTCAATGTTTGTCGCAACATTATATAGACTTTCTGCTCTGAGAAAAAAACCGTCTTTTGCAAAATCCTTTTTAGCAAGGTCAATGTGTCGGTAAAGTTCAGAATGCGTTTCGTTAGTTGAAAAGGTAAAATTTTTCGAACCGCCTTCAGCATTAAAGCCATAAGCCACTGCAATCGCTTCAAGCAAAGTTGATTTCCCCGTACCGTTTTCGCCCACAAAAAAGGTAACTTCAGAATCAAAAGATAAGTACTTTTCTCTTGATAAATACCTTATAATAGGAAGATTGTTAAGATATGAAGATTTATCTAATGTATCATTGAACAAAATATTGCTAATATACTTTGTGCACATAATTTCACCTCATAAGCGTATTATAGCGCCTTAAAATAGAAAAAGCAAGGCAAAGCCTTGCAAAATACTTCTTCACTATTCACTATTACTTATTACCTCCAAAAATCCTCTGTATAAAAGCGTAGAAAATAGTGAAAAGTGAAGAGTGAATAGTGAAAAAGTAAAATCCCCATTCTTGCGAATGAGGATTTTTGGTTGCGGGAGCCGGATTTGAACCAACAACCTTCGGGTTATGAGCCCGACGAGCTACCAGATTGCTCCATCCCGCGATATATGGCACTCAACAGAGTGCCTAAATATTATACAATAAATATTATGACTTTTCAAGTCTTTTTTATAACTTTTTTATTTTATTTTATAAAAATTTTCGTATTATTGTGAAAATTACAAAAGTAAAAAGACTGACAATTATAACACTTGCTCCGGGAGAAGAGTTAATAATTAGTGAAAATATAAGTCCCATAACAAAATTAAAACACGACACCGCACCGGATAAAATTATTACGGATTTATAACTTTTACATACGCGGACTGCCGATAGAACAGGGAAGATGATGAGCCCGGAAATGAGTAAGGCGCCCATCATTTTCATACCTATCACCACGACTACAGCTGTAAGAATGGCAAGAAGTGTATCGTAATGCGAAACCATTATACCTGTGGCACTTGCAAAGTCTTCATCGAACGTAACCGAAAAGATTTTATTATAAAAAATGATGTACAGCAAAATCACAGCTACCGAGATGATAACGGTAAGCAGCATATCGCTAAATCCCACCGTATAAATACTGCCGAACATATAACTGTTTATATCTATACTTCCGCCACCCGCAATTTTTATGGCAGTGTATCCAATGGCTAAAGCGCTGCACGATATAAGCGCTACGGCAGAGTCGCCTTTTAAAAATTTGCCGCCACCTGATTTGAGCAGTAAAAAAGCGGCAACCAACACAGCGGGTAATGTTATATAAAGCGGTGTCAGCCCAAAAGACAGTGCCACTGCGGCGGCGCCGAATCCAACGTGGGAGAGACCGTCCCCAATCATAGAAAAGCGCTTAAGCACAAGGCTTACACCAAGAAGCGCGGCACAGAGTGATATACATATTCCCGTAATTAGTGCGTATATGAAAAAATCATACTCAAAAAAGGAGAGCAGGGTATTAATCATGTGTATGGCCTCCCTTTAAAATTCTTTTACCGATTTCACTATGGATATATTCTTCATTTGTGCCGAAAAAGGTTTCTTTACCGCCCAAATGCAGAATTTTGTTTCCGTATTTTACTGCACAGTCTACATCGTGGGAGATGATAATTAGTGTGATACCGATTTTCCTTAAATCTTCCAGAAGTTCATAGAATTGCGCAGTTGCCAACGGGTCGAGCGCGGTCAGAGGTTCATCTAGCAACAGAATGTCTTTTTTACAACCCAATGCCCGAGCCAGAAGAACACGTTGTTTCTGTCCGCCTGACAATTCACGGAATGATTTATTTTCGAGCTCGGCTATGCCGAGTTTTTCCATATTTTTAAGTGCGGTCCGTTTTTGTTCTTTGGTATAAAATAAGGTTTTTTTACTGAGTGTTCCGGAAAGAACTACTTCGAATACACTTGCCGGGAAATCTGACTGTATTGTCGGCAGCTGCGGAAGATAACCTACAGAGTTTCTTGAGTTTTCTTCGAAAACAATTTCACCGCTACTTGCGGGGATTATACCTAAAAGTATTTTTACAAGGGTTGTTTTACCGCTGCCATTTTCACCGACAATATAGAGTGCATCTCCCTTATCTACAGTGAAATTTAAACTATTAAGGACATAGTCATCCCCGAATTTTTTTGATAAATTTTTAATATTTATAAGTGACATAGTGTAAGTCCCTTTCGTAGAACTTCTGCATTTTTCTGCATAAGCGTAACAAAAGTTTCGCCGTTTTTAAGGTCTTCTGATGAAATGTTCTGCAAAGAGTGTAGAGTAAGTATTTCGGCACCGGTGCTCTTCTTAATGGCTTCAGCTAAAGAACGGTTTCCCGACTCGGTTATAAAAATACTTGATAATTTTTCTTTTTTTACGGTTTCAATAAGTGCGGCGGCAGTATTAAGGTCGATATCTGTTTCGTGGTCACAGGCTGAAAAAGCTGCAGTTACTTTCAACGAATAAAATTCTGTAAAGTATTTAAGCGGAAAACGGTCGGCAATAACGAGATGAGTATGCTCTGCATTTTCAACAACACTTTTGGTATATGACACAACGCTCTCTATTTTCTTCACATATTCTTCCGCGTTATTTTTGTATTTTAGGGTTTCGCTGTTATTTGCGCTACTTAATGAATCGCAAATTAAATTAACAATTTTTATGGCAATTTCCGGAGAAGTCCATATATGCTCATCTGTTTCGTGGGAGTGTTCATTACTAATACCAAGTTTTTTAAAAAGATTAAGCACTTTGTTTTCATCCTTATTTAAACCGGTGAGTATTTTATCAACCCAGTTATCACTCTCACCGCCCACATATATAAACAAATCGCATTCTTTGATTTTTGCAATATCCAGTGCCGTAGGCTCGAAGGAATGTATGTCGGTTCCCGGTGGTATAAGCATAGTAATCTCGGCATCAGCTCCCGCTACAGCGCGTGAAAAATCATAGCAACTAAAATTTGTTGCAACAATTTTTAGTTTATCATTATCTTTTGGTGTTTGCGAACAACCGCAAAGTAAGAGAATTATAAAAACTAAAACCAAGGCTATTTTTTTCATTTTTGTCCTTCTCCACACATCTTACATTTGCCGTAAATAACGGTCTGCAGCATATCAATACTGAACTCGTGTTCATCGGCTATATGCTTTGATAATTGATTTATTTTCTCACAGTCAACGTGTAAAAGTTTTCCACAATCTACACATTTAAGGTGAAAATGATTATGACAGTCATTATATTTTTCTAAATACTGAAAACAGGCACTATCATTATTACCTGTTACATATTTTCTTACTTTGTTTTCCTTTACCATCTTTTCAAGGGTACGGTAAACGGTAGTTCTGCCGACAGGCGCATTATTCTTTGATAAAGATAATACAATATCGTCTACAGTCATATGAATATTACGGTTTTCTTTAAGGCAGTTTTCAATTATTTCACGTTGCCGTGTTTTGTAACCGTCTGATGAATGCATTATAAACACCCCAATTTGAAAATGAATTTCATTTTTATATTTTTACACAAAAAAACAAGGTTGTCAACAATTACTTGTAAATTTTTGTCGACTATAGTATAATTATTATGTAAAATTGTACATAGAACCCAATTTTAAAGGAGTAAAATTTATGCAATATAATCCTGAAGAAATACTTAAGCCTGTCGGTAGGTTTTTAGGTGCTTTAAGAATTCCGCACCGCAAACATACTGCAGAGCAAGAGAGTGTGGTTTTACCTACACCTGCTACCGTTACAATTCCGCTTAAGCAAAACATAGGTGCGGTATGTGACTGTCTGGTTAATATCGGCGATGAAGTTTTAGTCGGCACTAAAATAGGGGATAGCCAACAGAATTTTGCTGTACCGATACATTCGAGTGTTTCGGGTAAGGTGACCGGATTTACAGAAATATTCGGCGTGGGCGGTGACAAGACACCTGCAGTTGTAATTGAATCGGATGGCAGGATGCAAAGAGCAGAATTCACCCCACCAATAATAGAAACAGCGGATGATTTAGTAAAGGCATCCCGCGACTGCGGACTTGTTGGTCTTGGTGGTGCCGGTTTCCCGACGCACATCAAACTCGCAGCGTATGAAAAGATAGATACACTTATTGTAAATGCCGCAGAGTGTGAGCCGTATATTACCAGTGATTACCGTACCTGTATGGAAGAACACGATGATGTTATCGATGGCGTGTATCTCTTAAAAGAAAAACTGAACATTAAAAATGTGATTATTTGTATTGAAGACAACAAGCCTGAAGCCATAAAAAAACTTTATGAAGTGGCAACCGACAAGCGCGACTGCGATAATTCGGTAAGAATTATGAAAATGCATTCTCGTTATCCACAGGGCGCGGAAAAGGTTTTGGTTTATGCCGCTACCAAGCGAAAAATACCGTTTGGAAAACTACCTGCTGATGTAGGTTGCCTTGTTATGAATATTACCAGTGTTGCAGTTTTGTGCCGTTATGTAAAAACGGGTGAGCCCATTACATATAAATGTGTCACAGTGGATGGCGATGCCGTTCGTAAACCGCAGAATGTACGTGTGCCTATCGGCACAGCGATAAAAGATGTACTGGATTTTTGTGAGACCGATGAGTCACCCGCAAAAATTCTTTACGGCGGACCGATGATGGGCGTTGCCGTTACGAGTGACTCTGCTGTTATAACAAAGCAGAATAATGCAATATTAGCATTTATGGATGGCGCACCGGTTATCACGACTCCTTGTATCCGTTGCGGCAAATGCGCCGAAGCCTGTCCTATGAATTTGACACCAGCCGCTACAGAAACGGCGGTAAGGCTGGGATTGAACGAAAAACTTGAAAAGTTAAATATCAATTATTGTATTGAATGCGGATGTTGCAGTTTTACCTGTCCTGCAGGAAGACCGCTGACACAGACAATGCGTACCGCAAAAAGTATTTTAAGGGGGATTAACAGTGCGAAATAATCTGACAGTTTCTTCTTCACCTCACTTACATTCAGATTTTTCTACAACCGGAATAATGCTGGATGTAATAATAGCTTTAATCCCTGCCGCCGTTTACGGCACCGTGATTTTTGGATTAAAAGCAGCACTTATGATTGTGGTATGTATAGTATCTGCAGTTTTAAGTGAGTTTATATGGAACAAAGCGCTTAAAAAACAGAATTCGCTTGGTGATTTATCTGCGGTGGTTACAGGGCTTTTATTGGCTCTCAATCTGCCTTCGAGTCTGCCTGTATGGATGGCGGCGCTCGGTAGTGCCATTGCAATTATAGTTGTAAAGCAGATGTTTGGTGGAATCGGTCATAATTTTGCCAATCCGGCTCTCACCGCAAGAATTGTACTGACAGTATCATTCCCTGCGGCTATGACAAGATTTTTAGAGCCGTTTACCGATACGGTTTCTTCGGCAACACCTTTGGCCGACAGTGTTGGATACTCTGTACGTGAGTTGCTTTTTGGAATGCACGGTGGCTCAATCGGTGAGATATCGGCGCTAATGCTCACGCTCGGCGGAATTTATCTTATACTCCGTCGTGTAATTTCACCCATAATACCGGTATCTTTTATTGGTACTGTGTTTGTTTTCTCACTAATAATAGGAGCCGACCCGATAAAAGCCATACTTAGTGGCGGTTTGATACTGGGCGCATTCTTTATGGCTACCGATTATGTAACAAGTCCTACGTTTAAATGGGGTAAACTTATTTTCGGTATCGGTTGCGGCGTTATAACTGTAGTTATCCGTAATTTTGCGGCTCTGCCCGAAGGGGTATCTTATGCGATACTTGTAATGAATCTTTTGGTACCGCATATAAATACACTTACCGGTCCTAAACCGTTTGGATGGGAGGCAGAGAGTAAATGAGTAAAATTTCAGAAACTCTGCGTTCTTTTTGGTTGAAAACGGTTGGGTTTGCAAAGAAAAACAATGATGTTTTATCTCTTATCTGGAAACTCGGTGCCATCTGTCTTGTTGTATCACTTATTTTATCGGTTACAAACCTTATAACAGCAGATAAAATTCAAGAAATGGAAAAAGCGGCAAGTAAGAGTGCTATGGAAGCACTTGTTGTAGCTGATGAGTACAAAAGAATAGACAATTCATTGCTTTTACAGGATGAAGATACTTCGTTCTTCGAAGCAAGAAAGGGCGACAAAACTGTTGGCTATATAGTCGAAACCGTGAATAAAGGTTACGGTGGGGATGTAAAAATTATGACAGCATTATCCCTTGATAAAAAAATAATCGCTATAAATATCTTGTCCGCGGCCGATGAGACACCCGGCCTTGGTCAGAATACAACAAAACCGGATTTTTATGAACAGTTTATAGGTAAAACCGAAGGTGTTGCGGTCATTAAAAACGGCGCCGATTCTGAAAAGAACGAAGTGAATGCAGTAACAGGCGCTACAATAACATCAAAGGCGGTAAAGGCTTGTGTTGATGAAGCGTTTACAGCACTTAATAAATATCTTGAGATAACCGCAGACGGCGCAGTAGGGGAGGTGCAGTAATGAAAAAAGAATATGTTTCCTACCTTACTAACGGTATTGTAAAAGAAAATCCTGTTTTGCGACTGGTGCTTGGCACATGTCCTACTTTAGCGCTCACCACAGCGGCTATAAATGGTATCGGTATGGGCGTTGCTGCAACCTTAGTTCTTGTGGGTTCAAATTTCGTTATATCCTTGCTTCGTAATTTTATACCGAGGAAAGTGAGAATTCCGGCATATATAACAATTATTGCAGGTTTCGTAACGGTGGTACAAATGCTCGTTCAGGCATTTTTGCCGAGCATCTATTCGGCACTCGGTATTTATCTGCCACTTATAGTTGTAAACTGTATAATTTTAGGCAGAGCTGAAATGTTCGCCTCTAAAAATGCCGTAATACCCAGTGTGCTTGATGGTATCGGTATGGGTATAGGCTTTACTGCAACACTGACTCTGATGGGTGCCATCAGAGAAATTATCGGCGCGGGTACTGTATTTTCACTCCCTGTAACAACAGGCTTTATTGACCCGATGATAGTTATGCTTCTCCCACCCGGCGGATTCTTTGTATTTGGAATTTTAATTGCTCTTTCCAATAAGTTGGCCGAAAAGATGGGTAAAAAACCCGTTAAATGTACGGGTTGTGGCGACTGTGCTATGAAAGAAATGTGTGAATCAGGGGGTAGTGAACAATGATTAGTGCGATAGTTTCTATTTTACTTGCGGGACTACTAACTGAAAATATGATTCTCTCAAAGTTTTTGGGTATCTGTCCGTTTCTTGGAACGTCCAAAAGAGTTGGAACTGCATTTAGTATGAGTCTTGCTGTAACGGCGGTTATGATTATAGCAACGGCTGTTACGTACCCCTTGTATGCTTATGTTTTGGCGCCGCTTGGTCTTCAGTATCTGCAGACAATTCTGTTTATTCTGGTAATTGCATCAATCGTACAGTTTTTAGAGATTGTACTTAAAAAGTATATAAAATCAATTTATAATGCACTCGGTATTTATCTTCCGCTTATAACCACAAACTGTGCGGTGCTTGGTATCACATTGCTTAACTTTACAAAGGGATATGGTTTTGTGCTTTCCCTTGTAAATGCCCTGGCGGCCGGTCTTGGTTTTATGTTGGCTATGATAATTTTTGCCGGTGTTCGCTCCCGACTTGAAACCGCCGACGTTCCTGAATTTCTGAAGGGATTACCTATAACCTTGATTGCGGCTTCAATAGTTTCCCTTTCCTTCTTGGGATTTGTAGGAATAGGGGGTTAAGATATGACTGGTATTTTATATGCAACACTCATTATCGGTGGTATAGGAGTCTTGCTTGGCGTTGTTCTTTCCCTGGCTTCAAAGTTTATGGATGTACCTACCGATGAAAAGCAGGAAAAGATAAGAGAATGTCTACCCGGTGCTAACTGCGGTGCCTGTGGATATTCAGGTTGTGACGGATATGCCGCGGCCGTAGCAGAAGGCACGGCGGCTCCAAACCTTTGTATACCCGGCGGAGACGCGACGGCAAAACAAATGTCGGATATATTGGGTACCGATGTTGTAACCGAGAAAAAGACAGCATTTGTCAAGTGCAGTCACGGTATAGATAAAGCAAAAACCGAATTTGCCTATAGCGGTGCGGCAAGTTGTGCTTCGGCAAATCTTTTGTATAAAGGACCGCTATCTTGTAAATACGGGTGCCTGGGACTTGGCGACTGCGTAAAGGTTTGCGACTACGGTGCGATAACCGTTACAGATGGGGTGGCAGTAGTTGACAAAGAAAAATGCTTAGGTTGCGGAAAATGTGCAACTGCTTGTCCAAAAAGAATAATTGACATTCTGCCCAATGATAAAAAATATGAAGTTGGATGCTCCTCATTAGATAAGGGCGCGGTAGCACGTAAGGCCTGTGCCGTGGCGTGTATGGGCTGTAAAAAGTGTGAAACGGTATGCAAAGCGGGTGCTATAAGGGTTGAAAACAATTTGGCAGTTATAAATACTGTTCTTTGTACGGGTTGCGGCGAATGCTCCGAAGCTTGTCCTGTCAAGTGCATTGTTTCAAGATAAAACAATAATCCCCGAATTCAGATAAGTTCGGGGATTATTTATTGCAAAGCACAGAAAAATATGGTATACTACCTTTGTTGATTAAAAAAAGGAGAAATACAAAATGGAAATTTTATACGAAAATCTATTAACCATTACCTGGCAACAGGTTGTTATGTGGTTAATCGGCGGAATTCTTATTTTCCTTGCAATAAAAAAGGAAATGGAACCGACCTTGTTATTACCCATCGGCTTTGGCGCCATTCTTGTTAATATACCCGGTTCGGGCGCTATTACAAGATTTTTCCAGGATGGAGTAGACAAAACTGTTGAAGTAATAAGCGGTGCATTGTCTCCTGAAGGTCTCGAAGCGGAACACGGCGCACTCACCACGCTTTTTGAAGCCGGTATTGCGAATGAACTTTTCCCGCTCATCTTGTTCATTGGTATAGGTGCAATGATTGACTTTGGCCCATTACTTGCTAATCCGAAACTTATGATATTCGGTGCTGCTGCACAGTTTGGTATTTTCTTTACACTGTGTCTTGCATCAATTTTCTTCCCGATTAATGATGCGGCTTCAATCGCTATTATCGGTGCGGCAGACGGCCCGACTTCAATCGTTGTAGCAAATAAATTGGGCTCTAATTATCTTGGCGCTATAATGGTTGCGGCATACTCGTACATGGCGCTCGTTCCTATTATTCAGCCGCCGGTTATTAAACTTCTTACAACCAAAAAAGAGCGTATGATTCGTATGCCTTATGAAACTAAAGAAGTTAAGAAAATTACAAAGATTCTTTTCCCGATTATTATTACCATCGTTGCAGGTGTTGTGGCCCCCGCTTCTGTGTCGCTCATCGGTTTCCTTATGTTCGGTAACTTAATCCGTGAGTGCGGTGTGTTGGATTCACTTTCAGAAACTGCACAAAAAGTACTTGCAAACTTAATTACCATATTCTTAGGTATAACTATCGCTTCTCAAATGACTGCTGAAAAATTCCTGGCTCCTGATACGTTGCTTATTTTGGGACTCGGCCTTGTTGCATTCATATTTGATACCGCAGGCGGCGTTTTATTTGCAAAATTCTTGAATATATTCTTAAAGAAGAAAATAAACCCAATGATTGGTGCGGCAGGTATTTCTGCTTTCCCGATGTCAGGTCGTATTGTTCACAAGATGGGACTTGCCGAAGACCCGCACAACTTCTTACTTATGCATTCAATCGGTGTTAATGTTTCGGGTCAGATTGCATCGGTTATTGCGGGTGGCTTGATTCTTAATTTCTTTATGTAATATAAATGTAAGGAGAATTTAAATGTTTGAACCTAATAATTTTATAACAAACCTTTCATATATGGGTACCGGAATGTTGTCAATACTCATAGTAATGGGCGTAATAATTTTTGCAACAGTGGCGCTTAATAAAATATTCTCAAGTAAAAAATAAAAAAGAGAGCTTCGGCTCTCTTTTTTTTAAGCGCAAAATATATGGTTACCGATTGTTGTGATGGCCGGTCGCGACCAAATCCATTTGTTTGTGGCAGTCTTAGGGTTAAAGTAGTAAATAGCACCGCCACTTGGGTCCATACCGTTTAGCGCATCACGCGCGGCGGCATAGGCCTGTTCACTGACGGGTTTATCGAACTGCCCATCATATAGGCAGGAAAAAGCACCTCTTTCGTATATGACACCTGAAATTGTATCGGGGAAGGAGGGGTGCTCTACCCGGTTAAGCACTACAGCGCCGACAGCAACCTGTCCTAAATAACTCTCTCCGCGCGCTTCGGCGGAAATAAGTCTGGCGAGTAAAAGATAATCTGAAGAAGAGTATCCGACATCTGTACCATTGATACCGAGTGCTGCTAAGGTTTTATCTCCTGCTATTCCGTCAGAGACAAGGGAGTTATCGTATTGAAATTGCCTCACCGCCTTTTCGGTTGCCGAGCCATATATACCATCTATACTGCCATTATAGTAACCGAGCGAAGACAGTTTTATTTGTATAGCCCGTACTTCTTCTCCGCGTGAGCCGAATTTTGAAAAAGCAGAACAAAAAGGAGAAAGGCTGAATAAAAAAACCGAAAAAATCAGAAAAACACTTAAAAACTTTTTAATAATAAACACCTTCTTTTAAGGTATTTTGTGCCACTTTTCAGAGAATATACCATTGTTTTAATTTAAAGGTCAGTAAAAGTCAAAAAATTTTTCAAAAATGTATTGACTTTTGTGAAATTTTGGTTATAATGAAATTGTTAGCACTCGACAGTGCAGAGTGCTAATCTTAAAAGATGGGTGGTGCGGATTTGGAATTAAGTCAGAGAAAAAGGGCGATACTCACAGCTATCGTTAAGCTGCATATTGCATCAGGTGAGCCGATTGGCTCAAAAATTCTTTGTGATATTCTGGAAAATGCGCCATCAAGCGCAACGCTCAGAAATGAGATGAGTGCACTTTGTGATATGGGCTTTCTCGAGCAACCGCATACTTCGGCAGGTCGTGTACCGACCGCACTTGGATATAAACTTTATATTGAATCCCTAATGAATCACGATGCGGTAAATCCCGAACATAAACAGTATATTGATGCGGCATTATCCCCATCTAACTGTGACCCCGAGAAAATGCCGGACATAGCCTGTAAGGTTTTGAGCGATATTACAGGGCTGCCAAGTCTTGTTACCAATATATCGGCTAAAGGGCCACGGGTGAAGCGCGTAGAACTTTTTAAAATGGGTAGCCGTTCGGCAATGCTTATATTAATTACAACCGATGGCCGTTCCCGTAGCCGACTCGTATCGGTGCCGACCGTTCTTGATGCCCAGTTTGTTGCAAGATTCGATAAATTAGTCGGTGACAAAATTTTAAAACGCAGTCTTGAAGAATTGTCTCCTGCGGCACAACAGGGAATTTACATAGCGGCGGGGATGGATGCATTATCACTTATGCCGCTTTTATCAAGTCTGTTTGATATGATTAGCGATATAAACAATACGAATGTCAGTATGGCGGGACAGACTAATCTGTTTACTATGGGACTTGAAAAAGGTGATGCTGATAAAATAATTTCGCTTCTTGGCAGTAGAGATACGCTTATGTCAATTTTGCTGGATGATACATCGCGAGTCGGTGTAATATTCGGGAAAGACACTATGTATAGCGTACTTGCGCCGTCAAGCATTATATTTGCAAAATACAATGCAGGTGAAAAAAATACAGGTTGTGTGGGTGTTATAGGTCCTACGAGAATGTCGTATGAGCAGATTATTCCAAGCATAGAGTATACCGCTAAACGAATGGACTCTTTACTCACCGAAACCTTTAAAAATATGGAGGAGCTGTAAAAATGGAAGAACAGGAAAAGAAGCCGCGAAAAAACAAAAAGGATGAAGAAATCAAAGCTTTAAAGACGAAACTTGAAGAAGAACATAATTTATTGCTTCGTACCGCGGCAGAATTCGATAACTACAAAAAAAGGACCGACCGCGAAAAGTTAAGCGTCGGCGAATATGCCAAGGCGGACGTTGTAAAAAAACTGTTACCTGTTATTGACAACATAGGCAGAACAGTTGGTATGGATAGTGACAACCCTGAGTATATTAAGGGTATAGAACTTATAGTAAAGCAGTTTTTATCTTTATCGGAAAGCATCGGCATAGTGCCACTTGCAAACGCGGGTGATAAGTTCGACCCGTCATTGCACGATGCAGTGATGCATATAGAAGATGAGAATTTTGAAGAAAATGTTGTTGCAGAAGTTTTACAACAGGGCTATAAAATTGGTGAGACAGTCATCCGCCCTGCTATGGTAAAGGTTGCAAATTAACATATATAAAAAATATTTTTTAATAGGAGATTATTATTATGGGAAAAATTATTGGTATTGACTTAGGTACAACAAACTCTTGCGTAGCCGTTATGGAAGGCGGCGAAGCGGTGGTTATTGCCAATGCAGAAGGCGGCAGAACAACACCGAGTGTTGTTGCTTTCTCAAAAACAGGTGAACGTATGGTAGGACAGGTGGCAAAGCGTCAGGCTATCACCAACCCCGACCGTACAATCAGTTCAATCAAACGTGAAATGGGTACTTCCTACACTGTGGATATTGATGGTAAGGGTTATACCCCACAGGAAATTTCCGCAATCATTTTGCAGAAATTAAAGGCAGATGCCGAAGCATATCTCGGTACTACTGTATCGGAAGCGGTTATCACCGTTCCTGCTTACTTTACCGATGCTCAGCGTCAGGCTACCAAGGATGCGGGTAAAATCGCAGGTCTTGAAGTTAAGCGTATTATAAACGAGCCTACAGCTGCAGCTTTGGCTTACGGTATTGATAAGGATAACGACCAGAAGGTTATGGTATACGACTTGGGCGGCGGTACATTCGACGTATCCATTATTGAAATGGGTGACGGTGTACAGGAAGTTTTGGCTACTGCCGGTAACAACCGCCTTGGTGGTGATGATTTCGATAAACGCATTATGGACTGGGTTGTTGCTCAGTTCAAGGCTGAGAGTGGCATTGATTTATCAAATGATAAAATGGCAATGCAACGTGTTAAGGAAGCATCTGAAAAAGCTAAAATTGACTTGTCCGGTATGACACAGGCAGACATCAATCTTCCGTTTATTACCGCTGATGCTACAGGTCCTAAGCATTTCGAAACAACACTTTCCCGCGCTAAGTTCAACGAACTCACAGCAGACTTGGTAGAAGCCACTATGGGACCGGTACGCCAGGCTCTCAGCGACTCGGGTCTTAATAAAAACGAAATTCACAAGGTTCTTATGGTGGGCGGTTCTTCACGTATCCCTGCCGTTCAGGAAGCCGTTAAAAACTTTATGGGCGCAGAACCCTTTAAGGGTATCAACCCCGATGAATGTGTAGCACTCGGTGCCGCACTTCAGGGCGGTGTACTTGGCGGTGACGTTAAGGGACTTCTCCTTTTGGATGTTACTCCGTTGTCACTCGGTATTGAGACAATGGGTGGCGTTTCAACAAAGGTTATTGAACGCAACACTACAATTCCGGCTAAAAAGAGCCAGATATTCTCTACTGCAGCCGACGGTCAGACTTCGGTTGAAGTACATGTATTACAGGGTGAGCGCGAATTTGCTAAGGATAACAAAACACTCGGTGTATTCCACCTTGATGGAATAGCTCCCGCTCCGCGCGGAATTCCCCAGATTGAAGTTACCTTTGATATTGATGCTAACGGCATTGTTCACGTATCGGCAAAAGACCTTGGCACAGGCAAAGAAAATGATATAACTATCACCGCTTCTACCAATATGTCTAAAGAAGATATTGATAAGGCAGTTAAAGAAGCAGAACAGTATGCTGCAGAAGATAAGAAGCGCCGCGAAGATATTGACATCCGCAACGGTGCTGACCAGATGATTTATCAGACCGAAAAGACAATTTCTGAAATGGGCGACAAGATTACTGAAGAAGAAAAAGGTAAGATTGAAGCTGCGAAGGAAGCTTTGAAGGAAGCATTAAAGGGTGAAGATATCGAAGCTATCAAGGCAAAGCAGGAAGAGTTACAGAAAGAAATTTACGCTATCAGTGAGAAGCTTTACAAAGCAGCAAGTGAAGCTAATGCGGCAAATGGCACAGCTCCGGACGGCGCTGCGTCGGATAACAATGTTTACGATGCCGATTTCACTGATGTTGACGAAAACAAATAATTAAAGAAGGGGAGAGCAACACTCTCCCCTATACATATCACAAATGAGTATTTAGCAGGAGAATAACTGTGGCAGACGAAAAAAGAGACTATTATGAGGTCTTAGGTGTCGATAAATCGGTTGATGAAAACGACCTTAAGAAAGCATACAGAAAAGCCGCCAAAAAGTATCATCCCGACTTAAACCCGGGGGATGCGGCAGCAGAAAAGAAATTCAAGGAAGTCAACGAAGCATACGAGGTGTTATCGGATAAGGAAAAACGCGCCAGATACGACCAGTTCGGCCATGCGGGTGTTGACCCTAACTTCGGTGCGGGTCAAGGCGGATATGGCAGCGGTTTCGGTGGCTTTGGCGGTTTTGGTGACTTTGGTGACCTTGGGGATATATTCGGTTCGTTCTTCGGTGGCGGTGGCAGTTCATCGCGCCGTAATCCCAATGCGCCGCGCCGCGGTGCAGATACAGCGGCCAATGTTATTATTTCATTTGAAGAAGCCGCAAAGGGTTGTAACAAGAAAATCAAGGTAACAAAAATCGATAATTGTACCGACTGTGGCGGTACGGGTTGTGAAAAGGGAACAACACCTAAAACCTGTCCTAACTGTAAGGGCAGCGGTTATGTAACAACGGTACAGCGTACTCCTTTTGGCGCTATGCAGACTCAACAACCCTGTCAGAACTGTCAAGGCAAGGGTAAAATAATAGAAAAACCCTGCCGCACGTGTCTTGGCAAGGGTAGGATAAGGCATACGCTCGAAAGGGAAGTGGAAATACCGGCCGGTATAGATGATTCTCAGGTAATAAATATGCGTGGCGGCGGAGATGCCGGTGTAAACGGTGCCCCTGACGGAGATTTGCATATTAATGTTACCGTACGCCCCCACCCGATTTTTGAGCGCGACGGATATGACGTTTTCTGTGAAATTCCTATTACCTTTACACAGGCGGCGCTTGGCGCAGAAATCACTGTGCCGACACTTGACGGTAAGGTTAAATTCACAATACACGAAGGCACACAACCGGGTGATGAATTCAAACTCAAAGGTAAAGGTATACAACGCCTTCGTTATTCAGGACGTGGCGACCAGTATGTAAGGGTGGTAGTAGAAGTACCTAAGAACCTTAATAAAGAGCAAAAGGAGAGACTTAAGGAATTTGATAAAATATCAAACGATAAGAATTATAATAAAAAGCGTTCTTTTGCAGATAAAATAAAAGATTTATTCGATTAAAAAAACGCGTCCAAAGGACGCGTTTTTTTATGCTTTATAATTATCTATAAATTCTTCCCATTCATTGTCATCCATCTCTTCTGTGTGGTGCTTAGTGTAGAGTTTATTCATAATAAATTTGTAGTCGCGCTTTATGATATGGCGCTCACGGGTTGAAATGATGCTCATCCAGATTGATGGTAGGAAAATCAGAACAAGCGGAATTAAGTGCTTGACATAGAACGTGCCCTTGATAAAGAAAACACCTGAAAGGAAAAGAACTTCTTTCATTATAGGCCATAAAAATACAGTGCCTAAAATATTAAGAGGGAGCGAAATTATATCAAGCTTGAAAAACATAAGTACAAAAGCGGCAGTAAAGAAGCCGAAGGAAATTATTGCTGCTGTGAAAATACTGTTGCCGGTTAAATATCCGGTGGCTGCCTGTCCGTATATCAAAAGGAACATAAAAATTGTCTGATAAACAAAGCCAATAATGTAGCAGGTGCGCAAATTACGGTATGTGCGTTCATCGGTTTTAGGATAGGTTATACCCCTTTTGTGCTGATAATCCAGTGTTAAGTTCAATATATTCTGTTTGAATTTCATTTTTATTCTCCGTTTTCATTTTATATTACCTATTATACAGTCTAAAGCCATACTTGACAAGCCCGTTTTTAAAAAGGTATAATTACAGGTAGAATTTAGTTAGGGGATGTCAATATGGCAAAGATAAATATAGTTATGGTCGAGCCTGAAATACCGCAAAACACAGGAAATGTTGCGCGTACCTGCGCTGCAACCGGGGCAAGGCTACACCTTGTAGGACCTATGGGATTTAAAATTGATGATAAAAAACTTAAAAGGGCAGGGCTTGATTATTGGCAGTATCTCGACATAACCTATTATAATGATATTGATGAGTTTTTTAAGAAAAACGAAGGAGAGTTTTTCTTCTTTACCACCAAGGCTCTTCATAAACACACCGATATAGAATATCCGGATAACTGCTATTTGCTTTTCGGGAAAGAAACTAAAGGTTTACCGGAAGAATTACTGCTTAAAAATCGTGAAAAATGTGTCAGGATACCTATGATAAACGATGCCCGTAGCCTTAATTTATCAAACTCTGTGGCAATAGGTGTTTACGAAGTTTTAAGACAGTGGGATTATCCCGAACTTCAGAATTTCGGTCAGTTGCACAATTATAAATGGTAAAAAGAGTAATATAATATAATAATATATAAATTGTATAAAAAATGTTGAAAATTTGCAAATTTGTGATACAATAAGATTGTAAAATTTTTAACAAAAAACGGAAGGAAGATTTTAATGAACGCGCTCAACAAAAAGACAGTTGAAGATATCGCAGTACAGGGCAAACGTGTACTTGTTCGTTGCGATTTCAACGTACCTATGAAGGATGGCAAAATTGCCGATGATAAGAGAATTATCGGTGCATTACCCACAATCAAGTATTTGCTTGACAACGGTGCAAAAGTTATTCTTTGCTCACATATGGGTAAACCGCACAGCATCTTTACAGAAGGCTTCGGTCTTTCCAAGAAGGAGAAGAAGGCTGTAGAAGCTCTCCCCGAAAATGAGAGAGCAGCTGCTACCGAAAAGTATCTTAAAAAAGCTGCAGAAGAAGATGCACAGAAATTTACATTAAAACCTGTTGCAGACCGTTTGAATGAATTACTCGGTGATAAGGTTACATTTGCAGCCGATATTATCGGGGCAGATGCTAAGGCTAAGGCAGCTGCTTTAAATAATGGTGAAGCAGTTTTAATTGAAAACGTTCGTTTTGATGCGAGAGAAACCAAAAATGATGCCGCTTTTGCAAAAGAACTCGCTTCTTTGGCAGAAATTTTTGTTAATGATGCTTTCGGTACTGCACACCGTGCACACGCTTCAACTACAGGTGTTGCTGATTATTTACCTGCAGTTTGCGGTTATCTTATCCAGAAGGAAATCAGCGTAATGGGCAAGGCTCTCGAAGACCCGGCACGTCCTTTCGTTGCAATCCTCGGCGGTGCTAAGGTTAGTGATAAAATCGGTGTCATCGAAAACCTTATCGAAAAGGTTGATACACTCATTATCGGCGGCGGTATGGCTTATACATTCTTCCGTGCAAAGGGTTATGCAGTAGGTACATCTCTCTGTGAAGAAGACAAGATAGAACTGGCAGACAGTCTTATTAAAAAGGCAGAAGCTAAGGGCGTTAAGTTCTTGCTTCCGATTGATAACAGACTTGGCCGTGAATATGATGAAAATACCGAATCACAGATAGTTGATTCTTATGCTATTCCGGAAGGTTGGATGGGACTCGATATTGGTCCTAAGACTGAAGTTTTATTTGCAGATGCAGTTAAGAATGCAGGAACTGTTATCTGGAACGGACCGATGGGTGTATCTGAGTGGAAAAATTTTGCTTCAGGTACAGAGTCTGTTGCTAAAGCAGTAGCTGAATCAGGCGCTATCTCCATTATCGGCGGCGGGGACTCTGCGGCTGCAGTTCAGAAGCTCGGATACGCTGATAAGATGACTCATATTTCTACAGGCGGCGGCGCTTCGCTCGAATTCCTCGAAGGCAAGGTTCTTCCCGGTATCGCAGCTCTTAATGAAAAATAAGATAAAATCAGCACGGCGGAAACGCCGTGCTAATTTTGAGAATAGGAGAATTAAAATGAACAAGGCAAAAAGAAATGCAGTTATCGCAGGTAACTGGAAAATGAACAAAACACCCGCAGAAACCACAGCTCTTATAAATGAAATGAAGCCCTTAGTAAAGGATGCGGATTGTGATGTTGTACTCTGCGTACCGTTTATCGACATTGCAGCAGCAGTAGACGCTGCAAAAGGCTCAAACATTAAAATTGGCGCAGAAAATGTGCACTTTAAACCGTCAGGCGCTTATACAGGTGAAATTTCTGCCGAAATGCTCACAGCTGCCGGTGTAGAATATGTAGTTATCGGCCACAGTGAACGCAGACAGTATTTCGGTGAAACCGACCAGACTGTCAACCTTCGCACATTGGCTGCAGTAAATGCAGGTCTTAAGGCTATTGTTTGCGTTGGTGAAACACTCGAACAAAGAGAACTCGGCTATACCGAAACTTTGCTTAAATTCCAGACCAAGATGGCACTTACAAATGTAACAGCTCAACAACTTAAAAACGTTATCATCGCATACGAGCCGGTTTGGGCTATCGGCACAGGTGTTACCGCAACTGCAGAACAGGCCGATGAAGGAAACGGTTATGTTCGCGAGGCTATTGCCGAAGTTTACGGCCAGGATGTAGCTGATACTGTTACGGTTCAGTACGGCGGCTCTATGAATGCTAAAAATGCCGAAGAATTGGTTGCTAAAGTTAATGTTGATGGCGGTCTTATTGGCGGCGCATCTCTTAAAGCAGAAGATTTTGCAGTAATCGTAAAGGCTGCTTCTAAATAATTTATCACAGGTGGAAAATATGAAAAAACCTATTGTTTTAACAATAATGGACGGTTTCGGCTTTAACGATACTTTGGTTGGTAACGCGGTTTATACTGCTAATACTCCCGAACTTGATTATATCTTTGCTAACTGTCCTACAACAAGTATCGGTGCATCGGGTATGGACGTAGGTTTGCCTGATGGACAGATGGGAAACAGTGAAGTTGGTCACACAAATATCGGTGCAGGTCGCGTTGTATACCAAGAACTCACACGTATAACAAAATCTATTAAAGACGGTGACTTCTTTACAAATGAAGCCCTTTTAAAAGCAGTTGATAATGCTAAGAAAAACAATTCTGCTTTGCATTTAATGGGACTTTTATCAGATGGTGGTGTTCATAGCCACATTGAGCATATGTATGCATTGGTAGAACTCGCTAAGAGAAATGGTCTGTCCCGTGTATATATCCACGCTCTGCTTGACGGCCGTGATGTTCCCCCTGCTTCTGCAGCAGATTTTATTGATGCGGCTAATAAAAAGTTAGCAGAAATCGGTGTAGGTAAGATTGCAACTGTTTTAGGCAGATTTTACGGTATGGACCGTGACAATCGCTGGGAACGTGTCGGCAAGGCGTATGCGGCTCTCGTTTACGGCGACGGCATTATAACCGATGATGCGGCTGCGGCAGTTCGCAAATCTTATGAGCAGATTGATGAAGACGGCAAAAACATCACCGATGAATTTGTTTTACCGACAGTAGTTGAAGGCACAGAAAGAATTAAGACCGGTGACAGTGTGATTTTCTTCAACTTCCGACCTGACCGTGCCCGTGAAATCACCCGTACTTTTGTTGATGATAATTTTGACGGCTTTGAGCGTATCGGCGGCAGACAGAACGTATATTATGTTTGTATGACACAGTACGATGCTTCTATGCCGAATGTAGATGTGGCTTTCCGTCCGCAGACACTCGAAAATACTTTGGGTGAATACCTTGCTAAAAATAATATGACACAGCTTCGTATTGCCGAAACTGAAAAGTATGCTCACGTAACATTCTTTTTTAACGGAGGCCGTGAAGTTGAGTTCGCAGGTGAAGACCGAATACTCGTAGCATCTCCGAAGGTTGCAACATACGATTTGCAACCCGAAATGAGCGCCGACCCTGTTTGCGATAAGGTATGCGAGGCGATTGAAAGCGGAAAATACGATGTGGTAATTCTTAACTTTGCAAACTGCGATATGGTAGGTCATACTGGTGTATTTGATGCGGCTGTTAAGGCAGTAGAAACGGTTGATAAGTGCGTTGGCAGAGTAAAGGCATCTACACTTAAGATGGGCGGTATAATGCTTCTCACTGCTGACCACGGTAATGCAGACCGTATGCTTGATACCGATGGCTCACCCTTTACCGCACATACTACAAATCCTGTTCCTTTCTCGGTAATTGGCAAGGAATGCGAACTTCGTACAGGCGGTAAACTTTGCGATATTTCACCGACAATTATTAAATTGTTAGGTCTCACACAACCGACCGAAATGTCCGGAGAATCAATAATAAAGTAACAAAAACGCGATGAGCTTTAAAACTCATCGCGTTTTATCTTTGCATAAATTATTTACGGTTTGCTTTAACGATTTCTACCGACTGTTTACAAAGTTCGGTGATTTCATCAAATTTGCCGTTATCTATCAAATCGGCAGTAACCATATATGAGCCGCCACAAGCACAGATTACAGGGCAGGAAATATATTCACCGAGATTCTTAAGACCGATACCGCCTGTAGGCATTACCTTGAACATCGGGAAGGGAGCAGCCATAGCTTTAATTTTAGCAAGACCGCCAGACTGTTCAGCAGGGAAGAACTTAAGTACTTTAAGACCTAATTTGTAAGCGGTGTGATAGTCGGTAGGGGTAGTACAACCGGGGAAAACATCAATACCTTTTTCCTGGCAGTAAACTACGATTTCGGGGTCAAGACCGGGGGTAACTATAAATTTAGCACCTGCATTAATCGCTTCATCAACCTGCGCGGTGGTAAGAACTGTACCGGCACCTACGAGCATATCGGGATAAGCCTTGCTCATAAGTTCGATTGCTTTTGCGGCACCTGCAGCACGGAAGGTTACCTCGGCAACGGGAAGACCGCCTTCACAAAGTGCTTTTGCCAACGGTGCGGCATCGCGTTCAGGGTTGTTAAGTTTAATTACCGGAACAACACCAATTTCTGATACTTTATCTGCTACAAAACTCATAAAAACACCTCATAAAATATTCTTTTATAAATTATATAATATAATTTTATTTAAGTCAACTCTACATTGCCCGGCATTTTAAGTGAATGCTGTGGCAAAAAGTACAAAACCATAGTTTACTATTTTTTCTCGCTTATATACTTTTGGATGGCTTTGGCGGCATTTTTTCCTGCGCCCATAGCCAGAATTACGGTTGCGGCACCTGTTACGGCATCTCCGCCCGCAAAAACGCCTTCGCGCGAAGTTTGTCCTGTGGTTTCATCGGCTATAATGCCACCCCAGGAATTTGTATCAAGACCTTCGGTGGTTGATTTTATAAGCGGATTAGGTGAAGTACCGAGCGCCATAATAACCGAATCAACTTCGATTTCAAATTCGCTGTTTTCTTTTACTTGTGGGCGGCGTCTGCCCGAAGCATCAGGCTCACCCAGTGTCATTTCAACACATTTAATTCCGCCGACAAATCCGTTTTCATTTCCTAAAACTTCTATCGGATTTGTAAGGGTTTTAAAAATAATGCCTTCTTCTATAGCGTGTTCAATTTCTTCTTTACGAGCAGGGAGTTCTTCCATACCGCGACGGTATATTATGTAAACCTCCGCGCCAAGTCTCTTAGCGCATCTTGCGGCATCCATAGCAACATTACCGCCACCGACAACAGCAACACGTGATGCTTTTTGTACGGGAGTATCACTATCGGGAAGATATGCTTTCATTAAGTTTATTCTGGTTAAAAATTCGTTGGCCGAATACACTCCCTTAAGGTTTTCACCGGGGATATTCATAAATTTAGGCAAACCCGCGCCCGAGCCGATAAATACGGCATCAAAGCCCTGTTCGGTCATTAATTCATCAATAGAAACTGTTTTACCCACAACAGAGTTGGTTTTTATTTGGACGCCTAATTTTTTAAGTGAGTCAATTTCCTTTTCAACAATGGATTTCGGCAGTCGGAATTCAGGTATTCCGTATACAAGTACACCGCCGGCAATATGCAACGCTTCAAAAACGGTGACGGAGTAGCCGCATTTTGCAAGGTCACCCGCACAGGTAAGTCCGGATGGACCAGAGCCGATAACGGCAACCTTTCCTTTTTTAGCGGTGGGGGCTAAAACTTCAATATTTTCAAGTGTATTATGATAGTCGGCAACAAATCTTTCAAGTCTGCCGATGGCAACGGCTTCACCTTTAATACCGCGTACACACTTGCTTTCACACTGTGTTTCCTGCGGACAAACACGGCCGCAAACAGCAGGAAGGGAAGAAGATTGAGAGATTATTCTGTATGCCGCTTCGAACTCACCTTTTGCAGTTTTTTCCAAAAATGCGGGAATGTCGATACATACAGGGCAACCCGAAACGCAAGGCTTATTTTTACAGTTAAGGCAACGCGCCGCTTCATCCATAGCCTGTTCACGAGTGTAACCGAGCGCAACTTCATCAAAGTTTTTATTTCTTATTTCAGGGGACTGTAACGGCATTTCATTTTTAGTCATTCGCATATTAGCCATTTATCTTTTCCCCCTGTCTTAATAAATTGCAGGTATCTTCATGCTTGTGTCTTTCAAACGACATATACATAGAAGAACGCTGAATAGCTTCATCAAAGTCTATTTCGTGCGCATCAAATTCAGGACCGTCAACACAGGCAAATACGGTTTTACCGCCAACGGTAAGTCGGCAGCCACCGCACATTCCTGTACCGTCAATCATAATAGGATTCATTGAAGCTACAGTTTTTATCGCATATTCTTTGGTGAGAAGCGATACGAATTTCATCATAACAAGCGGACCGATAGTAATAACTTCATCGAACTGTTGGCCGTTATCCAAAAGTTCCTTTAAAGCATTTGTCACTAATCCTTTTTTACCTATAGAGCCATCATCACTCATAAGAATAAAGTTATTAGATACTTTACGGAATTCATCTTCGAGTATTACTAAATCTTTGTTTCTAAAACCGACAATAGAAGTAACTTCGCAACCGTTTTCGTGTAGCTTTTTAGCAACAGGGTAGGCAATAGCCGTACCGACACCGCCACCGATAACTGCAACTTTTTTAAGGCCTTCAGTATGTGTTGGTTTACCTAAAGGACCAACAAAGTCTTCTATAAAATCACCGGCTTCAAGGTGATTTAACTTTTCTGTCGTAGCGCCGACTATCTGGAAAATTATAGTAACCGTTCCCGCTTGCCTATCAAAATCTGCAATGGTAAGGGGTATACGTTCACCGGTAGAGTCCACTCTTAAAATTATAAACTGACCCGGCTCAGCTTTTTTAGCCACGTCGGGTGCGGCTATTTCCATTAATGTAACGGTAGGATTAAGAATTCTTTTTGCGAGAATCTTATACATTTTATCATCTTCCTTAAAAAACATCTAAATAATATTATAATATAAAATTAAATAAAAATCTATATATATAAACCAAAAAACCGACCGATTTTTTTAGTTACCGGTCGGTTTTTATCATTTTTGTTTGTTTTCGATATGCATTTTATAAATTTCTTCGGTAGCAAAAGCCAGTTTTGTAACGACATTTTCTTTTTTGGGATAGCAATAAAAAGAATCGTTTTCGGTTGAAATATCAACACAGTCAAAAGGTTTTATATAGCAGTAATCATATTCAATATGCAGTGAATTTGTCTGCAGGGGGAACCTTTTGATTTCGTAGCCTTCACCGCGGTAAAAACCTTCAAGGCGGAAACCGTTTTCGGTATCGTGGGTGAGTTTGCCTTTGCCTAAATGCTCGAATTTCCAACAACGCGGCATAGAATATATATCTACTTCATCCGTGAAAGAATATGTGCCTTGTCTTACCTGATTTCTGACCTGTTCACGCTGCCATTCAAACCAGTCGGGAGCGTGGGAGAATTCCGTATCACCGTTCTTGGCAGACAGTGTACCGTCTTGGTTTAAATTCCATCGTTTGCCGCATTCGCAACAGAAAATTTCGGTACCGCTGCTTGACATTTTATGCTCTGCTTTACAAGCAGGGCATTGATAAAGTACTTTATGCAGACCTTCGGCACGATACGGCTCGGTTATCAGAATATTATTGTCTTTTTGATATTTATATTCATCGTACCAAAGTGCGTCACGTAAAACTTTATTTATTTCTTCTGCCGACATATTTTTAATCTGTTCTGCGGTGAGAATTTGCGTAAACGTGGTGTAAAGCGGTACTTTACGCGGCTTTCGGTAATTCCAGAAAGGTGTCATCAAGTGATTACCGTGATGAACAACGGCAACAACGGGTACCTTATTCATTTTTATAAGTTTACCGAGTGACTCAGGGAGATATGAGAGTGTGCCGCAAGGGGTATAACGCGCTTCGGGGTACATACCGAGTATATCCCCGCGTTTGAGTACGCGGTTAATTGATTTTATCAGGTGTAAATCCATTGTGAACTTTCGTGTGCCTATAGCACCGATTAATTCCATAAGCCAGGGTCGGCGGTAAAATCCATCAATGCTTACAACGTTGTTTACACGGTGTGGGAAAGTACCCAATGCCGCTAATTCAAAGTCAACAAAATACTGATGGTTGCTAAGCATAAAATATGGCGGTTTTAAGCCTTCCATATTTATCTTTTCAACCTTATATTTTTTGCCTATAAGCATAATTTTGCAAAGCAACCAAATAAGATAGGTGATAATCAAGGGTTGTCTTATAGGGTATTTTGCAAGATTGTAGCGCTTTTTGTTTTTATAATTCACTTCGTTTTTCATTGTCGCACTCTCCTTAAAAGTAGTTTACACTAATTTTTTTAAAATAGCAAGAAAAAAGCACAGCTGAAGCTGTGCTTTTTATATTAATTAAATTTTATAAAACCGTAACTTTCGAGTATCTTAAAATACTTTGAAAGTCGCTCATAAAGCGGCTCGGCTTTATTGCCAAAATGTTCGCGCACCGCTTCACCAATAACGAAAATATTTTTCTTACCATCAATTAGCGGCCACACAAAACTGCCCATTTCATCTAAATGAACAAAACTTATTTTTGGTTTCTTAAATAGTTTTTGGGCGATTCGATTAAAAAGACCTTTGTTTTCTATCTCTAAAGTTATTATACCGCCGTCATCTGTTTTCCAACCAATAGCGGAATTGCAAAGTGGTATAAACTCAAGAAAGTTTTCTTTGTTATTGGGCTTTTTCATCATTTATCACTACTTTTTTATTCTTTTTTGACCATACGGTAAACTTTAAGAAAACAAGAATAATAATTGCGAAAAGCAAGAGACCTAAAATATTTGAAAGAGAAGTGGAAATTCCTAAAATAGCCGAGAGATTTATTGCTTTATCAATACCGAATATGGCAAACAGTGCCATTAAGATACCAACTAAACCTTCACCTGCAATCATACCCGAACTAAAGAGAATACCGTCATTAATGATTCTTTCCTTGCGTTCTTTGTCGGTCTTAATTCTATCAAATACAAGGCGAATAATACCGCCGACCATAATACAAGCATTGAGCTGTACAGGCAGATAAACGCCTATAGCGAAGGGGAGAACCGGTACCCCTAAAAGTTCAACCACAATGGCAATAAATGCGCCCGAAATGATAAGTGCCCAGGGAAGATTACCGTCCATAACACCTTCGATGATGAGTTTCATCATACTTGCTTGCGGTGCGTTAAGCGCTTCACTTCCAAAGCCCCAAGCGGCATTAAGAAGATAGAGTGTAGCACCTATTGCAAGACCCGATGAAATAACACCGAATATTTCTCCGATTTGTTGTTTAACCGGTGTAGCACCTAAAAGGTAACCTGTTTTAAGATCTTGCGAAGTATCACCAGCAATGGCGGTTACAATACAAACGATAGAAGCGATTGCAATAGCACTTGCCATACCCTTAGCACCGATAAGACCTGTTGCGCGTAAAATAACGGTTGAAACAAGTACGGTTGCAATGGTCATACCGGACACGGGGTTGTTGCTGCTGCCTACAAGGCCTACCATACGCGAAGAAACTGTTGCAAAGAAGAAACCGAATACAACAATAATGATGGCGCCTATAAGGTTTACAGGTATAACATCAATAAGCCAAATAACAAGAGTTAATACAATAACACCGATAATTACAAAAAGGAAATTAAGGTCTTTTTCGGTACGCTTGTCCGATTTAGCGGCGTTTTTAGATAAGCTCTTAATGGCATCGGCAAAGGTTTTCACAATAAGCGGCATAGATTTTATAAGACTTATAAAACCACCAGCAACGAGTGCACCCGCACCGATATATTTTATATAGTTGCTCCAAATGCCGTAAGCACCGCCTGATGCGAATGTTTCGGCAACTGTGCCATCTCCAAAGAAAACAATAAGCGGGATAAGTACAAGCCAACTTAAAGCGCCACCGCCAAACATAACCGAAGCTATTTTAGGTCCGCAAATGTATCCAACACTCATAACGGCAGGGTAAATCTGTGTTCCGATAGTACCCGCAAAGCCCTTAAATGTTACGGCGATTTCACCTGCAGCGGCCTTTAATCCATCAATAATGAACTTAAAGAGAGCGGCAAAACCCATACCTGCAAAAACAGTAGTGGCACCCTTACCACCCTTTTCGCCCGCCAGAATAACTTCGGCACAGGCAGTACCTTCGGGATAAGGGAGAATACCGTGCTCTTTTACGATAAGAGCATTACGAAGCGGCACCATAAAGAAGATACCGAGCATACCGCCGATAAGAGCAATAAGTGTTATTTCAATAATGCTCGGTTTGTCCATAATGCCTTCATTTGCCCAAATAAAGAGCGCGGGAAGTGTGAATATGGCACCCGCTGCCAAAGATTCGCCCGAAGAACCGATGGTTTGCACCATATTAGTTTCAAGGGCTGAGTTTTTGCGCATTATCATTTTGATAACACCCATAGCAATAACTGCAGAGGGAATTGAAGCCGATACTGTCATACCAACCTTAAGTCCCAAATAAGCGTTTGCCGCACCGAAAACTACCGCTAAAATCATACCCACTATAACCGAAGTAAAGGTGAGCTCAGGTGTGATTTTGTCGGCAGGAATATACGGCTTAAATTCGTTTTTGTTTTCCATAACTAAACCTACCTATATAACAAACTTCAAAAATTATACCATAAACTAAACATAAAATCAAATGGATAATCTATCAAGTAGCGTAATGAGTAGTTGGTAAACTTTTTCAACCGAAGAAACTTCCAACCGCTCATTTACCGTATGCGCGTCAAATATATTAGGTCCGATGGCAATACAGTCGGCATTTTTTATTGCCGAAGAAAATACCGCGCATTCAAGTCCGGCGTGTATTGCTTCTACCTTTGGTGAAGTACCGGTAGCGGCAGTATAAATATCTATATACAACTCGCGAAGGGTACTGTCGTTTTTATATTCCCACGGAGGATAATGCCCAAATGTTTCAATATCAGCATCTATGTTTTTAAAAAATAGTTTTAACTTATTCTCTAAAAAATCAAGAGAAGACTTTTTATTACTTCTGAGCGCCGAGTGGAAAACAATAGTATTATCACTTGTAATTAAAATACCTAAATTAAGCGAAGTTTCCACAAGTCCTGTAATTTCGCTGCTCATATCAATTATGCCGTTTGGTATACAACATAAAATGTATATCAGTTTATCGGTTACTTCTTTTGAAAGTATGGGACATGAGACGTTCTCAATAACCGAAACTTCTATTTTAAAGTTTGGCTCGTTAAAAGAGATTTCTTTGGCAACGGTTTCATAAAAGTCATTTATTTTTTCTTCTATTTTTTGGTCGGTTGTGGCAATTTCAATTTCGCAAAGGCAGGGTATAGCATTTGCTTTATCACCGCCGTTTACCGAGATTATATCTATTTCGCTAATACGGTTCAGATAATCTAAAAAACGACCGCCGAGAACATTGGCATTAATACGGTGCTTGTCAATTTCAACACCCGAGTGTCCGCCCTTTAGTCCGCCAAGTGTTATTTTCACTTTATTGGCGGTTCTGATTTCTCTGTCTATTTTAAGTGTTGCCTTAAAGTCGCTGCCGCCCGCGCAAGAAACCGTAACGGTGTCATCTTCTTCTGAGTCAAGATTTATAAATTTTTTGCCCGATAAAAGACTGCAGTCAAGTTCTTTTGCACCAAGCATACCGATTTCTTCATCGGTAGTAAAAACGGCTTCTATCGGTGGGTGGGGTATATCGTTTCGCTCAAGTAAAGATAAAATCATAGCCACGGCAATACCGTTATCGGCACCAAGTGTAGTACCCGACGCCTTTAAAAAGTCACTGTCGTATATTAACTTTAGTGGCTCTTCTAAAAAGTTAAAATCTAAACCTTCTTCTTTTTGACATACCATATCAAGATGCCCCTGTAAAATTACAGGAGATAAGTCACCTTGACACTTATTTGCGTTTTTGTAAATAATCACATTATTTGCATCATCGCGGTGGTATTTAAGACCTAACTTTTTTGCAAAGTCTACACAGTAATTAGCAATTTTTTCCATATCGCCCGAACCGTGCGGTATATTTGACATTTCACCAAAAATATCAAAAATTCTGTCTATCTTTTCGTTTTGCATAATTTCTCCGTAACTTATTTATAGTGTTTATTTGCTCAATACGTATGAGGACACACATTATCTGTAAGTAATTTTCCCCAATATAATCGGCTTATTGTAAAAAATTCTCGTTTTATACTTCTTCTTTCTTCGATTTGCGTTTTTTTATGGAAAAAACTGCCCGTCTATGCCATCTTTTAAGCACCGCCAAGGTTTTTTGGTCGTTTGGAAACAAAAACCTTAAAAGAAATATAGAAATTGCAAAGGTTACGATTTTTTCGGGTGACATAGGAAACCACAAAAAAGCAAGATAAGCACCCGCCACAGCGGTCATCCAACCTATACCGAAATATGTTCCAATTCCAAATAATATATACGACCACCCGTTTGTAATTATCCAAGCGAAAAGTATGCAAACAAGCAGTCGCGGATTTAGCAGAAACTGTAATATATTTTTAATTTTTTTCTTCATTTTCCCGTTTTCTTCCTAATGTTTTGATATTTTCTTTTCCATAGAGTATAAAGGAAAGAGAAATCATTACAGCACAAGCAAAAATCAGAACAGAAGAAATATTTTTAGGTATTTCATACCAGAAGGTATGTAAAATCATCATAGAGTATAGAAGCACTGTTGCCGCTTTACCGTGCCATTCAGCGCCTGGCACAACACCTGTTTTCTGTATTACCAAAAAGTTGGTAATAAACATAAAGGTTTCTTTGATGCTTAACACTACAAGCGGCACAATCATAAAAGGGAAACGGAGAATAAGGCATATAAGCATTATTCCCTGGGTGAGTTTATCGGCGATGGGGTCAAGCGCTTTGCCAACGTCACTTATCATATTAAAATGACGGGCAATGTATCCATCAATAATATCGGTGGCGCCGGACACAATCAAAATAAACCCAACAACACTATACTGTTCTTTTACGCAATAAAACCACACAATAAAGGGAATCATACAGATTCTTAAAAATGAAAGTATGTTAGGTATTGTTAATATTTTTGTGTCAACTTTTTGGAAACCTGATGTATTAGTCTTCATAAAATGTTTTCCTTAAATTACTAAAATCAATTCGACAAAAACCACATATATTTTATTACGAAAATACATTTATGTCAACATTTTTGGAAACTGGAAAAAGAAGCGTTTTATAAAAATAAAAACCCACCTAATGACGAGGTGCCGTAACGAAGGTTTTGAAAACAAGTGGTAAAGACAATCGGTACGGTATATTGCAGAAAATCTAAAAATTATATTTGGAGGAAACTGCAATGAAATCATTATTTGAACAAATGGGTGGCACTTATCGTGAGGAAAACGGTTATCTTATTCCTAATTTGACTTTGCCCGAAGAAGAACAAGTTGAAATCGGCATTTGGGGTCAAAGACGTTTGGAGTATATCAAACACCATCGCAAAGGCTTCTATACTTCATTGGTTATCGGTTGTAAACTCAATCGCTATCTTGCTGATGTTAATAGACAAGCAGAAGGAATGTTTGATACTTTAATCAAGCAATTCAAACAGGCAGAGGGTATTACCGAACAACTCAAAGCTGATAACCAACTTGAGTGGGTTGGTCGGATGAATAACATTCGACAAAGAGCCACCGAAATCGTAAACCACGATATAATTTATAACTAATCAAAATGGCGGCAGGGAGATTAACACCTCTCTGCCGCCGTTTTTTATTCGTTCCCATTTTCAATTCTTTCAAAGATATAAGCCATTAACTGATCTTCGTTTAATTTTAACACATATTGAAATTCACCGTGCAAAATTTTTTCAGCATCTTTGAGAAATCGCTCATCGGAAGCGTGTAATCGCTTTCCAGTTGCTTCTCGTTCTTTTTTCTCAAAGAAAATGGCTTTTATCATTTTTATCAATTCTTTGTGATTACCTTCTGAAATAATGGCCGTGTATTTTTCTTTGCGTTGATTTTCGTTTGCGATCCAATTTGCAGGTTCATTTGCCATTGAGTCAATAAGTTCATTTATTTCTTTTTCAGACAGCAATTTTCTCATTTTGGCTATCAGTGTTTCATTATCGGTAGGCACAAAGTATGTAGAGCCAACACTATTTACAGGCTTGAGAACAAAATAATCCTTTTTTGTTCCCATAAAATCCTTTTTCTCGATATCTACGATTTTGCAAACACCGTGCACGCCATATACAATTAAATCATTTGTTGAAAACATAACAAACATCTGCCTTTTATATCTATTTTACATTTATCTTAACACATTTTTTAATCGATTTCATATGTTTTTTAGCTAAAAAGAAAATTTCTTCTTGTTCCATAACCGCTTAAATATCTCCAAGTTCTATAATTTCAATATGATGTAACAGAACCTCTGTATATTGAAGAGTATGACACTTAGGCGAACCAGAACTGCGTTCTTCTATCTGAAAAATATGAGGATAAACTCCCTTAATAACAACCGGCTCATTTTTGAGATTTACCTTTGGATGGGTAATCGCAACATTAATATGGATATTAGGATTGGTTTTATATATTTTTTGGATCTTGCTTTTAATAATGTCAAGTGAAGTCATAATTACCTCCGATTTTGAAAGTGAAGCCGCCTGATTGCTCAGGCGGCTTGCGGTTTACTCGAAGTATTCAGAAACATCAGCCTTATCGTTGTACTGTTTTCTTACGTGAACAACAATAGAGCCATCCTCCTGCTCGACAGTATCAATGATTTGATATCTGGTCTTTGCACGTTCGAGAGTCGCCTTGTAATGCTCGATTTCTTCTTTGTTGATTTGTAACGCACGTTCTTTGCTATAACCCATTTCGGGCTTCTGTGCGAAAACCAAGGTCTGAAGAATACATGCAGCTTTAACACGTTTCACAGTAACACCTCCTTTTGATACAATGCATTACGGCAGAAGCATTAGATCTGTAATGCAGAGAGATGTTCGAGCGAAACTTTGCGTTGATACCACGGCTGCCGTCGAAATATCGGCTGAAAGCACTCTCTTGGTAGCTTTGCTACACTACAATTATAGCATACTTTTTTAAAAAAATCACGCAAAAAGTTTGAAAATTTTTTGTTTTGTGTTATAATACTTGTAACGAGTAGCAGAAATGCGTAAGTCCAGTTTTGGGTTTACGCATTATTTTTTTGCGCTTTTAGGAGGTAATCAAATGGAACAAAATCAATCGTATCTCGCCACCGAAAAGGTTGGCAAACTAATGGGCAAATACGCTGTGCCCTGTATCATTTCACTTTTAGTCGGCGCACTATACAACATTGTTGACCAAATCTTTATTGCCAATGCGACATATCTCGGTTCTTATGGTAATGCGGCTAATACTGTCGTCTTTCCGCTGACTGTCATTGCTCTCGGCATCGCCGTTATGATAGGTGACGGTTGCTGTGCGTTTGTCAGTATTTCACTTGGCGAAAAGAAAACAGAAAATGCAACCCGCAGTGTTGGAAACTCTGTGTTACTCTGCATTATCAGCAGTGTTATTTTAACCGCTATTTATCTGATTTTTGCCGAACCTATTTTGACAGCGTTTGGCGGTAGAGTAAATGCCGAAACTTTTGAATTATCCAAAGAGTATTTCTTTTGGATTGCGCTTGGTATTCCTTTCTATATGCTTGGTCAGACAATGAATCCCATTATTCGTGCGGATGGTAGTCCGAAATTTGCAATGGTTTCAACCCTTGCCGGTGCAATAATCAATATCATCCTTGACCCAATATTTATTTTTGGTTTTAAGTGGGGAATGATGGGTGCCGCCGTTGCCACCGTTATTGGTCAAATTGCAACTGCCGTTCTTGCCGTTTGGTATCTTTTCCGTGCAAAGCTCATTAAGCCGAGCATCAGCGATCTTAAATTAAAATGTCAAATCGTAGGCAAGACTTTATCGTTCGGTCTTTGCAGTTTTCTTGCTCAGATCTCGCTTGTTGCCGCAATGATGGCAATTAACAATATGATTCGCAAATACGGTGGTATGGATGCCATCTTCGGCCAAGAGCAGTACGCACAAATTCCTATGGCGGTTGTCGGTATCGTTATGAAGTTCTTCCAGATCGTTATCTCCATCGTAATCGGTATGGCGGCAGGATGTATCCCAATTGTAGGTTTCAATATGGGTGCAAAATTGAATGAACGTGTCAAGGCTCTGTTTACAAAGCTTTTATTTGCCGAAGCCTGTGTCGGTGCTGTGTCGCTTATAATTGTGGAGTTTTTCCCGAATGTTTTAATACAAATCTTCGGTGCCGCAAACGAAAGCGTTTATTACACCGATTTTGCCGTAAAAGCTTTCCGCATCTATCTGTGTATGATGATTTTGGCTTGTGTGAACAAGGCGACCTTTATCTTCTTACAAGCTATGGGTAAGGCGGTGGAATCCACAATGCTCTCAATGGTTCGCGAGATTGTATTTGGTGTTGGTTTTGCTTTGTTACTGCCTATGTTCTTTGGGCTTGATGGAGTGCTGTATTCAATGCCAGCATCTGATGTTTTGACGGCGATAATTTCTGCGATTATTATTGCAAAAACATACAAACAACTTAATCAAATGAGTATCAATTCTGACATCGAATAAATTGTTATATAAATGTTTTAGTTAGGTATTTTGTATATATTTAGTTCGTTATATAATTGAGGGGGTTGTTTAAACAGCCCTCTCAATTATTTTTGAAAAATATTTCAAAAAACTCTTGACAAACGAACATTTGTTCTGCTATAATATAAAGTGCTGAATTATCGGCATTTACAACTTAATATGAAGATGTGTTAAAACATAACATTCGTGGCTTATGCCACCGCCTTCACCAATGCCACCGGTCTGTTGGCAGAGAAGGTTGATTATACAGTCCCGTCTTTGAATTTCAAAGTCGATACATAGAACATCGGATTTAAGCGAGAGCAGTGCTCCCGCTTATTCGTGCTACCTATGTATCGGCTTTTTTATTTTGTTTTCAAAGAAACCGCTATACAACATTCTCATTTTAAGAAAGCACCTTGACAACTGAATGACCGTCCGGATGGGATATGATTTTGCGATGATACGAGCGAAACAACGCCGCTGAAAAAGGGGTTAGGAACGACATTTGGATAAAAACGGCAAAATGGCTCTTGAGCTGTAAAAGTGAAACTTTTTCAAATAGAAAAAGGTTTTACGATATACGCATCGTTTGGAGTGTTTCTGTTTAAAAATCCGTATTTTCTTCAGGTCTTGAACTGAGAAAAATCGGTCAAAAATGCCCTACTTACAAAAACAACAAAAAATCAAGCTATTTTTAGAAAGGAGTGTGAAATTTTGAAAACGGGACTTAAAAAATCGCAAAAGACTACGGAGATATTTTTCGATGAAGCGAGTCGGTGGATTATGGTGAGAACATATAACACCGATCTCAAAAACAGATTGACCACCTACGCTAAAAAGCATCCTGATTTATGTAAGCTTACCGATGATACAGAGGATGGCGGTCTTTCCTTTGAAGTTGCGAAAGGGCGGTTTTGTTTTCGGTTGACCGAGCCGTATAGCGATGAGCGACGGGCGGTGGCAAGTGAATTTGCCAAGAAGCAAAACAATCGACTTCGCAACCATAAAGTTTAGGCGGGGTTCAGGGTGCCCTTTTCAAAAGGGCGGCACTGATGGGGTGTTATCCGCAGATAACGGGGCAACGCCCCACTCCCTCTCGGAGAGCCCACTGACATCTTTGCACGGAGTATCCGTGAAAGTGTCATAGTGGGTTACACACTTTGAAAAGGTGTGTAACGAAGAAAAGAAAAATCACTATAAAAATGAAAGGATGTGATGCAAATGGCAAGACAAAATTATAGCGTTGCAAGGGTGAAAACCCGAACGCAAGAATCGGTCGGCAAGTTTGAACGGCATATTGAACGTAAGAATGAACACTATGCCAATATGAACGTGGATTTGGAAAGAGCGCCAATGAACGTTCAGTATAAAGGATGCAGTGAACTGACCTACAATGAAATGCTTCAAAGATTGGTGGACGAAGGTAAGGTGTCAATGCGAGGACTCAGAAAAGATGCCAAGGTTTTTGACGAGCTTATCTTTGATATAAACTCGGAATATTTTGAAGAACACGGCGGTTATGATTTTGCCAAAACCTTCTACGAAGAAGCGTTCCGCTTTGCGGAAAAGTTGTATGGTAAGGATTATATCTTATCTGCCGTTATGCACGCCGATGAAATCAACCTGAGCTTATCTGACAACTACGGGCACCCCGTTTACCATTACCATATGCACGTTATGGCATTGCCGGTTGTGGAAAAGAAGGTGTTATGGTCAAAGCGGTGTAAAGATAAATCTTTGATTGGTACGGTTAAAGAAATCGTGCAGCAGATTAGCCACTCAAAGAAATGGAAATCTCCACAAAAGCTAAACGAATATGGTGAACCTGAGTTTAACGAAAAAGGAAAACCGGTGCTTGTGCCATCCTACAGTATTCTGCAAGACCAATTCTATGAATATATGCAGGAAGCGGGTTTCAGGGATTTTGAAAGAGGTGTGCGTGGCAGCACTGCACAAAACAAAAGCAATGCACGTTTTCAAGCCGAGCAAGACAAAAAGCGCCTTGCGGCAATTCAAGAGAAGATTGAGCAAGCCAATGAGGAACTGTCCACAATACTACCCGTCAAAGCAAGCGCCGAGCTCATAGATAATATGGGTAAGAAAACGCTGACAGGCAAAATTCAAATATCGGGTGAAGATTACACATATCTCACCAACTTAGCCAAAGAGTGTCTTGTGAACCGCAGGGATATGTATTTCCTCGAAAGCAGTTTGCGTGGATACAAAAACAGAGTTGCAGAACTCAAGGCGGAACTTATGGAACTGAAATCAAAATGCAAACCTTTCTTGGAGGCCTTGGCTATTGCACCGAAGAAGGTTATGGAGTTTATAGAACGAATTATAAAACCGAGATATAAACCCGTACCGCAAAAGAAGGTGCTTTCCGATCCGTATGTTTGGAATATTGCGGTAGTTCCAAGCAAAATCGCAACACCGCCCGAACAAACCAAAAAGAAAAACAAAGGAGGTAGAGATAGATGAGTAGCGTAAAAAGAGAGTTAGAAGAAATACTTGCAAAATTAAAGGAACAACAACCCGAAATTGACAGAATACTTCGCCGTACTGCCATTGTTGATACCGGCAGAAAACCGAAAGAACTTTGCCGTATTCCCAATGATGCAGATTTCATTCAAAAAGATGGAAATACGGAATATGAGGTAGTCGGATATTTTGATTCTG
Organism: Acutalibacteraceae bacterium; assembly: GCA_045613385.1. Lineage (GTDB taxonomy): Bacteria > Bacillota > Clostridia > Oscillospirales > Acutalibacteraceae > SIG565. The sequence goes on along the minus strand of JAZLAW010000008.1, from coordinate 14,885 downwards.
AAAGCGAGGAATATTTAATTGATACCATTGTTCGAAAACTCGGGTATAAATTCTATGAAGAAACTTAGACTTTACCACATTAAAGCGTTGAATTGAACAAAAGGATATGGTATAATGATTACAGCAATATACTGTATCCGATTGTCGGAAAGGAGAAAATTTTGAATAATAGACAATCAGAACAGAATAAAATCACCGCTCTTTACTGCCGTTTATCCCAAGATGACGGGCGTGAGGGCGAAAGCAACAGTATAGTCAACCAAAAAGCACTCTTGAACGAGTATGCACGAAAGCATCGTTTCAAAAATCTGCAATTCTTCGTGGATGACGGGTATTCTGGAACAAATTTTGACCGCCCCGGTTTTCGCAGAATGGAGCAAATGATTGAAAACAAAGAGATTGGAACAGTCATTGTCAAGGATATGTCCCGACTTGGCAGAAACTATTTGCAGGTCGGTATATATACGGATATTGTATTCCCCGAAAACAAAGTGCGTTTTATCGCTGTCAATGACAATGTGGACTCCGCAGTACAGACAGACATTGATATGACTCCGATTCGAAATTTTTGTAACGATCTTTATGCAAGAGATACCGCAAAGAAAATAAAATCCACCCTTAAAATGAAGGGTGAAAGTGGAAAACACTTGTCTACCATCCCACCCTTTGGATACGAAAAGGACAAGGAGGATAAAAACAAGTGGTTAATTGATGGAGAAGCCGCAAAGACAGTACGATATATCTTCAAACTGTGTGCGGATGGTCTTGGACCTACTCAAATCGCAAAGCGGTTACAAGATGAAAAGGTACTTACACCTACGGCGTATCAATTGCAGAAAAGTGGAAAGCTATTACCGCTAAATCCGTTCAAGTGGGCACAAAACACTGTGGCAAGAATATTGGAGCGAGTGGAATACATCGGGCATACCGAGAATTTCAAAACTTGCTTAGAGAGTTACCGCAGTAAAAAAAGAGTATGGAACGACAAAGAAAACAGAAAATTGTTTGAGGATACTCATCCTGCTATTGTAGATAAGTACCTTTTTAACACGGTACAGGAAATCCGAAAGCACAAACGCAGACCTACCGCTACGGGTAAAATCAGTATCTTTGCCGGAAAAGTTTTCTGTGCGGATTGCGGAGCGAAGCTTCACTATTGCACCGCTAACGGATTTAAAAACAATCAAGACTTCTTTGTGTGTTCCAATTATCGCAGTAATACGGGAACTTGCACGGGACACTATATCCGAACAGTTACGCTTAACCGTATGGTGTTTCAGCACACAAAAAATGTGCTGTCATATATCCAACAGTTTGAATCGACTTTCGTTAGGAAAGAACGAGAAAAGGCGGATAAGCAGCACAGAATGTCAGTAGATAAGGCGAAGGTGGATATTGTAACACTCAAGCGACGTGATGAGGATTTAGATACCCTTTTCAAGCGTATTTACGAAGACATGGTATCAGGCAGACTTTCCGCAGAACGTTTCGATAAGTTATCTACGGAATACGAGGAAGAACAGCGACAAGTAAAACAAACTATTATAGAACTGCAAAATCTTATCGACAATGGTGAGCAGACTGAGTTTGATTTACAGGAATTTCTCAGAAACGTCCGTAAATACACCGATCCTAAAGAACTGACCGCAGAATTACTGAATGACTTGGTTGACAAAATTGTAATCCACGCTCCCGACAAAAGTAGTGGGAAGCGCAGACAAAAGATTGAAATTTACTACAAGGCTGCCGGAATCATCAATATTTATTCGGATGATTGTATTGCTGAGGATGGTAGAAAAGAGCGTTGGCAAAAGAGCAAAACCGCCTAACAACGCAGAATGGCGGTACAGCTTATCGCTGTACCGCCACACTACATAAATACTTCGTTATCGCACCTCGGCTAAAAGGTGGGCCTTTTTAGATTTAATTATACTCCAAAGAACAGCCAAATATAAATATAAGCGGGGATTATAGCGGCTAAGGTAAATGGAATGCCTATTTTAAAGAAGTCACTGTTTTTAACGGTGTAACCTTCTCTTCGCAAAATGCCGATACCCGTAATGTTGGCTGAAGCACCGATTGGTGTGCAGTTCCCTCCAAGCGTTGCACCTGAAATCAGACCAAAGTAAAGGGGAACCAGTGCGGCGCTACCAAGGGTTGACGCCATACCGCCGATAATGGGTATCATAGTTGCAACATAAGGAATGTTATCAATAAACGCCGAGATAACAACCGAAGCCCATACAATAATGGTGTATAGCAAGAATAGATTGTTGCCACCAAGTGTTGCCAGGAGTTCTCCCGCTTTACCAATAACACCCGAAGCATCAAGACCGCCTATCATTAGGAACAGACCTAAGAGTATGCCTATGGTTTCAAAATCTATATCTTTAAGCGGTGTGACAACTGCTGATAGATTTTTGTTTTTAATAAGATTATAAATAAGACCGATAACAAGCAAAGCACAACAAATAAGACCGTTTGTTATATCGGGTTTATTTTCAATAAAGGAAGCCGATATCAGTAATATTAGCATTAAAAGCAAGAGAGCTGTGGGAAAGTAATCGGTAACACGTGTACGTTTATTGCTTTTTTCTATAATGCCTTTTTCTTTTCTGAAGATAAAGTAAAGTATAATTGCAGATATTACAGCACCAAGCTCAACTGCAAAGAACATACCGGGTTTACCGTCATATATAAAGAAATCAAGGAAATTCATATTAAGTTCACTGCCGAGCATAATTGCTGTGGTATCACCCACAAGTGTTGCCGCACCCTGTAGATTTGAAGAAACAGCAATGGCGATAATAAACGGAACGGGATTAATCTTCAATTTTTTGCATATTTCAAGTGCAATAGGGGCCACCATAAGTACTGTTGCGACATTGTCGACAAAAGCCGAAATTATACCCGCAAAAAGAGACAAAGCAACGGCCGCCCATTGAACATTGGGCACCTTTTCCATAAGCATATCGGCAAGTAAAGCCGGCATTTTGCTTTCGGTGAACAAAGATACGAGACCCATAGTACCCGCTATCATCAAAATAACATTAAAGTCAATCGAGCCAAAGATATTATCCAACGGCAATATACCGCTAACGATGAAAACAAGACCCGAAGCAATAGCAATATAGGGTCTATACTTACTAAAGGTAAGCATAAGTACATATGTAAGTGCGAAAATAATAATAGAGGGTATCAAAAAATCACATCCTAAAAATTATAAATTTTCTTTACTTGTGGGTATAGAGATGTTTTGCCTGCCTTTTCTGAAAACATCACCTAGTATCATAAATAATCGCAAAAATTATAAAGTAGAACAAAACCGGGAATGAGAAACCGACCGTGGCTTTCGCGGTAAGATGTGGTGTTATACCGTGTGCATACCGAAAATGTTTATAAAAACGGTGGTTCCAATGAGTTCTTTTAACACTTTTATAAATTAGAAACGGAAATAAATAAATGGATTATAGGTTCCGCCCAAAATGTACATTATACAAACCATAAAGAGAATAACAAATGCGGCGGTTGCCAAAAAATTCGGAATTTTAAGTTTTTGAATCTTATTTTTCCAGGGTAACATACATAGTATACCGAGCGGTATATAAATAAGAGCATACAAAATATCTGTGTTGGCAATAATGCCGAGAAAACTATTTGAAAAATCAAAACTGAACATATGTCTGAGTGTCAGGATAAGTTGACCGAAATCGGTAAGATTGAACAACACCCAACCGATGAGTACTAAGAACATAGTGTAGAGCCAGCGGAAGAAAGACGGTATTTTATCTAAAATTTTGTACAGGAACAACTTTTCAATCAACAGTAAAACCGCATAGTATAATCCCCAAAGCAAGAAATTCCACTGTGCGCCGTGCCAGAAACCTGTAAGTCCCCAAACGATGAAAATATTTAAAATCCAACGAGATTTTTTCACCCTATTACCGCCTAATGGAATATAAACATAATCTCTGAACCAACTTGAAAGGGAAATATGCCATCTGCGCCAGAAATCAGTTATTGATGTAGAAATATAAGGGTAATTAAAGTTTTCAAGAAAATGGAATCCGAAGATGCGACCAAGTCCGATAGCCATATCGCTATAACCCGAGAAATCAAAATATATTTGCAAAGCGTAGGCGACGGCAGCCACCCAATAGAGCCAGGAGTTGTATTTTTCAGTACCACCGGCATATATAAGCGTAGCAATCGCACCTGTATTGTTTGCGATAATTACCTTCTTTGCAAGTCCGATTATAAATCTTTTGAAGCCGCTTACAACTTCATCAAAATTCTCTTCTCGGTTAAGAATTTCATCTTCTACCGTCTCGTATCGGACTATCGGACCTGCAATTAGTTGAGGGAAAAACGTAACATAAAGAGTCAGGTTAAAGTAACTTTTTTGAAGTCCGATTTTTTTGTTATATAAATCAATCACATAAGATAATATCTGGAAGGTGTAGAAACTTATACCGATTGGCAGAGCAATCTTTTGTATTAGTATTGAGTTTCCTAAAATTTTATTTAAGTTATCAACCGCAAAATTTAAATATTTAAATACAAACAAGCTGCCTACCAAAAGAACAACGGTAGAAATAAATACGGCTTTTTTAAATTTGGGTTTATTTAGTTTATCGAGTTTGTCTATTAGCAGACCGCCAATATAAGCCACGGCCGATGTGAGTAACATTAAAATAACAAACTTAGGTTCTCCCCAACTGTAAAATATAATTGAAAATATAAGGAGAACGGTGTTTTTGTATTTCCTTGAAGGAATCAGAAAATACGATATCAAAACGATGGGGAAAAAGAAAAATAAAAATGTAAGAGTACTGAAAACCATTTATTTACACTCCAAACCAAAACCGTTACTTTTGTAGAAATTTATATTGCCGATGAACAGAACCTTATCAATGGAATTTTCCTTAACGTATGAATTGAAATCAAAGGTTTTTCCCATTTGTACCTCGTAATTTCTTAAATCTATAGAATAGGTTTTATTATAGTGGGATGCAATGAGTTTTAAAATCGCGTTATCGTAAGATTCTCCGATTAAAAGGATGTTTTCCAACTCATCACGGCCCGAATCAAAGATTATTTCACCCGAGTCGTCCCCATAGTAGCCGCCGTACGAAACCCACTCAACCTTTTCGGCTGTTAGACATTTTTCCTGTGTTCCGTAATTATCTACTGCTTTACCTTTTTCGGTTATGGTAAGTTTCGGGAAATTGAAGGCGTAGCCGTAAAAATCTTCTCTGAATAAATCTGTACCCGCAGAAGCGGCTTTGCTTCCCTGATATGTACTGAATATAAGTTTCTCTGCCGTCGGTTTCAGCGGTTCGGACTTACAACCCAGTAAATCCCAAAGCTCGAGATATGCTTTATAAGAACCTTTATAATTCCAGTGGTGGTCAGTTCTGAAGAAATTTTCTTTGAACTCGGAAAAATTGTTTATTTTGTAAATGCCTTTTTTACTCTCATCAATTTGGAGTAAGGACATCATATATTTTCCAGCCTCAATACGCGCGTTGGTTTCGAAATTAATATCGGTATCTTTTTCAATGTAGTAAGCATAAAAATCAATTTCGGGATTGGCGGCTATAATTTTATTGTAGTTTTCGGCCTTTTGTTTGAAAGAAGGAATATTTTCTTCCAGACTCTCAGGAGAGTAAACAATATTGTCGCCAAAAAGATTGAGTCCCGCGTAACTGATATAAATATTGTTATTTGAATTCAGAATTGGTTTAATAAGCATATTAAGATAACGGGAATTAACACCGTTGTATACTCTTTTAAGGGTCTGTGAACCGATAATCTGGTCGGCAAGAGCCTTTTCTACCGAGTCCTGAAATTTGCTGTCAAGTAATGCGGAAAAAGTAGGAGTAACTATCTTTTCACTATAGCGGTTTTCATAAGTGTTGATATCCTTTGGGAAAAATACAGTTCTGCAAAGACCTGCAACGAGCACCAGCACAATCACCAATACAAATGAAATGTCGCAGAATTTTTTAAAGGAAAAATTTTTGAAGATTTTCATATGTGCCTCCCAAATTTGTTAAATGAAGAAGTGTAAGAACCAAGCATCATTGTATGTACTGTTAAAGGATTCTTCAAGTCCGTCAACGCATACGTTGTAGATGCTTTTAAGTGTTATAAAGTATATGGCAATCGACAGTATCAATGTGATAAGACCTAATGCTATTCCAGAAACGATTTTAATCCACATAGCAGTGTTAAGTGCAATGCCAAGTCCCAATCCTAAAACGCCACTCGAAATAAAGGCGTTTATAATAAGGTAAAGAGTTTCGCCGCTGAAGATATTTCGTTTAACAAATTTGGGCATATCGAATTGGTTGTTTTCTATGTATTTCTTAATTCTTTTTTGCAAACAGGCATAGAATATTTTTTGTATGTTTTCTTTTGTCCAGTTTTCCTGGTTTAAAGTCATCATAACATTAAGAGTTCTGCAACAAACCCAATATACTTCTTTATATTTTCTGTAGCGGATGATTATAAGCGAAAATAAAAAACCTATAAGGCCGAGACCCATAAAAATTATACCTTTGTATAAAAGGTCCAATTTTTCTGCCGATAACAGTGCAGGTACAATAAAGGCAAAGGCGGCCAAATATATAGTTATAAGCTGGTCCCTTTTGGTTTGTTGTGCCGCAAGTTCTTCAAACACCCGCTGATACATTGTGTTGATGTTAAATTCGGGGTTTCTTCTGAACATAATATCATCGGTATCGGTATATTTAAAAGGGGTGGTGTTTTTTGTTTTTTTCTTAAACATTTTCTTCACTCCTAAAAAGAATATCTGACAAAAATTTTGATTTTTCTCATTATATCACAACTATATTGAAAGGACAAGGGTGTGAAGTGTAAGGAGATGTCAAAAATGAAAAAAATTATTTCTATAACACTAGTGATTATCTTTGTTTTTACTATTTCTGCTTGTAATAGTAATGATACATCATCTATCATAGACAAAAGCACAACAAAACAAAGCGAAACATTTATTAAACTCGAAAATTATGCTTCGATTCTGCTCATTAGTATCAACACACAATTCAAACTTTATCTAGATGAAAACAATAATGTTTTAGCAGTAGAACCCGTTAATGAAGATGCAAAAAGTTTTTCAAATATCATAGATTTTGAAAATAAATCTATTGAAACTGTAATAAGTGATATTGTTGAACAAGCAAATGACAAAGGGTTTATCAAAGAAAATACCGAAGATAGCAGTAGCAAAACGGAAAGCACTGAAACTTCTAAACCAACAATCCCAAAACCGATACACACGCATAGTTATTCTGATGCCACTTGTACCACACCGCAAAAATGTTCTTGTGGTCAAATAAAGGAGTCAACGTTGGGTCATAAATGGCAAGAAGCAACTTGTAAAGAACCCAAAACTTGCAGTGTGTGCAAAGCGACTGAGGGAAATATAGGGGCGCATAAATATACAAAAGGAAAATGCACTTACTGTAATGAAAAACAAATAATTAACCCTAAAAAACAATTAAAAACAAGCGGGAACTATTATGATATTTCTAATGATGGAGATGGAAATTACACTCTAATTATGTATATATTTCAAAATTCATTTGTAGGTGTTAATGGAGTTTATAACACAAATGTAGAGTGGAAAGATAATGAAGCAATAACACTCGCCGTAAGGCGAATATAACTGAAAAAGACGATTGCTTTCGCAATCGTCTTTTTTGGCTGGGGAATAGGGATTCGAACCCCAACAAACAGAGTCAGAGTCTTATGCGTTATTTTCAAAGACTATTGTATAAGATAGTAAAAATTGCTGAAAACCATTTAGCAATGCGAGTTTGCGGCAGTTTTGCATTTTGCTAATTTTTATCTAATGGCGACGGTTGAAGTCGCCTTTTTTGTGCTTTAGGGGGGGAAGTAGGGGGAAAAATTTGAAATTCCAAAAGCCTATAGTTTCTAATTTTATTATAACATATTCCATATAGAAAAATCAAAGACAGAAAGCGGAATAAGAATAGTTCCGGTTCCACAGTTTTTGATGGATATTATTAAAGAAGATAAACTTAATATAGAAAAACAAGGTTTAAAACCGAAGTTCGTTTTCCATCAGCAAAACGATGTGCTAAAAGCACATACCGAAAGTTCGCTAGCGAGAACATGGGAGACAACGATTAGAGAAATGGATATCATCAATGGTGCGAAGGTTTATCGCAATCAAATCAAAGAGTCGACATTTGAAAATGTCGACAATTTAAAGATTTATTGTTTAAGGCATACATATTGTTCTTTGCTAAACGATTGTGAAATAGGCAGCTATTATAAAAAACGACTAATGGGACATACGCTTAAAGATAGCATAACCGATGGAGTTTATACCCACACGACCGAAGAAAAAATCATTAAAGCGGCAAAACCGTTTATTAAATTAATTGAAAATATTCACAGCAAAATATAAAAAACAGCCCTGTAGTTTGTACTATGGGGCTGTTTTTATGCTATTTCCTCAAAGATTGCTTTTTTTAATCCTAACCATGACGCAAATTGTCAGGGTTAGGATATAAACTGTGGACAAGAAAGGAGGGAATAAGAATGGGAGCGACCGAACGAAGAATGGCAATATTGCGCATTTTGTGTCGACGCAGACACGAGACCATATGTAATTTAGCAGAAGAGTTCGGCGTTTCCACAAGAACAATTTTGCGAGATATAGAAGTGCTTAGCGTAACAGAACCGATTTATACTCAGTGCGGGAGATATGGAGGAGGCGTTTTTGTCACGGATGATTATACAATCAGCAGAATGTATATGTCTGAAAAAGAACTTTCAATATTACATAAGTTAATGTTTTTAGCGGAAAACAAATTAATTTGTGATTTGCATAAAGACGAAATTGAGTTACTCAAAGTTATTATTTCGCAATATACAAAGACAAACAGTAGAAAGGAAAATAAAAATGAAACAAAAGGAAATAGAATTATTTAAAAATTTGTGTAGCTTTAAAGCGGATAGGTTTGATCAAAAATTATTAAAATCTGCAACGCCGTCTGTTCTAGGACATTTGTTTTTTAATCGCATGGCGGCAATTGCGTATGGAACACTAAGAAAACATGATTTATTAGGAAGGGTAAATCGTGAGTTTCGCAACTCTCTAAAAACGGCATATGAAAAAAACATTGAAAAAAACAGGAGTTTTTTTGATTGTGTAAAGCAAATCGAAGATATACTGTCTCAAAGCAAATGCAAATATTCTTTGCTTAAGGGGGCTTATTTGTGTAAAAGTTATCCCGCCGGATATAGAACTTCAAATGATATCGATTTGTTAGTTAATCCGAAAGATGTTACTGAAATCGGCAATGCATTGGTAAAAGCAGGATTTAAGCAAGGAAATGTTCGCAATGGCAGATTTGAGCCAGCCACACGTAAAGAAATTATTGAATCTAAGATGATGCGTGGGGAAACGGTCTCATATATTAAGGAGGTTAATCTTCCGAGTATGCAGTTTTTAGAGGTCGATATTAATTTTTCATTAGATTATAAGCCGGGGGACACAGATATTCTTAAGAAAATGCTTGATAATGCCGTTATTAAAAAATTACATAATTTGCAGGTTCATACACTAAGCAGTGAAGATTTCTTCGTTCATTTATGTTGTCATCTTTATAAAGAAGCAACTACGTTGCCTTGGGTGGAAATGATGCGAGATATGACATTGTATAAATATTCTGATATTTATATGCTTCTTAATGATGCTGCAAAAGAGCAGGTGGATTTATATTTTGCTCGGGCCAAAGAATTTGGAATGCAGAAGATTTGCGGATTTGCCGTGCTTCAAATGTCGGAATTATTTAATTTCGATAATAAATATGCCACTGATGTTGCAGAGAGTATTTTGAGCGTGGAACCGGAATTTATTCACACTGTAATATCGCCCAAGGAAAAAAAGCAATATGTGTTTTGTGAAAAATCAATTTTAAAACGTTTTTTTGCAGACAATAGAAAAAATTTTTTACAAGAGGTAGAAAATGATGAAGCAATTAAAAATGAGAAATAATGCAACAGATGGTTATTTGATTACTTTTTGCGGTCTTGATGGTTGCGGAAAAACCACTATGTTGACTAAACTTAAGAACGATTTAGAAAAAAAGTATAAAGTGTTTTTAACAAAACAACCAACCAACGCCGTTCGGGAATCAGATATTTTTAGAACCTATATGGATAGTCCAAATCATGATGCTTACGATTATAGGAGTTTATCGCTACTTGCGGCGAGCGATAGACTACAACATGTTAATAAAGTGATTCAGCCGCAAATGGCAGAAGGGAAAATTGTCATTAGCGATAGATATTTCTATTCTTGTTTGGCAAATCTTCGGGCTCGTGGTTTTGAGAATGATAAGTGGATTTATGAGATTGCTAAATCAGTGGTAAAACCGGATATTGCTTTTTTCTTTGATGTACCAGTGGAAACGGCTGTGAAACGCGTTCGTAGTCGAGCAGAGGAAAAGGATAGGTATATTGATATGGAACTTCAATACAAGCTTAGAGATGAATATATTGCGATTTGTAAGGCTAATGATGGTGTTCTTATATCGACTGAACTGCCGATTGAGAAATGCTATGCAATAGTAAAAAGAGAAGTGGAGAGGGTGATTAAAAATGAATGTTGAAGAAAAAGTAAAAGATATTTTATTTGAACTAAGTGGCATGGAAATCACTGAAAATGATGCTATGCTGCAAGAAGAACTGGGAATGGATAGTATTTCAATGGTAACTATGCTTGTTGAGATTGAAGAGATATTTGATATTGAACTTGATGAATCGGATATGAATCCCTTTGATTTAACAACGGTTCAAAACGTTATTGATATGGTTGGCAAATATAGGAGTGATAAAAATGAATAAGTTTGCAGAATTGCCGTTGTTAGAACCCATGTACAGTACATACCATAACGGAATTTTGACTGCATGCTTAGTAAAAAACCCAACAATTAGAAACTGGTATTTGAATGAGGTTTTGGTTCTTGAGTGCAACAGGAAGTTCCTTTATGGGTATACAACGCCAAATATAGGTGTGGTTGATTCTACGTTGGATAGAACCCCCTATATAGAAGTAAAAGTTTTTCCTATGATATTTTTAGAAGGTTGTCTTAACAAAGTAATACGTAATTTAATCGATAATGGGTATTATGTTTGTTTCTCAGGAGTTGACGATTACTATGTTAAGGGCAAGAGTTGGTATAAAGAACGACATTTTAATCATGACGGATGCATATGTGGTTATAACCAAGAGAACAAGACTTACTGTATATATGCTTATGATAGTAATTGGATATACCAAAAATTCTGGACATCGCAAAGTGCTTTTGAGGCGGGCAGAAAAGCCATGACAAAACAAGGCATATATGGCAATTTATGTGCAATAAAACCAAAAGGTCATCAATTAGACTTTTTACCAAAGACTGTGTATAGCAAGATTGTAGAATATCTTGATTCTGATATTGAAAAATATCCGTTTGAAGGCGAAGAAAAAGTTTATGGAATAGTTGTTCATGAATATATCGCGGAGTATGTCTCAAAGTTGCATAGAGGAGAAATCCCGTATGAGCGTATGGATAGAAGAGTCTTTCGTATGATATGGGAACATAAGAAATCAATGCTGGAAAGAATTGAATTGATAGAACAATCATTGGGTTTTGATACAAGGTATAGTAAACAATATGAAACTCTTGTTGCAGAGGCGAATACTATGCGAATGTTATATGCATCTCACCATATGAAGCGCAGGGATTCCGTGCTTCCTATTATTAAAAATAAGCTTATGAGTTTAATGGTGAAAGAACGAGAGATATTAACAGAGTTACTAATAGAAATGAAGAAGGTGTTTGATAATGAAACTGTGGTATTATCTAAAAAATAAAATGGAAGAGAATACACAGCAAGTTGTCTGCGAAAAGGAAGCTTCTATGACTTATGAAGAAATAATAATTTTTACCGAAGAGTTTGCTAAAAAACTAAAAGGGATAAAATGTTGTGCGATTTTGTGTAAATCCGAGATGGCAGCATCTCTTGCACTTTTAAGTTGTTTTGCGGCTCAAGTAACTGCTTTGCCCCTTTCGCCGCGGTATGGAGAACTGCATTGTAATAAAATTTTAGATGCAATAAGGCCTGACGCAGTAATTACGGACCAAGATGGTAAATTTCAAATTATTCACATAAATGACTCAAAATATGTTGAACTCGATGTACATCCTGCGGTTATAATGTGCACTTCAGGAACTACCGGTGTACCTAAAGGTGCAATGTTAACGGAATCAAATATTATTGCAAATGTTAAAGATATTTCGTTGTATTTTGATATAAAATCTTCCGATTCAATTTTAATTGCAAGACCGTTATATCATTGTGCTGTATTAACCGGTGAGTTTCTTACATCGCTCGTAAGAGGTGTAAAAATCCGTTTTTTCTCTGAATCATTTAATCCACCGATAATTCTTAGAATGTTAAAAGAATATAAAATCACCGCTATTTGTGGAACACCTACATTATTGAGCATGATGGCGCGTCTTAAAAGAAAAATTAATTATGACTGCTTAGAACATATTTGTATTAGTGGAGAGTGTATGAGTTTTGAAACCGGAAAGCGTATAGCGGAGAAGTTTCCTAATGCGGAAATTTATCATATTTATGGACTTACCGAGGCTTGTCCAAGAGTTTCTTATTTACCGCCCAAAATGTTTAAAAAGTATGCAGATTTTGTAGGAGTGCCATTAAAATCAGTATCCTTAAAAATAATTACATCTGAAGGAAAACAAGCACAAACTAATGAAATAGGTATGCTATGGGTTAAAGGTGATAATGTTATGGCGGGGTACTATAATGATCCCGAAAAAACGGCTGAAGTTATTAAAGACGGTTGGTTGTGTACGGGCGATTTAGCATTATTTAATGAAGCAGGACTTTTAAAAATCAAGGGTCGAGCGGACGATTTAATTATTAAAGCCGGTATGAATATATATCCACAAGAAATAGAAAGTGCATTAAAACGGGATAATCGAGTAAAGGATGTATATATATGCGGAATTACCGATGAAAAATTAGGAGTTCAAATCGTTTTGAATATAACAGGCGACTTTTCTGATGTCGCGGAAATCAAAGAGCTTTGCCGAGTAAATCTGTCGCCATATCAAATGCCAAGTCGTATTAACCTTTTAGATGAGATGCCTAAAAATGGTTCGGGCAAAATTATAAGGAAATAAAATGATGATAGAATATGAAAAAAAGATTTTGTTGACAGCGGAAGAGTATAATGTTATTGCTTTAATGCGAAAAAACGACAATTTACCTAAGATGCAAACAAATTATTATTTTGATAACGATGACTTGTCCATGAATGACAAGGGAATCACATGCCGAATCCGCGCAAAAGATGGTAAATTCATTGCAACAATAAAAAATCATGGTGGAGAAAATCCTGATTGCAGTGTTGAAGACGGTTTAGTAGAAAGTAATGAGTTCGATACAAAAATTTTCGACACATTGGGTCTTAGGTATCAAGGAGAGTTAGTTACGTGGCGTGTTCCGATATATAAGGACAATGATATTGAAGTTGTAATTGATAAAAATACTTATTTGGGAATTATAGACTATGAGTTGGAGATAGAGTATCGCGAGGGAAATGCAGAAAATGCACAAACTTTGTTGAAAAAAATAGCCGAAGAGTTGGTTGGTGCCCAAATTTTAACTAACAAAAGTGAATTTTTGAATCGTGTAGGACGGTGCAAAACAAAATCCCAACGCTTTTTTGAGCAATTAAAAAAATAAAATAACTTTTATAACCCTGACACAAGTTGTCAGGGTTATTTTTTATACTTAGTTTGCAGCTGTAAGGTAAGGGACGCTTTACCGAAAATAAAAAAAGAAAGAAGGAAATAAAAATGGCGTGTAGAAGCGCAAGAACAAATTTAACAGCAGTGGTAGCAAATCCGGTGCAGACTGCCGCTGTAGCAGAGACAAAAAGCGCACCCAAAAATTATGATTTTAAGGTAGGTGTAGATACTGTTTTACAAGCGAATGATTTGTTGCAGAACAATTTAATTCATTTTGACTGGGTGGCAAAAAACAAATCATATCCAAATTTTTGGGGTAGATATTTGACAGGAGAAAACCGTCTTACTAAAGAAGAAATTAAATTTTTACACTCAAAGGGCTGTAAGATAGTGCCTATCTACAAGGACTCTGAACCTAAGGAAACAGAGGAACAGGGTAAAATCCATGCAAAGAAAATCGCAATCATTGCAATGGAATTAGGAATTACCGAAGGAACAGCTATATTCTTAGAACTTCCTGAAACATTTAAAATTACAAGAGATTACTTAAAGGGCTATGCACTTGGTATGTTCTCAGAAGGTTATGTTCCCGGCTTTAAGGCCAATACCGATGCAAAATATATTTTCGATGCTGAATATAGCCGTGGTACGAGAAGTGATAATGAGTTGTTTAAGAAGTGTCTTATTTGGTCAGTATCACCTAATATTAAGCAGTACGAAAGAACAACAAACTCACATTTTATTCATCCTGACTATTGGGGACCTTTTGCTCCTTCTGGTATTACCCGAGACGATATTGCTATTTGGCAGTATGGAATTCAATGCCATCCTATTAATGATGATGAGGGTAGAGAAACATCGTTTAATGTTAACCTTGTAATTAATCCTAAAATTATCATTGAAAATATGTTCTAGTTGCAAAAACAAAGAAAAACATATATAATGGAGGTGTAAAAAATGATATGTGTAGAATCCGTAACCGTAAACCCAAGCGTAGTAACCTTAAAGGTGGGCGAGTGGTATTACGATGCGAAAGCTGTGGTGTGCCCGCAA
>JAZLAW010000007.1:0-4348 GCA_045613385.1 Acutalibacteraceae bacterium | reverse complement strand
TGGGCCGCTTGCAACAATCTGACCACCATGCACACCCGCATATGGTCCAACATCAACAATCCAGTCCGCCGCTCTCATTGTGTCTTCGTCATGCTCAACAACAATCAATGTGTTTCCAAGATCTCTCAGATGTTTGAGAGTGCCAAGAAGTTTTTCATTATCTCTTTGGTGTAGCCCTATACTTGGCTCATCAAGAATATACAAAACCCCCATAAGCGAAGAACCTATCTGTGTTGCCAGACGTATGCGTTGACTCTCACCGCCCGACAATGTACCCGACTCTCTGGCTAAAGTGAGATATTCGAGACCGACGCTTTTTAAAAAGTTCAATCTTTCCTTAATTTCTTTTAGAATCGGCTCGGCTATCTTTGCTTTGAAATCACTAAAGGTAACGTTAGAAATAAAGTCCAACATTGAATTAACCGATAAATGGCAACATTCATCAATATTCTTACCGCTTACTGTAACTGCAAGTGCTTCTGGTTTAAGGCGGGTGCCGTTACACTGCGGACAATCGCACTCGTTCATACAATTTTCTATTTCACGACGCGATAAATCGCTTTTTGACTCACGGTAGCGCCTTTCGAGATTATTGACAACACCTTCAAAGGCTCCGTAATATTCACTGTTTCCCCAATGGTCAGAACGTCTGAGTAAAATTTTTGTGTCACCGGTGCCGTAAAGAACCGCGTCCTGCGCCGCCTTCGGTATATCTTTAAACGGAGTATTAATATCAAAACCAAAATGCTCCGCAATACCCACATAATACATTGAAGCAATCGTTCCCTGATTGGGGTAAAACCACGAATTAACCCCCCAACCTGATGCATGAATGGCACCATCAACAAGGGATTTTGTGTCATCGGCTATAATAAGTCTCGTATCCACTTTCATAAATTTTCCTATACCGGTACAGGTAGGACAAGCACCCACAGGACTGTTAAACGAGAACAAAGTTGGTGTTATTTCCGGCAGACTTATATTATGCTCATCACAGGCATAATTTTGCGAAAAACGAAGTTCTTCACCGCCTGATACATCAACATTAATTATACCGCCCGTAAGCGTTGCCGCAGTTTCAATACTGTCTGCAAGGCGGCTTTTTATACTGTCCTTGACAACTAAACGGTCGATGATTATATCAATATAGTGTTTTTTATTTTTATCGAGTTTTATTTCTTCGCTTAAATCATATAGTACGCCATCAATACGTACGCGGACATAGCCCGATTTACGTGCAGAATCAAGTTCCTTTACGTACTCTCCCTTTCTGCCGCGCACAATAGGCGCCATAACCTGAATTTTTGTGCCCTCATCCAGTTTCATTACGGCATCAACAATCTGGTCTGTAGTCTGTTGTTTTATTTCCTTTCCGCAAATAGGACAATGCGGTGTACCGACTCTCGCATAAAGCAGACGAAGATAATCATATATTTCCGTAATTGTTCCAACCGTTGAGCGTGGATTTTTTGAAGTAGTCTTCTGGTCTATTGATATAGCAGGAGAAAGACCTTCAATGGTTTCCACATCCGGTTTTTCCATTTGGCCTAAAAACATACGTGCATAGGAAGACAAGGATTCAACGTATCTTCGTTGTCCTTCGGCATAGATTGTATCAAAAGCAAGAGATGATTTTCCCGAGCCTGAAAGTCCTGTAAACACCACCAACTTATCGCGCGGTATTTCGGCATTAATACTATTTAAATTATTAGCCTTTGCACCTTTTATAATAATTTTATCTGTCGCCATATCCGTCTCCCAAAAAACATATATAATAATTGTACCCTAAAACTGCTAAAAAGTAAATGGATAATAAAAAGTTCTTCGCAAAGCGAAGAACTTTTTTATTTGATTCTTAATTTTTTAGAAACTTTTCCCAGTAAAGTATATATAAAAGGCTCTTTGAGTATAAGAAGCATAACCACATATATTACCACACCTACAGAAACCTGTATCAGTGTACTTGTAAATGTTGGCGGAGTAAAATCAGATATTAAATAAACCGAAGCGCCCATAATCAAAGATGCAAAAAAACAACGCCAACCATCCAATAATATTTTTGGACTAAATTCTTTTCTTACAAATCTGAACTGAACGGCAGTTACGGCAAGTTCTGCAAGTACCGTAGAAACCGCCGCACCAAAACAACCAAATCGGCTTATTAAGATTGAGTTGAACACAACATTTACAACCAGACCGCAAGAAACCGAGACCGTATATTCCTTCATTCTGTTTGTCGGAAGCAAATACTGAGTTCCAATAATATTGCTGATACCTATAAGCAATATTATTGGTGAAATCAACATCATACACGGTGCAGACCTTGCATAATCTTCACCCAAGAACCATATTATCATATCGTTTGATATTGCCATAAGTCCAAATGTGGCGGGGTACGCAATAATAAACAAGAATTTAAATGATTTCTTTATATAGTCATTTACCGCCTTTATATCTCCCGCAGAGAATCGGTTCGCAACACGCGACAACATAACAAGGCCCAAAGAAGTTACAACCATTAAAACGATTTTTGTGATTTTTTCCGCCTGGCTATAGTAACCGACTTCTGTGTATCCTTGCATACCTTCAAGGAATATACGAATCATAATCTTGTCGAGATAAGCGTACACCGATGTTGCAATTTGCGGTAAAAACATTATAAGAATTGGGCCTAAATGCTTTAAAATACCGAATAACTGAATGTTAGTTCTGCCTAAATACTTAGGAAGACTGAACCACATTGAGATATTGCCTATCATAATAGTCAGTGCATAGAATAATATATATATATCTAAATCCTGCTCAGTCTTAACAAAGGCGAAAATTGTAATAAGACCTAAAATTTTTGTAATAAAATTCCTGATTGCCTGTAATTTAAAATCTTCAACGCCCTGGAAAAACCAACTAATATCAAAAAAAGCTGCCAAAAGTTCAATGAGCAGTATAATGTAATATCTCGAATATCCCGTACTGTTTCTGATGATTACCAGATAATAAAGAATAGTGCTGAAAGTAATTGTAACAAAACGTATAATCATCAACTCGCAAAAAACGCGAGTTCTCCTTGAACGGTTGTTTTTACAAAAAGCCACTTCGCGTTGGCCGTATATATTCATACCCACACAACCGAGCAGAACAAAATACGAAACGACGGATTGGAAAAAGTTAAATAACCCTACATTCTCGGTTCCAAGAACACGGGAAATGTAAGGCATGGTTATTAAAGGTACCAAGAGCGTTAAAACTTGATAACTTAAATTATAAAAATAATTTGCAATTATGCTTCTCTTCTTCATATCTACCCTTCCGCTTTTCCAGATGATAGGGTTTAATAAAACATATATTTATTATACTCCTTTTTTTGAAATTTTTCAAGGATTAAAAAGTTGTATAATTAAAAGAAAAAGCACACATCATATGAGCCGTACCCTAAAGGACAGTAAAAAAGAAGCACGAAATTTTCGTGCTTCTTTTTATTTTGTCTTATACCGTAACAAGCAGGGAAAATGTATATCACATTTTCCACTTGTTAGGAGAACCTAAAACCCTTTTATAAATATCCTCTGTTCGACAAATTGGAATTTGTCATTCACGGTTCAAACCAAACACACAAGTTACTACGATTTTTGATAATTCTTCAATAGATTTATCACACCTATTTTTCAACCACTCACTAACGATTGCATTGATACCATTAAGATAGTACATCATCACATATTGCCTATCGCTCTGCAGATAATGAAACCTATCTAATATAGGGTTGAATATGTTATCAAACATTCGCTTATAGACATCTTCAAAACCCAATGTCTTGTTATTTGCGAGTGCCGTACCAAAAACCTCTTTATTGTCTTTGATATAAGTGAAATAAGGTGTAAGGTACTTATCACAAATGAATATCAAATCGTTAAGTTCGCAGTCTTTGAGGTTGAGTGCGATTGACTTTGTATCGGTTGAGAAATACGATAAGAAATCATTCAGTAAATATCGTGCAGTTTCATCAAGCAAATCTCCAACGGTCTCATAATGAAGATAGAATGTGGAGCGATTTACGCCCGCCGTTTCGCAAATCTCACTAACAGTAATATAATCAAACGATTTCTTTTTGAGTAGTGAAATCAATGCAAGGTCCATTTTTGTGGCAGTATTAAAATATTTACTTTCTGATTTGTTCATATTACCACTCCTTGCATTTGATTTTTATTTATCTGCGATTTCTTTTGCGAGTTGCACGATTTCATAGGCATACTTCTTTTTGCCCTTTTCAAGCATTTTCTTGTAGGTGGGATAATTGATAGCACATCCGAAAAGACCTACAATGCCGATAAGGATACCCATTACCATACCA
>JAZLAW010000006.1:0-107602 GCA_045613385.1 Acutalibacteraceae bacterium | reverse complement strand
TTGCACCCTTTCGTAATCTTCTTCTGAAATAATCGGCTCGTGCCTACCTTTAACTTTTATTTGTTCAACCTCGCCGTAATTGGTATATCTTTTTTGGGTTAGATAATCCGGAGTATAATCCTTTCGGTAGGTGATAATTCCACAGTAAAAACTGTTTTGCAAAACATTAGAAAGTACAGTTGCGTGCCATCTCTCTTTGCCCATAGCGGTTTTTCGGCCTCTCTGTTCCAATTCGTTTTTGATTTGCAATAGTCCGCATCCCTCAAGATACATTTTGAAAATCAACCGCACCGTTTCGGCTTGCTCGGGGTCGATAAAGAAATCCACCTGTTTTTTACCGCCGTCGAGTTTTACCTCGTGACGCCTGTAACCAAGAATATTTCCGTTGCCGTAGAAAGTGCCGTTTTGCATAGAGGTTAGCTGTCCACTTTTAACACGCACCGAAGTTTTGCGGCTTTCATCCTGAGCCAAGGTTGCCATAATTGTTAGTCGTAACTCGCCGTCGCCGTCAAAGGTTTTAATGTTATCGTTTAGGAAATACACCTCAACACCTTTGGCTTTCAGTTCGCGTGTGTACTGAAGCGTATCGACTGTGTTACGGGCAAATCGCGAAACCTCACGGGTGATAATCATGTCAAACTTTTTCTGCTTGGCGTCTCTTATCATTTTCATAAACTGCGGTCGCTTTTCGGCAGAGGTGCCGGTGATACCCTCGTCGATATATTGTCCCACAAGTTCCCATTCGGGCCTTGCGGCCAGGATGGGCTTGTACCAATCAAGTTGGTTTTCAAGGGCGGAAATTTGTGCTTCGTGCTCGGTTGAAACACGGGCATAAATTACCACTCGTCGTTTTCCAAAATCGGAATTTAATATCATTCATTTTCCTCCTTCTTTTGTTCTCCTTTTACAAACTCGCCAATGTCCACTATATCGCTATATTCTTCTAAAATGTTACGGAACATAAAGGCGGAAATTTTGCCGTCGCGGTATAACTGTTCAATAAGTTTTAGCGCGGCAAAACATAAAGCGGGATTTTTCGCCATTTCAATTTTATCCATACTTTTCCTCCTTTACAAATGTGCCGATTAGCAGTCGTGGGCGTTTTTGCGTTTTAAATATTCGTGATAATATTCACACGCCTTGACAATAACATCATCCCACTCTTCTTCGGGAACATCCGGAATGATTTCGCGTATTCTCTCTACATCCAATTCAAGCATTCTTTCTGTCGGCTCAAAATCACATTCACCACGATTGTCACAAACAGCATAAATAACCTCATTCTTTATATCTTCAAATTTCTTCATTTTTATTACCTCTCATCTCTCATTTTTTGTTTTTCTAAATATTTATAGTGGCGTTTGCAAGCCTCAATGACAAAGGCTTCAAAATCTTTTTCCTTGATTTTAGGCGCCACCGCATAAAGCTTCTCATAATGAATCTTGAACATCGGCTTTTGGTTAGCTTTTTTCTCATTTAAAATCTCGATTATACTTTCGGGCGTAAGACCTTGACCTTCGGTACTCATTTTCTTAAAACGACAGGCTTGGGATAGGTTGGGTGTGGCATCGCACTCGGAAATAGCATCAACCAAATCTTGCTGTTCGATTTCGTTTAGGTACGAAAGCTCAACTGCAGGGGTAAAAGCAATCCGCCCCTCATCAACCATATCTAATAGAGCTTTGTTGAGATAGGTTAGGCGGATATATCTTTGGACTTGTCTGCCACTTTCGTCGGCCACATCATCGCGCGACTTGTGGCCAACTTGTCCACAAGTTGAAATATCGCGTTTTCCTTGTTTGGAAAGTGCATCCATTTTCATCTTATAAGCAAATGCCTTTTCACTCGGTAAAATATGCTCTCTTTGAATGTTGCTATCTACCATAGTGATAATTGCTTCTTCACGAGTCATGTCCTTAATGATAATAGGTAGTGTCGCTATACCAAGTAATTCACACGCTGCCTTTCTGCGATGACCCGAAATCAGTTCGTATCGCTCACCGTTTTCTCTAGCAATGCACGGAACCAATACACCCCGCTCAGAAACACTCTTTACAAGAGTTTGCATATCCTCATCATCCTTTACCGAAAATGGATGCCCCTCAAAACTGTCAATCAGGTCAAGTGCAATTTCCTCAACCTTGGGTTTTAATTCGTCATCCCTCTCGGCTTGCGTTGTGAATAAACTATCCACGCTGGTTAACATTCCTTCTACAGATTTAAATTTACTACTCATTTAATCTCTCCTTCATTTTCTTTTGTTGCAACAATTAAGGCAGGGTCTTCTGTAAGCCCTGCCTTCTCGTTTGTATTATTAAATTTCCATACGACGTGACGCCCAACCAATGAACTGATATACCTGCCTAACCACTTTTTATTTTCCTCGTGCTTATTAACAGTTGGGAACTTATTAGCAGCTGTCATCCAAGCCATAACCATACTATCTGTGTTGACGTGATTAAGCGTTGAAATAATTGCCCCAACCTCATCTTCAATTTTATAAAAGGGCTGTAAGCCATTCAATAAAACGCGCACAAGATGTTGCTTGTCCATTCCTGTCAATTTTCTTTTTGCTTCGAATTCCTCAAAATCCTTAAGCGTTAAATTCAGTAAAACTCGTTCCTTACTCATACCATTTACCTTCCTTAATCTCTAATATTGAATCAATGATTTCCTTTAATCGAGCTACCTTTTCAAGAAAGATTTTGTCTTCCTCTTCAGTAAGTGGATAAGTGCCTGTAATCTTATCTCGACCTTTAAATGCCTTGTCTGAAATTTCTCGAGTCGCTTGTTTGATAGAAAGTATTTCGTCCAAGTAGGGCAGAAGCTCGGTTGTGGGGCAAGCCTCCACGTGCAGTCCTTTAATTACCTTTCTCAAATAAGCGGTTCGATTAAAACCTAATTTCTTTGCCTTTTTATCAACGTCAGCTAATTCCTCCTTTGTAAACAATAATAAAAATCCTTTGGTTTTTTGTTTCATAATTTTCTTCCTTTCTTTGGGGTGTTAGGGGCGACAAGCCCTTAAAGTTTTGTGAAATTTATATAATTTCACGATGCTTGCGAGACCAATGCCATCACGTAGTGATGCCGTCCCGTCAAGGCGCCTTGAGTCTGTCCGTTAGGACCATTTTCTTTTCCTCCTTTATAACAATTTTGGGCATAAAAAATCCCGCACCTTTCGTTTAGAAAAAGTGCGGGAAATTTTACCCTCCATATATATAACGAGTGAAAAGTATATAAAATATTCCTAAAATCCAAAAAAATTTTTTAAAATTTTTTATTTTGTACTTCATCAAGCTTTTTTCGCATACCGGCAATGCGTTTTGAAACAGCTCCATTATTTGAAAAACCAAGGTCTTTAGCAATCTCCTCTTGAGTGAAACCCATTCTTTTTCGAACGTAAATTTTGCGCTCGGTTTCGTCTAAAGAAGAAAGATATTTTTCAACTAACACGTTACTTATGGCCGCCTCATCAACCGGATCTACGTAGCCGTGGAGCTTGGCATTTGGATCGGGAGCGAGCATAACCTTGATTTTTTCTTCAGTGTGCTCCCATTTTCTAATGTGGTCAATATAGCGAAAGTTGTTGGGCTTATTCTTGTTAAAATCCTCTTCAGCAGAAATTCGGCGTGTGAGTACAGCAGATTTTTCATACTCCATAACGTCGAGCATTTTATCAACCGCATTGTTTAAAAGGTCATCCGCCTTCTGTTCAATATTAGGGTCGGTGAAATCAAATTGTGAAAGAATACTGTCAGTCATCTCTTCGTTGTTTGCGATTTTCACAACCAGGCTCGCAACCAAATCTTCGGTGTTCTTTTGTAGCGCAATCAACGGATTGTCCTTGCTATAGTATACAGACGCAGCAGTACGTCCTTTCGTGCGGACGAGCTTTTCAAATTTTTGATCCATTAGCTTGGCCGCGTGGAGAATTTCAGCCTGCTCTTCAGGACTTCTCTTAGCCGGGTCACTAATCTGCGCCGCCGACCAGTCATTCTTTTTAAAGAACTCCTTAAGCTCCTCCATAGTCGGCAACCTGTCCATATCAAGTAATGTTTTTGCCATCTTATTCACACTCCTTTGTATTTTACAAACACATTATCTCACACCCACTGTCCCATAAAACGGACTTCATAAAGAAAAGCGTTGTAAAAACACAACGCTTTTCTCCTTTGTCATAATCTTAATATTATCCGTGCATAATATCGGAAATCTGTTCATCTATAATTCTTTTTCGCAGTTTTTCTATTTCTTGTTCTATATGCTTTTTATGATTGATAAATTTTAACCCAGACAAAAGAGGTAAGACATTTTCAAAAAATTCGATCCATGTGGAATAAAGCGGGACCGCACTACCTGACCAACTATAAGAAATTGGTGTTAACGGTAATCTTTTAAACGTTTCAAAATCATCATTTTTTCTTAAAAATGCTTCCAAATGACCTATACGTTGTGACATGTCACATTTTGAAAAAGCTTCAAAAAGGCATACCATCTCATCAGTGTTGTGAGCATTTTCATCAATAAAATGCCTGATCCACTTTATTGATTTTTCTGTTCGTTCATCTTCACCTTCTGTTTTTACAATCAAACCTCTAATAATATCAGGCACATCAATACAAGGACATGATGAAAGCCCCATTAGTTGCTTGAAAATTTTATCAAAAATATCCATATACATATCAGCGTTGTAAAATACACGTAATTTACGCAATTTGTCATCTAAATCGCGCTGAGACGTGTTATCGTGAACAGATTGGATGTAATTTTGTAAAAAATCATGATCTTCTTTACAAATCTCAAATAAAAAAGATCCGTCTGTATCGCTATTGCGATTATACAATTCGAGCCAAACATAAATATCTTCAAGCAACTCTATATTATCATTGAATTTTGTGACGACCGCTTCTGGAGAATAATCATATTTGTTAAATAGAAAATGCAAATAAATACTTGCAGCAAATTCGGAATATTTTCTTTTTTCAAATACGAGTTTTACACCATCTATAAAAATATTTTCATCTACATTATTATAT
This sequence comes from Acutalibacteraceae bacterium, assembly GCA_045613385.1. Lineage (GTDB taxonomy): Bacteria > Bacillota > Clostridia > Oscillospirales > Acutalibacteraceae > SIG565. The sequence continues at coordinate 102,566 of JAZLAW010000006.1, read as the reverse complement.
TTTTCAAGAAAAATTACATCCCTACTATAAGAATGCTTCAGTTTTGAATCTGCTGTTCCTTTTAGGAAAAGTCGTAGAAGTTCCGCTATGTTTTTGTTTATTAATTCTACGGGGATTTCACAAAAAAAGTGATACATCCAATTATCATATTCTTCTGTTGATATGCCCGAGATTTTTTCATGAATTTTTTCCACACTCAAAAAAGAGAATAACTTTTCTAGAATTTGAGGTGGCCAAAGGTGTTTTTCGTATCCATTTTCTATTGCAAAATCGAGCATTGCAACAAGATCTTTACTGTTTTCACTTATTTTGTCAACTGCTATTCTAATGCCTTTTTCTATTTCATGATTGTTAATTTCTTTTATCTCAGATGCCTCATCACATATCTTAAGCAATACTTTTATGCTTTCAAGTTTATTGGACGAATTGTCAAAATACCAATTAATTCTTTTGATTTTTTCAATCTTTCTATCTTCGTATTTATATCCATCTATAAATTTTGGACCTTCCAGCAATTTGTATGCCGCCACTTTATCATTGTTCAAAAAATCATCAAATTCTTTGTGCTGAATCCTTGATGATTTAAACACACTTTTCAAATGAATTACAACAATATTGTCGGCTAAATCATCCATAGAAAATAAACTAGTGACCAGATTTAGAATTGATATGGAATCATTTTTGATAACATTATGGCTTTCTTCTTTAAAGGTTTTTGCATATCCCCGTAAGATTGCCTTTACTCGGCAATTGTAGGTATGTTTTTTGCCAATTTTTAAAAGATTAGTCCATATCAAGTCTCTGTATGTCCTTACCCCTTCAGACTCTGCTATAAAAATAGTATATAATATTATACCATCATTTTTACTATTACTTTCAGATGAGTCAAAAGTCAAACTCAACAGTTTACTCGCGACATCAAGAAAAAGCAACGTGATGTGCTCGTTTTCCCAGTTGTTCGAGACTTCAACTATTTTTTTGATGTATTCATTTAAGGTGTAGTAATCATATTTGTGCGAATCTTTATTAACAGAAAAATAAAGATCCGTAGCATGATAAAATTGTATGTACATATCGGGGCGTTTGAGATAGTACTTAAAAAACAAATCTAGTGCGCACCCTAAATCAGAAGAATCTGCAAATCCACCTAAAAGGGTTATTATATCATCTGTCACGCTTCTATAGTTCTTTCCCGTACTAATATCTATTTCGTTTGCTGGAATGTTCATGGGCTCGAGAGTGTTTATTTTTTGATCAAGGATAATTAGCGTTTCGGTTGGATTAACAGGATAAAATGCTTTTACAAACTCCATAAAATATGGGGAATTCTCATTGGCAAGTTGGTTCCACAGTTTTTTTATTTCAGTCTCCACAAAATTCTGCAAATCTGCATCGTGAAAAATGCCGACTAATGTATTAACCGACATCATCACTCTATTTCTATATGGCACAAAACACTTTTCGATCATTGCAGAGAATGAAATGATTCTTTTATCATAGAAGGTATATTTTAAGATAAAATTCGCAAAGCATTGTTCAGAAAATTTCACCGCTTTATCAAAGTATATATCTACAACCTCTAATTCGTGTAATCTTGATAAAGCAGTTTTAAAACGTTCTTCATTTAATCCTATATCTGTTAAAAATGGTACTAACTTCTCGATTTTGTCCAAGTGAAGTTTTTCTAAAAAAGACATAACTCCTGCGGAGATTATCAAATCTTTATTAGATAATAATTCCGACTCTTCTAACATCGAACCAAAATATTCGGAATATAAATCAGACACATCATCTATAGAATCAAGTCTATTAGCCTCATCAGCAATCTTGCCAGCCAAAATTGCCATGCGAGCGTTACCTGCGGCGATACGCGCAATTCTAATTAAATAATCCTCATTTAATATTCCTAATGAATTCTTGACGATTTCCTTTATTTGCTGATCTGAAAATACTTCTATATCAACAATTTCATACTTCACAACGCCACTAATACTAGATTTAACTTTTTCAATAGCATAATCGCGTACAGTGATTAATATCTTGAACTCATATCCTTCTGCAGCTTTGTTAGCATACTCAACGACAAGAGGAAGATTTGAAAGTTGATTTGCATCATCAATAACAACAAAATATTTATTTGGATTTTCAAAATACATGCATAAGTCTTCGTATATCGGAAGAGCTCGATCGTGAATACAAAATAGTTTTTCATCTTCTTTTTTAGCGTGAGATTTCGCATATTGCAAAGCCAATCTAGTCTTACCAGTACCTGCAGTTCCACTCAAAAGCACAACATTAACATGCTCAAATGCGGCATCTATTTCCACCATCTCTTTTTCCCTGAATAAAAAGGGAGTGTCAATAGGAGCTGCCAAACTATTTGAATTGTATTGTTTTATAAAATCTTCTGCTGATTGTATTTGCGAAGTATCAACTGGGAGAGATAAATGGTCTTTTGCAATGCTTTTATATTTTGAACATATATCGTCAGCTAACTTGTCAATACCTATGGGAGTGAACTTTACGCCTTGCTTTTCACACTTTTTCTTGAGTTTTCGATCATTTTCAGGAGTGATATTTGAAGATGTATGGCAATAAACGATTTCAGATATTTCTTCACAGGGTATGCCGGTAAAACTTTCATCCAAACACTTATCAATATCTGAATTGATTTTAGATATTAAATCATCTTGCTGAGTAGTATATTCAACAAAAACATATTTTCCTTGTGATTCACAAAAATATGTATCTGGTGTTCCTTTGGTTGTCTTTTGGGTCCCCTCTTTAGTACCAAGACAAACAATATTACTATATCCTTCTTTGGAAAGATAAGCGTCACAAAGAATCTGGAAACTTCCAGCATCTAATGCGGCTATTCTTTGTTTTATTGCCGTTACAGTAGCCATTTTAATTCTCCTACTTCTTACATATTTTGCTTTCTTTCGGACACGTGATTGTCAAGCGGTTTATAAACGTCTCTATATTAAAATCCCATCACAATGGTCGATTTCGTGTTGAATTATTTGTGCGGGCCAGCCGCTAAAGGTTTTGATGCGAGTTTGAAACTCGGCAGTTTGCCACCGCACTTTAATTGTCTTATAGCGTTTGCACGGACGAGGACCACCGAGAAGGGAAAGACAACCTTCCTCAGTATTATAAGGCTCCGACTTTTTGATAATCTCAGGGTTAAACATCGTCATATATGTACCCTCGTTATCAAATACAATAATGCGCTTGCGCACACCAATCATATTCGCCGCCATACCAACGCAACCGCCCTTGTTGGCTATAAGCGTGTCCAACAAATCCTGCGCCACCTGCAAATCTTCTTTTGTCGCCATCTCCGACTTTCCTGCAAGAAATATCGGGTCATGTACTACTTCTTTTATCATAAATTTTTACCTAAAAACTCATGCATAATAGAGCCAATATTGCTATTATCATTTCCTAGTCCTCTATCCATAATTTGAACACGACCAAATTTGTGATAAATCTTTAATTCTTCTGACGAATCATCAACATAGAAGTCTAATCTATCTGCTGTTTTTATGCATTCATTAATACTGCTACACAAAGTCTCAAAGGCTGTTAAGGAACAATGCGTTTTTTGTACAGAATGTGCTTTTCGACTTCCAAACCTATATTCTTTTACAACTATGACGCCGTCATCTGTAATGGTTGTAATTAATTTCGCTCCAATCTTCATCACCGATAAATCTAAGAACTCTCGTTTATATACTAATTTTTCAATAGCGTTTTTGTTCATATTTCTTCAATTCCTAAACTCTTCAAATACTCATAAGTCCCGTTGTAAAATTCAGGCAAACGAGTGCTATCTTCCCAGAAGCCACTAACGGTTTTGTTTGGATTACCTTCAGGTACGCAAATAACCATACCTGCTCGAGCACGGGTAAGCAAAACACGATACGCGTTAAGCATATATTTCTGCAATTCTTGCTTGCTTTCAGTATTAGCAATCTGCTCGGTCCATCTGGTTTGACCGTTAAATCTATAGAAATGCCAATCACCGTTCTCATATCGCATATCAGCATCCCATAACAGACAGGTATAATCAAGCTCTAAGCCTTGAACTTGAATTTCTGTTGCTGCGTCTTCAAGATAATTTGATGAACGCACATCAGATTTATCATCAAGGAACCAATGAACTGCATTTTCATCACCGGAAGGTAAAACGTGTATAGCTAATGGTTTGAATCTTGCCGATTCTTTTGTTACTAACACGCCTGTTCGTTCTGTACCGCGAACTTTATCGTGAAGCCATTTTCTTGCCTTCGCCATATCTCTGGTAAGCACAATCGGATATTTGTCCTTTATTTCATTATATAGCGATGATGCGGTTTCATCAAAAGATAATAAAGCATGAACAAAAGCAGAAAGTTTCTCGGCTCTATAAGAACGCAGAGAAACGCCCAGATGTAAATCTTCCGCGTAAGTAACATTGTCATTATCTTTTAACAACTCATTAACCTTACCCTCAGCATATTCAGCATCGGTAAGTTTGGGAGATATGTAAACATTCCAATGCGGGAATTGTTCGTTTATTGCTTTAATCCACTCGGATATTCCTGCTTCGCCTGTGTTAATTTCTTGTCCACCACCAACAAGACAAACGATAGTCGCCCAGTCTTCACGTTGGTCGAGAGACCAAATCAGAAAAGCTGCTTCTGATAACGGGAAGTTAGGAACTTTTAATTTATTGCCATAAGTACCACCACGTTTTAGATAGTCGGCAAGTCTTTTATGAGTCCAAGAACGTTGTGCTTCGTCAAAAATAGCAACGTGCTCAACCTCACCAAAACCGGCTTTTTCATTTTTAACAGCTTTTGCAGGGTCAATTTCAAGAACTCCGTTTTCAACAGGGTTCTTAATTTTTGCCAGCATATTGTCTCGATATCTATGAATTATTTGAATTGATTTGCTAACTTCACGACGAGAATCTGTAATTTTCTTCTTTTCACCTTTTTCTTTGCACTTTTTTAAATTATCTTGTGCAAGAGCTTCAGTCAACACAGCCACTAGCGGACCATTACCTGAAAGATACACAGCTTGCTCTTCTTCGATAGGCTCATCTTGTCCTTGATATGTTTGCTTTACAGCAACATCAAGGCCAACCAACGTTTTACCCGCACCGGGAACACCTGTTACAAAACAGATGCTTTTTTCCTGATTTGATTTACTTTTCTGAATAACATCTAAAATATAGGCGATTGTTCTGTCAGTAGAAACCTTGTCCGCCTCATGTCTTGTGATATCCTCAACAGTATGATTTTCATATAATGATTTTGCTGCTTCAATTATAGTTGGGGTAGGTGCATAGGGACTTATAACCCAATTAGGATTGACAGGCGATTCATTAGGAAATCGTTTTAATACCTCGTTAATTAAAGCCAAAATACCTGTTTTACCAGTTACAAGCGGGTTGATAATTTTATCATCATAAACAGACATTTTAATATCAGTAGATGAATTGCGATAATTGGTAGCCACAAGAATAGGCACTATAATTCTGTCTTCGCTAAATTTGTGGAAGTTTTTAAGATCGAGAGCATAGTCAAGAACTTGGTCTATATCTCCCTCTAAAATTCTGGTTTCACCAACCTTGAATTCAAGACAAAACACAATTCCTTCAAGAAGTAATACTACATCAAGTCTTTTGCCAAGGCGGGGAATGTCATACTCAAATATAATACGACCATCTTTGCCTATAAAATTAGATATAACACCTTTCATAATGGAGATTTCAGACTTCCATGCTTCTCGCGTAGTAGTGAGCGCATCGCCGTGATAATTCTCACATAATTCCCCAAATATTGAGTTTTTATCAGCAGAAATAAACTCTTCAAAACTGCTATTATATAAACAACGGCTCATAAGCAACCTCCTTTAAAACAATATTTCAAAAAACTGTGCCAACCGCAAATCTTCTTTTGTCGCTATTTCCGATTTCCCCTCAAGAAATATCGGATCGTGTATTACTTCTTTAATCATTATTTCTCTTCCATATCAAATAATATATCACAAATATTTAAAACATAAGTGGCAAGGTTTTACTTATTACGGTTTTGTTTTGACTTAAGCGACAACCATATGCAGACGCTTGCATTCCTAGTTGAATGCATTTTATAAACTCTCTATAAAACTCGCTGTTTTTATCAACAATAATTTCTTTAGTTGTTGGACAAAGGGAAACTATAAAATAGCATACTTTATGACCTTGACGCAAAAGTTCTTGTAGTTGCCTAAGCTGTTTAAGTGACCTTTCTGAATATACCGTAGGAAAGATACCGACCTTATTAGTGGAAATTATACTTTTAATTTCCACTAACGTATCGGAATCCTGCAAATATAAATCGGTTTTGTAATTGTAAACCGTATGCTCCTTGATGACGATTGATCTTTTCCCCAGGAAGGAAAACCTGGGCTTATGTATACATGCCTCAATCGCTCTATTTGCCATTGAGGTATTTAGTAGGATGTAGCTATTTCTATAACTAACTGCAAAAAGAGAATATTTTGTGCGAGATTTTGTAGATTGAGTTGGAACTAATAAAACCAGTTTACCCTCAAGCTTTAAAAAGTTACTTAAGTGACATGAAGAAGGAACATAGCAGACAACATCTTTTCCATCGATTTGCACCTCGCAAAGAAAACGATTTTTCAGTTCCCTCTTAAAGATTCCAGTTATAAACTCTGGATTTGATGTTGTCTGCATATATTTCACCTCTTTATAATTTGTTAAGAAATTCCTCTAGTTCATCTTCTGAAATATAGAGTCCTTGCATACGCTTGGTATCGCTTTCTGTAACCATTAGCATATCACCCTTGCCCAAGAGATTCTCTGCTCCTGACATATCAAGAATAGTTTGCGAATCTGTGTGAGAAGGCAATCTAAATGACACTCTAAAGGGTATTACAGCCTTTAGTGCACCTGTAACAATTTGAGCGGAAGGGCGTTGTGTAGCGATAATTAGGTGAATGCCTAAGTTTCGCACTCTTTGTAATAGCATAAGAAGATTCTTTTCAAACTCCTTACGGGTACCGTTCATTTCTGCAGCTTGAATCAGATCTGAATATTCATCAATAACCACAACAAGTCGCTTCATCTTATTGTTAGGATTCTTTGCATTATAGGATTCTATATCCTTGCTTCTGCATGAGCGAAGAGCAGCAGTGCGCTCCTCCTTGTCCTTGGTGTTTATTTCTTGAATTCTTTCAAGCGCCTCTTCTGCATCAATTACGACCTGTCCGCCATACAAATGTGGTATTCCTTCAAAGAAGATAAAGTCGGTTTGCTTGGGGTCAATAATTAATAGCTCAAGCTCATCGGATGAATATTGGTGTAAAAGGCTCACAAGCATAGCGTGTAGAAAAATAGTTTTACCAGAGCCAGTTGTACCAGCTATAAGCATATGTGGCGCTCCTGCAACATCAACAATATCAAAGCTACCATCAGCAAGCTGACCGGCAATAACATCAAGATTTCCCTTGCGCTCATCCAAGAGCGTAAGATAGTCTGTAAGCTTAATTGCACTGCCCGCTCCAGCAAACGGAACATCAACAGATATATATTTTGTTCCCTTGATGTGGTTGATTAAAATCTCACCGTTTGCTTCCAGTTGTCTGCCGATATCCGCTTTATATTTCTCAATGCTTCTAATAGATTCGCCAGATTTAAGCTCTACGGAGAATCTTGTGAAGCGCGCCGCCTCCTGTACATTCTCTACAGTGACAGGATATGCATTAATACTATAATCACGGAAAACCTTGTTAATTTTTGCGCATTTTTCTTCGAGCACCTTCAAATCAGACTCCTTTTTGGAAGGGGCAGGCTTTGACACGGCTTCCGCCTTGCTCTCGGCCTGTGAAAAGCTTTCTTTAGCTTCTTCGGATGTGGCAGCATCAGCAGCAAATACCACGGCTTCTGCTTTAGGCTGTGAGGTTGTTTCTTGCGGGATGATTTGCTCAGGAACATCGTTGAAATCAACGCTTGATAGAATTGCTTGTATCTCTTTGCTTCCGATAGTAGTAAGATGGAAATCATCGTTTGCATAGGAATCAATCCCTTTATAGGTAGCAAAGGAGCTATTTGTGTTTTCAAAATCAACAAAAGCAATATTTTTATTTACAGTAAGCTTGTATTGACCAGCAAAAAGCTCATTTAGATGCTCGCTATAATCAAGCTTTTCCTTAGGAAGCAGTTCCGCTTGGAATAGCCCCTCAAATACCTGCTCTCGAAGTATTTCCCTTCTAGAAACCGTAGTGATTTTTTCAGTGGGCCCAAACATTTCCTTTACAAGCGCTTCAAGAACAAACGCCTGTTCTACGGCGTGGCCAGATATTTTGTTATCCTTAATTATAAAGGAGTTAGGGCTATCGCTATAGGTTTTCACTTCGATAATGTCAATGGTAGCCTCGCCGCTATCATCTAACCGAATTCCAATAAGATCGGGAAGCTTTCCATCTTCTCTATCAGATAACCATTCTTGTGCAAGCTGAGTGTCTAGACCTACAATAAGGGCATCCGGATGCTTTTTCTTATAGTTGATTGCGGTCAAAGCGGTGCCAAGGCTTCCCTTACCATGATTAGTATCAAAAATCCTTGTTGATGTGTGTGAAACGATACTTAACAATCCATCATCGTTAATCTCTCGTATCGCTTCGATTATACTTTTAAGTCCCTCCTGCTTAGGAATAAAGTTACCAAGCTTTTTAACGAGAGTATCGTATCCAACAATAAATTTTCGGCAATTATTTGAGTATATTCCGATGGAACGATAGCTGTTTTCTCTGTAGAAAAGCTTTTCGCTAGCTGCACGAAGAGAAATGTCCCAGCTTTTCAAGCTTTGATCTAATATGACAAGCCAATCCGTTTTTTCTAAGAAGCTATCATAGGTTTCTCTTTTTAAAGGAGTGTGGAAGTAGGTTCCCGTATGACTAAAGGTAGACGGCTGTTCATTTAGTTTTTCTATGATGCTAGAATAAACCGTGAATATTCCGCCCTCACTCGCCGGGCGAATTTCAACCTTTTCATCGACGGGGTCATACTTATAAATTTTAGGAACACAAAGTGGATGAAGATGAATATGCTTGTTGTTTTGTGCCGTTTCAATTTTAACCTCATTAGGATCAAAGATAACGAGCAAATGCTGCTGTTGAGATATTTCAGACAGGATTTGAGTATAGGAGCGCCGCTGGTCAGCAATTTTCAGCTTAAAGTTTAGGCTACGCTTACCCTTTACCTTCCCGAGCATACCATCGTTTAGAGATTCATCCTCAATTTCAACCCAATCGTTAGGAACCTCTTTAGTTCTAAAGATTGACACTTCAATGCCGTTTATATTAAATTCCTTGTCGTTATTTAATGCTTTAAGCATTGCAACAACCACCTCAACAGAGGGCGGATCAATAACAGCGAGCTTAAGCATCATGCCAGCGTGAGGATAAAGACAAAGATAGCGGATAATTTGTTGCTTCAGTGTGTCTACACCATTTTCGCTTTGATTAATCTGAGGCTGATTCGAATAAATTGGAAGCATACCTATTCTACCCGAAAGTGGCAAGAAGGCGGCTCCATTTGAAGCTATAGTAACCGGCATAAGCATAACAGACAATGGATCAGGGATATCGTCTGCCTTGCGTATGATAAACGCTTTATCCTCTTCGGAAAGATGGCACTGTTCTGTATCGTTTACACCCTTGCTAGAAAAGATTTCCTTGGCCAATTCAACATACTTCCAAAGATATAATGGGTGTAGAGGTGTGGGGATTGCATGAAGTTTTGCATCTCCTACAATGAACACATAATCCAAGGACATAATAATATTTATTATTTCTTTAGCCTTAGACGCAGATATGCCCCAAATTCTTGGGAAATCTTCATTTATTGAATTGAGTAATTTTTCATAAGCCTTTAAATAATTCTCAAACAAGGAATACTTGGCAAGCACCTGTAGCATGGGAGAATCCTGTAAGCGTTTGCGATAAGGAACCAATTCGTCACGTGCGGCCAAAAACGCCTTTAGGCTCTCTGATATAGTTTCGCCATCCTTCAGAAGTGTAGCTATTTTTTCGAGATTTGACCATACGACATCCAACTGCTCTTTCTTAAATAACTCAGGAGGATATTTGCCTCTATCTCGAACTGCTTCACCGGGAGCTTGAACCTCTGCACGAATAACACCGCCAAAATCGTCCTCAGTTGACAATTCGGTAGCAATAGCCTCCGTTATAGGTTCAGTACGTATTTGCAGCTTAATATCGCTCACATCAACGTCGATTTTTTCAGCCTTATTATGATTGGGACGTTCATCAACATCATGCTTGAGTTGAACAAGAATATCGTTGATTTGTTCCTTATTATTATCAAAAGCAAGCTGTGCAGCAAGCGCTGTAGGCTTAGCTCTTGAGCCTTTTTTAGAAGGAGGATTGGGATTAGGCTCTGCTTTTTTTACAGCCTTTAAGCATTTTTCAACCTCTTCTAAATCCATTTTTCTGAGCAACTCGATATCTCTCGTTTTATAATAATTTAGTATGAAACGAGGCATTTCCTTGTTTACGTCTTCCTTAGAATAATAATTTGTAATGCTTTGACGCTCAGTTTGCTCTAGATTTCCAATTCGCTCAACAATGGCATGGTTGCGACGGATTCTATCTACAAAATCATCCTTGGTAGGATTCTTGCTATCGATGCTTTTATCTGCACATAGTCCAAGCTTGTAATAGTTTTCTTTAATTGCAGAAGGAAGCAGCTTGTCCTCTGTAGAAAGCAACAACTCAAGGTAGCTTAGTACCCTTTCAAAGCTTAGTATGCTTCTTACTGGCTTACAGCGCAACGCTCTAATTAACGAATCGATAACACTGTTGGTTCCTGAAAGCTCTTCGCTTACAACGTCACAGCTTTTTGTATATACCTTTTCCAAGGTGATTTCGGGGAACCATCTTAATGAAGAAATCTTTTCAAGCTCCGCTCTTTTAATAATTAGAATTCGAAAAATTTCTTCATTGCCCGAGTTGCGAGATTGCTCGGCCTCCTCGACGGTAAATGCATAAGTGATATCCGTTCCCTTGTTGGGCAAAGTCTCAATTAAGGCTTGCTCCTGCTGCTTTGAAAATCCCAAGAAGAAAATTTGTGCATGACGCTGAGCGCTTAAATGCTCAGCAAATTCTGAATAATCAAAATCAGGAATGGTAACTAACGAAACACCATATTCCTTAGCAACTGCATATTCATTAACAAGCCTTGTTACAACCTGTGTTAATAGCTTTTTGCTCATCACTTATAACCTCCATCCTATTAAAGTGACTCCATCGGCATATTTCTTGCCCAAGCCTAGAGAAATGTATGTATTTGCAATCCTTTGAGCATTCACACTAAGGTCTCCTCTAAGATCGCCGGGCGTTGATTGGGCAATGTTGTATTTTTCCAAAACACCATACTCGCGTTCTGCGTCCGCCCCAATAATTATATTATATGCATCAAAAAGCCGTTCTCCCAAATCCTTTAACTCAAGCCCCTCAGTAAGCTCATCTGTCGTTAATGCACTAAGTGTAATCGTTTCAAGAGTAAAGCTATTTACTAAATATCTTTTTGTTTTAGCTCTATTTCCTTTAGGTCCAATTAAGCCAGAGCGCACACCCAAAACTCTACAAAAATCCGAAGGAGAATTACTTTTATATTCAAAGGTGTATAGCACAATCTGCAACGCTCTAGATAGAGCAGCCAATGGCGATACATTTTCCTCACAAAAGCTTTCAAAATAGCTTATCAACGCAGGCTTGATATTATTCTCTCTTTCTGTAGATGCAAAAAGCATAGAATTGATCCAATTATTGCATTCTTCAACAGTATCGGAAGCAATTACAGGCTTAAGCCATGCTTTTATAGCGTTTGCGAAATAATCCTCTACAGCTTTCTTGGCCATAGTATAGGTTTGCTCACTAGCCTTCTTAATTGATTCTAAATCAGCGCAAGCATCAATGACTATAGGGGGCTTTTTTCCTTTATAGACTGCGCTGTTACCGTGCGTAAGATAAAGAAAGGTTGCAAAAATAGAAAAGTTCACAATCCTTTTAAGCACCGTTAGGCTATTTTTTGCTTCGCCGATTTTTTGAATATTAGCAGCTAATCTATCAAAGCCCTCTCTTATGGCTTGCTTAACGGAATCCCAAGCAATTTCAGAGTCATCCTTATAAACCACATCACCAACTGTCCTCTTTTCTTTGTCAGAGGGAAAGGCAATGATAGGCTTGACTAGCTTTGTTATATCATCGGTATCATTATCTAATGCAGCTTGAAGTAGCGTTATTATAGGCGAACGCTCTCCGTCAAGTTTTTTGGACAGTATTTCAAAGAGAAAATCTCCAATTCCAACCTCAGAGGGAACCTTGTTCTTTATCATCCAATGCGAGGATATTGTCATGACAGAAAATTCGTAGCTGGGGTAAACAGCATTATCCTGGTCGAAAATATCATCCAAAAGAAATCGAAGCTCTTTAATATCTGAAGCTTTTTCTTGATAACCATTTTGAAGGATATTTTGATATTTATTTACTATTTCACTGGAAGGGGCTGCACCCTTTCGACCATCACTTATTATCCATTCGTGAACGTCTCGAGTATTGCAGGTTTCGCCAGTACAGCTTCTAAATAGTCCGTTGGCTATGTGCGGAGGCTTAGTGGCGTTTGTGGTGGGATAAAAGCCAAGGTAGTCCTTACAAATATCCTCACTAATTCTTTTTAAGGTATCTGCTGCCATTTTTAATCCTCCTCAAAGCCATATTCGCCATCTTGAATATAGACGGATTTCTTGTAATTCTTTCTTCGGCTGGCAATAATAACCTCACCGTCATCATTCTCTTCTGTAAAGCCATTATCGTCTAGCTGCTGCAAAAACATTGCTGCAGCCTGCTCGTATTGTGGTGCAAGAAGATTTATGGGATAGCCCTCTTCAATAGCACTTAGGGTACGAATAAAATCTATATCCAAACGCAACATAGGCTCCATTTTTCCCTTGGGAGTCATAATAATATGATTGGGTATATATTCTAATCCGTTTAACCAATCTGCAGGTCTAGGCATTTGTATTTCCAGCTCGCTGGCGTCAATAGACTTGCTAGAAACCGCTACCGCAGCAGGTATGCTCATATCATATCTATGCGTGGTCCAAATGTGTAGCTGCTTTTTGTCGTCAGAGGAAGGCAAAAATAACTTGTTAATTGATCTTATTAAGCGTTCCTTTATTTTCTTTTTTTGTGACTCAAAGCTATTAAACATTTCTGTACACTTTTTGATTTCGCTAGGCTGAAGCTGTAACAGCTTTTGCCCATGAAGATTTTCAAAATAGTACTGACGTTTAATTTTTTTGAAAAGGCTAACCGCAGCATCAATATCTTTTTCCTCGAAGGAGGGATCATTGGGCCACTTACTCGGGCATTCTACAAGCCAGCCCTCAGTTATTTCTCCGTTCCAAAGCTGTTCATCAAGTGTAGGGGAGGAAAGATATATTGGGTCAAACTGTTGAATTGCCTGTAAAAGCTGATTTGATCCCGAGAAAATAGCTGAATAATATTTTTGTCCCTCGTAATCCTCAGTCATACACGCGGTAAAGATAAAAGCTAACGCACCCAAAATATCTCTAATAGCAAAATGCTCACATTCTGCAGCTGCCAGTTGCATAATCGAAAGCACCTGCTCCTTTACCTCAGGAATGGAGAAGGCTTTTAGATTATACTCCAGATGCTTATTGTGTTCGGTATCCTCTGAAATAAGCGAAATAAGCTTGTCTATTAGCTCGCCCAAAAGGTTCCTATCTGCATCCAAAAGATTTCTTTCATTTAAATCAATAAGAGCGATTCGGCCATAAAGCGGTTGAGAGGTGCTGTAAGTAATAGCACTTCTCTTTGCATCCAAAATCTCCTTGTGAATGTCCGGTGCTGTATTTTTAATTTGCTTGCAGAGCTGCATAAAAGGATATTCATTTACTGCAATAATTGCCGGACGATGGTCCTCATAGCACGCGATTATATCGCTAACAATAGCATCATATCCTGTGATGTTGTTCATATCCTTTTCAACATACGCATCATATTCTTGTATTGTAGCTTCAATTGCTTTAATAACAAAGGTTTTTCCATCACCAGGATTTCCAGTGAGAAAAATAATTTTACCCTTGCCAAGCATTTCTTTAATAAGCCTCTCCACGTTTGAGGTAATATGAAGAAGCTTAAGCTCCTCAGCTGACATATGGTCCGAATAGCAATTCTTTCCATTATAAAGCTTTTTTATGAATTCTAGCTTTGACATAGCTGCCTCCTTATATATTTCCTAAAAGGATCGTCTCGATATTAAAGTTGTTCAAGCGTTGCTCAATATCAACTGTTGTAAGTCTGGTTGTTAGCCATCTATTATACCAATAATCAATTAGCTCTTGAGTTTTTTGCTGAATAACCGCTGGATTATTTAAGTCATATCCATAATCCACATCCTCGTCAAAGCCTAAAAGATATTCATTAGTATTGTTTGCAAGATTGATGGAATAAACAATTCTTGGTGAATAATGCTTGAGAAAGGCCTCAGCCCTAATTCCAATTCCACTTAAGCCTCTGCTGATCATTCTAAAGCGTGGGCTTGTTCCTTCACCAAAAACATGATTGATTTTTTTGCCACCATCCTGCAGTTCAAGTAGCCTAGAAAAAAGAGAGGTGGTTTCCTTAGAAAAGAATACCGTTCCGAAGCCTTCCGTAACACCCATTTTCCTAAACTCAAGAAATCTGTCATTATTAAGTGGAACCTTTATGCGATTGTATTGGCTACTGCCGACTGCATACAGGCTTGTAGTTCCGAGATAAACGAGCTTGCTATCCCGGATAACACGCTTACCCTTCATTCGAGAAGCAATTTCACTAACTTGCTTTTTATATCGGTTTGTATAATCGCTAATAACCTTCGGACTACACGAAAGTATACTGATTAGCTTTCCTCCTAAAAGCTCATTATACGGAGGTATAGAACCGCAAACTATGATGTCCATCATATTAGAGCCTATCTTGCGCTTTCTGTTTGCAATCAAGGCGGTATGTATAGCCTTCCTGCCCGCTTCATAGGATAAAAGCTGGTTTAGCTTATCAAAATTTGTTGCACCCTTTGCCTCGTTAAAGATTCTCTTTGTATCTAGTAGCTTTGCCAATTCGGCAGCACGCTTGCGCTTAAAAAGGTTACTTTTTGCTTCCTCCTCCCAAACAGGCGTCCGTTCATTGTTTCTATTGTTAATTGATTTTTCGGCATATTCTGCCGCCATAAGCAAAAGCTCATCAATCTTTTCCTGTGTAGGATACTTTGTGTTTCTGTGATATTTTAAGTCCTTTAAATAAATTTCAGAAATAGCTTCTTCGATGTTTTTAAGCAGCAACGGATACATTTGATCTGCATATTTTGTTGCGCGAGATATATACTCGCGATCATTTTCAACCGCCTTGCTAATTTTTGTTTTTACGCAACGCCCATCTGTTCCAGCTATGATTTGCTCGCAAACGGTATCCTCTGTTTTTTTAGCCATATTCTTCTTAATGGCTTCTACTGTCCATCCTATATCATCATCTCTAACCGTAAGATTTAATACAGAATTTCCGAGTGCAAATATTCCAATAACAGGATGATATGGCTGCAAACGATCGCGAACCAAATAGAATAAATTACGGCCGGGCATAGTCTTATAGGGTATTGACCATGTGTAACGGAAATAACGCCAAATATCCGAGAGCTTATAGCCTGTCAAATCATCTCGATCATTTGTAACAAGCTGAATATACGGCTCACAGACTCTCTGGCCATTTTGAATTTGATGTATTAAAAAAAGCTTGTCTCCAATCAAATTTCTAATTGAAATTTCATTCCCCTGATAATGCTTGTTTGACTCCATTTGCCTGATAAAGGCCGCCACGCTTGGTGTCTTAAACTGTGCATTCTTCTCGGCACTTAATCGATAACGCAGTTTTTGCTTATCGTCAAGATTGTCATTTTCCATTTTTAAAGTTAAGGATCCGTTTTCTATATCAAAAATCCACCCTTGAAGAGATAGATCAATAAGGACGCTTAATGATGAGGCATATTTAAGTGCCTCCAGTCTGTCCTCCGTGTTATCTACATCAATTTGTTCTAGCTCACTTTTGATAATAGTGGCTCTTTTTGTGGGTAAATTATGACTCATCTTTTCAATAAGCCTTGAGAAACGGGCATTATAATAATCGTTCAGAGAAGGCTGATATTTCTCTGAAGCTATAGTCTGTTCTTTGATTTCCGAAGAGGAACCCATAATTCCACTCCCTCCAATTCTTGTGTTTGCAATATTATCACACATCTGTTTTGACTTTACAAATCTGCGATTCTGATAAATGTGTAATAATAAGCACTTAAAGTATGTTAATCTCTTTTTCTAATTGCTTGATACCTTCAAGAATGGTATCGAAATCCGGCTTGTCTCCGAAAATCATATTTTGCATATGCTCGTAGTCATCACGAAGGGCGGGAATATTTCTTTCAGGTGGCATCAGCTTCATTGTACCAACCCTTGCTTCATCATATCGTGCCCATGGACAGCGGTAGAATTTTTCTTTAAATTTAACCACCTTGTCCAGCAATTCAACGTCCTTGAACGCTTCCCCCTTAACCGGCGAATTCATCATACAGTATAGGTCGTAATAGTGACGTGAATATCGCGTGGGGAAGGCTTTGTCCTCCGGTCGATATGCTTCGCGGTGTAGAATGGTTACCTTCTCCCAAAAGGTTCGCTTAGGCAAAACGGTTAAAATATTGGTTGATGGCTCATTAAATAATTTGGGATACTCTTTGGCCGCGTATGGCGTGATTGGTTTTTCTTCGGCAGGTGTCCAAGCCGCGAGAGCGCCTATTTCAAGCCGAATAACCGGCAAAATAGAGTTATCACTAAAGCTGCGATTATATGCGAACACAACGGTTTGCGGATCGGTTTCATCTATGTAGCAGTTAACAGAGGTGTTGAGATCTTTCTGTAAATCAGTAACAACCGTCGGCATAAAGGTTTCCTTCAAAAACCTTTCGGTACGGCTATTCGCTTCTTTATTAAACAAATCCTGCTTTGTATTGCTGCGTTCTTCCCAAGGCTCATCTAAGCCAAAGCCGATTACACGCCAATCAAGAATCAAATCAATATCCTCGGAAAAGCGTTCTATAAGGCCATACGATTTAGAAAGGCTTGTACCACCCTTAAAAGCAATATGGCCCTTCCACTCGCAGCGATGGAAAAGATAGTCGAGCATAAAGCATACCCAAAAATCCTTTTCAATAATTGCATTAGTCAAGCCCATTTTTGCGGCTGTATTTTGGAATAAAGCTTTGCGGTCATTTTCTTTTATAGTTGCAATTTTACGCATACAATTTAACTCCTACAAATCACTTTTATATATTCATATATCCAGGATGTTACTGCTTTTGCTTCAATAAGCAAGGTTTCCTTTTCTTTATCGGTTAATGTGTTTTTCAACTTAGTTATGATTGTATCTTTTACGTTATCCTTGCCGAGCGTTTTTAATGCTTGTACTACCAAAGCGGTTTTGTAAGATAACTTAGATATTTCTTTATTGCTTGTTTTCTTAAACCTTATGGTTGTTTGATTATATGAGTATTCTTTATAGGTGCCGTCGCTCATGTAAACCCAAGTCGCCGGAACCTGTGTAGAAAGGCCAAGTATATTAAGTGCGGTGTCGCCGAAGGGAACAATGGTCCAGCCATAATTTCTTGCTATTGCATGAGCAACCGCATCCGGCTCAGGCGCAACGTATTCTTCAAGAAACTCATTATATTCAGCTTTATAATAAACGCCTCGCATTATCTTTAAAACGATTTTTTCTTTTTCAAGACGACTCAAAGAAACGCTTGCGGTTTTTTTATCCGTAAGCAAGACAAAATCAATAGGTACAAAAACTGTGCCTATTTTAGAATTTTGAATTTCTTTTTTAATTTCAGATAAAATTGTCGGTCGTTCCATACTAGTTCACCTCGTTGAAAATAGTATACACTTTTTTCAACGAAATATCAAGTGCTTTTTAAACATCATTATTGGAAATTTAACTTAAATCAGCAGTGAACATATTGCATTCATTCTTCACTGTCAACATTGCGTTTAAAAATTTTGCGTATTTCTACAGTTTATTTAAATGTGTATAACGTTG
Organism: Acutalibacteraceae bacterium; assembly: GCA_045613385.1. Taxonomy (GTDB): domain Bacteria; phylum Bacillota; class Clostridia; order Oscillospirales; family Acutalibacteraceae; genus SIG565. Next base: position 84,341 of record JAZLAW010000006.1, on the reverse strand, counting down.
ACTTCACCACACAGAGTTGAACTAGCGAAGGTTATGTTTTACGCATTTATACCGAAAGTAGAACGATGCTATTATACCCTTTAGGGTATAAATCGGTTGGCTTGGGGTCGTTTTATACCCGATAGGGATTATTTTCACTATATTATAGCAATAAAAAAACTCGGCTAAAAATATACTTAATTGTAATTTTAGCCGAGGTTTTGTTTATACATATATTAATTCATTATATATCACTTCATTTGCGCGGGAGCGGATGTTGTTCATATGGCGGACCCATTCGAGTTGGTTATCTGCTTTTAATTGTTCGGTGATGCCTTCGCGAGTTTTCATTTGGTTTACCAGCTCAGAAAACATTTCTTCTGCCTGTTTATTGATTTCGGCGAGGTGGGTGTAGAGGGTGCCGTTTATCATTAGTTTAGTGTGTAGCAGTTTCTTATGTTCGCGGATGTAGGTGAGATAGCGTTCGCCCCATATACCTATATTTATGTCGGGGAGTTTGAGGCAAGGGATGTAATAATCACCGTCGCGTTCGTACCATAAGCCGTTATCTTTGTCATAGATATATTGTTCCATAGTTACACCTCCTTGAGTAAGTCTTTAAATGGTGCGTCGTCGTTTACAAAGGTGTCGTAGGCGAAGTTGGCGCCGAGGCGGAAGCCCATAATAAAACTATCGAGATTCGATTCGCCGTTGACTACGCCCCAAGCGTTGCAAAAGTCGAGGAATTTCTTTTTGCTTTCGCCCGATAGGTGCTCGGTTAAAAAGTCTTCATTTAGCATCAACACCTCCATTTGCTTTTGCACCGTTTTATTCTCTTTGGTGCTACGCGCCTGTGGGTCGAGATTGCCGTAATAAAATTCTTCTATAAAATTTGCCATAAAATTACCTCCTTTACCATTATTGTAGCAAAGGAGGTTTCGTTTTGCGAATGTGCGGAATCAAAATCGGCAGATTGAATTATGTAGCATTAGATGATATAATATAAACAAGAAAATTTTGCAGGGAGATATAAAGCGTATGGATAATTTAGAATATCTTTATCACTATACAAATATTGAAACATTAGCACTGATTTTAAAAAATCGAACAATACGTTTTAATTCACTTGATAAAATGGATGATTTGCAAGAACAACAAACATCAGATGTAAAAAACATAGGACAATTTTGTTACATAAGTTCTTGGACAGATGACTCGACGGAAAGTATTCCTATGTGGAATATGTATGCTTCGTTAAATCTTGGCGTAAGAATTAAACTGCGAAAGAACCCTTTTAAGATATATAACAATACCGCCGACGAAATATCCAAAGTGGTAAAAGGGCCCGTTGAAGATAATTCTAATGGCAAACCATTTCAGACGCTTATTCCTTTAACTGAAATGTTTTCTAATTCCTTTTTTTCAGTTCAAGCATTGAATAAACAACTTTTATGCAGAGTGGAATATACGGATGACCCAGAAAAATTATATCCACATATTTTAAAGGAGGATGGCGACCGATTCACTCTTGTGTTAGGAGAACTTGGCAAGCACAAAAATCTTCATTGGGGATTTCAAAGTGAATGGAGATACATTTTAAACATATTGCCGTTTGATATAAATCAACCTGTTGAACAATCTCTAATGAACTTTCAATTAGTTGCAAATAAAATGAAACATGGTTTAGAAAGACAACCTTTTCCACATTATGATATGTCAATATCTGATGAGGCTTTTACTGATATGGAAATTACACTTAGCCCACGTATAAGTGGTGGTAGTAGAATTATAGTTCAAAACCTTGTTGAAAAATACAATCCAGGAGCCAACATAATCGAAAGCAATCTTGTTGGCCTAATATAAAAAAGAAATACGCTCCGTTAGAGTTTAATCTAACGGAGCGTTTGTTTTAGATATAGAGTCTTACTTTAATATCTTTCCATTTATGCACACGTTGTTTGGTTGATTTGGAGTATTTATACTCCTTAGCATCCTTTTCGGTGAGCGTAAATTCTGCGAAGTTAAAGTAAGCCGGAATTACTTGCCAGACTTTATAGCAGCCTGTGCAGCGGCAAGGCGAGCAATCGGCACGCGGAACGGTGAGCAAGATACATAGTCAAGACCAACCTTGTGGCAGAACTCAACCGATACAGGGTCGCCGCCGTGTTCACCGCAGATACCGCAGTGGATTTCCGGACGAACCTTCTTACCGAGTGTTACAGCCATGTCCATAAGTTTGCCAACACCGGTCTGGTCGAGTTTAGCAAACGGGTCGTTTTCATAAATCTTGTTATCGTAGTAAGCGCCTAAGAACTTACCAGCGTCATCACGGCTGAAGCCGAATGTCATCTGAGTTAAGTCGTTAGTACCGAAGCAGAAGAACTCAGCTTCCTTAGCTATTTCATCAGCTGTTAAGCATGCACGCGGGATTTCCATCATAGTACCAACTTCGTACTTGAGTTCAACACCGGCAGCAGCAATTTCAGCGTCAGCTGTTGCTACAACAACGTCCTTAACGAACTTCAATTCTTTAACCTCACCGGTCAAAGGAATCATAATTTCAGGTACTACATTCCAATCCGGATGAGCTTTCTTAACATTGATAGCTGCACGGATAACAGCAGCTGTTTGCATTTTAGCAATTTCCGGATAGGTAACTGCCAAACGGCAACCACGGTGACCCATCATCGGGTTGAATTCGTGGAGAGAAGAAATGAGATTCTTAATATCTTCAACAGTTTTACCCTGTGCATCAGCAAGTGCCTTGATGTCAGCTTCTTCGGTAGGAACGAACTCATGAAGCGGCGGGTCAAGGAAGCGGATACATACAGGATTGCCTTCGAGAGCTTCGTAAAGCTTTTCGAAGTCGCCCTGCTGATAAGGAAGAATCTTTGCAAGAGCAGCTTCGCGCTCAGCAACTGTGTCAGCACAAATCATTTCGCGGAAAGCAGCAATTCTGTCAGCTTCGAAGAACATATGCTCTGTACGGCAAAGACCGATACCTTCAGCACCGAGTTCACGAGCCTTCTTAGCATCAGTAGGTGTATCAGCGTTGGTACGTACCTTTAATGTACGGAACTCATCAGCCCAATCCATAATTCTACCGAATTCGCCTGCGATTTCAGCATCAACTGTCGGAATAATACCGTCGTAGATGTTACCTGTTGAACCGTCGATAGAAATATAGTCGCCTTCCTTATATGTCTTACCAGCTAAGGTGAAGTTCTTGTTTTCTTCATCCATAACGATTTCGCCGCAACCGGATACGCAGCAAGTACCCATACCGCGAGCAACAACAGCAGCGTGAGAAGTCATACCGCCACGAACTGTAAGAATACCCTGGGAAGCCTTCATACCTGTAATATCTTCAGGTGAAGTTTCAAGACGAACAAGAATTACCTTTTCGCCACGAGCATTCCAGATTTCAGCATCTTCAGCAGTGAATACAACCTTACCGCAAGCAGCACCGGGAGATGCACCAAGACCACGGCCAGCAGGTGTAGCTGCTTTAAGAGCCTTCTGGTCAAACTGCGGGTGGAGAAGGGTATCAAGGTTACGCGGGTCAATCATAGCGACTGCCTGTTTCTTGTCAATCATGCCTTCATCTACCAAGTCACAAGCGATTTTGAGAGCTGCCTTAGCGGTTCTCTTACCATTACGTGTCTGGAGCATATAGAGTTTGCCATTCTGAATTGTGAATTCCATATCCTGCATATCGCGGTAGTGGTCTTCGAGAATAGCGCAAACTTTGTTGAATTCAGCAAATGCTTCAGGGAATTTTTCTGCCATCTGAGCAATCGGCATAGGTGTACGAACACCGGCAACAACGTCTTCACCCTGAGCGTTTACAAGGAATTCACCCATAAGGCCGGGTTCTCCGGTAGCAGGGTCACGTGTAAAGGCAACACCTGTACCACAATCGTCACCCATATTACCGAACGCCATCATCTGAACGTTGACTGCAGTACCCCAGCTATACGGGATATCGTTATCACGACGGTATACGTTTGCGCGGGGGTTGTCCCATGAACGGAAAACTGCTTCTACAGCGCCCATAAGTTGTTCTTTCGGGTCAGACGGGAAGTCCTTACCGATTTTGCTCTTATATTCAGCTTTGAACTGGTTAGCCAGTTCTTTAAGGTCTTCAGCTGTAAGGTCGATATCCTGAGTAACACCCTTAGCTTCTTTCATTTCATCAATAAGCTGTTCGAAGTACTTCTTACCAACTTCCATAACAACATCAGAATACATCTGGATAAAACGGCGGTAGCAGTCATAAGCCCAACGAGCATTGCCTGATTTTGCAGCCATAACTTCTACAACTTCTTCATTAAGACCAAGGTTAAGAATGGTATCCATCATACCGGGCATCGATGCACGGGCACCCGAACGAACCGACACGAGAAGCGGATTTTCTTTGTCACCGAATTTCATACCGGTGATGCCTTCCATCTTGTCGATGTATTCCATAATTTGTGCCTGGATTTCATCGTTAATCTTTCTGCCATCTTCGTAGTACTGTGTGCAAGCCTCTGTTGTAACGGTGAAGCCCTGCGGAACCGGAAGACCGATTTTGGTCATTTCTGCAAGGTTAGCGCCCTTACCACCAAGAAGCTCACGCATTTTTGCGTCACCTTCTGAGAAAAGGTATACATACTTGTGACTCATTGTTTTACCTCCTGATTATTAGCAAACTTTGTTTGCATTTTTTACTTGATTTTTCCCTATAATTAATAGGGTAGCAATTTATTATAACACATTTTTGAAAAATTTAAAGGGTTTTTTCAAAAAATTTTACTTGAATTTGCCTTTTTTAGCACTTTTTTCTTCATTTTTTCACTTTTTGCCCAGTCTGTCTTGTTTTTTTATCTTTTTCACTTGAAAACCCGTGGAAGCGATGGTATTATATAACACACAAAAAATTCAAAGGAGACATTTATGGAAAATTTATTTGTGCTTTTTACTTTTTTAGGCGCGGTAATAGCTATTATCTTCGCCATAGTAACTGCCAAACATATAATGAGATTTTCTCAAGGCACCGATGAGATGCGCAAAATCTCTGCTGCTATAAAGCGCGGAGCCGACGCGTTCCTTAAGCGCCAATACACCGTAGTTGCAATTTTCTTTGCGGCAATGTTTATATTGCTTCTTATAATGGCGGCATTGGGTTTCTTAACCTATTTTGTTCCGTTTGCCTTTGTAACGGGCGGATTTTTCTCAGCCCTGTCAGGTTTTATCGGTATGAAAATTGCTACAAGTTCCAATGCGCGTACTGCCAACGCTTGTAGAGAAGGTCTTAACCGAGGTCTTCGGGTTGCCTTTTCGGCCGGTTCTGTAATGGGCTTTACGGTTGTAGGTCTGGGACTTCTCGATATTTCACTTTGGTTTTTCCTTCTTAACAATATATTCAAACTTTCCCCGGCAGAAATTACAAGCTCTATGGTAACCTTCGGTATGGGTGCATCTTCTATGGCTCTGTTTGCCCGAGTGGGTGGCGGTATCTTTACAAAAGCCGCCGACGTAGGCGCCGACCTTGTCGGCAAGGTTGAAGCGGGTATCCCCGAAGATGACCCGAGAAATCCTGCGGTTATAGCCGACAATGTTGGTGACAACGTAGGCGACGTTGCGGGTATGGGCGCCGACCTTTATGAGTCTTATGTTGGCTCGATTATATCTTCTGCAGCGCTCGGTATTGCAGCATTTTCAAAAAGTACCGTCGTAAACTCATTTGCCGCTATGATGGTTCCTATGCTCATTGCAGCAATCGGTGTGGTATGCTCGGTTATTGGCACATTCTTCGTTCGCACAAAGGAAGATGCCACTCAAAAAAGTCTGCTTAAATCTTTAGGCCGTGGTACAAATTTAAGCGCTGTTTTGATTGCGGTTTTCTCTTTACCTATTGTGTGGTTCTGCCTTGACGGTAAAAACTCGCTTGGCTTCTACTTTGCAATTCTCTCAGGACTTATATCGGGTGTTTTAATCGGTCAGGCAACAGAATATTTTACCTCTGACACCTACCGTCCTACAAACCGTTTGTCAAATAAATCTGAAACCGGTTCTGCGACCATCATAATTGGCGGATTCAGTCTCGGTATGCTTTCTACCGCACTTCCCGTAATAATTGTTGCGGCTTGTATTTTGGTAGCTTTCTTCTTCTCGGGTGGCAATTCTAATGCAAATTCAGGTCTTTTCGGCGTCTCCCTTGCCGCTGTAGGTATGTTATCTACTCTCGGTATTACACTTGCTACCGATGCCTACGGTCCTGTTGCAGATAATGCAGGTGGCATCGCGCAAATGGCCAATCTTGAAGAAAAAGTCAGAGAGCGCACCGATGCTCTCGATTCCCTTGGCAACACTACCGCCGCTACAGGCAAAGGTTTCGCTATCGGCTCTGCAGCGCTGACTGCCCTCGCCCTTATGGCTTCGTACGTTAATAAAATAAGTGAAATTGCCGCACAGTCTGGCAAAGAAATTTCACTTATATTTAATCTCACAAATCCTACTGTTTTGGTTGGGCTCCTTATAGGCGCTTGTCTGCCGTTTGTATTCTCGGCTTTGACTATGGATTCAGTAGGTAGGGCGGCACAGTCAATCGTGGTCGAAGTGCGCCGCCAATTCAGAGAAATCAAAGGACTTATGGAAGGCGAAAGCGAACCGGACTATACTTCCTGTGTCGACCTTTGCACCAAGGCAAGTCTTAAAGAAATGATGTTGCCGGCCATCACTGCCGTAATCGTTCCCATTGTGGTAGGACTTGTTCTCGGATATATGGGCGTTGTGGGAATGCTTGCGGGTTCTACTGTCAGCGGATTCTTACTTGCGATATTTATGTCCAACTCAGGCGGTGCCTGGGATAACGCTAAGAAGTATATCGAAAGCGGAACTCACGGCGGAAAAGGAAGCGCTCAGCACAAAGCCGCCGTTGTGGGTGACACGGTAGGCGACCCCTTTAAAGACACTTCGGGCCCTGCAATTAACATTCTTATAAAGTTAGTTTCAATGGTATCCATTGTGTTTGCGGGAATTGTTCTCAAATACAGTATTTTCTAAAAAGAAAAGGCTTGACGAAATTCGTCAAGCCTTTTTAATTATCATTAATTTTTCTTGCTAAGAGACATCACTCTGACAATTACGGGAGATAACACCGCATTTGATATTACTTCAAGTATAAAATTGCCCATCGCCAACGCCCAGAAAAGAGCCATGCCCGAAACATTTAACTGCAAGGTACTTGCGATAGCATCGGCGCTATCCATAAAGAACACATAACAACCCAATAAAAACATTGCCGTGTTGACAACAGGACAGGCTATTGCCGCAAAAACCGTTGCTATAAATTTATTCCATTTTGAAACCCATTTGTATGTGAGCCCCGAAACCAGTCCGCAGACAGTGCCTTTAGCAAGTACGGTAATTATCGTGCCGGGAATATCGAAGGCAAAGAACAGTGCCGCGCCGCCCGTAAGTAAAACCACCATTCCAAAGACAAAACCTAACCAGGCGCCTATTATAGGACCGCACACACACGCACCTAAGACGATGGGTATAAGGCCTACCGCGGTTGAAAAAGGGCCGAAAAAGGTGGTAACTCCACCTATCCACTGAAGCACTATGACAAATGCCGTCATAATTGCGCCAAAAACAAGTTTTTGGGGTCTCTGTTTGTTGTTATTCATTTTTACTACCTCCGATGCTGTCCGAAATCGGTACAGCTCATTAATATTGGGAATTCTCCTTCCCAACCGCATTATACTACTAAATTTTTAAAAAATCTACCCCTTTTTTATAATTGAAAAATATTGTTGTTTATGGTAAAATATTTTTTTAGAGAGGTGAAGACAGATGCAAAACAACACAGTTGCGGCTATTTCGACTCCTTTGGGAGAAGGCGGAATCGGAATCGTGAGAATATCGGGCGCACAAGCCCTTTTTATTGCCGACAAAATTTTCAGGGCTAAAAGCGGTAAGAAAATCTCCGACCAGAAGGGATATACCGCGCTCTTTGGGGAAGCTGTTGATTGTGATGGGTTTATTGATACTGCCGTTGCATTAATCTTCCGAGCTCCTAAAAGTTATACCGGGGAGGATACCGTAGAAATATCTGTGCACGGCGGCCGCTATGTTTTAAAGCGCCTTCTTCGTGCCGCGTTAAACGCAGGTGCCAAAAGTGCCGCCGCAGGCGAATTTACTAAGCGTGCCTTTTTGAACGGTAAACTTGATTTGACCCAGGCAGAAGCCGTTATGGGTGTTATATCTGCAAGTGGTGACCGAGAGCTCAAGCTATCTTCATCTGCTCTTAACGGAACTTTATCACGTAAAATAGAAAAAATCGAAGCCGACCTTATTTCTGCAGCGGCTTCGATAGCATATTTCGCTGATGAGCCCGATGAAGAACTCCCTGAACTCAACCACGAAAACTTCGGTAAAATGTTGGAAAATAGCGAGAGAGCGCTCGATGAGATGCTTAAAACCTATGATGCGGGAAGAATTTTGCGCGAAGGCATAGATACCGCCATTGTCGGAAAGCCGAACGTTGGTAAAAGTACACTTATGAATTTACTCTGCGGTAGCGACCGTTCCATAGTAACCGATATTGCAGGTACCACGCGTGATATTATAGAAAATACCGTAAAACTCGGTGACATAACACTGTGTCTTGCCGATACCGCGGGAATTCACTCTACCGCTGATATAGTTGAAGCCGCCGGTGTTAGCCTTGCCGAGAAAAAAATAAAATCTTCCGAACTTATTTTGGCAGTTTTTGATTCAACCGAACCACTCGATGACGATGACCTGTCACTCATTGAGAAAATAAAGGATAAAAAGACTATTATTATTATAAATAAATCGGATATAGGTAACAAAATCGGCGCCGAAGATTTCCCGGAACTTCGGGTAGTTACAGTTTCGGCAAAAACCGGTGAGGGATTGAAAGAACTTACCAAAAAAATAGAAGAAATAACCGAAATATGTTATATAAATCCCGATTCCCTGGTTCTTGGAAGTGAGCGACAACGCGATTGCGCAAGTCGTGCTTTCGCCGCTATACGCGAGGCAAAGGCGGCACTTATGTCCGGGGAAACCATCGATGCCGTCGGTGTTTGTGTTGATGATGCTCTATCAGCGCTTTTCGAACTTACGGGAAAACGCGTTACAAATGTGGTGGCCGATGAAGTGTTTAAAAAATTCTGTGTAGGAAAATAGGTGTTAAACTTGAATTATAAAGCCGAAAATTATGATGTTGCAGTAATTGGCGCGGGGCACGCGGGTATCGAAGCGGCTCTTGCCGCCGCAAGACTGGGTGTTAAAACCGTAATTTTTACAGTCAGCGCCGACTGGATAGGCAATATGCCGTGCAACCCATCAATCGGTGGTACAGCCAAAGGACATTTAGTGCGGGAACTTGACGCTCTGGGCGGAGAGATGGGCAAAGCGGCCGATAAAAATATGCTTCAAAGCCGTATGCTCAATCTCGGCAAAGGTCCTGCGGTACATTCGCTACGTGCACAAATTGACCGCCGAGCATACAGCGGTTATATGAAACACGCAGTTGAACTTCAAAAAGGACTTGATGTTAAACAAGCCGAAGTTACCGATATTAAAAAAAGCGGGGAAGACTGGATAGTAACCACAAAACTCGGCGCCGAGCACACCTGTCACGCTGTAATTCTGGCTACGGGCACATTTCTTGCGGGTAAAATATTTGTCGGTGAAGTGTCTTTTTCAAGCGGACCTGACGGTCAGTTCCCCGCCAACGAACTGTCTGAGTCACTTAAAAAACTCGGCATACCGCTGCGCCGATTTAAAACAGGTACCCCTGCAAGAGTAGCAAAAGACAGTATAGACTTTTCCAAGACAGAAGAACAGACGGGAGACGAAAAAATCGTACCATTCAGTTATTCGACCGTTCATCCGCGCGAGAACACCGTTCTTTGTCATATTTCATATACAAATGATGATACCAAAAAAGTAATACTTGATAATCTTCACCGTTCCCCGTTATACTCGGGTAACATTGAAGGTATAGGGCCGAGATATTGTCCGAGTATTGAAGACAAAATTGTCCGTTTTGCAGATAAAAAACGGCATCAACTGTTCATCGAGCCCTGTGGTGCCGATACAGAAGAAATGTACCTTCAAGGTATGTCTTCTTCTCTTCCTGAAGAAGTGCAGATTGCATTTTACCACACAATACCCGGTCTTGAAAACGTAAAAATTATACGTAATGCTTATGCTATTGAGTATGATTGCATTGACCCGACACTGCTCAAATCTACACTTGAAGTAAAAGAATTTGACGGTCTTTACGGTGCGGGACAGTTCAATGGCTCATCAGGTTACGAAGAAGCCGCGGTTCAAGGCTTTGTAGCCGGTGTAAACGCCGCAAGAAAAATTAAAGGCGAGACTCCTTTTACTCTTTCGCGTTCATCAAGTTATATCGGTACGCTCATTGATGACCTTGTAACAAAAGGTTGTGCCGACCCTTACCGTATGATGACTTCACGCAGTGAGTATCGTTTACTTCTCCGACAGGATAATGCCGATGAAAGAATGATGCCTTTAGGACGTGAACTCGGTCTTGTCGATGATATAACCTGGCAGAAATTTAATGAACGACTTTCTCAAAAAGAAGGCGAAATTAACCGACTGCGTACCACCACAGTGGCGCCGAGCAAAGAAATAAACGAAATGTTGGAAAGTCTCGGCACTGCGCCGCTGACTACAGGTTGTAAATTGGATGAACTTATCCGCCGCCCACAACTTAATTACGAATGCTTAGCCCCCTTTGACAAAACAAGACCGATACTGCCCGACAGTGTTAAAGAAAAGGTTGAAATCGAGATAAAATACCAAGGCTACATAACAAGGCAGTTAGCTCAGGTTGAAGAAATGCTCAGGCTCGAAAACCAGGAAATACCCGAAGACATCGATTATGATGCAATATCGGGACTGCGCCTTGAAGCCAAAGAGAAATTAAACCGCATACGACCGCTCAATATCGGTCAAGCTTCCCGTATTTCAGGCGTGTCCCCCGCCGATGTTTCGGTGCTTATCATATATCTCGAAAAGGCAAGACAGGAGAAGAAAAATGATAAATTTTCCGATTGATAAAATTACCGACTCTTGTGCCGAGTTCGGTATAGAGTTGGATGACACCGCCAAAGACAGACTGAACACCTATGGAAATTTGCTTGTAGAGTGGAACGAAAAAATCAATCTTACCGCTATTACCGAGCCGGACGATATCGTGATAAAGCACTTTTTCGACTGTATATTATTTTTCAAAGCGGTTAATGTGCCGATAGGCGCAAAAATAATTGATGTGGGCACAGGCGCGGGGTTTCCCGGTATGGTGCTTAAAATAGTCCGCCCCGATATAGAGCTCACTCTGCTTGACGGACTTAACAAACGCCTTGTTTTTTTAAACGAAGTACTTAATAAAACGGGACTCACGGCAACAGTTATCCACTCAAGAGCCGAAGACGGTGGAAAAAATCCGCTTTACAGGGAAAAATACGATTTTTCTGTGGCTCGTGCCGTAGCCCGTTTACAGGTTTTATCGGAATATTGTTTACCTTTTGTTAAAGTCGGCGGACAGTTTGTTGCCCTTAAAGGACCTGCCGCTGATACAGAAATCGACGATGCGGGAAACGCAATAAGAATTCTCGGCGGAGAAAAACCGCAAATTATATGCGAAAAACTTCTTACAAATGAGGAAAGAAACTTTGTTTTAATAAAAAAGATATCGCAAACACCGCCAAAATATCCTAGAATATCTGCAAAAATATCAAAACAGCCGTTATAATGCGGCTGTTTTTGTTTTTTTGTGTAGATTTTGCACGACCTGTTTTTCTTGATTTTGCCCATATCGGAGATTTATAATTTAGACACAGGGCAGGTGACACAGTAAATGTTTAAAAAACAGGACGGGCATTTTAAAAATATAAAAATCAGTGATATTTTTCCGGATGAAAATATCACCAAAAGATACTGTGACGAATATGAGCTTTTCAGACTCAAGGACAGTATAAAAGAAAACGGTGTTATAGAGCCGATTCTTGTCCGCCGACACGGTTCTGCATATATACTTATTGCTGGCGAACGTCGGTTACGTGCGGCAAAGATAGCGGGGATGAAAAAGGTTCCCTGTATCGTTTACAATACCGATGCCGCAAATTCTGCTATCTACTCGGTAATTGAGAATATGCAGAAAAGCCCCATTTCTATTTTTGAAGAAGCCGAAAGAATAAACCGGATTATCGCCGAGTACGGCATACCGCACAGTGATATTGCGGCAAGACTCGGTATTACACAGTCGGCACTTGCAAATAAATTAAGACTGCTGAAAATAGGTGAGCGACTTCGCAAGAGAATAACCGCCGCCGCACTCACAGAACGCCACGCGCGTTTGTTAATCAGGGTGCCTGAAAACTACCGCGCAGAAATTCTTGATTACGTTATCGCCAACAACTTAAGTGTCAATGATACGGAAATTTATATTGATTCATTCCTTAAAAGCGAACACGAAAAACCGAACGATAAACAGGGCGACAAGAAAACCGCAATCGGAGACATACGAATCTTTTCAAACAGTCTTACCCGACTTGTTGAAACCCTTAATTCAAGCGGTATCGAAGCAAAACACGAACGCAGAGACTTCCGCGACCACATCGAATATAGAATTAAAATTCCTAAAGAGAATCCAGACAGCGAAAATGCTTCGCAACTGAAAATCTGTTAGAGTCCTAAAGGACTGCCGATAAAATTATCGGCAAACCGGAGCTTTCAAACTTGAATCGGGTTTTGAATGCTCTGGCTAAAATTTCTCCTTTCCCCATATCCCCATATCCCCAAAAGTCAAACCCCGCAAGGAAAATCCTTGCGGGGTTTGGCTTTATTATTCTTCTGTTTTTTGCGGCTTAAACAATATAATTACATAATTAAATATAAAGAAAACCAAAACTATATTTGTTATAAACGTTGCGTTGCTGTTATATAATATTTGGGCTTTTCCCGACAGTATAACCACTACCTGCGACACCGCATATACCGCACCTGAAAGGAGCGCCGCTATGGCGCTTGGAAGAATGGTTTTTTTACGGCGGGAAACCGATACACCGTTTTCGAGTGCCGAATAGTTAAAGAAAAAGACCAGTGCGCAACAAAGCGCCGCCATTTCGAAAATATTTTCGGATATAACCGATGCCGACAAATAAGAAGAAAATGTTATAATCACGCGGATGAGCCAGAACAGTATGTAAGCTGTTGTCAATATCGGCATCTCTTTGTTTGGGTAAAAGGCACCGTAACCCCTGATAGCAAGTATGAGTGCAGCACACAGCCCGAAAAGTATTTGCAAAAGTATCTTCCAAGCTTGTGTGTCGGTAGAAACATTAGAGAAAAGCGATTCATAAATTATGGCCGCCGACAAAACAAAATGCAGAACGCCGAACGTCTTAGTTGTAACTGCTTTTTCGGGCGCATCCCATTTATAACAGGCACCGTATATGGTACATACACCGATGATAAAAATTATCAATGCCGTAGTTACGTTGCCTATAGTCTCAAACCCTTTTTTGAAAAATCCCAAATCGGCTTCAAGCATAAATACAATCTGCAACACGCGGAGTATAACGGCGCAAACCGCACCCACTCCCGTAAGAGCTATTAGTTTTTTTAGTTCTGTTTTCATACAGTTTCACCCGCAACTTTTTTAATTTTTTAAAAATTTCTTACATATATATAATTATACAAAAAAATATTAAGGAAATGTGAAAATGAAAAATTTTTATTTTATTATTGCCGCTATATTAATACTGCTTATGTTAACTCTGCCCTTTTTAAGTATGACAAAACCGGCCGAGTCCGCATCTCCGCCTTTAAAAAATAAAGTGCAAAACGAAGAAAACGAAGAAAGCGGAGAAAACATAGTTTTATTGTGCCACGCAGACGGACAACTTAAAACACTTAATATGCGAGAATATATTTTTGGTGTTGTGGCGGCTGAGATTTCGGCATCCAAGGAAATAGAAACCTTAAAGGCACAAACCGTTGCGGCCTTTACATACACACTTTATAAAAAAAATAAAAACCAAAACGAAAATTTTGATATTACCGATAATCCTAATGTCGACCAGGCATTTATAACCGTAGATGCCGCCAAAGAAAAATGGGGCGACAAGGCCGCGGAATATGAGAAAAAACTCAACGATGTTCTCGACCAGGTTTACGGAACATATCTTTGTTATAATGATGAGCCGATATATGCCGCGTATCACGCTATTTCTTCTGGAAAAACCGAAAGCAGCAAATCGGTATGGGGAAACGAACTTCCGTATCTTTTAGAAACCGAAAGTATGGGCGACTTGCTATCGCCCGATTATCTAAGCGAAAAGGCAGTTAGCGCGGAAGATTTCAGGAACGCTTTTAAAGATATTTGCACTCTGCCTGAAAACGAAGCCGAATATATAGGTGAAATAGTTCGCTCTGCTTCGGGCGGCGCTATTACTGTCACGGTTGGAGACAAACAGATAAGCGGAAGCGAATTCCGAAGGTTGTTATCCTTGCGCTCACACAACTTTGACGTGACATTCAGCGATGGCGTATTTAATTTCACCGTTCGCGGTTACGGACACGGAGTTGGTATGAGCCAGAACGGAGCCGAATATATGGCCGCACAAGGAAGCACCTATACCGAAATACTTAATTGGTATTATAAAGACTGTACCTTAAAAACCATTAAATAATTTCTTTATATATATCGCCCTTACGAATACCCGAAACCGTTGCCGCTTCCTTTGCGGCGGCGGCAGTCGACATTCCCGACTGTTGCAGTTTTTTTGCAAGTTCAACAGCATCAGATAGAGTATATTCTTTTATTTCTTCTTCTTTTTTTCCACCGATTATAAGCACATATTCACCTTTTGGCGCATTTTGGGTAAAGTAGTCTACCGCCTGTGATAATGTGGTATGTTTTACCGTTTCGTGCAATTTTGTCAGTTCTTTTACTACTGAAATTTCGCGTTCCCCAAAAGCCGAATACATATCTTTAAGAGTGTTTAGCAGTTTGTGGGGAGCCTCGTAAAAAATCATTGTCCGGGTTTCGTTTTTCAGTTCATCAAGGTGTTTCTTGCGGCTTAATTTATTAACCGACAAAAAACCTTCAAAACAAAATCTGCCGCTCGGCATACCGGAAATACTAAGCGCTGTAATTACGGCGCTGGGGCCGGGCACCGACTCTGTTTCCACACCCTTTTCGCGCGCAACACGGACAAGTTCTTCGCCCGGGTCAGATATGGCAGGCATACCAGCATCGGTTACCAATGCGCAATTTTCACCCGACAAAATCCTGCTGATTATTATATCTCCCTTTTCCATTTTGTTGTGTTCAAAATAGGAAACCATCGGCTTTTTTATTCCGAAATTATTAAGTAACTTTACGGTAACGCGTGTGTCCTCTGCCGCGATGAAATCTACTTTGCCCAGTGTATCTATGGCTCTGGGTGACATATCCGATAAATTTCCGATTGGCGTACCCACTATATAAAGTTTACCGCTCATTAAAGATATGCCTCCTTGTAACTTCCGTAAATTTCTTTCATTTCATCACTAAAGTCACCGTTTTCTTCCACGTAAAGCGGCGGTGATATTCTCAGCCCTGTATTAGCACACTTTTTAGCCTCCACGAGTACAAGCCACGGCTCTGTACCGTATCTCTGATGAACGGTGCGCAATCTCTTGGGTTCTAATTTGTACTGTCGCATTAAATCCATAAGTTCGGCCAGTCGTTCGGGTCGGTGACACATACAAAGTCTGCCCGAAGTCTGCAATAAACGTGAAGAAACCGATATAATATTCTCGAGAGTACACGCCACTTCGTGACGTGCGATTCTCTGCGTTTCGTTTGGGTTCTTAAGTCCTGCATTTTCTGCTTTATATGGCGGATTACAAGTAATAAGGGTGTGTGAACCAAACTCGACCTTTCCTTTTAAATCGTTAAGGTCGGAATTAATTACCGAAAAGCTATCAAGACTCAGTTCCTCTGCGGTCTGCCGCGCCAAATCACAGGCTTCAGCACTTATATCTATACCTATACTCTCTGCGGTTTTGCCATCTCGCAAAAGTAAAAAAGGTATAATGCCGCAACCCGTACCCAAGTCTATATATTTATCGGTGTCTTTTGCATTACAAAAATGCGCGAGTAGCACCGCATCCGTGCCAAACTTATGGTTGTCTGACACATTGATTTTAAAGCCCTTGCCCAAGGGCTCTTTTTTTAGTTTATTTTGCTCCATTTTACACCTTGGGGAGTGTCTTCAAGTACAATTCCCATTTCTTTTAATTTATCTCTGATTGCGTCGGCTGTTTTAAAGTCCTTATTTTTTCGGGCTGTCGTACGCTCTTCTATCATCTTTTCAATTTCACTGTCAAGGTCGTTTGATTTTCTGTTATAAAGTATACCGAGAACACCCGTTAATTCATCAAAAAGTTCTGCCGCCGACAAAAGTGATGTCTTTGCGGCACCGCCGTCTATTAACAGATTAATATCTCTTGCTAAATTAAACACTTCTGCCAATCCATCGGCAGTATTGAGGTCATCATCCATAGCCGCTATGAATTTTTGCTTGCGGTCTTTTATAAATTCGGGTATTTCTCCACCGTCTGTTGCGTGAGAAATAGCAAAATCAAGTCTGTCGCGGCAGGTATACAGGCGCTCAAGCGCATTTTTGCCCTGTTCTATAATATCGGTTGAATAGTTAATAGGACTTCTGTAATGCGAAGAAATCATAAGATAACGGATGGGCTCATATCCGTAAGCATTCGCGACGTCTCTTACGGTAAAGAAATTGTTTAACGATTTTGACATTTTGTGATTGTCAACATTTATGAAGCCATTATGCATCCAGTAACGCGAAAATTCGCAACCGTTTGCACATTCGCTCTGTGCGATTTCGTTTTCGTGATGCGGAAAAATAAGGTCGAGTCCGCCACAGTGGATATCTATTGTCTTGCCGAGATATCTTGTAGACATTGCAGAGCATTCTATATGCCAACCCGGTCTGCCGTTACCCCAGGGAGACTCCCAATACGGCTCACCCGGTTTTGCGCCTTTCCAGAGACAGAAATCCATTGGGTCTTCCTTAATTTCGCCTACCGAAATACGCGCGCCCGCTTCCAAATCTTCAAGCGGTTGGTGAGAAAGTTTTCCGTATTCGTTGAATTTTTTGGCGCGGAAATAAACATCTCCCGCCGATTCATACGCATATCCGTTTTCGAATAACTGCTTTATAATATCGATTATCTGGCCAATATTATCGGTAGCGCGCGGATGAACGGTAGCTTCTCTTATATTCATACCCTTCGCATCTATCCAGAACTCCTTTATAAAGCGCTCTGCTACCTCGGGCACTGTGATACCTTCTTCGTTTGCCTTTTTAATGAGTTTATCATCAATATCGGTGAAATTCTGCACGAAGGTAACATCATATCCGCGCCACTCAAAATAACGACGCAAAACATCAAATACACAAAGCGGTCTTGCGTTTCCTATATGAATATAGTTGTATACTGTCGGTCCGCAGGCATAAATTTTTACTTTACCTTCTTCAAGCGGAACAAACTCATCCTTTTTTCTGGTTAGTGTATTAAATATTCTCATTGTTCGGTCTCCTTTTTGAGTCTTTTTTCAAGTTCGTATATGCGTCTTTCAAGTCGGCATATTTCCTGTGATACCGGGTCGGGTATATGAATCTGGTCAAGGGGTTTCACCTTTATTCCGTCTCGTTTGACAACACGCGCGGGTACGCCCACAACGGTGCTGTCGGGCGGTACTTCTTCAAGTACAACTGCACCTGCCGCTATACGCGAATTATCACCGACTTTAAACGGACCTAAAACCTTAGCGCCCGAGCTTATCATAACGTTATTGCCGATGGTTGGATGTCTTTTGCCGACGTCCTTTCCCGTACCGCCAAGTGTTACACCCTGATAAATCAGTACATCATCCCCGATTTCTGCTGTCTCTCCGATAACAACGCCGTGACCGTGGTCAATAACTAATCGGCGGCCTATTGTTGCACCGGGGTGAATTTCAATGCCCGTCTTTCTTGCTGCACGTTGAGATATCCAACGGGCAATAAAGGGCATATTATGGGTATAGAAAAAGTGTGCGCGGCGATGCATTCTTATTGCCTTGACACCGGGATACAAAAAAAATATTTCAAGCGAACTTTTTGCGGAGGGATCTCTCTCCTTAACCGCATTTATGTCTTCTCTGATTCTCCTTAACAAGAAAACAACTCCTTAAACCAAAATAAAAAGCCCCCGCGTCTTACGACACGGAGGCGGTAATACCACGGTTCCACTCCTGTTTATAACTCGTGCGGCCTTTAACGGTGCCTTACCGCCCGTACATACTGTTTTTTCCGCACGGGTGCTGATGGGTGCATTCACCGTATCTACTCACAAGAAAATCTTTCAATCTATGGATTTTCATCCCTGTTGTGCTCCCTTACGGTTACTGGTCCCTTTTAACGCATTTTATTTATATATTACATTATAGCAGATTTTTTAAATTTGTCTACTTTAAATTTCTTCTTTTAAAAACCTGATAAAGAATATGAGATAGCAAATTTCAAACGCTACCGCGCCGACAGATACAAGCGATGCGGTACCCGATACATTTATTTGTCCGAGAGCCGAAATACAACTGCATACAAGGTTAAATACCAGCCATTTTCTAACCGAATCTTGCTTTTCAGTTTTAAATATGCCAACCCTTGCCGATTGCTCAAAGGACTCTACACACTTATAGTATGACTTATACATCGTTAAATTAAACACCAGGCAAACGGCCGCTACTACAAAAAATATAGCGCCGAAGATAATTAAGAATAGACCTATATTCTGTAATAATAACGTCATTGCGCCGCCCAGCAAAGCATCTATGCCCTCAATTTTAATCATTCCTTCATTTATGCCTTCAACGAAAGAATCAATAAGTTCTGCGTTGGCCGAAGCGCCTATTACCAACATTAAAATTCCTACAACCGAGAAAACGCCCACTATAATCCATATCAAAATTCTCTGGATTTTAACCACTATGCGAAGTGTTTTAAGCGGTGATACGTACTGTGTAATCGGTGCACCATTCTTGGCACAATTATTTAGTTTCCAGAACGATATAATCACAAAAATCTGTAATATAGGAATATTCACGCTACCCGAAAACATTCCCGATAAAAAAGTGAAAACCGTCGACAATGTGAAAAACAGTATGGCATAAAAAAAGTTTTTACCTTCAAACCTGAAGCTTAAAGACGTTGTGCCAAATGTGGTTTCGTTTAAATCGTTTACAGCTTTACCGCAATTATGACAAAAAACGACATTTTCTTCTAATTCCTGTCCGCAATGTTTACAATACATATGTTTTCTCCTTTCTATTTTTCGGGATTTATACATTCCTTATTATCAATAAGGTATATGACCCCTGAAATCACGGCAAGTATCGCCGAAATCCATAAAAATATATCACTCAGACTCCTCAGAACACTTGTAAGTATATCAATCTTTACGATTTCGATGAAAAATTCAGCCGCCAAAACATAAATAATTGCCACCATCTGACTTACTGTTTTGAGTTTGCCAAAAATATTTGCGGCAATTACCTTGCCGCCGGACGAAACTGCTACAAGTCTTAAAGACGAAATCAGAAATTCTCTGAAAAGAACGATAAAAAGTATCCATCCGATGCCTTTGCCTATTCCGTTTACCGCAAAACCGATAAATGCCGCAGTTGTAAGCATTTTATCGGCGAGTGGGTCTAAAAATTTTCCGAAATCGGTAACAAGATTATGTTTTCGTGCATACTTGCCATCAAACATATCGGTTAATGACGCCGCAATAAAAAGCAGAAGCGACGCCACATAATGTCCTTTAAAATTCCATACCATAAACAGCATAAATATGGGTGTTGCGATAATTCTTGCAACGGTTAATTTGTTGGGTAAATTTAATTTCATTGTACTGCTTCCCCTAATAAATCATATTCAAGTGAGTCGTTGACTTCTACTTTTACAAAGTCTCCGATTACAAGCGGCGTATTAGTCGTGAAGAATATTTTTCCATCAACTTCGGGCGCATCATACTGTGTTCTTCCGAAATATGCCTTTATATAACTGTCATATCCTTCTATTAAAACTTCAAGTGTCCGACCGACCTTTTCTTCATTTTTTTCTGCCGATATTAAAAGTTGGTCATTCATAATTATTTCAAGTCTGTCCTGTTTTAACTGCTCATCAAGTTGGTCGGGGTATGAGGCAGCTACTGTATCTTCTTCGGGAGAATATGTAAAGCAACCAAGTCGGTCAAACTTCATTTCCTTTATAAATGAATGAAGTGTTTCAAACTGCTTATCGGTTTCTCCCGGGAAACCTGTAATAAAGGTGGTGCGAATGGTAACCTCGGGTATTTCTTTTCGTAATTTTTGTATCAGTTTTTCATATTCTACCGCATTTCCCCGGCGGTTCATCCGCTTTAAAATATCACCATCAGCGTGTTGGAGCGGTATGTCGAAATATTTTACCAATTTGTCATTCCGCGCCACCGTATCAATCAGCTCATCGGTTATCTTTTCAGGATAGGTGTAAAGTGTTCTTATCCAGCGTATACCATCTATCTTGCTTAGTCTCTGCAGTAACTCTGCGAGTTTTGCCACCCCATAAATATCTTGGCCGTAAGCAGTGGTGTCCTGTGCTACAACCACCAACTCCTTAACGCCATCGTTTGCCAATTTTTCGGCTTCGGCAACGATATCTTCAATTTTGCGGCTACGCATCTTACCGCGAATTAAGGGTATCGCACAATATGTACAACAGTTATTGCAACCATCGGCTATTTTAATATATGCCGTAAAAGGATATCCACCTAAAATTCTCGGTGTGTTCATATCCAGGTCTTCCTTAGCGCCGTAACTGTTTTTCTTTTTGCCTTCAATCGCATCCTTTACTATCTGGGCAATATCTTTATTGCTGCCGATTCCGACAACAACATCGGTTTCGGGTATTTCTTCGGTGATATCATCCCGATAGCGCTCGGCCAGGCAGCCTGTCACAATAATTGCCTTGCAGACACCTTCTGTTTTATACTTTGCCGCCTCAATAATATTTTCAATGGCTTCGCTTTTTGCCTCTTCTATAAATCCGCAGGTGTTTATGATTATCGCGTCGGCATCGGCCTCTGCAACACCAATTTCAAATCCTGCTTCTTTTAACAGATAGAGCATACCTTCTGCATCTACCTGATTTTTAGGGCACCCGAGTGACACGAGCGCAACTTTGTATCCCATACTATTCCTCACTGTACCTTAATTGTTCGCTATACTCTGCTAAAACTCGTTTTATATCCGAATAATTAAAACCTTTTCTTTGAAGCGCTGCGAAGACCTTTTTTATGCCTTCTTCGCTAACCAATTTCTGCCGATAATTTTTGTTTATTACCGATTTTATCTGTTGGCACGGATCGACTTCGAACAAATCAAGTGCTGCCTTAACAGTTTCGCGGTCGAGTCCTTTGCTTATCATTTTTTGCTCAGCTTCTCTCACCGACACACATCTTGATAAATACTCTTCGGCAAGTCGTTCAGCAAACGCCGCATCGTTAATAAGACCGAGTTCTGTCATTCTGATTACTACCTTTTCGGTAGTTTCTTTCTGGAAAGATGCTTGTCTTAACTTTTCAAAAAGTTTCCTTGCCGACATACTGCCGCGCTCAATATACCAAACAGCGCGGGAAAGTGCGCGGCGGTAATCCGACTCCTTTACAAATGTTTTAAGAGTATCGTTATCTATTTCTGTTTCTTGTCTTAAGCCTTTTTCAATACAATAATCCTTATCTAAAAAGGCGATTTTCCCATTATCAAAGATTACTTTGTATAAATGTCCGCGTTCGGCTTTAATTTCGGTAATTTTCATTATTCATCAACCGTAATGTCTATATTAACCTTTCTGCGTGGGCGGATTTCGGTGTCTTCGGGCATCGGCATTTCCGAAACTTCCGGTTTTTCTGTGGCTATACCCGCCATTGCATCGTAAATCTTCTGCTCGATTTCGTTTGCAAGTTCAGTGTTGTCTGTGAGCAGTTGTTTCACATTGTCTCTGCCCTGACCAATTCTGGTTTCTCCATAATAGAACCAAGCACCGCTACGGCGAAGAACTTCGAACTTAACGCCAAGGTCGACTATTTCCCCGACGCGCGAGATACCCGTTCCGTACATAATATCAAATTCAGCTTCTCTGAAGGGTGGCGCAACCTTGTTTTTAACAATCTTAGCGCGGGTGCGTGAGCCAATCATTTCTCCATTGTTCTTTATGGTTTCTACTCTGCGGATATCAATACGCACACTTGAATAGAACTTAAGCGCACGGCCGCCTGTTGTAGTTTCGCTGCTACCGTAAATTACACCGATTTTATCGCGCAACTGATTAATAAATATAGCAACGCAGTTTGATTTTGAAATTACCCCTGCTAACTTTCTGAGTCCCTGCGACATAAGACGCGCGTGGAGACCAACGTGGTTATCTCCCATATCGCCTTCAATTTCTGCTTTGGGTACCAATGCGGCTACCGAGTCGATTACTACAACATCGATAGCGCCCGAACGTACAAGCGCTTCGGTAATTTCGAGCGCCTGTTCGCCCGTATCGGGTTGTGAAACAAGCAAAGAATCAATATCAACGCCGAGATTTTTTGAATATTCGGGGTCGAGCGCGTGTTCAACATCTATAAACGCGGCGTTTCCGCCGTTTTTCTGTGCTTCGGCAACAATATGAAGCGCAACCGTGGTCTTACCTGAAGATTCCGGTCCATAGATTTCCACAATTCTTCCGCGCGGCACACCGCCGATACCGAGTGCCAAGTCAAGTGATACCGAGCCTGTCTTTATATGCTCAACATTCATACCGTAATTTTCACCAAGTCGCATAACCGCGCCTTTTCCGTACTGCTTTTCAATTTGGGATAACGCCGTTTCGAGAGCCTTGCTTCTGTCTTCTGCCATTTTTCTTGTCCCCTTAATCTATATAAATTTTGTTTGTATACTTATTGTATCTATTCTACTGTCCCAAAAACAACTCTTTGAATTCCGCCGTAGTCATCCTTGGTGCCAACAGAGTGAAACCCGTTTGATAAAAATAATTCCTTAACTTCTTCACATTGGTCAAAACCTATTTCGAGTGCCATCATTCCGCCCGGTTTCAGATACTTTTTATATCGGCTTAAGATACATCTGTAAAAAAGCAGACCGTCTTCGCCGCCGTAGAGTGCCGAATCGGGCTCGTGAGATGTTTCTTCATCAATAATTTCCATACCTACCGCCGAAATATAAGGCGGATTACTCACAATCAAATCATATTTCTTATCGGGTGTAAAATTGAATACATCACCCTTTTTAGCGCTTACCGACGCCGCGTTTTTCACTATATTTTTTTCTAAATAACCGAATGCCGCATCATACTTTTCCAACGCATCAACCGTACACTCTTTGTTTTTTGCAATGGTCACCGCCACACAACCGCTGCCCGAACACAAATCGAGCACTGCGGGATTTTGCTTTTCCTTTAAATAATCAAGCGCGGTATCGACCAGTGTTTCTGTATCGGCGCGCGGTATCAAAACCCCTTCTCCGACCGAAAAGTCAAGTCCGTAAAATGACCACTCGCCCAAAATATACTGTAACGGATAACGTGAAAGTCTGCGGTTTAAAATTGAATTATATGCTGTTTGCTGTAGTGGGGTAAGTTTACTGTTGTAAAGAGACAGTATCTCACTGTTTGAATATCCCGTAACATATTTTATTATCTGTTTTGCTTCAAAATTTGCCGAACCTATACCGGCCGATTTCAGCGCTTTTTTCGCATCGTTATATGCCGTAAAAATTGTCATTATTCTGCCTCTGTTTTTTCAGGTATTACTTCTTTCATAGCGGCTACTGCCACTTCAATCATACTGTCATCGGGTTCTACCGTAGTAATTCTCTGAAGCCACATGCCCGGCGCGGAAATAATTTTTGTAACTATGTTATCGTATTTACCGCAAAATTTTATAAGTTCATATCCCACACCGCAAATAAATGGTACAAATAAAATTTTTACCGCTACCCAAAGAAGCGTATATGAGCGAAGCGTCGGGAAAAGAATGGTTATAAGTGAAGAAATAGCGATGCTGACTATTAACATCAAAATCAGAAACGATGTTCCGCAACGCGGATGAAAACGGCGATGCTTTTTAATATTTTCTACCGTCAGCTCTTCACCTGCTTCATAGCAGAATATGGTTTTGTGCTCGGCACCGTGGTACATAAACACGCGTTTTATGTCCTTCATACGCGATACCAGGAACATATAAATTACCATAATAATAATTTTGATTATTCCCTCAAAAAGCGGGGCTAAAAATTCAATAGAGTTACCGAAAGCCCACATCAGTCCGTCAAAAGCAAGGGCGGGGAGATATACAAACAAAAATACCGACAGTACCACCGCCAAAACCGATGCCACCGCCATAATTGCCGCCATAACACCCGACGGTGTTTTTTCGCCGTCTTCTTCATCGGCAAATCCCGATTTTTCAGCTGAGATGCTAAGTGCTTTATAGCCCTGAATCATTGATTCTACAAAGTTTACAACACCGCGAATAATCGGCAGATTTAAAATTTTTACCTTTTCTTTAACCGATGAAAAAGTAATTTCACTGATATCAATACTTCCGTCCGGCACCCTTACCGCCATCGCAGTACGCCGAGGTCCGCGCATCATAATGCCTTCTATCAGCGCCTGTCCGCCGATGGACGTATATTTACATTTGCTCATTTTTATCAATCCTTATATTTTGCCGTCATTTTCCGGCTCTACTTCGATTTCGTTGATTTCTTCTGTTTGGGGTTCTTCATAAAGCGGCAATGCCACAGTAACGGTCGTTCCGACGCCTTCGGTACTTTCAATGAAAATCAGCCCTTTGTGTTGCTTTACGATTTCATCGGCAACCGCAAGGCCTATGCCTGAGCCACGTACCGTTTTATTTGATTTGAAGAATTTTTCTTTTACCCTATCTATATCCTGTGCGGGTATACCGACACCTGTATCCTTAACAACAACCCTTACACAAGCATCATCCTGACTTTGTTCAATCAGTACCTGACCGCCCGATTCGGTATATTTTACGGCGTTATCAATTATATTAATAAACACCTGCTTGAGACGGTTTTTATCACCTAAAATCGTTGAATCAAATTTCGGTTCAATAAACGACAGGGAAATTTCGTGTTGCGAAGCAAATTCTTTATACATATCGGTAACTTCTGAAAGCAGACTTGATACGCCTATCGGACTTGTATTAACCGTCATCCTGCCCGACTGCATACGTGAAAAGTCGAGAAGCTCTTCAACAAGACCCGACAGTCTCTCGGCTTCGTTTAATACAACCGACAAACCTTTTTCCACTATTTGCGGGTCGGTGCCGACCGACATTTTTGCCGTCTCACCCCAACCACGAATGGCGGTAAGCGGTGTCCTGAGTTCGTGTGACACAGAAGAAATAAAATCATTCTTCATATTTTCAGCGCGTCTGAGTTCGGATGCCATATAGTTTATAGAGTCGCAAAGTTCACCAATCTCATCGTTTTTATTAATAACTATCGAAGTTTCAAAGTCACCCGATGCGATTTTTCTTGCCGCAGCACTGACTTCGCGTATCGGTTTTGCGATAGACTTAGTAAAGTAAAGTCCCATAACCGCAGTTATAGCTATCATCGACACGCCGACACCTGCGAAAATTATCCACAAGGTTCTGACCGAACGGTTCATATTCTCAAGCGATACTCTCCAACGTATTGCACCGTTAGAGCCTTTTCCGTAATCGGTAAGCAGGTTGGTGCCGCAAAGCACCGGCTCACCAAACTCGGTTTTCGTTTCTATGTATGCGGTTCCATCAGCACTTACAAGTGCCGCCTCATAGTCGGGCTTTTTTGCATCTTCGCTCGGTAAAAATCCGTTTGTCGACATAAAAACATTGCCGTAAGCATCGATTATTTCTATTTCAACCCTATCTTTATACTGGAAATTTTCGGCATATTCCCGCGCCGTAGAATAAAAACTTTCGGGTGATGCCAGTGACAGTACCGAAAATTCCTGCGCATACTCGTTAGCTCTGGCACGTACCCGTTCTACAAAAAAGGTTCTGACAAATGAAAAAAGTATTATCTCGGCAACAACGACAAAAAGGCAAACGACCAGAAGTACGTTTACCGTAAGTTGTCTTGCTATACTTTTAAACCGAATATGCAGTTCCATTTATCTCTTCCTTTACAGAATTATTCTTCGGTATTCCACTTATATCCCATACCCCAGACCGTTACCAAGTGTTTTGGACTTGACGGTTGGTCTTCTATCTTCATACGCAGTCGGCGGATATTAACATCAACTATTTTTTCTTCACCGAAATATGCGCTGCCCCATACTCTGTTAAGAATATCCGAACGGTCAAGCGCGGTATCGGGATTTGTAAAGAAATATTCTATTATCTGGAACTCTACCTGTGTGAGTTCTATATTGGTACCCTTTTTCATAAGCGTTCTGCGGCGCAGATTAAGGGTAAATTCACCGAGTGTTATCTCATCACTGCTCTTTTGCGGCACTGCCGTACCCTTTAGTTCTACTCTGCGGTAGAGAGAATCGACACGCGCCAATAATTCTGCAGGACTGAACGGGTTGGTGATATAATCATCGGCGCCAAGCATCAGTCCGCTTATTTTATCCATCTCCTGCGCTCGTGCAGTCAGCATTATTATACCGAGTGTTTTTGAGCGGTTACGCAATTCTTTGCAAAGAGTAAATCCATCCATTCCTGGCATTGAAATATCAAGAAGCGCAATATCAAAACCCTGAATATCATTATCATAAATATCCAACGCTTCTTCTCCCGAACCTGCTTCTACCGTAGTATAGCCGACACGGTTTAAATTAATGGCTTCAAATTCGCGTATTGCGGTTTCATCTTCAACAATAAGTATCCTTTTCATAATTTCTCCTATTAATTATTCAAGAATTTTAAACAGAGAAGCAAATTCTTCTTTAGTTACCGATGTTTGTTCTTTAGCGTCACCTATACTTACCATATAACAGTAATCGGTGCCGCGCGCTATTTCTATAGCATTCTCAATTCTTATGGCTCCTGCCGCATGTTTCTGTTCAATAGGTACGGTCTGAACACGTACGAGCACAGAAGAAGAATTGCCGGTAACTGTATCAATAGCCATTATATTGCGTATACGGTTGGGCGTATCCCTTGTTACAGTTATCCGGTTTTCCCACTTATCCGGAATAACAATATAATATCCGTCAACATAGTTCATAATCGCAGAGAAGGAAAGGTTCAACTGTCCGTTTTTCAGAGTATACCACTCGGTTTTGTAAACATTGTCGCTTTCGTTCTGCGGATTTCTTGTAAGAAGCACTGTAACGGGAATTTCATACACTCCGTCACCGCCCATATCTCTTATGGTGACATTAGACTCTCTATATGTTGAAATCTCGGTACCGTCTTTCCCCAGTAATGCGTTGACCATACCGCTATCGGTAATTTCGAGAATCTCGGTCTTGGTTCCGCTTCCCTTTGCGGCATCAAAATAAATTGCAGTATTGCCATTTGCAAGTTTTGCAACAACGGGTTTATAGTATGAAGTCACGGTACTGTCAAGCATGACGTTTCCGAGTTCGAGTATACCCTTTTGAGTAATTTTTATAAGTCGCGCGTGTGCTTTCTCTTTTTTTGTATCAAGATGACTTACAAATAATTCCTGATTGCCGTCGCCGTCGATATCCTGACACAGATAATAAGTATATTCTTCGGTTATATGCTGCAAGAGTTTTTCTCCGTCAAACCCATACACGCCCACCGTTTTATCAACCGTTCCGTATACCGACCAACCGACAAGTATTTCAAGAACACCGTCTTTGTTCATATCCTTGAAATCTACCGTCTCAATACCACTTGCCACACACTTAAAATCTCCGACCGACTGCCATTTTTCACCGTTTTTAGTAATAAGATTTATATGCATCGTAACGGTATTGTCATTTGTCGTGCTGTAAAAGGCAAGGGCTTCTTCGGTGCCATCGTTATTTATGTCCTTTTGGAGAATTGCCGAGCGGTAATCTCCAAGACTTGGATATTTAAGGGTGTATTTCTCGGTCACCGCGTTTTCGAGTGCCTTTTGGATATTATACATTTCACCCTTTGGTCTGGGTGGTTTAAGTAAATTTTCGCCCCAGTCTTCGCCCGACATACTGCAGCCGCAAAGACTTATCAAAAGCGCCGTTATAACCAAAAATACTGTTATTCTCTTTACCGGCAACCTGATTTCCCACCTTTCAATTCTATTCACAGTCAATTATATCACAATAGTTTCCAAAAATAAAGCAAAACTATATCTGTTTTTATAATATTATATATTAAATTTACACTCTTGCGGTTTTGCGATATTTATGCGGCGTTATTTCCATTGTTTTTTTAAAAACGGTTGAAAAATAATTACTGTCGTGAAAACCGCACATTTCTGCTATTTTAGTGACCGATATATCGGTTTCCTTCAATAGTTTTTCGGCGTTAAGAATGCGTATATAATTGATATACTCGTTTATCCCCATGCCCAGTACCGACTTGAATTTTCGCGATAAATGACCTTCACTGAAAGCAAACTGCCTACAGAGTGAAGTTAGCGAAATATCGTGGTGGAAGTTTGCAGAAATATACTCGGAAATTTCGTATATAATGCGGTCGGACTCGGCACTTTCGTTTATTTTATCGGTCTTAAATCGGATAATCATAATTAGCAACTGCTTAATATATGATTTAAGCATTATTTCCTTAAAAGGTCTTTCTTTTTTATATTCCTTTTCAATTCTTCGGAACATATCTTCTATTTTTATCAAGTCGCTTTTCTGGGGACGAATGAGCTTTGTTTTTGAAAGTTCATCAATTACCGGCGCCATATCTTCATCCAACAATGCTTCATCAAAACTAAGCAACATTCGTTCAAGACTTACCCGCTCTTCACTGTCGGTTTTATGTATTACGCCTTTAGGTATAAACACGATATCTCCTTTTTTGATTTCCAGTATTTCATCTCCTATAAAATACTTGGTTTCTCCGTCCAGCAGATAATACACTTCGTAGTTATCGTGGAAGTGTATTTCAGTATACTTTCTTCTCTTGGCGACCTTTTCATAGGATATAAACTCATCCTGCCGCAATATATTTCCCACCGTTTTGCCCCCTTATGTTTACAATTTACTTAATTTTAACATAAAAACAGAGTGTTTGCAATCAAAAAATTAAAGTTTTTACGTCTAAAAGTCAAAATAACAAAGGAAAACACA
Source organism: Acutalibacteraceae bacterium (assembly GCA_045613385.1). Lineage (GTDB taxonomy): Bacteria > Bacillota > Clostridia > Oscillospirales > Acutalibacteraceae > SIG565. Next base: position 54,930 of record JAZLAW010000006.1, on the reverse strand, counting down.
AAAAAATTGTTGTATACTTTAGGTAGCAAAATTAACATTTCTATATTAAGGAGTGGTCAAAAAATGAAAGCAACAATGAAAGATGTTAAAAATTTGAAAATCGCCTACATAGGCGGCGGCTCACGTGGTTGGGCCTGGGGACTTATGAGCGACTTGGCAAAGGCCGAAGATATCTGCGGTGAAGTAGCACTTTATGATATTGATTTTAAGGCCGCTAAGGATAACGAAATTATCGGTAACAGAATTAAGGATGCCGACGGTTGTAAATCGATATGGAAATATAAAGCTGTCGAAACAATCGGCGAAGCTTTAACCGGCGCTGATTTTGTTATTATTTCAATTCTTCCTGCTACATTTAAAGAAATGGAATCCGATGTTCATACCCCTGAACAGTACGGCATTTATCAAGCAGTAGGCGATACTGTAGGTCCCGGTGGATATGTCCGCGCTTTACGTACCGTTCCTATGTTCGAAGAAATCGCACTTGCTATTAAGGAATACTGCCCTGAAGCCTGGGTTATCAACTATACAAACCCAATGACCATCTGCGTTCAGGCTCTTTACAAGACTTTCCCTGAAATCAAGGCATTCGGTTGCTGCCACGAAGTTTTCGGCACACAACTTTTGATGGCTAAAATGCTTGAAGAAAATTTGGGGCTCGAAAAGGTAAACCGTGCAGATATTAAAGTTAATGTTGTTGGTGTAAACCACTTTACCTGGCTTACCTCTGCTATTTATAACGGTATTGATTTGTTCCCGATGTATAAGGAATTTGCCGATAAATATTATTATGAAGGTATCACTACCGATTTTGGCGGCCATCTGAATGACTGCTTCTCCTGCTATCAGAGAGTTAAGTTTGACCTGTTTAAGCGTTATGGCTACATCGCTGCTGCTGGTGACCGTCACTTAGCAGAATTCTGTCCCGGTGACTGGTACTTAAAGAGTCCTGAACAGGTAGAGGAATGGAAATTTGGTCTTACTCCGGTTGAGTGGAGATGGAACGACCTTAAAGAAAGACTTGCTAAGAGTCAGAGACTTGTTAGCGGCGAAGAAAAATTCGAAATCAAGGAAACAGGCGAAGAAGGCGTTGCACAGATTCGTGCCATCTTAGGCCTTGAAGACTTAACAACCAACGTTAATATGCCAAACATTGGTCAGGCGCCCAATCTTCCGCTTGGCGCAGTTGTTGAAACCAACGCTTCTTTCCGTTGCGGCAGTGTAACACCCGTTATGGCAGGTGAAATACCTAAAGAAATTTATCCGCTTGTAAGCAAAATCTGCGGAAACCAGGAAATCGTTGTTGAAGCCGCTATAAACCGTGACTTAGAACTTGCTTTCTCGGCATTTGCCAACGACCAGCTCGTCCGCTTACCGCTTGATAAGGCAAGAGAACTCTTCAACACAATGGTTAGAAACACTGCAGAGTATCTTAAGGATTACGATTTATCAACATTAAAATAATCAAAAGGACGAAATAACTATGTTTGAAAAACCTATAAGAACCGAAAAGGTTATTCAGTTCGGTGAAGGCGGCTTCTTGCGCGGCTTTGTTGACTGGATTATACAAATCACAAACGAAAACACCGACTTTGATGCAGGTGTAGTTGTTGTTCAGCCTATTGAAAACGGCCTTTGCGACAAGTTAGAAGAGCAGAACTGTGTATATACACACATTATGCGAGGCATTAAAAACGGCGTACCGACGGTTGAGAAAAAACTTATCGACTGTATTTCCCGTACAGTAAAGCCGTATGATGATTTTGATGCCTATTTATCCCTTGCAGAGAATAAAGATTTCCGCTTTGTAGTGTCCAACACTACAGAGTCGGGAATAAGCTTTAACGCGGATGATACACCCGAAAAGGCGCCCAACGTTACGTTTCCTGCAAAGGTAACACTTTTACTTAAAAAGCGCTTTGATTCAGGTCTTGGCGGATTTATATTCTTGCCTTGCGAACTTATCGATAAAAACGGCGCAACCCTTAAAAAATACATACTTGACTATGCAAAAATGTGGAATTTCGGCGCTGATTTCGAACAGTGGGTTGATAGTGAGAACATTTTCTTCAACACACTTGTTGACCGCATTGTTACAGGCTATCCGAGAGATGAAAAAATCGAACTCGGCTACACCGATAATATGCTCAACACCAGTGAAATCTTCCACCTTTGGGTTATCGAAGGTCCCCAGAGTATTACAAAGGAATTCCCGTTCGATAAGTGCGGTCTTAACATTATCGTTACCGATAATTTAGAACGCTACAGAACACGCAAGGTCCGTATTCTCAACGGCGCACATACTTCTATGATTCCTTATGCTCTCTTAGAAGGCGTAGAAACCGTCGGCGACTGTATGGAAAGCGACAAAATGAGCAGTTTTGTTAAAAAATGCGTTTATGATGAAATTATCCCGACCCTTGATTTACCGCTTGAAGAATTAAAAGACTATGCTGACAATGTGTTTGAACGTTTCTGCAATCCGTATATCAAACATCTTTGTTCATCCATCGCTCTCAACTCGGTAAGCAAGTTTAAAGTACGCGTTTTACCGTCCTTGCTTGAATATATCAAACGTAAAAATGCTATGCCCGAAAATCTTCTTTTGTCGTTTGCAAAACTCATTGAGTTCTACAAAACCGATATGACAAACGATGACCCCGCAGTTACAGAATTTATGAAAAACAGCGATGTTAAAACAATTCTTTCGAACACTCAGTTATGGGGTGAAGATTTAAGTTTCTTAGCCGAAGAAATCTGCAAAAGAGGTAACTTATGTTAATTAATAAACTCGATAATGTGTCGGTTAATCTTGAAGACGGCCATAAATACGCGCTTCACGATATAAAAAAGGGCGAAAACATTATTAAATACGGTAATCCGATTGGTCACGCTACTGCCGATATAAAGGCAGGGGAACACGTGCACTCCCACAATATGAAGACCAATTTAAGCGGAAATATGGAATATGAATATACTCCGCAGTATACCCCCATTGTTCCCAAAGACAACGACCTTACCTTTATGGGTTATGTCAGAGAAAACGGCGATGTTGGTATACGAAATGAAGTCTGGATTATAAATACCGTCGGTTGCGTTAATAAATTGGCAAGAAAATTGGCCGAAATTACAGGCGCTTACCATTTTGAGCATCCGTTCGGCTGCTCACAGTTAGGCGACGACCACACAACCACACAGCTTATATTAAAAGGCCTTGTAAATCACCCCAATGCCGCAGGTGTTCTCGTGCTGGGGCTTGGTTGCGAAAACAATAATATCACCGAGTTTAAAAAAGTTCTCGGCACCTGGGACGAAAAAAGAGTCCGCTTTTTAAATGCTCAGGATTGCGAAGATGATATCGCCGAAGGTACAAGAATTATAAACGAACTCAAAGAGTATGCCGCTACCTTTAAGCGTACACCTGTTCCGGTTTCTAAACTCAGAATAGGTCTTAAATGCGGTGGCAGTGACGGATATAGCGGAATAACCGCAAATCCGCTTGTTGGCTCACTTTCCGATAAGATTATTTCTCTCGGCGGCACCTGTGTTTTAACCGAAGTTCCCGAAATGTTCGGCGCAGAGCATCTTTTGATGCAGCGTTGCGAAACCGAAGAACTTTTCGGTAAAACAGTAGACCTTATTAATAATTTTAAAGACTACTTTACAAGACATAATCAGGTGATTTACGAAAATCCTTCACCCGGAAACAAAGCGGGTGGTATAACAACTCTTGAAGAAAAGTCCTTAGGTTGTGTGCAAAAGGGCGGCAGCAGTCAGGTTGTTGATGTGCTAAGCTACGGCGACGCCGTTACCAAAAACGGTTTGTCTTTACTCAACGGACCGGGTAACGATATTGTGGCTATTACAAACCTTGCCGCAGCCGGTGTACATATAATTCTGTTCACCACAGGCCGCGGTACACCCATCGGCGCACCTGTGCCGACCGTTAAGGTTTCCACCAACCGCGCTCTTGCAGAAAAGAAGAAGAACTGGATAGATTTTAATGCTTCTCCACTTATTGAAGGTGTATCTATGGAAGAGCTTACCGATGAGTTCTTCGGTTTTATCTGCGAAGTAGCATCGGGTAAGGAAACGAGAAACGAAATCAACGGCTACCGCGAAATTTCAATTTTCAAAGACGGCGTTGTACTATAAGGAGAAAAATTATGGGAATTATTAATGATAATTTTATGTTCACCAATGAGACAGGTAAAAAACTTTTCTTCGATTACGCAAAAGATTTACCTATTATCGACTATCATTGCCACTTGGTACCCGAAATGATTGCTTCTGACCACAAGTTTGCCGACACCTATGAACTTTTCTTGGGCGGCGACCACTACAAATGGCGCCAGATGCGTTCTTTCGGTATTGATGAAGAATATATTACGGGCGACGCCGACCGCTATGAAAAATGGCTTGGTTTCGCGCGTGTAATGCCTTATCTTATCGGCAATCCGCTTTATCACTGGACTGCACTTGAACTCAAGCGCTACTTTGATATTGATGAGCCGTTAAATGAAAAGTCGGCAAAAAGAATTTGGGACATTTGTAACGAAAAATTAAAACAGGCCGATTTCTCGGGCAAAAAGCTTATCGAAAAATCAAATGTAGAAGTTATCTGCACAACAGATGACCCTGCAGATGACTTAAGATACCATATTCAACTTAGGAAAGACGGTTTTAAAACTAAGGTTTTACCGACCTTCCGCCCGGATAAAGCGGTTAATATCGACAAACAGTGGTTTGATGGCTATATCAAAGATAACGGTATTACAAGTTACGACGGCCTAATCAAATGGCTTAAGGAAAGAATCGCGTTTTTCCACGAAAACGGATGCCGCCTTTCCGACCACGCGCTTGATGCAGTACCTTTCGCGCAGGGTGACGCTGCAGCAGTTTTCGATAAGAAAATTAAGGGCGAAGCATTAACCGAAAAGGAAATTGACATCTTCAAAACCGCCGTTATCACCGAATGTGCTAAAGAGTATTGCCGCCTTGGTTGGACAATGCAGCTTCATATCGGTGCTCTTAGAAACAACAATGCAAGAATGCTTGAAAAATTGGGACCCGATACAGGTTTTGACAGTATCAACGACCTTTGCATTGCCGAAAACTTATCAGCTCTTTTAAGCTCTATTGATACCGACGATAAGTTGCCCAAAACCATTCTTTATACTCTGAACCCCAAGGACAACTATGTACTCGGCACAATGCTTGGTAACTTCCAACGCGGTCCTGTACAAAGCAAAATACAGTTTGGCTCAGGTTGGTGGTTTAACGATAACCGCGACGGTATGGAACAACAAATGAAAGCCCTTGCAAACCTTGGTGTTTTCGGTAAATTTGTTGGTATGCTTACCGACTCCCGCAGCTTTGTTTCTTACCCAAGGCACGAGTATTTCAGAAGAATACTTTGCAATATGCTCGGCGAATTTGTTGAACGCGGTGAATATCCGAACGACCAGGAAGCACTTGAGAAAATTGTTAAGGGTATCTGTTACCAGAACGCAAAAGACTACTTTGCATTTTAATTATAAAAAGCACAGAATTTTTTCTGTGCTTTTTTGTTTTCTTTACATTTTAGCATTTTTGTGATAAAATATGTTTGCTACACATTTTAATATGTCTAACCCAAGGGAATACTATTTGGTAAAAATGTATTCTCTCACCTTTGGTTAGGCAAAATGTGTAGCAACATTGAGAGAATCGTTTTTCGGTGCGCTCTCTGTGGGGCGCACTTTTTTATTTGGAGAAAAGAAATGAAAAAACTTGTTTTACTTTTTTACGCAATAACTCTCTTTCTTTTATTAACCGCCTGCGGCGAAAAAGAGAAAGCCACACCGCCCGTCTCACACAGTGTTTCTGTCGGGAATTCAGTTCTTGAGTCAGAACCCGAAAAACAGACAGAGCTGGAACCTATAGAAACGGTAACGGAAGCTATTAAGCCGAAATACACCCACGCGGTATACGAATTAAGTATAATTGAAACTCTCATAAATAACGATTCGGTAGGACAAGAATGGTTTAATGTTTACATTATTAATGATGAATATATATCAAGCGGCAAACTCTGGACCGTTCCGCTTGATAAAACCGAAACCGTGACGATAGATGTCTTAATTACCGAAGATGACAATCACCCCGATACCGCACTTGATTCTTCTTCGGTTGTTTTGCGCGATGGATTTGAAACTTCAAAAATTATTTCGGTAACAGAAAATTACGGTCGTCATAAAGGAAAATCTGCGCAGTGGAAGGTCACATATAAAATCAAGCTTATTGATAGATTAGTAAAATAATTTTTTATAAAACCTATTTCCCATAACTACAATTTATTTTGTCTCATAAAAATAAATTCCGCTTCATACATTATATTAGGCAGACCGCCTAAAACTTCTTGGAGTGGGTGTAATGAACGGTATTTATAAAGACAGGGCGGAAATTTTAGGAGAGTATATTGCCACTACAGGCGCCACGGTCAGAGCCGCGGGGAGAAAGTTCGGTGTCAGCAAATCTACCGTACATAAAGACGTTACCGAGCGGCTCAAAAAAACTCAGCCGCAACTGTTCTTACAAGTGAAACAGGTGCTTGAAAAAAATAAGGAAGAAAGACATATACGCGGCGGTATGGCAACCCGCCGCAAATATAAAACCGAGCTTTAATTAAAGCTCGGTTTTATTGTTGTAAATTTTCAAAAACTGTGGTATGATATTTTCATATTGAAAAGGGATGGAAAAAATGTCAAGATATAGAAAAAGCGCCCGTGTCAGAAGAATAATTATGCGCCGCCGCATTATTTCTGCGGTTTTATTAATCGCGCTTATTTCAGGTGTTTTCCTTTGCGTAAATAAGTGCAAAAAGGATAAACCTGTCACTGATAACCCTCAGGACAACCCTTCTAATTCTCAATCTTCCGATATACAAAATGATGAGCCACGCGTTATTTCAACTGCAAAAATCGGCTCTACGGGCGATGCTATTATGCACGACTCGGTATTATGGACAGTCGAAGATAAAAACTACGATTTCAGCGGTATTTTTTCTACCGTGAAGCCGTATTATTCAGCATATGACACAATGGTTATAAATCTTGAAGTAACCTTCGGGACAAATAAAAATTATAAGGGCTATCCAAGTTTTAACAGCCCAGATACACTGGCAGACGCATTAAAGGGTGCTGGTATCGATATGCTTCTTACCGCTAACAACCACTCTTATGATAACGGTCATTCGGGCTTTAATAACACCATAATACAAATTAAAAAACGCGGCCTTGCTTTTATCGGCACCAAAGAAAGCGGCGATAAACCCTACCGCGTCGCCGATATTAACGGTATTAAGGTCGGTTTTGTGTGCTTTACCTATTCGGGTGTGTCTGATGGCAGCAAAACGCTTAACGGCTATGTTATGTCAACCGAAGACGGTAAAAACACCAATACCTTTACCTACGGAAATATTCAAGGTTTTAAGAGCAATGCCAAAGAAATTTTTGATAATATGAAAAAAGACGGCGCCGAAGCCACCGTTATCTATATGCATTGGGGTGATGAGTACGCCGCAAAGCCCAATAAAAATCAAAAAAATATGGCACAGGCGATTTCTGATATAGGATACGATGCCATTGTCGGCAGCCATCCCCACGTAATACAGGAAATTGAAACACTCAAAAATGCAGATGGAAAAGAAACAGTATGTATCTATTCGCTCGGTAACTCGATTTCCAACCAGCGTAAAGAAATTATGTCGGAAGATAACCACTCGGGGCACACCGAAGACGGCGCAATATTTGAACTTACCTTTAATAAATACTCGGACGGCGCAGTAAAACTCGATGAAGTAAACGTACTTCCAACCTGGGTTGATATGCGCACCGAAAACGGTGAAAAATCATATAATATAATTCCGCTTGATTTAAATAAGGACTGGACAACCTTTAAGATAAGCAGTCTGTCGGATGCCAAGGCGTCCTACAACCGCACACTTAAAAGAATAGGCGCGGGACTGAACGAGTGGCGCACTTTCCACGGCAAAACCGCCGTACCGCTAATAGCTGAATAATTAAAAATTTTAAAGTTCCCTTTAAACAAGGGAACTTTTTTCTCGTCTTGACATAAATTTATTATTCTTTTACCTTTCTTCTGGGCTTTTATTTTACTTTCTGCAGCACCTCCCACCGAATTTGCTACATAAGTTATTACAAAATCTGATTGTTCTATCATCCACTCGTTTCTGCGAATAATTCTTGCACGTGGCGGCACTCCATCAAGAACAGATGGATAAATAGTATTTTTATAACTGAACTCGTCATTTTTTACAGGTATATATGCTAATACTACATTATACTTAATATAGGGATACCTTTCTTTTATTTTTGAGAGTTCGGCTATTACCATTCTGTCGAAACCGCCGTTATTTCCAACAAGAAAAGTGTCAACATCACAATTTTCAATTAATTTAATAATGGCCGAAGATAAAAAACCCGCTATTTTGTGTTCTACATATCTATGTCCAAAAAAGTACACACCGCCATAAAGACCACCCAAAACTATGATTTTGTATACTTAAAATGAGTATACTTCAACCGTTGTATCACAAATTAATCTTAAAATATACTTAAATTAAGATTTTAGGTGATGTTATGCGAAATAAGGAAAACAAACATTTAGGTATTGAAGTCAACCCCGAATTACATGCGAAGTTACATTATATTTCAAAATATGAAGGTCGTTCGGCAAACGGGCAGATTTTATATTTAATTAGGCAGTGCATCCGCGAATTTGAAGAAAAGAACGGCGAAATAAAAATTGACAAAGAAAAATAAAGACGGCGAACCTTTCGGGTTCTCATCCCTTTGCGGCATAACAAAAACCCCAACCGTTTGGTTGGGGTTTTGTTATGGTGACCCGGACGGGATACTCTGCGTTCAGCATTTTTTCGAACACCTGCGGGTGTTACCTAAAAAATTGCTGTACTCGAGACTCCGGCAGTCCGCCCCGCCTATCGCAGCGGCGCGGCTGCTTCGCCGAACCTTTCGGGTTCTCATCCCTTTGCGGCATAACAAAAACCCCAACCGTTTGGTTGGGGTTTTTGTTATGGTGACCCGGACGGGGTTCGAACCCGTGTTACCGCCGTGAAAGGGCGGTGTCTTAGGCCTCTTGACCACCGGGCCATTTTGGTGGCTGTAATTGGACTTGAACCAATGACACTGCGGGTATGAACCGCATGCTCTAGCCAACTGAGCTATACAGCCATTTTGCAGGACTGAATTATTATATAGTAAACAAATCGTTTTGTCAACCCTTTTTTCAGTCCTTTTTTAAAATTATTTTATCTATTCGACATTTTTTATTTTATTCATTACCATTCCCGTAATGAGTTTCGGATAAAAGTATGTCGACTTCTGTGGCATTTTCTCTCCTGCCCGGGCTACTGCGGCTATTTCTTCAATTCTTGTGGGGTTAAGTATAAAGCAACAGTCGGCACCGTTTTTCGCAGAATTCAACGCTTCGTTTATATCGCGAGTATAGGTAAGGTTTTTCTGGTTTGCCATATTTTCTTTATCTATACCCATCATTTCTTCGAGAACAAGGCTATGCAATACCGTTACATCAAGACGGCGGAGAGCTTCGCTTTTGTCGGGGAACATTTTATCCATAACCGTTATATCCTTAAGGGTTAAAGCAAGTGCTTTTTCGCCATCAAAATAAACATACGCTTTTTTACCGCTTTTATACTCGTTATCAAGGAATTTTTCTGCTTCATCGATATTTATTTCTTTAACTAAGAAATTCTTTTCTAAAAGTTCTGGCATTTTTTCTTTGCTGAAGCCTTCGACACCCTTAACAATTCGGTGTGTCGGGAAAACAACCAGTCCATCGTTTTCCATTTCAACCAAGAACATCATTACATATTCACTGTTTTCACTGTCTATTCCGTTTTCCCGTACATATCTACGATGATTCAGCGCGGTTTCATAACGGTGATGTCCATCGGCAATATAAAGTTTTCTGTTCTTAAACTGACGGCAGATTTCATCGGTTGTCTCACTCTTTGGCGCAATCCACAAACTATGTGTAACACCGTCATTATCGGTAAAGCTCTGGTCGGGCTCACGGTTTGATAATTCATCTAAAAGAGATGCCGTTTCGCGTTTTTCATCGCTATAAAGCGAATAAATCTGTGAGAGAGAGCAACCTGTGGCGTTTATAAGATTGAATCGGTCGGTCTTAGCCTTTGAAAGTGTTTCTTCGTGCGGCAAAACGATGTTTTCCGAAAACTCTGCAAGTTTTACATAGCAGATAAAGCCCTTAAAAGCATACTGTATACCTTTAACGGAAAATTTTTCTTCATATATATAAAGTGCTTCTTCCGGGTCTTGGGCGAGAACGCCTTTTTCGCTCCATTCTTTAAACACTTTGTTAGCCGCTTTATAATCTTCGGGTTGTTGGCCCGGAAGTTCAAGTCTTATTATATTGTTAGCGTTCTTATTTAAAAATTCCTTTTTTCCTTCTTCGGATATAATATCATACGGCGGACAGCAAACTTCCGATATTTCTCCCGCTTTGTCGGTAAAACGAAGTGCTGAAAAAGTTTTAATCTCTGCCAAAATAATTTCCCCTTTTTTGTTTTTATTAATTTTATTACAGCCCGACTAAAAAGTCAATAACTGCTTGTAAACTTACACTATATGTAGTATAATGTTTATATATTGTTCAAAAAATCTTAACACTTGAAAAGGTGTTGTTTGATAGAATTACATTATACATTACAAACGCGGAGGTCAGTTTATGATAGAAGTATCAAATCTCAGCAAAAATTACGGTAATTTTTTGGCTGTGGATGATGTCAGTTTCTCCATCAAAAAAGGTGAAGTTGTAGGTTTCCTGGGTCCCAACGGCGCGGGCAAGAGTACTATAATGAACATATTAACCGGTTATCTTTCCTTAACACAGGGCAAGGTTACGGTTGACGGTTTTGATGTTCTCGAGCAACCCGAACAAGCAAAGCGGAGAATCGGTTATCTCCCCGAAATTCCACCCCTTTACACCGATATGACAGTACTCGAATATCTTTACTTTATATACGACCTTAAAAAAGTAAAGTTTCCCAAAAAGCTTCATATTGATGAAATTGTGAAGCTTGTAAAAATCGGGGAAGTGAAAAACCGACTCATCAAAACCCTTTCAAAAGGTTACCGCCAACGCGTCGGCATTGCAGGTGCACTTATCGGCAACCCCGACGTTTTGATTTTGGATGAGCCAACCGTTGGTCTTGACCCAAAACAGATTATCGAAATCCGTGATTTGATAGCCAGACTCGGCAGGAATCACACCATTATCCTTTCAAGCCACATTCTTTCGGAAATTCAGGCAGTATGTGAGAGAGTAATTATTATAAACCGCGGCCGCCTTGTTGCCGATGACTCCCCGACAGAACTTTCAAAGAACCTGTCGCGCGACCACTCGGTTGTTGTACGCGCTATCGGCGAAAAAGAAGAGCTTACAAAAATTCTTTCGAGTGTTAAAGATGCCGAGCGTGTGCTCTGCTTAGGGAAAAAAGAAGAAGGCTCTCTTGATTTCGTGGTTTATCCCAAAAAGGACTGCGATGTCCGCAAAGAAATCGCCGAAAGACTTGCAGAGCGCAAACGACCGCTTTTGTCCCTTACAAGCAACGAGCTCAGTCTTGAACAAGTGTTTATACGACTAACCTACGATGCAGATATTACGGAGGTTAAAGAATAATGTTAGCTATATTTAAAAGAGAATTCAAATCTTATTTTTCCAGTCCCTTGGGATATATCATAATCGCTGTATTTACTCTTTTTTCGGGTATGGCGTTCAGTATGATTTTTTCGGCCGGCAGCCCTGCCGTAGAAGGTGTTGTCAATTTTATGTCGACCGTTGTTATCTTTGCTACACCTTTTATCACAATGCGCCTTATAAGCGAAGACCGCAGACAGAAGGTCGACCAGCTCTTAATGACATCTCCCGTATCGGTAACGGGTATTGTAATGGGTAAATTCTTAGCGGCTTTATGCCTATACGCTACGGCTCTTTCGGCTTTGGTCATTTATCCGTTTATCGTTTCAATGTACACTATTATTGACTGGGCGTTGTATCTTTATTCCTTGTTTGGAATTCTGGCGCTCGGCGCAGTTATGATTGCGATTGGTATGTTCATTTCTTCCTTAACCGAAAGCCCCGTTGTATCTGCCGCCATTACCTTTGCGGTGTTTTTAGCGGTAATGTTGCTCGGTTCATACGCGTCTTCGGACGGAAGCACAGCGCTTTCTGCAATCAACTCTGCTGTTTCGTTTATTGACCGTTTCTATAGCTTTACATCGGGTTTTTCCGATTTATCAGATGTTGTTTATATGGTGAGCTTCTCTTCACTTTTTGTTTTTCTTACCGTTCGCTCGGTTGAGAGAAGACGTTGGGCATAAGGAGAATAAAAAATGGAAAAAATTAAAAACTTTTTATCTAAATTTAAAATAAAAAATAAAAATGCCCTTCGCCACGGAAGTTATGCCATCGCGGTAACCGCGGTAATTATTGCAGGTGTTATTCTTCTTAACGTGTTTATGGGTATTTTAAGTGAACGCGGTGCGCTTACCTTTGATGTTACTTCTTCAAAGGTAAATACTATGAGCGAAGAAAACATAGAATTTTTAAAATCTATCGATAAAAAAGTCAGCATTACCGTTCTTTCCACCGAAGAAGCCTATTCGGGCGGTACAATGAATGAATTTTCTGCCAACTATATGGGTGTTGTTGATGATGGCGGATACTATACGCAGACCGTCAACATTTTAAAACAGTATCCACAGATAAATGACAAAATTTCACTCACCTTTGAAAACTTTTACGGTACCAAAACCGAATCGGTAAACCAAAAATATCCAAATCTCTTCTACGGAGATATCTTAATAGAGTATACCGATACTGCAGGTAAAACTCAGAGCCGCCTTGTCGGTTTCAACGATATTTATTCCTTCAGCGACCCTTCGGGATATGCCGAAATGGGTTACGGTTACTATTATATTGATGCCAATAAGGTAGAAACTGCTGTTTCGAGCGCTATTAACATTCTCGTAAGCGAAGACACCAAGAATATGGCGCTTATTGCAAACCACAGCAACTCCGAAGTTTTCAATAAAATCTATGCCGAATCTTTAAAACTCAACGGTTTTGAAATTTCGGAAATTAACACTACTATATTGCAGTCGGTGCCTGAAAATATTGACGTTCTGGTTATAGCCGCCCCGACAAGCGATTTCCTTGAAAGTGAAATAAACGTGCTTGGAAACTGGCTTAAAAACGATGGCAAACTTGGAAAATCTTTGATATTTATTCCCGGAAACTCTATGAAAAACTACCCCGTTCTTAAAGAATTTTTGGTAGAGTGGGGTATTGAATATAGCGATGGTCTTCTTTATCAGACCGATAAAAACTATTATTACGGTGTTCCTACAACTATGCCGATGTTTTTATCAACTTCTGATTTAACCGATAAAATCGCGCCAAGCAGCGGTAATTTCTCTCTTCTTTCCAGTAACCTTGTTATGAGAAAGACATACGACAACTATGCGGCGAGAACACCGTATATCATTGCAAGTACAAACGATACCGTAACCGTAGCGCCCGAAGGCGCTTCTGAAAGCTGGGAGCCCGAAACAGGTGCGCAAAAAGGTACTTATCCGGGACTTATCGTAACGGAAGAAGTAAATTTTGTTGATAATGTACGCCATACCGGATATGTTGCCGCATTCTCTTCGCAGGAATTTGTATATTCATCCTGGGCGCAGACAAACAACGTTCAGAATATGGATATTGCTGTAAATACCGCTATGTTTGTATCGGGTATGAACTCCGATAAGAAGGTATTTACTGCAAAAACCATCTCAACACAGAGCTTCGCCAGTGAAATAACCGAAGCCGACACCAAGGTTATTGAAACCATATTTATAGTAATAATTCCACTGGCCGTTGCCGTTCTCGGTGTTGTTATATTTATAAGGAGACGCCGTAAATGAGTAACGAAAAACCAAATATAAATTCCGATAATACGGAATCTACTATATTTTCAGACCCCGCACATTATAACGCAACAACCCAAACAAAAAAAGCGCCCAAACGGCCTTTGCTAATAAAGGTTTTATCCGCCATTTTAGCCGTTGCGGTTTTGGGTGTGGGAACCTTTGCGGCATTTAAACTTATCCCTGAAAAAAAGGAAAATCCCGAGAAAAACACTTCGATTTCGGTGACCGCAACGAGTGAAACGGAAGTCAAAAGCCTTTCTCTTAAAAATGCCAAGGGCAGTGTCACCCTTAACACACAGATTACCGAAAAGGATGGCTCTCCTTCGGTTGACTGGACCGTGGCAGGAGTTGACGCAACTCTTACCGACAGTTCTTCTATTTCTTCGTTTTCTTCGAGCGTCTTAAAGTTAAACGCGCTTGAAAAATTTGCCGCAGATAATACCGATTTTGGTTTTTCGAAACCGAATGCCGAACTGACCGTTTCTCTTAATGATGGCAATTATTCTTTAACGGTCGGCAAATCAGCGCCTTCTGGCATCGGATATTACTGCCAACTTTCTTCGGACAAAACAAATGTGTATATAATTGACGGGAGTATTGCCGATTCACTTATAAATGCTACTGATGTTACTTTTGCGGCAAAAGTAGGTTTCAAGAGTGTTAAAAATGATAAAAACGCATCGTATTTTAACGAAAACTCACTGATTAAATTCGATTATATCAGCATTTCGGGCAAAAAACACCCTACTCCCTTTAAAATCGAATATCTGGATGATACCGATTATAACTCATTTTTCTCCTTTAAAATGGTCAGTCCTACAGTCAGAATTTGCGATAACGATGTTCCCCAGGCGGTACTTGATGCCTTTGCTGCAGGGTTTTCTTCAAGCGGTGCATATTGTTATACACCGACAGCAGAAGACATCAAAAAGTACGGTCTTGATATCCCCGACTATATCGTAACCCTTTGTTTAAACGGCGAAGAGTATACCGTTAAGTTTACTATGCAAAACGACGGTTATGCCGCTTTCGTTGACGGTAAGACCGATATGATACAAAAAGTATCTGTTAGCAATATTGCTTTCGCTACAAACAGCATCGAGAGTTACTATAGCAAATTCGTAGTGCTTGAAAACCTTAACGGCATTAAACAGTTAAAGATTGAAACACCTGAAGGCTCGTATGTTTTTGATGTTAAATATACCGAAACCCCCGAAGGTCAGGCAGACCAGTACGAAGTAAAATTCGGAAATACCGTTTTGGATATTAAAAACTTCAAAACATACTACGGAACAATGGTTGATTTTGCGCCAATTTCTTTTGACACTATAAAGGTTGGCAGTCCGTATGTAAAAATAACCTTTATTCATTCTTCGGATATAAAAGATACCGTTCTTACCTTCACGAAGGCATCTTCTCTCCGTTATCAAGCCGAAATAGACGGTATACCGGTCGGCCAGATAACTTCAACAATTCTTGAAAAATTTATTTCGGATACCGAAAAAGTATCTGTCGGCGAAACGGTTAAATAATGGGGAGTTTTTATGGAACTAAAAAATAAAACAGTATTATTTTTAGGCTCTTCGGTCACCTGTGGAGTGACGGGAATTTCATTTGCCGATATTATGTCAGAAAAACGCGGTATTAATATGATTAAGGAAGCCGTATCAGGCACAACTCTTGCCGATGTAAAGGATACTTCCTATGTTTCCCGACTTAAAAGAATCGATAAAAATACAAATGTTGACTTATTTATCTGCCAACTTTCTACCAACGATACCGACCCCGACAAAGTTCCCAACCCCGAAGACACCGAAAAAGCAATACGCTTTATCATAACCTATGTTAAAGAAACCTTCGGTTGCCCTATTGTTTTTTATACCGGAACCCGCTTTGACTGTCGCCGCTATGAAAATCAGGTTGAGCTCTTAAAAGACCTAAAGAAAGAATATGATTTTCATATTCTTAATTTCTGGGACGACCCCGAAATGCTTTCGGTAAGTACGGAAGATTATAAAAAATATATGGTGGACGGCGTTCACCCCACGGTTGAAGGCTACCGCGATTGGTGGACACCTAAATTTATAGAATTTTGCGAAGCCCTTTAAATAAAAACACCGCAGTATAAGAGGCGTACCCTAAAGGACAGAAAAGACAGATTTATTGAAACGATAAATCTGTCTTTTTTATTTTGTTTTAAAATTAGTATTGCTTTTATTCCAATTTTGGAATATAATCATACATAAGGAGTGTGATTATAAGTGTTGGCATATATGACAGCTAATGACGCCGCCGAAAAATGGAATATTTCTCACAGACGAGTTTTGACTTTATGTAAGGAAAACCGTATAGCCGATGTTGCTATGTTGGGTAATATGTGGATTATACCTATCAATGCTCAAAAGCCGGAAGATGCACGTAGCCGCAGATATATTGAGAATGAAGAAAAAGCGGTTAAGCCTTTCTTAAAATGGGCGGGCGGCAAAGGTCAACTTCTTAAAGAAATTGAACATTATTATCCTTTCGCAAAAGGAAATATTACAAAGTATGCAGAACCCTTTGTTGGGGGTGGTGCAGTCTTGTTTGATATACTTAGCAAATATGATTTGAGAGAAGTTTATATCAGCGATATAAATGCCGAACTAATTAACTCCTATCGTATTATTCGTGATGACATTGATGCATTGATAAAAATACTTTACACGATGCAAAGCGAATTCATCCCATTAGATACCGATAGCCGAAAGGTTTATTACAATGATAAACGCGAGCGTTTCAACGATTTAAAGGTTAATGGAAACGATGACATAAACATTGAAAAAGCTGCTTTGATGATTTTTTTGAATAAAACTTGTTTCAATGGCTTGTTCCGTGTAAACAAAAAAGGACTCTTTAATGTTCCCATGGGGGCATATAAGAATCCAATGATTTGCGATGAAAAGACTCTTCGTGCGGTGTCGGAAAAATTGCAGAACGTCACTATTGTTTGTGGCGATTATAGAGAGTCGGCAGACTTTATTGATGAAAATACTTTTGTATATTTTGATCCGCCATACAGACCAATAACGGATACGGCAAGTTTTACTGCATATACCGAAAATTTGTTTAATGATGAAGAACAAATTGAACTTGCACATTTCGTAGACGATATGCATAAAAAGGGAGCTAAGGTTGTAATTAGCAACTCTGACCCCAAGAATTCAAATACTGAAGACGATTTCTTTGATAATATTTATTCTGCTCACAAAATCAAACGAGTAGAAGCAACACGAATGATTAACTGTAATAGTGAAGCAAGAGGAAAAATTAAAGAATTGCTTATTAGCAATTTTTAAGGGGAATACAAACGTGATTTATTTAGAACTATCAGCAACTGAAGAAAAGAATTATATTGATAAGCTTTACCAATCCTTTGCAACAGGTAGAGATTTCGAGCTGTTTTTAAATCATTTCCTAAAGGAGATTGGTTTCCAAGAGGTGGTTACCACAAAATATGTTGGTGACAATGGAATTGATTTAACTTGTTCTAAGCCAGGTATTGACCCGCAAGGTTTAGATACAATGAACTATTATGTTCAAGCCAAAAGATATCAAGCTACTAATAAGGTACAGGCAAAAGAAATACGTGACTTAAAGGGTGCAACCAAACGCGACAAGCAAGGAAATGTCTTAAACAACAATTATATTAACGTGTTCATAACTACATCTTCTTTTACTAAAGGCGCTATCGAAGAAGCCGAGAGTAACCCTAATATGCCAACTATTTTGATAGATGGAAAAACATTGTTGAATATGTGTATAGATAATGGGATTGCTTTCTCTTATCGCCCCGTCTTCAATGAGGATATGTTAAAAGATATTTTAACTCAATGCACTCAGTCGAATGTAACTACTGCAAATAATAGCGATGATTATTTGGTTGAGCGCAATATCACCGCAAATGATATTCGTGCAAGGATTTTAATAATTCCTCAAATAATCAAAAATTCTATAAGCGCAACTGATTCTACTATAAAAGTAGAAATCAATGGTCAACTTCAAACTCTCAATTTGGATAAAGCACATAGATATATTGGTGGCATAACTCAGGTTTATAAAGATTGCGGTTTAATAAATGATGATAATTCATTTATTAAGAAAAAATCTAAATGGAAAATTGAAGATGATAAATTCATTATAGTAATTGAGTAGAGGGAAATCATATGAGAAATTTCAACGACTGGTTATCAGGCTTTCGTGATAGCATTGCCGATTATGGTTATTACATAGATTTTGAGAAAGTTCATCGAAATGTGGATAGTATCAAGGTTGAACTTAACATCTTAAATACGCTAATCGGCTCTAAAAATATTGAACTTGATTTTGAAAACTTAATAAGTAAATATCCTGAAGTATTAAAGTGCATTCCGATACTATTAGCGGTTAGGGCTAGTGAAATATACTGTCAGGATGAAAACGGTGGACACTTATTCCAATTTGATTTTGGAAAGTATCCGCCTAATAGCCACGCTCATTATGAACGTTATAAATACTTTATGCGTGAAACCGGATTGTTCGATTTATTAGAAAACCATATCGTAAACAATTTGGTTGATTACGCAACTGGTGTTGAAACAGGCCTCGATTCCAATGGTCGTAAAAATCGTGGCGGACACTTAATGGAAGATTTGGTTGAAAGCTTTATTCAGAAAGCCGGCTTTGTTAAAGATGTAAACTACTTTAAGGAAATGTATATTCACCAAATCACAGACAAGTGGAATATCGACTTATCCGCTATCTCAAATCAAGGCAAGATGGAAAAACGCTTTGATTTTGTAGTAAAAACACCAAATATGATTTATGGGATTGAAACCAATTTCTATGGAAGTGGCGGTAGTAAATTAAACGAAACCGCACGTAGTTATAAAACTCTTGCTTGGGAAACTGAAGAAATTGATGGTTTTACATTTGTTTGGTTTACAGATGGAAAAGGTTGGACAAGCGCTCGAAACAATCTAGAGGAAACTTTTGATGTTATGGAACACATATACAACATTAAAGATTTGGAAAATGGAATAATCGGCGAGGTTTTTAAGTGATGGCAAAGAAAATCACCAAATGGGAACCTGATGATTTCGAATTAGAAATGACCACCCACTGGTCCTTCCCTAAACGTGGAGATTGGGCTACCCACGATGCTAAATGGCGTGGTAATTGGTCTCCGTATATTCCGAGAAATATTTTGCTCAGATATTCAAATGAAAACGATTTAGTGCTTGACCAATTTGCAGGTGGAGGCACTACACTCGTAGAAGCCAAGTTGCTTAATCGGAATATTATCGGTGTAGATGTTAATGATGTTGCGCTTGCTCGTTGTAGAGAAAAAACGGATTTTGAACATGAAGGCGCAAATGGCAAGGTGTATCTACATAAAGGTGATGCTAGAAATCTTGATTTTGTTCCGGATAATAGTATTGACTTGATTTGTACACATCCACCGTATGCGGATATCATTCAATATAGCGAGGATATACCTGAAGATTTGTCCTTGTTTAAGGTTAAGGATTTTCTTGAGGAAATGAAAAAAGTCGCTTCAGAAAGCTATCGCATTCTCAAAAAGGAAAAGTTCTGCGCTGTTCTTATGGGCGATACACGTCAAAAAGGTCATATGATTCCAATGTCATTCGATGTTATGCGAATTTTTGAAGACGCAGGATTTAAATTAAAAGAACTTATTATCAAAGAACAACACAACTGCAGGGCAACTGGTTATTGGAAAACCAACAGTGTAAAATACAACTTTTTGCTAATTGCACATGAGTATTTATTTGTATTTAGAAAATGATGTCACATACCATAACAAGCAGGGAAAATGTATATCACATTTTCCAATTCTTTAGGATATCCTAAAACCTTATAGCAAAAGGCAGAAACGAAAAATCGTTTCTGCCTTTTAAATTACTATCCTTAAGAGTACAACTCTTACACTGCGGTGTTTTTTATAAGTCTTCCAAAATGGTTATTTTGTGCATTAATTTTTTCTTTTTGCCCTTTTTGAGTCTTATGATTCCTATTCTGTCTTCTATCTTTTCGCTGGTATAGGTTGTATCGGGGAATCCCGCCCACGGCTCAAGGCAGACATATTCTTTGCCCGGCATAGACCATATTACAAAATAATTGAAACCGGGGAAATCTATTTTTATCCTTTTACCGTTTGTGCGGTTGCGAAGAACGGCAGAACGGGAAGAAATATTTTTAAGAACAACCGAATCGTTTTCCCAAAATCTTTCATAAATAGGTAAAATTTTGGAAAATTTGGTTATTTGCTCTGTCTTTTCGCCTATTATTCTTCCGTCAACTATGCAGTTTTCAAGACTCTCTCTTTTTTTGAAATGAACATCATAATTTTCTACGCCGCCTTCACAAATATACGATTCGTGGGAGCCTATAGAAAAATACATTTCACCATCTGTCTTGTTTTTTATCTCATATTCCACGATAACACTCTTTCGAGAAAGTGTGAAAATTACTCTTAATTCGAATTTGAACGGATATATGGCTAAAGTCTCATCGTTTGATTCTAAAAGCAATGTGACGCTTTTTTTACTCTTTTCTTGAACCTGAAACTCACTATCACGCGCGAATCCGTGAGCGCTCATCTCATAAGAAACATCATTATATATGTATTTTCCGTCTTTAAAGCCTCCGCAAAACGGAAAAAGAGTTGGCGCCGTTCTTGCCCAACTTGACTCTTCGCCCTGCCAGAGTATTTCTCTGCCCTCGCAGACAATACTTTTTAATTCTGCGCCCAATCTGTCTATTTTCGCGGTTATAAATCTATTGTGAAGCTTTATCATATCATCACTCTTTTCTTTATTTGTATGTATTATACAACACAACCGTAGTGAACACAATATATTTTTCTTTTTTCCTTTTTCTGTCAAGTTAAAAACGAAAGATTGAAAAATTTTTTAATTTTGCTATTGATTTTTGAAAAATTGTGTGGTATCATATCTAAACGTAATGAAAATTACTTTGCGCTGATAGCTCAGCTGGATAGAGCGTCTGGCTACGGACCAGAAGGTCGGGAGTTCGAATCTTCTTCAGCGCGCCAGATAGAGATTTGGTAGAAATATCAAGTCTCTATTTTTTTATTGCTTTTTTGTTATATTTTTATTATAATTATATTATAAAATTTAGGGGGATTTATTATGAAAAAAAGAATTTTTGCTTTATGTTTGTGTTTCTGTTTGATTTTTTCCTTTGCTGCTTGTTCAAAGCCTAAAGAAGAAGCGCCCGAAGTAAACAATTCAGAAAATGTTCAAAGTACTGTTAAACAGGAAAATCCGTATGCTCAGAATTCCCTTACAGGTTTATATAACCTTGATAAAGCAAAACAGAATTTGCGTCCTGTAGCAATTATGATAGATAACGATTCAACCGCTCAGCGTGATACTCAGTCCGGCATTGGCGATGCCGATATTGTTTATGAAACCGAAACCGAAGGCGGTATTACCCGACTTATGGCGGTTTTTGCCGATATAAGCCGAGCTAAGCAATTAGGAGACGTCCGTTCTGCAAGATACGTATACGTTGATTTGGCAATGGGCCACAATGCCATTTATATTCATTCGGGCAAAGATATGGATTACTGTAAACCGCATCTTGAAGACCTTGATAACTTTGAGATTACATACGGTTATTATGGCGAACGTATACACTACGGAAATGCAAGAAACTGGCAGGAATTATTTACAACCGGCGAAACACTTGTTAAAGCCTTTGCCGATAAAAACTGGAAAACAACCGCCGAAAAGATTAACCCCTGGCAGACATTTGCCAAAGAAGATGAAAAGGTTAATCTGACAGATAACGCAAACAAGGTTACCGTTAAATTCAGCAGTGTTTCTACTTCTTACTTTACTTATGACAGCAAAACTGAAAAATATATAAAGACAAGCCGATACAGCGAAAATAAAGACCGTAATAACGGCGCAGATTATTCCTTTAAAAACGTATTTGTCCTTAAAACCAAAATGGATTATTATCCCGGAAACTACCGCAGAAAAATAAGTCTTGAAAGCGGGGAAGGTTATTATTGCGTAAACGGAAAATCTATTCCGATAAAGTGGAAAAAAGGTAATGCTTCTGACCCGTTTGTTTTCACAAATGTTGATGGCACTCCGCTTAAAGTCAACTGCGGAAACTCCTGGGTATGTATTGCAAAGAACGACGCAGAAATCACTTTCGAATAATAAAAAAAGAGCAAGTTTCCTTGCTCTTTTTTTATTGCCCCAATATATATTATAATATATATAATAAATAATATATATAGTGTTGAAAATTGCGAAAATTTATGTTATAATTTTATATGTGTAAATATATGGGTTGAAAACAAAAAACGAATTTAAAATAAAATTCGCGCTTTTGCGAAACAGGAGAAAAAACATGGAAATAGAATCGTTAGCAGACATTTGGGAAGCGGTATGTGAAGAATGTAAAAAACAAATAAATGAAATTGCTTTCCGCGTATGGTTTAAAGACCTGGAACCGGTAAGTATTCAAAACGGGGTTTTTACTCTTTCAATATATTCTTCCTATAAAAAAGAAATTGTTGAAAATACATACAGTTCCCTTCTTAAATCTTGTCTTAAAGAAATTATGGGAATAGATATGGATTTTAAAATCATCGCGACCGATGCTACGGGTGACCGCTCATTTGTCCCCGAAATAAATCCCGATTTTGAAGAAACCTTTACTTTTAATAATTTCATTGTCGGACAAACCAACCGTTTTGCTCATGCGGCAGCTCAGGCGGTTTCTGAAAAGCCTTCCTTTGCATATAACCCGCTTGTAATTTACGGTCCGTCGGGAGTTGGTAAAACTCACCTTTTGTTTGCTATAAAAAATGAGATAAACCGCAGACATCCGCATCTTAAGGTTGAATGTACACGCGGTGAAGAATTTACAAACGAACTTATTCATGCATTGCACGACAATAAGATGAGAATTGACAGTATAGACGACTTCAGAAATAAATATCGCAATGTAGATGTTCTTTTAATAGATGATATACATTTTATTGCCGGTAAAGAATCAACACAGGAAGAATTTTACAACACATTTGACTCTCTTATTCAAAAAAATAAACAGGTTGTTGTAACTCTTGACCGTCCGCCAAGACTTATTCTTACCCTTGAAAACAGAATACGAACAAGGCTTGAAAGCGGATTACTTGCGGACATAACTCCTGCCGACTTTGAAACAAGAGTTGGTATAATAAAAGGAAAATGCAGCCGTCTTAATATAAGTCTTTCTGATGAAATTGTTTTTGAAATTGCAAAAAAAGTAAATGCGAGTAACAGACAGCTTGAAGGAGTTGTTAAAAAGGTTCAGGCATACATTCAACTTGAAGAAAAATCACCAACTTTATCGGTTGTTAAAAATTTAATAAGAGACGTTATGTCCGACACAAAAGCAGAGCCTATAAAGATAGAAAGAATAGTTGAAGAAGTTGCCCGTACATATCAGGTTTCACAGACAGAAATATTATCTACACGCAGAACTGCTCAATTAGTTAAAGCAAGGCAGATGGCAATGTATATAGCAAGAGAAACAACAGAACTTGCATATCAGGCTATCGGTGAAAGTTTTGGAAGAGACCATTCAACTGTTCTTCATAACGTAAAAAATGCAGAAGAAATTTTAAGAGATAACCCTTATGAAAAAGAAATAGTTGATGAAATTATAAGAAACTTAAAGGAAGAATAATTTAATTTTATCAACATAATTAACAATAATTAACAATCACTTTTGCACAATGCACTTTTTTGATGTTTTAAGGCAAAAATTATAAAAAATTTGTACAACACATTATCAACATTAAAAACATTGATAAATAGTGGCTTGGGACAAGTTATCAACATAATTAACATACCTTATAACTACTACTATCATTACATTTTCTTTAAGAAAGGAAATTTTAAAATGGAATTTTCAGTTGACCGTTCACAATTATTAGAAGCAGTAAATCATTTATCTCGTATAGTTAATAATAAAACTTCTCTTCCTGTATTAGAAGGAATTTTACTTTCTGCAGAACAGGGAAAATTAACTCTTATCAGTTATAACTTGGAAATGGGAATTAAAAAGGAAATATATGCAAACACTTCTGTTCCCGGTGACATTGTTATAAATGCACGTATTTTTGCAGAAATTTTAAGAAAAATGAACGGAATAAGTGTAGAAATTTCTGCAGATGACAGACTTATGTGTCATATAAAATCAGGCTCTGCAAGTTTTGATATTATGGGTATGGCAGCTACAGATTTTCCGGAAATGCCTTCTGTAAGCAATAACTCACCTATTGTACTTGGCGGAGAAATAATTAAAAATATGGTAAGAAGAACAATTTTTGCCGTAGCTCAAAATGAAGGAACAAGACCTATTTTAACAGGTGTAAAGGTAAGTATTAAGGAAAATAATATTCAGTTCGTTGCTATAGACGGTTTCCGTCTTGCCATAAGAAATGAAAAAATAAATATTTCTGCAGATGCAGATTTTATTGTTTCAGGTAAAGCAATAAGTGAACTTGTAAGGCTTATAGAAAATGACGGCGAAGACGTACTTATTCATACAGGTATAAACCTTATTTGTTTTGAAACAAACGGATACTCATTTATTTCACGTTTGCTTGAAGGAAATTTTGTTGATTATGCAAAAACAATTCCTTCAACATATTCTCAGAGAATTTTCGTTGATACAGGTGATTTAATTGATACTATTGACAGAATCAGTCCTGTAATTAATGATGCTTTTTCAACACCTGTAAGATGTATTGTCGGAGAAGAAAATATTCTTTTCAGTTGTACTTCTTCTATTGGTCGTGCAACCGAAAATTTCCCGATTACTCTTGAGGGAGAAGAATTTGAAATAGGTCTTAACAGCCGTTATCTTATAGAAGCATTAAAAGCGGCAGAAACCAGTAAGGTAAAAATTGAATTTAACGGCGTAACTTCCGGGGTTTTAATTAAACCGACAGAAAATGAAGAATTTCTTTATATGATAATGCCGATGAGGTTGAGATAATGGAAAAAATTAAGATTAAAGAAGAATTTATAAAGCTTGATTCTTTGCTTAAATTTTCAGGTCTTGCCGAAACGGGAGGACATGCCAAAATTTTAATACAAAACGGTGAAATAAAGGTAAACGATGAAGTTTGTCTTATGCGCGGTAAAAAAATTCACAAAGGTGACACTGTAGAATATTACGGAAAGAAAATAATTGTTGAATAAATGATTATAAAAAAATTAAGTTTAAAAGGATTCAGAAATCTTTTTATCGATGAAATTTTCCCAGATGAAAAAATCAATATAATTTGCGGTGACAATGCCGAAGGGAAAACCAATATTGTAGAAGCAATATGGCTTTTAACCGGAGCTAAAAGTTTCAGAAACGTAAAGGATAATGAACTTATTAATTTTTCTGAAAAAAAAGCCGAAATTAACGCCGATTTTTTAGGAGAAGGAATCGAAAATAATTTAAATATAAAAATTTGTGAAAAAAAAGAAATTTTTTTAAACGGAAAAAAACAAAAATTATCTTCCGATATAATAGGAAGATTTTGTGCAGTAATTTTTTCTCCTGCAGATATTAATTTAATAACCGATTCACCTTCAATAAGAAGAAAATTTTTAGATACTGCTATTTGTCAGATTTATCCTAAATATATTGATATTTTGAAAAACTATAACAGAGCTGTTTTACAAAGAAATAATATATTAAGAGATTGTCTGAAAGACTCAACACTCAGAATTCTACTTGAAGGTTTTGAAAAAAGCATTGTAGAGAACGGAGAAAAAATAGTAAGTTACAGAAAAAGGTATATCGAACTTCTAAATAATAATGCGCCTGAAATATATAGGGAATTATCTGGAAACAAAGAGTTTTTAGAGATAGAGTATCTTTGTTCTTATAAAAGTAATTTCAAAAACGAACTTTTACTTAGACAAAAAGAAGATATTTTAAGGGGAATAACTTCAATCGGTCCGCATAGAGACGATGTTTCCTTTAAAATTAACGGTTTTTCCGCAAAAGAATATTCTTCGCAGGGTCAGAAGAGAAGCATTTGTTTATCCTTAAAACTCGCAGAAGCAAATATTATAGAGCAGAAAATAGGCGAAAAACCGGTAACGCTTCTTGATGATGTTATGAGTGAGCTTGACAAAGGAAGGCAAAATTACATTCTAAACCACATAAAAGACCGACAGGTATTTATAACCTGTTGCGATAAATCTAATTTTGAAGAATTAGAAGAAGGAAAAGTATTCTTTGTTAAAAATGGAAAGGTAGTACAGTAATGTATATACATTTAGGACAGGATACTGTTGTTAAAAAAAATGAAATTATAGGAATTTTTGATTTAGATACGGCTTCTGTCAGCCGCCATACAAGAAAATTTCTTAATAAGGCAGAAAAAAAGGGACAGGTAATAAATGTTTCTTACGAATTACCAAAGTCTTTTATTGTATGCTGTGAAAAAAATAAAAAAAGCAGAGTATATATTTCACAAATTTCTTCGGTTACTCTGCAAAAAAGAAATGAATTTTTAAATTATTAAGGAAAGGTGAAAGAATTTATGCCAGAAAACATTAATTCACCAGTAAATGAAACCTATGATGAGAGTTCAATACAGGTACTTGAAGGTCTTGAAGCGGTAAGAAAGAGACCCGGTATGTATATAGGCTCTACAGGTGAGCGCGGTTTACACCATTTGGTTTATGAAATTGTTGATAACTCAATCGATGAAGCGTTAGCAGGTTATTGCGATAAAATAACGGTAGAACTGCTTGATGACGGAGTTGTAAGGGTTACCGATAACGGACGTGGTATACCTGTTGGTATTAACGCGCAGAAAGGTATACCGACAGTAACGGTTGTATTTACAATTCTTCACGCAGGTGGTAAATTCGGCGGCAGCGGCTATAAGGTATCGGGCGGTTTGCACGGTGTTGGTGCTTCGGTTGTTAATGCTCTTTCTACCTTCCTTGAAGTTGAAGTAAGTGACGGAAAGAATGTTTACCATCAACGCTATGAAAAGGGTAATATCGTTACAGACCTTGAAATTATAGGTACAACAGATAAAACGGGTACAGTTGTAACATTTAAGCCCGACCCGACAATATTTACAGATACTACCACATACGATTACGATATTCTTGTAAACAGACTTCGTGAACAGTCTTTCCTTAATGCAGGTATCCGTATAGAATTAATAGACAAAAGAACCGATGTGTATGAGCCACGACAAGATGAATTCTATTATGAAGGCGGTATTAAGTCCTATGTAGAATTTTTGTTACAGGGAATAAAGAAGGACCGACTTAATAATGAAGTAATATATCTTTCAACTACCGATGGTGATGCTTCGGCAGAAATTGCGCTGGTTTGGTCTACGGCATACGATAGCAAAATTATGTCTTTTGCAAACACTCTCCATACGATAGATGGCGGTACACATGAACAAGGATTCAGACAAAGTCTTGCAAACGTTGTTAATAAATATGCTTTTGACTTTAAAAAGTTAAAGGACGGCAATCCGCGACTCAAAGGCGATGACATTATGGAAGGTGTTGTTGCAGTAGTTTCGGTAAAACTTGCTGATGCACAGTTCGAATCTCAGACAAAAGCAAAACTTGGTAATACATTTATCGGTACACTTGTAAGAAATCTTGTTAATGATAAACTTTACCAGTATTTTGAAGAACACCCCGCAGAAGCAAAAATTATAATAGATAAGGCAATAGCCGCACAAAATGCGCGTGAAGCAGCGCAGAAAGCCCGTGAGGCATCGCGTAATAAATCAGGCATTGCAGGAAAAGGAAGAATGCCCGAAAAACTTACCGACTGTATTTCAGATGACCCCACAAAAACAGAGTTGTGTATTGTTGAGGGTGATTCGGCCGGCGGTAGTGCAGTTGAAGGAAGAAACTCAACATATCAGGCAATTTTGCCGCTTTGGGGTAAAATGCTCAACGTTGAAAAGGCACGAGAAGACAAAGTTTACGGTAACGATAAACTTACCCCTGTAATTGTAGCGCTTGGAACGGGTATTGGTGAAAACTTTGATATAGAAAAACTTCGTTATAACAAAATTGTCATTATGGCCGATGCCGACGTCGATGGTTCACACATCAGAACACTTCTTTTGACCTTCTTCTTCCGATATATGCCGCAACTTATTGAAAACGGTAATATTTTCCTGGCTCAACCTCCGCTCTACCGTGTATCAAAGGGCAAAAAGCATTTTGATGCTTTTAATG
Source organism: Acutalibacteraceae bacterium (assembly GCA_045613385.1). Classification (GTDB taxonomy): domain Bacteria; phylum Bacillota; class Clostridia; order Oscillospirales; family Acutalibacteraceae; genus SIG565. The sequence goes on along the minus strand of JAZLAW010000006.1, from coordinate 26,588 downwards.
ATGAAGAAAAGGCAAGATATATAGAAGAACTTGGCGGTTCTGCCGATGTTCAGCGTTATAAAGGTCTTGGTGAAATGGACCCCGATCAGTTATGGGAAACCACACTTAATCCGGAAGTCAGAACAATGCTTCGTGTTACAATGAACGATGCAATGCTTGCAGACGAAACATTTACAATGCTTATGGGTGATGAAGTAGAACCGCGTAAGCAGTTTATTGAAGAAAATGCGGTATTTGCTACCGACCTTGATATTTAAGGAAAGGAGAGAGTAAAATGGCAAAGCAAGAAAAGGTATTTTGGCCGGAAGATGAACAAACCAATATTGTTCCGGTTGAGATAGTTGATGAAGTAAAAAGCAGTATGCTACAGTACGGTATGTCGGTACTTGTAGGCCGTGCTCTCCCCGATGTGCGCGACGGACTGAAACCGGTCCACCGCCGTATTCTTTATACAATGTATGAAAACGGCTTGACGCCCGATAAAGCTTACCGCAAATGTGCAGATACAGTAGGTTCTGTGCTCGGTCGTTATCACCCGCACGGCGACTCTTCTGTTTATGATGCTATGGTACGTATGGCGCAGGATTTTTCTCTTCGCTATCCGCTTATAGACGGACACGGAAATTTCGGTAATATAGACGGTTATCCGCCTGCCGCTTACCGTTATACAGAATCTAAGATGAACAGACTTTCTCTTAATATGCTCGATGATATTGAGAAAGATACTGTTGACTTTACACCTAACTACGATGACCGGCTTAAAGAACCTGTAGTTCTTCCCGTGCGCTTCCCGCAGTTGCTTGTAAACGGCTCAAGCGGTATTGCTTTTGGTATGGCTACCGAAATCCCGCCACACAACTTAGGCGAAGTTATCGACGGCATGTGTTACCTTATTGATAACCCCGAAGCAGAACTTTCAGAACTTTGCGAACATATAAAAGGACCTGACTTTCCGACAGGCGGAATTATTATGGGCAAAAGTGGTATTCGTGCAGCTTATGCTACAGGAAAAGGTAAAATTATAGTTCGCGGTAAGGCAGAAATTGAAGAAACTAAAAACGGTAAGTTCCGCATTGTAATTACCGAATTGCCCTACAAGGTTAAAAAGAAAGAACTTGTTAAAAAGATTTATGACTTAGCAAGTGAAAAGAGAGTTGAAGGCATTGATGATGTTGTCGACTATTCTTCAAAGCGAGATGGCGGTATAAGAATTATAGTCGATGTAAAGCGTGATGCAAATGCGCAGGTTGTACTTAACAAACTTTATTCATATACTGATTTACAGACAACATTCGGCGCAAACTTAATAGCAATAGTAAACGGAAAACCGCAGATTTTAACATTGAAAGAAATGCTGCAGAACAGTATTGACTTCCAGTGTGAAATTATTGAGCGCAGAACTCGTTTTGATATGAAAAAGGCCGAAGAACGCGCCCATATTCTTGAAGCGCTTAAAAAGGCTATAGATTTTATTGATGAAGTAATTTCTATTATTCGCAAATCAAAGACAATTCCCGAATCAAAAGATGCTTTGGCAGAACGCTTTGGTTTCGATGATATCCAGACTACCGCTATTGTGCAGATGCAACTTGGAAAACTTGCGGGCATGGAAAAACAGAAAATTGAAGAAGAACTTAAAGAAAAGTACGACTTTATAAAGGAATGTAAAGAAATACTTGCTGACCACAGTAAAGTTCTTGATATTGTAAAGACAGATTCCTTGAATCTCAGGGATAAATATGCAGATGACCGCCGTACAGAAATTACAATGGTTTCGGGCGAAGTTGACATAGAAGACCTTATCCCTGAAGAAGAATGTGTAATAACAAAAACTGTCAACGGATATATTAAACGTGTACCGGCATCCGAATATTCAGTACAGAATCGCGGCGGCCGCGGCGTCAAGGGCCTTACAACACGCGAAGATGATGTAACAGAGAATATGTTTGTTTGTTCTTCACACGACTTTATTATGATGTTTACAAACTTAGGCCGTGTTTACAGACTTAAAGCATATGAAATACCCGAAGGTACGAGAACCAGCAAGGGTATGAATGTAATTAATATCATTCCGTTACAGGAAGGCGAAAAGCTTTCAAGAATTCTCTCTTACAGTGAACTTGACGGACAACAATTTGTTGTTATGGGCACCAAAAACGGATGCATCAAGCGTACCGATATGGATGATTTCAAAAATACCCGCAAGACAGGTATCATTGCGCTTTCTCTTGATGAGGGAGATGAGTTAAGCTTCGCAGCAATAACAAAGGGCGATAAATCCTTGGTTGTTGCAACAAGAAAGGGTAAAGCAATACGCTTTATGGAAAGCGACGTTAGACCGATGGGAAGAACGGCACGCGGTGTACGTTCGATAAAACTCGCAAATGGCGATGAAGTTGTTGCTATGGCGGTTTGCGACGAAGATACAGTTTTACTTACCGTAAGTGAAACCGGTTACGGCAGAAGAAGCGATGTTTCAGATTACCGTATACAGACCCGTGGCGGCGGCGGTACAAAGAACTATCGCACCGAAAGGTTCGGAGATGTTGCGGCGGTTAAAGCGGTAACCGAAGAAGAAGACGTAATTATGATTTCTTCGGATGGCGTTATTATTAGAATTGCTGCGTCAAGTATCAGTAAATTCGCCCGTCCTTCAAAGGGTGTCCGTATTATGAAATTCGGCGAAGGCCGAAATGCAAAAGTATTATCGGTTGCAACGGCAGAGCACGATGAATCGGAGATTAACGCTGAAGCGGAAGCCCCCGAAGCCGATGCCGAAGAAGCACCGGGCAGTGACGAATAACGTTCCCTTAAAGGAGTAATTGTTTTGGAAAACAATACTTTTTATCAAGAAAACTTTTTTGAAATGCAAAAAGAAAAGAAAGAACAACGCAGGGTGGCAAATTTTGCCGCCCTGTCTCTACTTATTTTGTTTGTATTTATGTTTGGATGGAGTTTTATTTATATTCGCGTTATGGGAAACCTTGGTATTCCGTATAAAAATATAGTTAAAATATTAGAAAACCCCATCGCAAACGATATTATTCAGATAATAGTTTCTGTTCTGATGCTAATTATCCCATCCCTTGTTTTGTGCAGACTCTTACATTTAAAGGTGCGAGACATAGTTCCTTTTGGATTACCGAAAACAAAAAATAATTTTGTTTTCTTTGTGGCGGCGATGGGATTTTGTATGTTTGCGTCGCAAGCAAGTAATATCGGCGGCGCTATAATAGAGAGCTTTGGCGTGGAGTTTCCGACAATGGACCGCACCCTGCCGGAAGGAGTTTTCGGTATAGCCTTAGTCATACTCTCAACTTCTGTTTTTCCGGCATTACTTGAAGAATTTATGATGCGCGGGGTTGTTCTCGGAGTTTTCAAAAAATTCGGCCAAGGTTTTGCGATAATTGTCTCATCAATTTTGTTTGCGGTTATGCACGCATCCCTGACGCAATTTGCATTCGCCTTCCTTGTCGGCATTATACTTGGGTTTATAACCGTAAAATCAGGTTCTGTGTGGCCCGCAGTTATAATACACGCGGCAAACAACTTTGTAAGTGTTGTTTTTTCTTACCTTGGTTTGTATTTAGAAACAAAAACGCTTAATTTAGTGTTCTATATATTTATTTGTCTGCTTTTTGCCGCATCGGTTTTTTGCACCGTACTGGTGTCTCGCGATAAGGAGTTTTTAAAGTTCGAAAAAGCTGATACAAAAAGCGGTGAAAAACAAAAATTAATATGGTTTTTAACAAGCCCCGCAGTAATAGTAACGATATTGGTAGCGGTACTCATTTCGGCCTTTTTAAGATAGGAGAGTAAAAATGCTTGAAATAACAGGTGTTACAAAAAAATACGGGAAGGTTATCGCCAATAACGCGGTATCTTTTACGGTGCCCGATGGTAGCATTACTGTACTTTTGGGCCCCAACGGAGCGGGGAAAAGCACAGTTATAAAGTCAATAACCGGTTTTTTAAGGTATGACGGAATTATAACGGTAGATGGCTTTGAAAATAAAAGTTTAGAAGCAAAAAAACTTATTGGTTACATACCCGAGATACCGGCTTTGTATCCAAATCTTACAGTAGCCGAACACCTTGAGTTTATAGCAAGGGTGTATAAATTAAAAAACTATAAGGAATATGCCGATGAGTTACTTGACCGAATGGAACTTAGTGATAAGAAAAAGAAGTTCGGAGATGAACTATCAAAGGGTATGATGCAAAAACTCAGTATCTGTTGCGGATTGTTGCCAAAACCAAAATTTTTGCTTTTTGATGAGCCGATGATTGGTCTTGACCCGCATGCAATAAAAGAATTAAAAGAAATTTTTACAGACCTTAAAAAACAGGGATGTTCTATTCTTATAAGCACTCATATGATAGACAGTATTGAAAACCTGTGGGACAAAACGGTAATAATGCAAAACGGCGAAGTAAAAGCACAGGTTTTAAAAGAAGATATTGAGAAAAGCGGTGAACGGCTTGAAGATATTTTCTTCCGAATTACAGAAAGCGAACCGTCGGGAGAATACAAATGAGAGCATACGTTTATTATGTAACACATACCTTTGCAAACTGTTTCAAAAAACTGTTTCGCAGCTGGGTTGTGGCATTGATTGGCATTTTTATTCTATTTGGTCTCATAGGTGGAATTGTAGGCGCGAGTATCGGTGAATATATTGATAACAGTTCTGTGACAAACGTCGAAGATGCCGCACCGGAAGAAACACCCGAGATTACACCGGAAGATTTTGAAAATATCGTTCTTCCTATAATAGAAATGGTCGGCTTTGCGGTACCGTTCGGCTTTGTTCTTGTGTTTTTCTATACAGGGGATAAAAGCGGAGCGGCAATTTTTAATATGAGCGATGTGAATTTCCTTTTTCCGTCCCCAAATCCGCCGCAGAGTATACTGACGTTTAAAAGTTTTATACAAATGGGAGCTGTGTTTTTCAGTTCTCTTTATTTGGGTGCTCAGGTTCCAAATTTAATATTTAATTTAGAGCTGACAGTGGTCAGTGCAATCGTTATTATTCTTAGTTTTATTGTTTGCATAATTTTAGGAATGTTTACTTCGGTATGTACATATACAGTTGTGGCAAGTAAATCGTCCCGAAGAAAATGGGTGGCGCCTATTGCCGTTTTCACCGTGCTTTTATTGGCAATTATACTCTATGCAGTTAAAATTTTCTGTGCGGTAGGTTGGTTTGATGCGCTTAAACTTACATTTGCATCTCCCGCCAGTCGATGTGTGCCTATATTTGGCTGGATGGCATTTTTGGTGCGCAGTGCGGTAAAAGGCAATTATTTTCTGTGCCTTTTAATGCTTGTTTTAATAGCGGCATTCACCTTTGGTGTTTTTTGCTTGGTCTGGAGAATTAAGGCGGATTTCTATGAAGATGCTCTGGGCAAAGCAAGTGCTAACTTTGAAAAACAACAGGAATTGGAAAGCGGAAGAAAAATCAGAAAAAAAGCAAGACCGGAGCCTAAAAAAAATTCCGAAATCGGAAAAGGGGAAGGCGCAAACGCATTTTTCTTTAAACAAATGCACGTTCGACGAAGAATAAGTGTTCTCGGCGTGTTTTCAAAAACCGCACTTACATATACTTTGATAGCGGTGGGTATTTCTGCAGCAGCAAAATTTGTTTTGAAAACAAACGCCTTCGAGATGATTTGTTTTATTTTACTGATAATGCACTTTTTCCGTAATTTTTCAAACCCAATCGAAGAAGAAACGGCTACAAGTCTTATTTTTGTGGCACCTGTGAGCAAAAACAAAACGGTTTTCTGGTTGTTATTGGCAGGGCTTTGCGCAGCGGCTATGGATACAGTTCCCGCTTTTTTGTTGTCGGGAATAATTTCAGGAAGTAATATAACAAGTGTTTTTGTATGGATGCTTGTTTTTCTCACTTTTGATGTTTACAGTTCCACATCAGGACTTGCTGCATCAATGATTTTGCCTTCAAAGTTCCCACCCGCCATAAAGGCAGTCTTCTGTATTTATCTACGTATGTTTTTCGTTATACCGGGACTTATACTTTTGATAATCGGATTCGTCGGCGGTAATATAATCCTTTTCGCATCTCTTACTGCCACGCTTAATATTATAGGTGGTGTCTGTTGTTATTTGCTGGGATGCGCATTTTTGAAATCGGAGTAGCTTATGGATAGAAAATATATGGATTTAGCAATAATCCGCGCCCGCCGCGCCGCCGAAGAAGGCGAAGTGCCCGTCGGCGCAATAATCGTTAAAAATGGTGAAGTAATCGCAACGGGCAGAAATCGCAGAGAAAAAAATCACGATGCGACGGCACACGCAGAGATGGAAGCCATAAGAAATGCCTGTGAAACTCTCGGTGACTGGCGGCTTGATGACTGTGAAATGTATGTAACGCTTGAACCTTGCCCTATGTGCAGCGGCGCTATCATTAATTCAAGAATAAAAACAGTCGTTTTTGGCGCTTATGACACCAAAGTCGGCGCACTCGGTTCGGTTGCCAATTTTGCATCGCTGCCTTTTACTTATACACCGGAAGTTTACGGTGGGATATGTGAAGATGAATGCAGAAAAATTCTGACAGATTTTTTTAAGGAAATAAGATAGATGGAAAGAAAAACGACAAAAGCAAAGGTTGACATAATAAATATTATGTCAACCAACAATATGCCGTATGTTTCCTTTTGCGACTTTAATTTTGTGAAAGACAGACTAATTTCTTGTTATGCCGCGAAAAGGCTTCCTGTTGGCGCAAAGACAATAATTATGACGGTTTTTCCATATAAAGTACGCGAAGAAAAGCCGCAGGGGATAAGCCGTTATGCTGCAGTACCCGATTATCATATTGTATGTCAGAAAATGCTTGATGCCGCGGCCAGACAAATGCAAGAGTTATTCCCCTGGAATTCTTTTGTCACATTTTTGGACAATTCGCCCATTCCGGAAGTCGCGGCAGCGGTACATTCAGGACTTGGTATGTTGGGCAAAAACGGTTTACTGATTCACGAAAAGTATGGTTCGTATGTATTTTTGGGAGAAATAGTTACCGATTTGGAGTTGCCGTTCGATTTTGCCAATAAAAAATGCCTAGATTGTAGCCTTTGCGAGAAGGTTTGTCCGACCAAACTATGCAAAGATAACTGCCTATCGGCTGTAAACCAGCAGAAAAAGCCGCTTTCAGAGTCGCAAAAAGAGCTAATTAAGCAAAATGGGTATATTTGGGGATGCGATATGTGTAGCGAAGTGTGTCCGCTTAACAAAAATGTACCGACAACTTATATAAAGGAGTTTATAGACGGGTATCGCAATTTCTATCGAGAAGATGAAGACCCAACGGACCGCGCGTATAATTGGCGCGGCCCCGAAGTAATTAAAAGAAATGCAAGGCTAATCAAATAAGGCTTTGCATTTCTTCTTTTTTTAGACAACCAAAGATAAACAACAATACAAAGTATAAAGTACAAGATATCACGACAACAGATGTTATGTAAACTATACTTGAAAAATTAAAATAAGAAACGATAGAATTTACAAAATACGTAACCGAGAAGGACAAAACGAAGGGAAGAAAAACCTTACGGAACAGCGGTATTTCAGCACCCGAGGTCCGCACAAGGCGAACAACATTTAAAAGGCAGGTGTAAGCGTTACTTAAATACATTATCCAAATAAATGCGTGCTCCCCGTAGAGCGGAAGAAGAAAGAAAATCAAAATAATCCGAAAAGAAGAATCGCTTACACTGTTCCGGAAAGTAATAAGCTGTTGGTCAAGGCCTTTAAGAATGCCGTCTGCGATGCTGTCAAGGTACATAAACGGTACCAATGGCGCTAAAATTTTAATTAGCCGCCCGACTTCGCCGTTTTTATATATGAGTAAACCTAAGATATCTCCGCAAAAAAAGAAAACCGCAGAAAAAATAAACCCAAATATAGCGGTGGTTATAATAATGGCGCTGACAGAACGCCTGACACTGCGGATATTCCCTCTCACTACCGATTCTGATATTTCGGGGATAAGCAGAGTGGAAAGTGAGCTTAAAAGCGATGAAGGAAAAAATAAAATGGGGAGAGCCATACCCTTTATCATTCCAAAAAACGAAAGCGCAGACGAACGGGTAATACCAAATTTTACAAGGCGCGACGGAACTAAACTGCTTTCGATTATGCGAAGCACAGAATTAATATATTTCCCACCGGTTATGGGAGCAGAAATACGAATTAATTGCTTACCGACGGCAAAGTCGGGTGTTTTACGACCGGAAAGAGCGCGAAGTTTTCCGGTATCGTATTTATAATAAATGTATAAGTAAAGGCATGATGAAAATTCAGCAATAACGTCGCCTAAAAAGATGGCCGCGCAGGAAAGTTCAATACTGACGGCAGAAAAATGTTTCACGAGAAACAATACCGACAATATACGGACAACCTGTTCTATTATTTGTGACAGACTTGGCGGCACACTTTTGCGACGAGCCAAAAAATATCCTTTTACGCAAGAAGAAATGCCCATAAAGAATAGTGAAAAGGCGAGAGTTTTAATAGCAATGGCAGCACGTGAATCGGCAATAATATATGACGCAATAAAGTCTGAGCCAAAGAAGACAAGAAAAGTTGAAATAATTGCGAGTGCCGAGATGATAAGGAAAGAGCGCCGCATTATTTTTTTGATGGACCGCGCGGAGCCTAATACTATCTCATCGGCAACAAGTCGGGTTACGGCGGTATAAATACCGCTTGTTGCAAAGGTTGCGGCAAGAATATAGAAAGAAAAAATGATTTGATACAATCCTATGCCTTCGCTGCCTATTTCTGCCGAAAGCCATATACGAAAAACGACACCCAGCAGTCTGAGAATAAGTGAAGTAATAGTTAAAACCATTGCGTTTTTGATAAATAGCACTTTTTTCATAGTAACACCACAAAGCCATTGTTTTTTTTATTGAAAAGTAGTAGAATATAATATATATACTAAAAAAGAAGGTGTATTATGCCAAGTCCGTTAGCAGATAGAATAAGACCCAAAAGCCTTGAAGAAGTATGCGGTCAACAGCACATATTGGGGCAAAATAAGGTTTTACGTAAAATTATCGAATCCGGAAATATTCCTAACTTGATTTTTTACGGTCCTTCGGGAGTGGGAAAAACAACAATAGCAAACATAATTGCAGATAAGTGCGGCAAAAAATTGTATTATTTGAACGCGACTACGGCTTCCACTGCTGATATAAAGGAGATTATCGATAGTCTTAACACAATAGAAGCCGTCGGCGGTGTGATGTTATATCTTGATGAAATTCAGTATTTCAACAAAAAACAACAACAAATACTGCTTCAGTATATAGAAAACGGCGATATAACTCTCATAGCTTCTACAACTGAGAACCCATTTTTCTATGTATACAACGCAATACTTAGTCGTTCATCGGTTTTTGAGTTTAAACCGTTATCCCCACAGGATATATTACCTGCTTTACGGCGCGCTGAGCGTATTTTGGCCGAAGAAAACAATGTTACGGTAGAAATAAGCGAACAAGCAATTAAAAAAATAGCTTCAGCAGGCGCGGGTGACGTGCGCAGGTGTCTTAATATGCTCGAGCTCTGTTTTATAACCCAGAGCGGAGAGAAAAATGTGGTAATCGATGATGAAATGGTTGAGCAGTTGCTCGAAAACAATGCGGTGCGATATGACCGCGATGGCGATGAGCACTACGATATAATTTCAGCATACCAGAAGTCTATGCGCGGAAGCGACCCAGATGCAGCAGTTTATTACCTTGCGCGACTTTTAGCAGCAGGCGACCTTCAGAGCGCTTGCAGAAGACTGCTGGTTTGTGCAAATGAAGATGTCGGCCTTGCATATCCACAGATTATACCTATAGTAAAGGCTGCGGTTGACACCTCTTTACAGGTAGGTTTACCGGAAGCGCGTATACCACTTGCAAATGCGGTTATACTAACAGCAATCAGTCCTAAATCGGCAAGTGGACACGATGCGATAGCGTCGGCTATGGCGGATATAGAAAAGGGCTTTACGGGAAGTGTTCCACGACAGTTGCAAAACAAGCACTTTGATGGCGCGGATGCAAAGGTAAAAGGGCAAAATTATATATATCCACACAGCTTCCCTAATCATTATGTTAAACAACAGTATTTACCCGATGCCGTGAAGGACAAAAAATACTATAACTTCGGTGACAACTCTTTTGAACAGAAGTTTGAACAGTATTGGAAACAAATTAAGGGGTAGTATTTTGCAAAAATTTTCACCTGGTATGAAAACGCGTTTTCTATATGTTATAAGAGCGTTGTTGACCTTTGCTATATTGAGCGTCACATTGACAATGTTTCACGTGAAACATAATATTTTAATTTCGATAATAACCGCAACAGCTTGTCTTTTGTTTGCGGTTATTGTTTATTTATGCCTGTTTTTTAAAAATTATAGTGTCTTGTTGGTAGAAAACGCAATAATAGTAAAAAGCGGTGTAATAATAAAGACAAAAAGGATTTTACCGCTGCCGCGTTTGATATATGCCGAGCAGTTTACTACGCCGCTATCAAGACTCCTGGGGTTGTCCCGGGTTTCGTTGCGCGCCGTGAAAGTCAATCTTGTTATTGCAGAGCTCGAAAGGGAGAGTGTCTTGAAAATTATTAATATAATCGGAGATTGTGGCGAAGAAGTTGAGATTTAAGGCGCATCCACTATATATCATCAGAAATATTGGTTTTTGGAGTCTGATAGCCACCATAACTTTTTTAAAAGAAAAGAAAATTGTTCTGTTTTTTGCAATATTGATTTTTTTGATTTTATCTATTTGTAGATATAGGCACTTTGAGATAAAAGCCAACGGAGTGGCAATCGTTTTGAAAACGGGTTTTTTGCGTGTAAGAAGAGCCGTGATACCAATTAAAAGCATTTCTTCGGTGGAAATTTTACAATATCCCGCCGATAAACTTTTTTCTGCGGTGTCGGTAAGATTAAATACGGAAGCCGCCGGGGTTGGAGAAGACTGCCGTTTTGTTTTGCGGGCTAATCAAAAAGAAGAATTTTTATCATCACTAAATATAAAGGAACTCAAAAACGCCGGGCGGTTTTCTTTCGGGCAAATTTTATTGCTTTCAGCCGTAGCTTCATCAGCGATAAACGGTGTTATATTGGTGCTTCCCATCCTGAATAGATTCGGAAATTTGTTGGGGGTGCACCTTCCGCAGTTGTTTTTCGAACAAATCGATAATATTAGCCGCTCTTTGCCGTATTTTGATAGAATAAAAAATGGCTTAACCATAGCATTTGCGGTGTTTTATGTGTGTGCGCTTATTTTTTATTTGGCGGTATACGCTAATTTTAAAGTTTGCTCTAACAGAACCCATATATGTGTGCGGTACGGTATTTTAACGAAGCGTAGTGTTTTTATAAATAAAGCTTTGGTGGGAAGCTATGTATCGGCGCGAACACCGATTATGTTGCTTTTTAAGAGAAAATTCATCAAGGCAGACATAGCGCATTCTAACAGGCGTGGAGAAAGAAGCGTTTTGTTGGCTCCAGCTATCAAATCAAACCAAAATCCGTTTACAGAAAAAGAAAGGTTAACAAAAGAGCGGTTTATAAACGCTTCGTGTGCAAGTCGTTACCGTTTTTATAAATTTCCCTTCTATCTTTTTTCGGTTTTTACCTTGCTTTTTTGTGTTTTAACTCACCTTATAAAAGATTTTTGGCAACTGGTCTTGTTTTTTTATCTCTTATCGTTGGGTTGCGTATTGTTGATGGTTGCATATGCTGTATTTAGCCAGAAAAGGCAGAAAATAAGTTTTGGCAAAACCGTTTTGGCCGCCTTTGTCAAAGGATATGAGTGGCAGGAGACACAATTTTCCGCGAAAAACATTGGTATCATAAAAATTATACGATTTCCTTTAGATTTAAAAGAACACACTTGTAATATCAAAATCACGCTCAGAACCAAAAATGCTTTTTCTACACGTGTTAAATATATATCATATGATGATTTCTGTGAACAAATGAGAAATTTTGATATTAACGAATAAAACAGGATGTTTTTAGCACACTAAACAGGGGTGAAAAAATGGAAATATTATTAAATTGCGCTTATGCGTTCGCCATTGGCGGCCTTCTTTGTGCAATAGGGCAAATATTTATTGACTACACAAAACTCACACCGGCGCGTATATTGGTCGGGTATGTTGTTAGCGGTGTAATCCTGACAGGCATTGGAGTTTACGATAAATTGGTTAAATTTGCGGGTGCAGGTGCGACGGTTCCATTAACGGGTTTCGGCTATAGCCTTGCTAAAGGAGTGGAAAAAGCTATTGCTGAGCACGGGGCGATAGGTGCGCTCTGCGGCGGACTTACCGCAACAGCTGCAGGTATCACCGCGGCAATTCTATTTGGTCTTTTAATGAGCGTTTTCTTCGAAGCTGGTGACAAAACATAGTTTCACGTGAAACAAAGCAGTTTTTTCTGCTTTGTTTTTTATTTTTCTTGTACTGTATAATTTGATATGGTATAATAAATAAGCGAAATGTTTGATACAAAAAGTCGCGGATGGTGAAAAGATGGGGAAAATAGTATCAATAGTTAATCAAAAGGGCGGCGTCGGAAAGACAACGACTGCCGTAAATCTTGCGGCAGGTCTTGGTAATGCCGGGAAAAAGATTTTGCTTGTAGATGCAGACCCGCAAGGGAATTCGACAAGCGGTTTTGGTATCAACAAAAAGGAAGTAGTTTTTTCAAGCTATGACCTTTTAATAGGTGCACAAAAAGCCGAAGTGGCTACGGTAACCACGACCTTTAAAAATGTCAGTGTGATACCGGCAAATATGGATTTGGCGGGTGCCGAAGTAGAACTTATAACCATAGAGCAACGCGAATCCCAGTTAAAACGCGCCTTATCGCTTGTAAGGGACAAATATGACTACATATTAATTGATTGTCCGCCTTCCTTGGGGCTTATTACAATAAATGCTTTAACAGCGGGAGATACCGTTCTTGTGCCGCTTCAATGCGAGTACTATGCGATGGAAGGACTTTCGCAGTTGATGTCGAGCATACGGCAGATAAAAAGACTCTACAACCCAGAGTTAGAGTTGGAAGGCGTATTGTTGACAATGTATGATGGCAGATTAAATTTGACGCATCAGGTTGTGGAAGAACTCAAAAAGTTCTTTGCAAACAAGCTATACAAAACAACAATACCGCGCGCAGTAAGACTATCCGAAGCACCGAGCTACGGTATGCCGATTCAATACTACGATAGGCGTTCAAAAGGTGCTAAGGCGTACGATGAATTGGCAAAAGAATTTATAAGTAGAAACAGGAGATATTGATATGGCTATTAAAAAAGGTGGACTTGGTAGGGGTTTGGATGCTCTGTTTAACGAGAATTCTACCGATCAGAACGATTTAGTTACCGTCAAAATAGTAGATATTGAGCCTAATAAGGAGCAGCCGCGTAAGAAGTTCGATGAAGGTGCGCTTCAAGAATTGGCCGAAAGCATACGTGAGCATGGCTTGTTGCAGCCAATTATTGTAAAACCGCTTACAAACGGTACATACAGAATAATTGCCGGTGAACGCCGTTGGCGCGCGAGTCGTATGGCGGGTCTTGAAAAGGTACCGGTTATACTTAAAGATTTCAGCGAACAGGAGATTATGGAAGTAGCACTAATAGAAAATCTCCAACGTGAAGACTTAAATCCGGTTGAAGAAGCGGTGGGATACCGCACATTAATGGAAACCTATCATCTGACACAGGAAGAAGTGGCTGCGCGCGTCGGAAAATCGCGCTCTGCAGTAGCCAACGCTTTGCGACTGTTAAATCTTCCTGAACGCGAATTACAGTTCTTAAAAGATGGTGTTATAACTCCGGGACACGCCAGGGCAATTCTTGCGGCAGATGATATAATGGTGCGCGAACAGTTGGTCGAAATGGCAATTAACGGTGCAGCGGTGCGAGAACTTGAAAGAGTGGCACGTGCCGCCAAGACAAAACGCGAAAAGAAATCAGACAAACTGGCTTTTGGCGGGGAAAGTTATTATACCGAGGTACAGTTGGCGCTTACCGAAGCATTGCACAGAAAAGTCAAAATCCATAAAATCAGCGAAGAACACGGTGTTCTCAGTATTGAATTTTACGGCGATGAAGAATTACGCGACATAGCTGCGCGACTTGGCAAAACATACAGATAAAAAAATCCCCTGTCGAGAAAGACAGGGGTTGATTTCTGTTTTAATAGTTTACATAATATATTTTATGTAAACTATTAAAACAGATTATTTGAAATCTGTGCCAGTTGCTCCATATTAAGTTGTTCGCTCCGCACCGTTTCGCTTATACCAAGCTCACATAGAATAGTTTTAATGGTATCTTTTTCGATATGCAGTGTATTTGAAACGGTATTCACTAAAGTTTTGCGGCGCTGTGCAAAACAAGCTTTCACGAACGCGAAAAACCTTTTTTCATCACGAACCTTTACAGGTGGTATTTGGCGTATGTTAAGTTTTATTACCGCGGAGTCTACGTTTGGAGGCGGCATAAACGAGTCTCTGTCTACACCGAATAGAATTTCAGCGGTTGCGTAGTAGTTTACAGCTACCGTTACTGCTCCGGCTTCGCGGCTTCCCACTTCTGCAGCAAGTCGTTCGGCGGCTTCCTTCTGCACCATAACCGTCACCGAGTCAATAGGCAGATGGCTTTCAAGCAGCATCATAATAATAGGTGATGTTATATAGTAGGGAAGATTTGCGCAAACTGTGACCTTTTTAAAGTCTGTAAATTCTTCGGAAATTATTTTGTGCAAATCAAGTTTCATTGCATCGCCGAAGATAACCTTTACATTACCGAATTCAGCAAGGGTTTTTGCGAGAACAGGTTTTAGCCGTTCATCGAGCTCTATAGTTACCACCTTACCTGCCGCTTTAGCGAGCTCCTTTGTAAGAACGCCTATGCCGGGACCGATTTCGAGCACGGCGGTGTTCTTGTCTGCGGCGGCACTTGCCATAGCGGGACAAACATCGGGATTAATAAGAAAATTCTGGCCGAGAGATTTTTTAAAAGAAAAGCCTTCCTTTTTTAAAATCTGTTCAATAGTTTTAATATCTGCGAGATTCATAAATACCATCCAACATTTATTTTTTGGGTAAAAACCCTTACAAAAACATTATACACAACTAAAACTCTCCTTACAAGAAAATTTTAGGTGACAAATGGTTAAAACTATTGTATAATGGTTAAGTAAAAATTTATTTGGATGTGACTTTAATGGATAAGAAATACTACAATGTGGTTATCGAAGAAATGAAGCCGTTGCTTGATGGACAAAAATTTGTATCAGACGGAGATATCTTTAAAAACGATATCAAAGCAGTAAAAGTTTGCTACGAAGAAGAAACAAAAATGTTTGCGATTTTGGTGGCGGATATTACCGATGGCGAAGTCGGTGAGTTTACAAAACTTACCAGTTGGTTGTTTGAAGAAGACCAGACTGAACGCGATGCAGCGGCGGTAGGCGTTGATTTTGCCGATACGCTTCGCGCTCACTTGGGCCTTAAAAAGACAGTTAAAAACACCGCCGGTCAAATTGCGCTTCCCACTACCGAAAAGGGAGATGCGGTAACAATATCAACTCTCATACAGAAATTACTCGCTGTATTCCCAGAATTTAAAGATGCTTATAAAGAAAGTGTTGCAAAGTATGGCAAGTTTTTAAGTGTTGAATTCTTTACCACAAATTTTGCCGCAGGAATAAAAGATATGCTTGGTGACCCCAAGGCAAACAAAAAGGCTATTAAGAAACTCTTTGATATGCTTGAGGACATATATGTTGAGGGCGATGGCGAAGCCGTTGATATGACAGTAGCGCTTGTGTGTGCATCAATATACGGAAACGAAGAATATATAAAAATATTCAAAGAGCAGATGGCCGAAAATCAACATTTCATAAGCTCTGTTGAAGAGCTTTTAGGACTTATGAAGGGCAATAAAAAGTTAAGAGCTGCATTAGTAAAATAAAAACAGGATGGCTAGGGGTTGTATCCGTAAGGACACAACCCCAGTTTTATTCGCCTTATGGTAAGTTATATTGCTTCGCAGCTATATTCGGATAAAACCGAGTGGTATTCGCTTCGCGAGTTAAAGGGCGAATAAAATATCACTAAAACCACAAGGCTTTAATATCACTTTGCCGTTAGGCAAAATATCAATGTGAGACCTATCTCACAATATCACTATTTTAATACTTTCTTTTGAGATAGTAAAACGGATGTGCAGAAATTTTACACATCCGTTTTACATTTGTATAATTCCTTGATACAAAAGATATTTGGCGTCAAATATCTTTTGTTAGGAGAATTCAAAACCCTTTATGAGAGATTATGATAATCTGTTCAATAAACTATAATTTATTCGCTTTTATCTAAAAGTCCTATGATTGCAAAGATAGAGCCAACAACGGGGATAATTAATCCTATTACTTGTCCAACACCCCATTCACCAAGAGAAGAAGCATATAAACAGACAAAACCCAACAAAATTAATGCTATGCCAAATAATATTTTTTTAATCCCTTTCATAATAAACACCACCTTAAATTTGGTTGCTTTCTATCAAATTCTTCATTATAGGCTTTTTAGTCGAATTATAGCATAATTTGACTAAAAATAAAATATTTATTTTAAAACACCTATTTTTTCAAAAAGCCGCGGGTATAATTGTTTAATAACCGCCGATACTTTCCGTAATTCCATCCTGTTTTTGTTTATATAATTCCGCGGTAATAAAGTCCGCGCGTATACTCTACATCGGGCGCGTCGCCGTTTTTATAGGCATCTATAATTTGTGTTACACGCTCTCTTGTTTCATCAGTAAAATAAAGAACTGCAAAGGCAGAGTTTATTTCATCGAATCTGTCGGCAAGCCATATGGGACGTGAGTTTAAAATTTCACTCATACCGCCGCGGCATCTGACAGGGAATTCAATACCTTTGCGGTCTCTCAAAAATTTTGAGCGGCCGCACTCAGAACAGCTCATTTTATTTTTTATCGGACAGTTTGCGGTCAGCATGAGCGGTATATTACCGTATGCTATAACACCGACATTACCGCTGAAGGAAGCTGTGTTACGAAGTTGTATTTCGGGGGAGAGCACCAGCGCCGCAGCTTTGTTATCGAATAAGAATTCGGCGGAAAATGTATTAAACACATTAAGTCCTGCTCCACCTATAACCGAGAAGCCCATATCGGATGCTACCGAAAAATCTGCCAGGGTGGAGCAAAGCGCGTGGGAGAATCCGTTATTTTTGAAATCAATAAGCGTTTTCTTTTTTATTTCGATATCAAAGTTTCTTGGAATATCGACTACCTTTATAATGTTATCGGGCACGAAAACATCATAGGAACGGCTTTCAAGCGGCAAGGATATATATTTTATACCGTGGAAGTTGTCGGGTAGCTGTTCCGCCTTTTCGAATCGGCAGAAAAGCGCGGGTTTTCGATTAGCCACAGGAGATTGGTTTGTAATTGGGAAACAAATAATATCTGCCTTTTTTGGTTTGGCGCGTAAAGTGTTCAGTTGTTCCACACAATCGCGGCGCAAACTGTTGATAACCTTCGCACTGACAGACAGTCCGTCGTCAAGAAGAATTTTTGTATTCTCCAAAAAATAAGGTGTGCCGCCAAACTTTTGCAAATTGCCGAGCAGCATTTCTTCTGTAACGGGTCGGTTGATGGCCTTTTCTGCAATATCTCCCGAGACTTCGGCTATATTTGTGCCATCGGACAGAGAAAGTGTGATTTTTTCGTTTGTCTTTACCGACAATATAGCGCTAATCGGTATACGCTGACGTTCATTACGGTAAATTTCGTGCAGTTTAGGAAAAGCTTCGGGTGAATTTTGAACATCATCCAAAGTCCTTATACCGAACATATCGGGTGATAATTCGCCACTAAAATATCTATCTGTAAAACCCGAACGCGAAAAAACATTGCAAAGCGCTGTGCGCAACTCACCCGGCACAGAGTTGTTATCCACGGCACTTCTTACCGCCGCCGTTGCTGCCGCAACATATTCGGGGCGTTTCATACGGCCTTCAATTTTAAAAGAAGTAACACCTATGTCTTTAAGTTCTCCTATATAATCGAGTAAACTTAAATCCTTAAGGCTTAAAGCATAAGAGTTGCCTTTATCGGCACTGAATGGAAGTCGGCAAGTACCGGCGCACAAACCGCGGTTACCGCTTCTGCCACCGAGCATAGCACTCATTAAACACTGTCCCGAAACACTCATACAAAGTGCGCCGTGCACGAAAACTTCAACTTCAATATTTTCTTTATTCGCCTTTTCGCAGAATTCACGAATTTGCTCACGGTTCATTTCGCGCGGCAAAACAACACGTGAGATACCAAGCTTTTTGAGCAGTGGCAAAGCCGCGGCATTTGTTACAGTCATCTGGGTTGAAGCGTGTAACGGCAGAGACGGAAAATGCAGATGCAAGAGCGATATAAGACCTAAATCTGCGCAAATAATGCCATCTATTCCGTATTTATACGCGTTTTCTGCCAGAGTGACTGCGTCTTTCATTTCGTTTTCCGACACAACAATATTAAGGGTTAAGAAGACCTTAACCCCACGAATATGACAGTATTCTATTGCCTGTTTTAGTTGGTCATCGGAAAAATTTTCGGCATTTCTGCGCGCATTAAAGTGTGCGCCGCCGAGATATACCGCATCGGCGCCGCTTCGCACGGCGGCAATGAGCATCTCTTCGTTTCCGACAGGGGAGAGAACTTCAAAAGTTTTCATCAGAATGGTAAATCTCCGTCTGCAGTATTGGTATAGGTTTCTTCCTGTGTACCAGAGAGCTGGTCTAATTTGCGGCGCAAAATATCCGCATCGAGTTTAGCACATGCAGTCTCTTCAAGAAGCTTTTTGATTTCAAGTCGCAGTCTTTCGTTTTCTGCCGCTTCTTTTTTGCATTCGTCCAATGCTTCAAGCGCTGTAACGATGGCTGCCATATTTGTGGATAAAAAGGGACTGCGCTTTTGGATGTTGTTAATACGGCGTTCAAGTTCGCTGCCGAGCGAACGGATATAAGCTTCATCATCTTCGCTGGTTATCGAATATTCTATCCCACCGATTTTCATTCTTATTGTGTTTGGCAATGAAAACACCCCCATTAATTTTATTTTATATTAAAACAGTAAAAAATAAAAGGTTTTTTTATAAAAAATAAAAAATTACAATAATTTGTTATTTGCGTGAAACAAGGGTACAATAAGTAGTACTTTACATTTGTAAAAAATTGTGTTATAATACCGAAGGTTATGAAATGTAACCGCGTTACCTTTACTGTGCTTTAGGCGACTGCCCTTCGGGGAACACTTATGACCTATTGCTCGGTTCAGGCATTATTTATAAAAGGAGTGAAACAAATGTTAAAGGAACAAAAGCAGCAGATTATCGCTGATTACGCTGTGCACGAAGGCGACACAGGTTCTCCTGAAGTTCAGATTGCTCTTCTCACAAACCGTATCAACGAACTCAATGCACATCTTAAGGTACATGCTAAGGACCATCATTCCCGCCGCGGCCTTATGAAGATGGTAGGTCACAGACGTAACCTACTTGCATACTTGCAGAAGAATGATATCGAAAGATACCGTGCTATCATTAAAAAGCTTGGTCTTCGTAAGTAATTTATATAAGGCGGACCGTTTACGGTCTGCCTTATTGTATTATTAAAAAAGAGGTTTTTCGTTGTTTAGCGGTAAGTTGATGATCGGAAACTCCGGTTATGAACTTATTGCTAAACGGAAACACCTCAAAAAGTTCAGGAGGTAAAAAATATGTTTGAAAACTACAAGGTTTATGAAACCGAACTTGCCGGCAGACCCCTTAAAATCGAAACCGGCAAAATGGCTCAACTTGCTAATGCGGCAGTTTTGGCTTCTTACGGTGAAACACAGGTGCTTTGTACAGTAACCGCATCTGCAAAACCGCGCGAGGGTGTTGATTTCTTCCCATTATCAGTTGACTATGAAGAAAAAATGTATGCCGTAGGTCGTTTCCCCGGTTCTTTTACACGCCGTGAAGGTAAAGCTACCGATAAGGCGGTTTTAGCCGGCAGATGTATTGACCGTCCGATCAGACCGCTCTTCCCGAAGGATATGCGTAACGACTGTGCAGTTGTTGCAACCGTTATGTCGGTTGACCCTGACTGCTCACCCGAAGTCGCAGCAGCAATCGGTGTATCTACCGCTATTGCTATTTCCGATATTCCGTGGGCAGGTCCTATTTCCAGCGTTGAAGTTGGCCTTGTTGACGGCGAAATCGTTATCAACCCGAATCTCGAACAGCGTGCAAAATCAGAACTTGATTTGACAGTTTCTTCAACTGCAGATTTGGTTGCTATGATTGAAGCAGGCGGTAATGAAATCCCTGATGACCTTATGTTCGATGCTATTATGAAGGGCCACGAAGTAAACAAGGAAGTTGTTAAATTTATCAACTCAATCGTTGCCCAAATCGGCAAACCGAAGTTTGAGTTTGAATCCAACGACCCCGACCCCGCAATTATGGCAGAAATCGAAGAATTTTGTATCGAAGATGTTAAAAAAGCACTCGATACCGATGATAAACTCGTAAGAGATGCGGCATTACTTCCTATTTATAATGCAGTACACGAAAAATTCGATGAGCGTTTTGAAGGCAACGAAGCAAAACTTGATGAAATTATGTATCTTGTTCAGAAACACGTTGTTCGCGATTGGCTCAAGAACGAGAAAAAACGTGTTGATGGCCGCGGTATCGATGAAATCCGTCCATTAAATGCACAGATTGATTTGCTTTCCCGCGTACACGGTTCGGGTATGTTTACACGTGGTCAGACACAGGTTCTCTCGGTTGCCACATTGGCTTCTGTAAGCGATGCTCAGAAGCTTGATGGCCTTGATGAAGAAACCGAAAAGAGATATATCCACCACTACAACTTCCCATCTTACTCGGTTGGCGAAACCAAGCCGTCACGTGGCCCCGGCAGACGTGAAATCGGACACGGTGCTTTGGCAGAACGCGCACTCGTTCCGGTTCTTCCGAGTGTTGAAGAGTTCCCATATGCTATTCGCGTAGTAAGCGAAGTACTTTCAAGTAACGGTTCAACCTCACAGGCTTCTATCTGCGGTTCCACCTTGGCTCTTATGGCAGCAGGTGTTCCGATTAAGGCGCCGGTTGCAGGTATTTCTTGCGGTCTTATCACAGGAGACAATGGCGTATACGGCGATTTTATGACAATGGTTGACATCCAGGGTCTTGAAGACTTCTATGGAGATATGGACTTTAAGGTTGCAGGCACCAAAAAGGGTATCACCGCAATCCAGATGGACTTAAAGGTACACGGTTTAACTCCTGAAATCATTAAAGAAGCTTTTGCTAAGACAAACAAGGCTCGTAATTATATACTTGATGATATTATGTTACCGGTAATCTCTGAGCCGAGAGCAGAGCTTTCCAAATATGCTCCCAAGATGCTCACAACCGTTATCAGTCCTGATAAGATAGGGGATGTTATCGGTAAGCAGGGTAAGGTTATACAGTCAATTCAGGAACAGTGTGAATGTACCATCAATATCGAAGAAGATGGTCATGTATTTATTGCCGCTTTGGATATTGAGAAGGCAAAACAAGCCGTTATGATTATCGAAACCATCGCTAACGACCCCGAAATCGGTGCCGTTTACAGCGGTAAGGTAACAAGAATTATGAATTTCGGAGCTTTTGTTGAAATAGCTCCCGGCAAAGAAGGGCTTGTTCATATAAGTAAACTCGATGTTAAGCGAGTAGAAAAGGTTGAAGATGTTGTTGCAGTAGGCGACCAGGTAATCGTTAAAGTTACCGAAATCGATGACCAAGGCAGAATTAATCTTTCCCGCCGCGATGCACTCGTTGAAATCAACGGTGCAGTAATCGAAGAAGGCGCAGAAGAAGAAAACACAGAGCGCAAACCGCGCCGTGGCTTCCGCAATAAGAAACGCGACTAATTAAAAACCGCCAAAAGGGAGACATTTCGTAAGGAAGTTGTCTCCCTTTGTCTATGCAAAGAGAAAATGACGCTTTCAGTTTTTTAAAGTGTCATAGTGGCTTCGTTCTTTGAGAAAGGTAATTACCTGCCGAAAATAAAGAATATTTTTCGGTAGGTTAAAATGATATATTTCTAGCGAGATATGATATAATATTATCAAACCGACGGCGGTGGTACGCCGCCGAAATGCCAAGGGCATTATGAAAATCAAAGATTTTCATTTGAGAATATTGAATCATTAAATCTGCCGCATTGCGATGCGGCAAGCGGCAATACCGCTTTCAAGACTTCGTCTTGGATTTATGATATAATATCCGTTCTTTCATATGCCGTAAGGCATATATCACCCATTCCGAAAAGGAACGGATATCATTAAGGCACACTCCGTAAGGAAGTGTGCCTTAGTGGGCGGTTTTTTTAAAAATTGTTAACAAAATTCCCCTTGATATTGCGGTAAAACCGCCGTATAATTGTTACTGTACAATTATTATATTAAAGAAGGTAAAGAGTAGAAAAATGATAAAAAAATTAGCAGGAAGCATTCGCGAATATAAGTGGCCGAGCATTATTACGCTTTTTTTAATGGTCGGCGAAGCGGCAATCGAGTGCTTTATACCATTCATAACAGCAAACTTGATAAATAACATAAGTGCAGGGGCTCCGGTTAGTGAAATTGCAAAAACAGGTGCTTTGCTTGTAGGTATGGCGCTTATATCTTTGGCTTGTGGCGGTACCGCAGGTCTAACTTGCGCCAAGGCTTCCGCAGGTTTTGCAAAAAATCTCAGACAGGATTTGTTTTCGGCAGTGCAGTCGTTCGCATTTGAAAATATAGACAAATTTTCATCATCATCTCTGGTTACGCGACTCACCACGGATGTTACAAATGTGCAGATGTCATATATGATGCTCATTCGTACTGCAATCCGCAGTCCGCTTATGTTTACCTTCTCAATTATTATGGCATACCGAATGGGCGGCGCACTGGCAGGTACCTTCGTGGTGGTTGTTCCGATTCTTATTGTGGGCCTTTTGCTCGTAGCAAAAAATGCTATGCCGGCTTTTCGTCGCGTTTTCAAAAAATACGACAGGCTCAATGAGTCAATCGAAGAGAACGTTATGGGCATTCGTGTTGTTAAAGGTTTTTCACGCGAAGAATATGAAAAGAAGAAATTTGAAGGTGCGGCACAGGATATCTGCACCGATTTTACAAAGGCAGAACGTATTGTTGCGTTCAATATGCCGCTTATGCAGTTCTGCAGCTATTTTAATATGGCATTTGTGTTGATTGTCGGTTCAATGATGGCTATATCTTCTCGTGGCACTACGGTAAACATAGGTCACATTTCGGCGATGCTTACATACGGTATGCAGATACTTATGTCGCTTATGATGCTTTCGATGATTTATGTAATGCTTACAATGTCTATTGAAAGTATGAAGCGTATTTGCGAAGTGCTCGAAGAGAAACCGGCTATCGTATCTCCGGAAGATACAAGCATTGCCGTAAATGATGGCTCTATAGACTTCCGGGGTGTTAATTTCAGTTATGCCCGTAATAAAAACAATCTTGTTCTCAAAGATATTAATCTGCATATACCGTCGGGCGCAACGGTTGGTATTATCGGCGGCACAGGTTCAAGTAAATCAACAATCACTTCTCTTATTCCCCGCCTTTATGATGTAAACTCAGGTGAGGTCAAGGTTGGCGGAATAAACGTAAAAGAATATAATATAAAGACACTGCGTGATGCAGTTGCCTTTGTTTTGCAAAAAAATCAACTCTTCTCAGGCACCATTAAAGAAAATCTCCGTTGGGGCGATGAAACAGCTACGGATGAGCAGATAATAGCGGCTTGTAAAATGGCAAATGCCGACGAATTTGTTAGCTCATTCCCCGATGGCTATGATACATATATAGAACAGGGCGGTACAAACGTATCGGGCGGACAAAGACAGAGACTGTGTATAGCACGTGCTTTGCTTAAAAAGCCTAAAGTACTTATATTGGATGATTCAACAAGTGCAGTTGATACCCGCACCGATGCTCAAATTCGCGCAGAACTTAAAAAATTCATCCCTGAGACAACGAAAATTATTATCGCACAGAGAATTTCTTCGGTTATGGATGCGGATATGATAGTGGTTCTGGACGGCGGAGAAATTTCTGCAGTAGGCACACACGAAGAACTAATTAAAAACAACCATATTTATAGGGAAATTTACGAGCAGCAAATACATACAGGGGAGGGCGACTAATATGGCAATGAACGGTAGAAACTCTCCGGCAAATATGCGGCCACAAGGAAAAAAGCTCAATGTAAAAACTCTTGGTCGCGCAGTTAAAATGCTTTTTGGATTTTATCCTGTTTTAGCACCTTTAACCTGTTTTTGTATATTGTTTTCGGCTATATGCTCAGCAATACCGGGACTTTTTATCCAAAAGGCAATAGAAACAATACAAAAATGGATAGAAACAGGCGACTGGGCATCTGCAAAACCCGAAATCTTATCAAAAGTGCTTATTTTAATAGTTCTTTACGTGTTGTCAATAGCCGCCATAACTCTACATACTCAACTTATGGCTTATATGACGCACGGATTTTTGCACAAAGTACGATGCTCGATGTTCAGCGGTATGCAAAATTTACCTATAAAGTATTTCGACACCAATAAACACGGTGATATTATGAGCCGTTATACCAACGATATTGATACTTTAAGACAGCTGGTATCTCAGTCATTACCATCTCTATTACAATCAGGCTCGATTGCGCTTTGTGTTTTCTCTATTATGATTTATTTTAGTGTTTGGCTTACTTTAGTCGCAGTTCTGGGCGTTTTGGCAATTTCGCTTATTACCAAAAAAGTCGGTGGCGGAAGCGCAAAGTATTTTATGCGCCAACAAAAAGCGGTAGGTAAAACCGAAGCCTTTATACAGGAGATGATGAACGGCCAGAAGGTCGTCAAGGTTTTCTGTCACGAAGAAAAGTGCGATGCCGAATTCAAAGAAATAAACGGACAGTTGTTCAGTGATGCGTACAGAGCTCATGCCTACGCAAATATGTTAGGGCCGATTAATATGAATATCGGTAATATCCTTTATGTTTGCATAGCTGTTATCGGCGGTATACTCGTTGTAACAAACGTGCCGAATATATCCTTATCGGGTATGCCTATAGGGGTTAGTATAGTTATTCCGTTTCTTAATATGGTTAAGCAGTTTACCGCAAATATAAATCAGGCAACCCAACAGATAAACTCTATTGTTATGGGTATGGCGGGAGCTGAGCGTGTTTTTGAGCTTATGGATGAAGAACCGGAAGCGGATGCTGGTTATGTAACACTTGTCAACTGTAAGAAAGATAACAATGGCAATATTACCGAATGCAAAGAAAGAACGGGTATGTGGGCTTGGAAACATCCCCACGGCGATGGAACGGTTACATACACAAAGGTTTCGGGAGATGTAAGGCTGTTCGATGTCGATTTTGGTTATGTTCCCGAAAAAACCGTTCTTCATAATGTTACTGTATATGCAGAGCCGGGCCAGAAGGTTGCTTTTGTTGGCGCTACGGGTGCGGGCAAAACAACCATCACAAATCTTATTAACCGATTTTATGATATTGCCGACGGCAAGATACGTTATGACGGAATTAATATTAACAAAATCAGAAAGTCTGACTTAAGGCGTTCTCTCGGTATAGTTCTTCAGGATACTAATTTGTTCACAGGCTCGGTGCTCGAAAATATCCGCTATGGTAGACTTGATGCCACCGATGAAGAATGTATCGCGGCAGCTCAACTTGTCGGAGCAGATGATTTTATTTCGCATTTACCCGATGGATACAATACAGAACTTTCGGGAAACGGCGCCAATATTTCCCAGGGACAAAGACAGCTTATTGCTATTGCACGTGCTGCAGTAGCAGACCCACCGGTTATGATAATGGATGAAGCTACATCTTCAATCGATACCCGTACCGAAGCAATAGTACAACGCGGTATGGATAAACTTATGGAAGGCAGAACGGTATTTGTTATTGCTCACCGACTATCGACCGTCCGAAATTCCGATGTTATTATGGTGCTCGAAAAGGGCAGAATAATCGAACGCGGAAACCACGAAAAGTTAATGGCGGAAAAAGGCACATACTATCAACTTTATACCGGTGCTTTCGAATTGGATTAACCGAAATATACATTATATATAAAATATGCGCCTTGTATATACGTACAGGGCGTATTTTTATCTAAAAAATAGTATAAAAAAGGAATAGTAACCACCATATATTGTGCAGAAAAACAAAACTAAAAAAAATATCAAAAAAAGTTAAAAAAAGGCTTGACAAAAGGGTTTCTGTTTGGTATTATAATTGAGCGCCCAAAAACAGGGGAGCAAAAATGGACCTTGAAAATTAAACAACGACAATAATAAGGACCCGACAATTCTTAAGAGAAATCGAGAGAGTAAACAAGGACAAAGATACGTCAGTATCGAAGAAG
>JAZLAW010000005.1:0-53798 GCA_045613385.1 Acutalibacteraceae bacterium | reverse complement strand
AAAGCTCTCAAGTACGGCACACTTAAGCTTACAGCCGATAATACAACCAAGAAGGTTGTTGATGGTGATGTAACAGGTAAGACATTTACATTTAATGTAGCACTACCTGAAACAATGATGCTCACAGCTGAATATGTAGACTTAGAAACACGTGATGCTTCACTCTATCCGATTTATGAAGGTTACAACCCGACCAAGTCTGGTATCCGATTTGTAACACGCGTTCCGCAGATTAAGAAGTCGGGCGATGTAGGTGTACTTGCTGATGGATATTCGGCAGTCGGCGCACTCATCATTCCTGAAGGATTGCTTGATACTCAGAAACTCAGCGCAGTAACTGCTAATATGTTGGCAGGTGATACAGTAAGCATCGGTATAAGTGATTACACTGCACAGAACGTTAAGTTCAGCACAGTTAAGACCTTGACAGAAGCTTATGCAGATATTTCGGCTATGTTGACAGGTATTCCTGAAAATATGAAGGATGTTAAGATTGTGGCAGTTCCTTATATCATCAAGGGTAATGAAGTTATTATGCCTGATGTTGATAATGCTAAATCCTATAACGATATTCTTAATGCAGCTCTCAACAGTGAATATACTGTCGCTATGAGCAATGATGCGCAATAAGGGAAGGTGGATGAGTATTATGAAAAACTATGAAACTCCTGAATTAATCGTAACAGAACTTGATTTAGAAGATGTTGTTGCTTCAACCTTCAAAGAAGGCGATGACAACGAAACCGGTTGGGGTGCAGGTTGGACATCCGGCATCAACAGTATTAACTAATAAGTAAAAACAATCAAAAAAGAAGTCTCAAGAAATTGAGACTTCTTTTTTCAATAGTATATAAAAAAGGGAAGCTCTGCTTCCCTTTAAAACAAATTGTTTTCACAGTTAGTTAAGCGAAATATCGCCTTCAGTAATTATATCAACTCCCGATGACCACCACTCGCCTATTTTATCAATTTCAGATTGAGTGAGTTCACGGTTCGTGTCTCCGGATTCTGCTTGTTCGCTGCTTGTGGTTTCTGATTGAGTAGGATTGCTTGGCGTATTCTCAGATGGTGTGCTCAAATTACTGCCAACCGAAGACGGTGTTTCGGGATTGTTATTAGTCTGAGCATCGGGTTTTGCGGCAACCAAAACTATTATCAGTATAATAACCAGTAGTACTGCACCGCCGATGATGGCAGAAACTTTTTTGTGGGCCTTTATATAGTCTAAAGCTTTGTTTATAAAGCCCAAAAATTTATCAAAATATTTTTTCATATTATCACCAAATTTAAGTATACTTGATTTAAGGGTAAAAGTCAAGCAGAGTGAAAAGTTGACAATGCGCTTTATAAATGGTATATTTAAAGTATAAATTTTAGGCATCCTTAAAAGTAGGGATGCCTTTTTTAAACAAAGAAAGTGGAGAAACAACTATGAAAAATAAATTGTCGGGCAAATTCTGGATTGTACTTACGCTATTTAGTTTTATGGGACAGGTTGCGTGGGTAGTAGAAAATATGTACTTTAACGTGTTTATTTATAATATGTTTGGTGCTACCGCAGCTGATATCGCACTAATGGTTGCCGCAAGTGCAGTTTCTGCCACACTGACAACGGTGTTTATGGGAGCGTTATCCGATAAAATAGGTAAACGAAAAATTTTTATATGCGGCGGATATATACTCTGGGGTGTTTCCATACTTAGTTTTACACTCATTCGCACCGATATTATAAGCAAATTGGTACCACTGACCGTGTCTGCCGCGGCGGTAGGTGTTTCGCTTACTATTATTCTTGACTGCGTTATGACATTTTTTGGTTCAACCGCAAACGATGCTGCTTTTAATGCCTGGTTGACCGACTCTACAGATTCCACCAATCGTGGAGCCGCCGAGGGCATAAATGCTATGATGCCGCTTGTCGCTATACTGGCGGTTTTTGGCGGATTCATGGCATTTGACTTAAAAAAGGCTGATAGTTGGTCGGTTATTTTTACGGTTATTGGTGTTTTAACACTGATTGTTGGTATAATCGGTTGTTTTATAATTAAAGAGAAGATAATAAAACCTTCAAAAAACGGATATTTACAAAATATTGTTTACGGATTTCGCATATCAACAATAAAGGATAATATAGAATTATATAAAAATTTATTTTTATTTATAATCTTTAATATTGCTATACAAATTTTTATGCCATATCTTATAATTTATTATGAGAAGTCACTTGGCATGACGGACTATGTTTTTATAATGGCTCCGGCAATAATTATAGCATCTGTAGTAACGGCCTTTTGGGGTAGATTCTATGATAAAAAAGGATTCGCCTTTTCTTCTAATTTATCTGTTTTGTGGCTTATTATAGGCTTTATAGTTTTATGTTTATTCACGTCTAAACTGCCGGTATTTATAGGCTCATTGTTTATGATGTGCGGCTATCTTTCGGGTATGGCGGTATTTGGCGCCGTAATACGCGAAAAAACACCCGAAGGAAAGTCGGGAAGATTACAGGGCATCAGAATATTCTCACAGGTATTAATCCCCGGAATTATCGGTCCGTTTATTGGAAAAACCGTGCTTAAAAATGCCGAGATAATAAAAAACAGCGATGGTACAGAATCGTTTATGCCAAATCAAAATATATTTTTAGCAGCACTTGCGGTGACAATTATTTTGGCGCTGCTGATGTTCCTATTTCGCGAAAAAAGAAAACCGCGTTTGCGGTCGCTTTGCACTCCGTTCGAGAAAGAATTAGGCGAAATACCGTTACCTGACTATCCGCGGCCGCTGCTCGAACGGGATTCCTATCTTTGTTTAAACGGCAAATGGGATTTTAAAGTTACAAGAAAGAATGCATATATATATTCGGGAGAAATCACAGTACCTTTCTGCCCTGAATCTAAGGTGTCGGGAGTTTCAAAGGTCTTTAAAAAAGGTTCTGTTTATATTTATACCCGCCGTTTTTCACTTCCAAAAGATTTCATACGCGACCGCGTATTTCTCAATTTCGGTGCGGTGGACCAGATAACCGAAGTATATATAAACGGTAGCTTTGCAGGAAAAAATATAGGCGGTTATCTCCCCTTTAGTTTTGATGTTACTGATTATCTGAACGACCGGGACAACATAATCAGAGTTGAAGTAACCGATGACCTGGATATGACTCTGCCCTACGGAAAACAGACCAATAAGCGCGGCGGTATGTGGTATACGGCGGTTTCGGGCATATGGCAGACAGTATGGCTTGAGAGTGTGCCGAAAAACCACATAAACAGAATAAAGGTTTATTCTTCTACCGATTCGGTTATAATCAAGGTAAAGGGTGGCAAAGAACAAAAGCATATAAAAATTGCCACCCCTGCAGGAGATAAAGAGTATACCTTTGCGGGTGACAGATTTGAAGTAAAAATGGAAAATCCTATTTTATGGACCCCTGAAAACCCATATATTTACCGATTTACATTACAGTCAGGTGAAGATAAGGTTAATTCTTATTTTGCACTTCGCACAGTAACGGTAGAAAAAAGAAACAATAAACCGTTTATAGCATTAAACGGTGAGCCGTATTTCTTTAACGGACTTTTGGACCAGGGGTATTTCAGTGACGGTATTTTCACACCATCAACATATGATGCGTATAAAAACGATATTCTGACTGCCAAAAAATTAGGATTTAATATGCTAAGAAAACATATTAAGATTGAGCCGCAACTGTTTTATTATTATTGCGATATTTATGGTGTAGCGGTGTTCCAAGACTGCGTAAATAACGGTGAATATAGTTTTTTAACAGACACTGCGCTACCAACACTTGGTTTTAAAAAAATTAGAAAGAAAAATAAAAACAGTATTAGCAAAGCGCTGTTTGAAGAGTGCGCCAAGGGAATGTTAAAGGCTCTTCACAATCATCCCTCGGTTTGTTATTATACCATATTTAACGAGGGCTGGGGTCAGTACGAAGCTGCCCGTATATACGGCGAACTGAAATTACTCGATTCTTCGCGTATTTTCGATACGGCATCCGGCTGGTTTTATGAATGTGCGAGTGATGTTGTAAGCGAACATATATATTTTAAACCCATTAAATTCTCGTATTTATCAAAGCGAAGGCCGCTTGTATTATCCGAGTTCGGCGGATATTCTTATAAGATATATGACAACTCATTTAATCTTGATAAAACCTTTGGGTATAAAAAATGCAATTCTAAAGAAGATTTTGAAAGAGATTTGAAAAATTTATATCAGAATCAGGTTTTACCCGCCATAAAATATGGACTTAACGCAACGGTGCTCACTCAACTGAGTGATGTTGAAGACGAAACTAACGGAATTATTACCTACGACCGACAGGTAGTTAAACTGAGTGATAATGCATTGACCGGTGTGTTTAAAGATATAAAAACGGCATTTGATGAGTTTTCAAAATAATTTTTTAAATAAAAAGAACCCCCGTTCTTTCGAACGGGGGGTTAATTATTGTTTGCTATTAATATGCAACACCCTGAGCGATCATAGCATCGCAAACCTTTTCGAAACCTGCGATGTTAGCACCTGCAACAAGGTCACCATCCATACCGTACTTCTTAGCGGCATCGAATGAGTTTTTGTAAATATTCTTCATAATCTGATGTAATTTATCATCAACTTCTTCTTCGGTCCAACCGTAGCGCATTGAGTTCTGGCTCATTTCAAGACCTGAAACCGAAACACCACCTGCATTAACAGCCTTTGAAGGAGCAACGATTACGCCGTTTTTCTTAAGAAGTTCAACTGCTTCGTTAGTTGTGGGCATGTTGGAAACTTCAACATAGTATTTAACGCCGTTAGCAACAATTTTTTCTGCTTCAGCAACACCAACTTCGTTCTGTGTAGCGCAAGGCATAATAATATCTGCTTTAACACCCCACGGTTTTTCACCCGGGAAGTAAGGAACACCGAACTTGTCTGCATAATCCTTAACCATATCGTGACCGGAAGAACGCATTTCAAGCATAAAGTTGATTTTTTCTTCTGTGTTTACGCCGCTTTCATCATATATGTAACCGTCAGGACCGGAAATGGTAATAACCTTACCGCCGAGTTCTGTGATTTTCTTAACTGTACCCCAAGCAACGTTACCAAAGCCGGATACTGCAAATGTTTTACCCTTTATATCATCGCCGAAAGATTTAAGCATTTCTTCAACATAGTAAACGGCACCGAAACCTGTAGCTTCAGGACGGATAAGTGAACCGCCGTAGGAGATACCCTTACCTGTGAGAACGCCTGTAAATTCATTGCGAAGTCTCTTATACTGGCCATAGAGATAACCGATTTCACGTGCACCAACACCAAGGTCACCTGCAGGAACGTCGGTGTCTGCGCCGATGTGTTTACTGAGTTCTGTCATAAAGCTCTGGCAGAAGCGCATAACTTCTCCATCGGACTTGCCGCGTGGGTCAAAGTCGGAACCACCCTTACCGCCGCCCATAGGAAGACCGGTAAGACTGTTTTTAAAGGTTTGTTCAAAACCTAAGAACTTAATGATAGATGCATTAACTGTCGGGTGGAAACGAAGACCGCCCTTGTACGGACCGATAGCAGAGTTGAACTGTACACGGTAACCGCGGTTGACCTGTACTTGACCGTTATCATCAACCCAAGAAACGCGGAATGTAATCATACGTTCCGGTTCAACCATACGCTCAACAATGCCGTTGGCTTCGATTTTCGGGTTAGCTGCAACAATGGGCTCTAAGGATGTAAGAACTTCCTTAACCGCCTGTAAAAATTCAGTTTCCCCAGGATTACGTTTGCAAACGGTGTCATAAACTCTTGACAAATATTCGCTTTTAAACATTTTAATTCCTCCAAAAATATATTGATTAACTTGATTAACACAAGAAAATACCTAATTAATTATTTTTTTCATAAATAAGTCTTAAGCCGTCAAGCAAAAGATTTTCATTATAAATAATATTTCTCTGACAGTGGCCGACGATTTCACGTGAAAGGCCGCCTGTAGCCACCACATTTACCGGCTGTCCTAATTGCTCTTCGATGCGGTCAATCATACCGTCAAGCATTGCCGCGGTTCCAAAAACAAGACCAGAACGCATACAATCCGCGGTATTTGTTCCGATTACCTTATTCGGAGACTCAATGCTCACAGCAGGAAGCTGCGAAGTGTTTTCAGTAAGCGCTTTAAGTGTGAGTCCGACACCTGCTGCGATAGCGCCGCCAAGCAGGGCACCGTTCTGGTCAAGCACCGTGATGGTTGTGGCGGTTCCCATATCGATTACGACGCAGGGCATTGTATATTCGTGTAAAGCACCAACCGCACCCGCAACCAAGTCGGCGCCGAGTTGCGCGGGATTATCTATTCTTATATTAAGGCCTGTTTTAACACCTGGTCCGAGTACCACGGGCACAATGTGGCAGAGCAAAGATATAGCACTGCTGACAGCCTTACCTACAGAGGGCACAACCGAGCAGATAACGGCATCTTCTATGGTTTCGTGACGGCAACCGTGCAAAAACAGAATGTCTTTAATGTCAATAGCATACTGGTCGGCAGTACGGCGTGAATCGGTTGAAAGTCGCGCGGTGAAAAGTAAAATTTCTTCATCATAAAGGCCGAGAGTAATGTTGGTATTACCTATGTCTACCGCTAAAAGCATTAAGTCACCACCATTTATATTTATTAATAGAAAAATTATAACATTACATTAATGCAAAATCAATATTTTGGCAATAAAATATTTGAAAAATACCTATATTTTTTAAATATTTTTATAAAATGGACATAATTTACCTTGACTTAAAGGGAAATTACTGCTATAATTGGTGTACTGTCGATTAATATCGCCAGAATCCTTGCCTTATTTAAAAATAAGGCCAAAAGTCCATAAGGAGGTGCAACGAATGGTTACAAATAAGTATGAAGTAGCTATGGTTTTCTCTGTAAAAGCCGGTGATGAAGAAGTTAAGGCTTTAACAGAAAAATTCCAGGCTTTGATTGCTGAAAACGGAACCGTTGAGAATGTTGATGATTGGGGTAAACGCAAGCTTGCATACCCGATCAACTACGAAACCGATGGTTACTATGTTTTCACAACCTTTACTTCTGCTCCGGAATTCCCGGCAGAGCTTGAACGTGTAGCAGGTATTACCGATGGCGTTCTTCGTGTAATGGTTATTAAAAAATAACGGAGGAAGTTTAAATGTTTAATTTAGTTGTTTTAACCGGCAGACTTACTGCCGACCCCGAACTTCGCTACACCGGCAACAACACACCGGTAACATCTTTCTCTATTGCAGTTAACCGCCGCTATAAAGCAGGCGAAGAAAGTCAGGCGGATTTTATTAATATCGTTGCTTGGCGTCAGACCGCTGAATTTATTACAAAATATTTCAGCAAAGGCAGTATGATTGGTATTGAGGGTTCTATCCAGACCCGCAGATATGTTGATAAAGACACAGGTAAAAACAGAACTGCATTTGAAGTAATCGCTAACAATGTTCAGTTTGTTGAATCAAAGCGTGATTCTTCAGGTGCCGCTACAGATGTAGCTCCTTCTTTCAGCAATGCTGCAGGTAATGAGTTTATCGAGATTGAGAACACCTCTGACGATGATTTGCCCTTTTAAATTGAATTAGGAGGCAGAAATAATGGAAAAGAATGAAAAAATCCGCCGTCAAAAGCCGCGCAGAAAAGTTTGTCATTTCTGTGCTGACCGTGTGGAAGTTATCGATTATAAGGATATAGCTTGTCTTCGTAAGTTCGTTTCTGAACGCGCTAAAATTTTACCGCGTCGTGCTACAGGCACTTGCGCTGCACACCAGAGAGAACTCACAACAGCTATCAAGCGTGCCCGTCAGGTAGCTCTTATTCCTTATGTTAATGATTAATCATTAAATTACACCCCGACCGAAAGGTCGGGGTATTTTTATGCCCTGTTTTTCATATAAAATAGTAAATGAATAACAGGGGGAATTGGTTTGAATAATCCAAAAAATATGAATGAAATATTGCTGGAGTTATCAAAAAACGGTATAGACAAAGAAAAAATCAAAAACGGTAACGTAGAAGATATTGTGGCATCCTTATCAGGTGAGCAGCAACAGAAATTAAACAATATTTTAAGCGATAAAAGCAAAACTGAGCAGATACTGTCTTCCCCTGCGGCAAGGCAGTTAATAAAGGCACTTCTGGGGGATAAAAATGGATGATTTAAGCGAGAAGATATCGCAGTTATTATCTGACCCTGATGGGATGGCGCGTATTAAGCAAATGGCCGAGTCGGTG
The DNA here is from genome assembly GCA_045613385.1 of Acutalibacteraceae bacterium. Lineage (GTDB taxonomy): Bacteria > Bacillota > Clostridia > Oscillospirales > Acutalibacteraceae > SIG565. The sequence goes on along the minus strand of JAZLAW010000005.1, from coordinate 45,514 downwards.
CTGGGAGAAAAAGAAAGCAACTCGTCTGCGTTACCGGATATCGATATAGGGAAAATAGTTCCGCTTATACAAAAAATGAAAAGTCGCGGGACAGACAGTAGAACAGGTTTGCTTATGGCTTTACGGCCGCATTTAAGCGAGAAAAGACAGGAGCGGCTTGACCGTGCCGTTAAAATTCTCAGAGTTATTGATATGCTGCCTTTTCTGCAAGAAAGCGGTATGTTTAATTTATGAAGCGGGGTGTATTAATTTATGGATAGCTTTACCGCTGAAGAACTGCGTCAAGCGGCAGACAGGGTGCGTGAAATGCAACGAAGAGCCGCAATAAGTGCGAATTCATCATCTGACCAAAAAACGCCTGTAGCTCAAATTTCGGCGCCGAAGAAAGACAATAACCCTATCCCCATAAGGAAAAATCTGTTGGAACTTATAAACTTTAAAAATATGGAAATCGATGCTGACAGAAGTCTGCTTATGGGTATACTTTTATTGCTGACAAGTGATGCAACCGATGAAATTTTAATGTTCGCATTACTCTATATAATGATGTAAAAATTCGACAAATAGTTACAATATTTTAACCTTTGCTATGCAAAAATGTTATTATGTAAACTGCCATAACCTAAATAAGTTATTAAAGTTATCCACCGTTTAATACACTAATCAGAGGTATTTAACCTTCCAAATGGCTTGAAACCGTTAAAAAATGTGGATAATTCGGTGGATAACCCTAATATTTTTATATGCAAAAATAATATGAATTATAAAATTATGTAAATTGGTTAATGTTTACATTTCTCTATTTTGTCGAAAAATATTTACTAAATTGACAAAATATAGTATAATATATATAAATTCTGAGTAATGCAATTTAAAAGATTATGGGGAGTTTGTATGGGATTATTAAAAAGATGCTGCATAGTCGCTTTATGCGTGATTTTATGCATTATGGCGGTATGCGGTTGTAGTAAAAAAACTGAATCGGTGAGCGCAAGACAGATAACTGAACAAATTAAGGGTTATTGTGACCAATCAATCGTGTGGACCGAGCTTAGCCGGGAAGACATACCTGCGCATTTTGGTTTTTCGGCAGAAAATATTAAAAAACTTTCAGTGTCCATCAACGATGATGACCAGAATTATGATGTATCTGCCGCATTTATTTTTGAAAACGAAGAAGAAATTAACGGTGCTATAGAGCAGATTAATAAAAGTATGAGTTCTGCTACAGAGTCTTTCAGAAATGTGGATGAGTCAGAGTTTTTAAAGCTCTCTAAAAGGCTTGTTTACAGGAACGGCAATATGCTCGTTATAGCAATATCTGATAATTATGAAAAAATAGAAAAATTATTAGTCGATAAAGGCTTTTCTTCGGTCGCAAAATAATAAAGCCCCCGGAACCAGACGGTTTCGGGGATTATCACATTCAGGGAAGAGTGCAATATGGAATTTAAGGAAAAATTACAAGAATTAAGAAAACAAAAAGGTCTGACACAGGAAGAACTTGCGCAAAAATTATATGTATCGCGTACAGCGGTTTCAAAGTGGGAGTCGGGTAAAGGTTATCCGAGTATCGATTCGCTTAAAAATCTGGCACAGTTTTTCTCGGTCACGGTAGACGAATTCTTGTCGGGAGAAGAGCTTTTAAACATTGCCCAAGAAGAAAAAAAGATGGGCAAAATCGGTTTCAGAGATTTAAGTTTTGGATTGCTTGATATTTCGGTCTTTATCCTGTTTTTCCTGCCGTTTTTTGCGGAAAGGACAGGCAGTACAATAAGCGGCGTTTCACTTTTATCTTTAATTACAGTATCGCTTTATTTAAAGATTTTATACTGTATTATTACCGCCTTAATTATACTGTGGGGTGTTTTAACCCTTGCTTTTCAAAACTGTGATAATGACTTTTGGATAAAAATTAAAGGCAAAATATCGATTTTATTAAATGCATTGGCGGTGCTTTTATTTGTATTAAGTTTGCAACCATATGCCGCTATATTATTATTTGTTTTTCTGGCAATTAAGGTTTTAGTATATATAAAAAAGTAATGTTACGCAAAGTGTCGTAAATGTGCCCCCCTGTTTCTTGTAAAATCTTATCTAAACTATTAAGATGTAAGGGCAAGAAACGGGGGATTATTTATGAAAAAACAAAATATTAAAAATCTTTGCAGTACCATTATATGTTTAGAATTATTCGTTTTATGGACCTTTTTATTGCTTAAAGTTAATTTAGCGCCAATAGGGCCAAATGGCTCAGTGGTTGGTTTTTCGGCATTTAATAAGTGGTTTCATAATCTTACGGGTGTGCATATGTGGCTTTATACGGTGACAGATTGGTTGGGACTGGTACCGGTAGCTATTTGTTTCGGCTTTGCGGTGTTGGGCTTTGTACAGTTAATTAAAAGAAAAAACATATTAAAAGTGGATTATAGCATATTGATACTCGGTCTTTTTTATATCGCTACAATTACCGTATATCTCTTCTTTGAAAGCGTGGTAATAAATTATAGACCGGTACTTATAAGCGGTTTTTTGGAAGCATCCTACCCATCATCAACAACACTCTTAGTGTTGTGTGTTATGCCGACGGCGGTAATGCAGTTACGAGACAGAATAAAAAACGAAAAATTAAGAAAATGCGTACTTTTAATAATAAAGGTGTTTATTGTTTATATGGTTGTGGGTCGTCTGTTATCGGGCGTGCATTGGGCCACTGATATTATCGGAGGTGTGTTGTTAAGCGGCGGACTTGTAAATAGTTATAGATTTGTTTGTGGTTTAAGATAAAAAGCACCAAGTTTGCACCAAGATAGATTTTGAGGTAAAAAGAAAACCCCGAAAACTGTGATGGTTTCGGGGTTTTTGAATACATTGAAATAATACAGATTTTCTCTTTGAGTTTTCGGTGTACCGTTTATATCGTGTAATATCGTTGAAAATCGTTTATATTGTGCGGTTTTGTTTTGCCAAAATGGAATATCGTTGCAGAAAGTTTATGTTGTTTCATAAAATGTTGCACCAAATTTGCACCAAGAATAACCGTAACATGACAGAAGTTATATTACTATTTTATAATGAATCGGTTTGACTTAATTCTTTTAACCAAGTAAAAACATGTTTGCACATACTTATAGGTGTATCATATGGTCTTTCTTTAGGTTGCACATCTGTTTTAGAAAACCCAAATTTTTCATAATAAGATTCTCTATGTTTATAACAATCTAATGTAATAAAAGATACCCCACTAATATCACACATTTGTATTGATTTAAATAGCGAATACTTTAACAATTGTTCGCCGTATCCTTGACCGTGATACTTACTATTTATACCTAACCTTGCGATCTTTACAGCAGGTACAGAAGCGTATATAGTTTTGAACTTGTTTCTGCTATCTTCAGCCAAATATAGACTATCATTACATAACGAAACAAAACCCACCAACTCATTCGTGTCACTAATAAGTAAGTGGGTTGTATTTAAGAAAAGATTTTGTTCATCCAATGCCTCTCGTTTAAGAAAAGTTTCTATTTCTTTGTCATGTTTTTTGACTTTTCTTCTTGCATTAGCAGGTAAACCATCTGTATTTGACTCACAAGAAAACCCTGAAATCAAATGCTTGTTATCATTAGATAATTTTTCGTAATGAGTTTCCATGCGAATTATTTTTCCTTATCCTTAAACATATTAAAAAGAATTTCCATACCTTTTTCGGTTTCTTTTGACGGTTTAATTTTAATTTGATTAAGGACTTTTTTTGCAGACTTACCCGTTAAAATAGGTGTAGGAGCTATTTGAGTAGCCATATATTTTCTCTTCCTTTCAAATTCGTTTTTTCTTCCCCGCACGTGTATTGTATCACACCTTTCAAATAAAATCAAGTAATATTATTATCAGCAGTATAATACATTTATATGCGACATTCACCGACATCTTTAATTTAATTGTGATTCTTAAAGAAAAATAGCAGTGTGATTTTTTGATTCACACTGCTATCTTCGTATTTAAGAAATGAGTTCATCTTCAAGACACTTTGCTATTCTCGCCTTGTATTCCTCAAAAATGTGGGAATAAATATCTCCCGTGATTGCAATATTGCAATGGCCTAAATGCTCGGAAACCGCTTTAACATCAATGCCGTTATTTATCATAAGACTTGCATTGCTATGTCGGAGCCCGTGTGCACTTATAATGGGCATATCGTTGCTTGAAAGGATTTTTTTGAGTTCCTTGTTCACATATGACCTGTCATAGAAGTTACCTATTAGAAAGATATATTTATCCTAATTTATTGAGCATTAGCAATTTCTAATAACTTTTGCACCAAAATATAAATCAAGGCATAAAGAAAACCCCGAAAACCGTGATGGTTTCGGGGTTTTTGAATACATTGAAATAATACAGATTATCTCTTTGAGAACTGAGGTGCACGACGGGCGCCTTTGAGACCGTATTTCTTTCTTTCCTTCATTCTTGGGTCACGAGTTAAGAGACCTGCCTTCTTGAGCTCTGCGCGGAGTTCAGCATCGTACTGGAGAAGAGCACGAGCAACACCGTGACGGATAGCACCAGCCTGACCTGTAACGCCACCACCGTTTACGCGGCAAACGATATCGAACTTATCAGCAGTTCCTGTAAGGTTGAGCGGCTGACGAACGATGAGCTTAAGAGTTTCAAGACCGAAATAATCATCAATATCGCGGTCGTTAATGGTTACTTTACCTGTACCATTGTAGATACGTACACGGGCAACAGAACTCTTTCTTCTGCCGGTACCGTAAAAATAAGGTTTTCCTTCAAACATTATTCTGTCTCCCTTCCTTAATCTTCGATTTTTTCAGGTTTCTGAGCAACCTGAGCGAATTTCTCATCAGCATAAACGTGAAGACGTGTGAGCGCCTTACGGCCGATTGTAGTATCCGGAACCATACCTTTAACTGCGAGTTCCATAGCGAGTTCAGGACGAGTGCTCATAAGAGTTGAGTACTTAACTTCCTTTAATCCGCCAATGTAACCGGTATGACGACGGTAGAATTTCTGTTCAAGTTTTTTACCTGTTAATACTGCTTTAGCAGCGTTGATAACAACAACGTGGTCACCACAGTCAACGTGGGGTGTAAATTCCGGTTTGCCTTTTCCGCGGAGAAGGTCAGCAACCTTAGCGGCTGTACGGCCGAGCGGTTTGCCTGCGGCATCTACTATATACCACTTACGTTGTATGTCAGCAGTCTTTGCCATAAATGTAGACATAACAATACCTCCAAATTTTTTCTGAGCCTTAGTATAATACCACAATAAAAAACAGTTGTCAACACCTTTTTTGAAAAAAATTAATTTAAAAACTCAAAGCTCTTTTTTTCTCTTTTTTGCTCGTTTTATCTCCTGTTTTCTCGTTTGCAAATTTACATTTTTCATAAAAAAATAACGCTCCGCAATGTTTACGGAGCATTATTTTTTTATACTGAATATTTTTCAGAGTAGTTCTTGAATTCGGTTACATAGTGCTCATCGGCGCCCGATTTAATAGATTTAAGATACTTATGTGAATCTTGTTTTTCGGCGTGTAACTGAATTGTAGAAACCGCAATGTTGGAGCAGTGGTCGGCAATTCTTTCATAGTTTGTAAGTAAATCGCTGAATACGAAGCCGAGTTCAACCGTACATTTACCTTCCTGCAAACGTTTAATATGACGCTCACGCAGAGTAGTTTTAAGATTATCGATAACTTCTTCAAGCGGTTCAACTTCACTTGCTATAGTCACATTATTGGTTTTGAATGAATCGATAGTTAAGTCGAGCGTTTCGGTTGTGGCATCGGCCAAAACTTTAAGCTCTGCATTTGCTTCTTTAGAGAAGGTGATTTTCTTTTCGTGTATTTCTTCGGCGGCATCAACAAGGTTGACAGCGTGGTCGGAAATACGTTCAAAATCGCCTATACCGTGAAGAAGTCTGGCAACTTCGTGTGAGTCGTTATCGCTTAAGTCGGCACCGCTCAATTTTACAAGAAATGTACCTAATTTATCTTCGTAGCGGTCAATAGCACCTTCCATTTCGCGTATCTTAGCGGCAACTTCTTCGTTATAGTCTCCAATAAGAGCTATTGCATCGCGGTAAGATTCAAGTGTTAATGCTGCCATTTCTTCTACTCTGCTCTTGCATTCGCCAATCGCAATAGAGGGTGCGGCAATAAGACGCTCATCAAGAAATACAGTATGCTTGTCCTTAGCATCTCCCTTATCGGGAACAACAACTTCACAGAACTTAACAATAAGCTTTTTAACGGGGATAAGAATAATTGTGTTAATAAAATTAAATAATGTATGAACTATGGCAACACCAACCATAGCGATTTCGGCACCTAAGATGGTAACGCCAAAGGCCTTCATAATATACATTATTATCATACAAATGATTGAACCGAAAACATTTACCGAGAAATGCATTACTACAACGCGCTTAGCGGCTTTGTTAGTACCGATACTGCCGATTAATGCAGTAACACAGGTACCGATATTAGCGCCGAGCACCAACGGAATAGCCATTTCCCAGGTAATACCGCCAGAGAAAGCCAACGCCTGAACAATACCGATGGTAGCGGCAGATGACTGGATAACACCTGTGAAAACGGTTGAGATTAAAAGCGCTATAATCGGGCTTTTAAGTGTAGCTAAAAAGCTGTCAAAGCCCGGAATAGTACGAACACTTATCATAGAATCACTCATAAGGTCCATACCGCAAATCAGTATTGCAAAACCGATGAAAATGTTGCCAAGCTGTTTCTTCTTTTCATTTTTTGAAACCATTTGCATCGCAATACCGATAAAGGCAAGTACCGGTGCAAAGAAGCTTGGGTTTAAAAGCTCAACGTACCATTTACCTTCAATTCCCGCAAGACTTAAAAGCCAGGCTGTAAGGGTTGTACCAACGTTAGAGCCCATTATCAGACCAAATGTGTTATCGAAATTAAGAAGTCCTGAGTTTACAAGACCGACAAGCATTACGGTAAATGCAGATGAAGACTGAATTGCAACCGTAACTCCCGCGCCCAAGAAAAAGCCTAAAAAGTCATTTGCTGTAACCTTTTTCATAGTTCTTTCAAGGCCGCCGCCTGCCATTGTTTCAAGACCACCCGACATAACATTCATACCGAAAAGGAAAAATGTAAGTCCTAAAATAAGTGGGATTATCATACTGTTTACTATTTGCATTTTTTGCCTCCGTAAAAATATATGTTACGGCGGAGAAAGGTATAACTCAAAGATTGCCCACAGCTCCAACCGAAGAATTATACCAATTAAAACTCTATTACCTTTTCAATGTACGCTTCAAGTTCAGTTATCGGAATGCGCTTTTGCTCCATAGTATCGCGGTCGCGGACAGTTACGCAGTTATCGGTTTCGGAGTCAAAGTCGTATGTGATACAAATGGGTGTGCCGATTTCATCTTCTCTGCGGTAACGTTTGCCGATAGAACCAGCTTCATCAAAGTCAACCATATATTTTTTAGAAAGTTTTCTATAAATTTCGAGTGCAGGTTCGCTGAGTTTCTTAGAAAGCGGTAAAATCGCTGCCTTATACGGAGCGAGAGCCGGATGGAAACGCATAACGGTACGGGTGTCTCCCTTTTCATCGGTTTCTTCATCATAAGCATCGCAAAGGAAAGCGAGTGTTACGCGGTCGGCACCCAAGGATGGCTCAACAACATAAGGAGTGTATTTTTCGTTTGCTTCCTGGTCGAAATACGACATATCTTCGCCCGAATGATTTGTATGCTGAGACAGGTCATAATCGGTACGGTCGGCAACACCCCAGAGTTCGCCCCAACCAAACGGGAACAAGAACTCAAAGTCGGTAGTAGCCTTTGAATAGAAGCAAAGTTCTTCTTTATCGTGGTCGCGAAGTCTCAAGTTTTCTTCGCGGATACCAAGGTCAAGCAACCAGTTTCTGCAGAAGGAACGCCAATATTCGAACCACTCAAGGTCGGTACCGGGTTTGCAGAAAAACTCAAGTTCCATTTGTTCAAACTCGCGGGTACGGAAAATAAAGTTACCGGGGGTAATTTCATTACGGAACGACTTACCAATCTGGCAAACGCCGAAAGGTAATTTTCTGCGTGTAGTTCTCTGAATGTTTTTGAAGTTTACGAATATACCCTGTGCGGTTTCGGGGCGCATATAAAGTACAGAAGAAGAATCTTCGGTAACGCCCTGGAATGTTTTGAACATAAGGTTGAACTTACGGATATCTGTAAAGTCACCTGAACCGCAAGAGGGACAGGTAATGCCATTTTCCTTAATATAGGAAAGCATTTGCTCATCCGACCAACCCGCAGGATTGTCATTTAAGTTATTTGCAGCCATAAAATCTTCGATAAGTTTGTCGGCGCGGTGTCTTGTTTTACAAACCTTACAGTCCATAAGCGGGTCAGAGAAACCGCCAAGGTGACCCGAAGCCACCCAGGTTTCAGGATTCATAAGAATTGCGCTGTCAAGACCTACATTATATTCATTTTCCTGAACGAATTTCTTCCACCAAGCTTTTTTAACGTTATTTTTAAGTTCGGCACCCAAAGGACCATAGTCCCATGAGTTTGCAAGACCGCCGTAGATTTCACTACCCGGATATACAAAGCCGCGTCCCTTTGCAAGATTTACAATTTGTTCCATTGTTTTTTCGGTATTTTTCATTATATAAGCCTCCGTAAAAAGCATATTTTCCTACTATATAGTGTACAAAATTTGGCGGTAAAAGTCAATTAAATGTTTCGCTCACTCAGAAATTTTGAAATTCTTGACATATTTGTTGGCTTAATATATACTATTTAGTGTATAATAAACATACGGAGGTAATGAATATGGCTTATAAATTACAACTTCACGATATAGATTTTAAAGAGTTCATAGAAGCGGTGGATGCCTGTCGCGGTGACGTTTTTCTTGAGACCGAAGAAGGCGATGTATTAAATCTTAAATCAAAGCTTTGTCAGATAATGGGCCTTGCTAATATTTTAAAGGGCGCAAGTGTTGCCGAAGCAACGGTTCGTTGTGCAAATCCGGAAGATGAAACATTGCTTTTCCGTTTTAATCTCTATGGTGAAAAGCCGCAGAAGATAGATTGATAGGAGGAAATAGAAGTGGCAGAATTTTTAACATATAAGGGCAAATCCCTTGTGCGTCGTGATAATGAAATATATTACGGCAATATGGAAGAAAAGTATATTATTAAACTTGAAATTTTATCTACCAAAAAAGCAGGTGATATTACAACCGCCGATAAAATCAGAGTTTTACTTATGTTAAGCGATACATCTTTATCTGATAAGGAAAGGGTTATCAAAACAAGCGAAAAAACAGGACTTTATGAAGCGATGGATATAGGTTCTGTATGGCTTGAAAGACAACTTCAGAAAGAAGCATAAAAAACAGAACCCCCATCGGTTTTGGGAAATGTTCTTAACGAACATTTCCCAAAACCGATGGGGGTTATTTTTATATCCTTATGCTAAGAGACAAAAATAGAGAAGTACCGCAATACCGAGAATAATCCGGTAATATCCGAAGGTGGCGAAACTGTTTTTCTTGATAAACCCCAAAAGGAATTTTATCGCGATTATGGAAATTACAAATGAAGTAATCATTCCTGCGGCGAGTACTACAATTTCGATTCCTGTATACGCAAAGCCGAATTTAAGTACTTTAAGTAAACTTGCGCCGAACATCGTGGGAACGGCCAGGTAGAAACTGAATTCTGCCGCAACGGTACGCGAAAGACCGATAAGCATTGCGCCGAGTATGGTTGAACCTGAACGAGAAGTTCCCGGAATCACTGCGAGAGCCTGGAAGCAACCGATTAAAAATGCGGTTTTGTAAGACAGAGTCTGCATAGTTGAAATTCTGGGGGTTTTATCTTTATTGAGATATTCAATCACAATAAAAGCAATACCGTACACAATAAGAGCTATAGATACAACAGTGGAATTAAAGAAAAGCTCATCTATTTTATCTTCGAACGGCAGAGCGATTATTACGGTAGGTATACACGCAACAACTACCTTAAGCCAGATACTCATAGAGCATTTTTTAACACCCACAATATTTTTAACGTTTATAACACCTGCACTGTCTTTACGGGTTGTAAGTGGCCAGAGTTTATTCCAAAACAACAGAATTACTGCAAAGATTGCGCCAAGCTGAATTACAACATTGAACATTTCTTTGAATTCGGCGCCCATATTAAGTTTTATAAACTCATCGGCTAAAATAAGGTGTCCTGTACTGCTTATCGGCAACCACTCGGTAATACCTTCGATAATACCGAGCAGTATTGCTTTAAAAACATCTATCATCGAAATCATCTCCTAGGACTAAATTTTACCATATATGTCACTAAAAGTAAATATAATATTAGAGACTGCGGTAAAGCTTAATATATTCTCCCGCCGATTTCGCCCAGCTGTTATCACACTGCATCGCGCGTTTTACAAGAATATCCCAACCGTTTTTGTCGCGGTAGCCTTCGAGAGAGCGATGTACAGCATACATCATATCGTGGGCATTATACTGCTTAAATGTAAAGCCGTTACCCAAATTATCGCCCGAATCTTTAATGGTGTCGTTAAGTCCGCCTGTTTCTCTGACAATGGGAACAGTGCCGTAGCGCAGAGCCACCATTTGTGCAAGGCCGCAAGGCTCACTTTTACTGGGCATTAAGAAAATATCGGCACCCGCATAAATTTTGTGAGCGAGTTCGGGGATAAAACCAGTGCGAATAGCAACCTTGCCAGGATATTTCTCTGACATCTGACGGAAAAAGTTTTCATACTGCCATTCACCGGAACCGAGTATAACAAACTGAACATCATCGGCTATAATTTCTTCGAAAACGTGTTGTATTAAATCAAGGCCCTTATGGCTGACAAGTCGGGAAACAATACCTATAAGCGGGGTGTTTGCCTTTTCTGGAAGTCCCATATATTTTTGCAGTTCTGCTTTGTTTACTGCTTTACCCGATAAATCATCGGCGGTAAAATTCTTAAAAATAAGCGGGTCGGTCTCAGGGTTATATACATCGGTATCAATACCGTTTACAATACCTGTCAGTTTATATGACAGGTGACGTAAAATTCCGTCAAGACCGTGGGCAAAATACGGGTCCATAATTTCGTGAGAATATGTGGGGGAAACAGTGGAAATTTTATCACTCGCAACCAGTGCGCCCTTGGTAAGATTAACACAACCGTCGTAATCGAGCACACCTTCCATATCTCCCGGCACACCCAAAACATCGCCGAGCAACTCATATCCATATTTACCCTGATACTGTATGTTATGTACAGTATAAAGAGTTTTTATATCCTTATAAAACTCATTATCCCGATAAAAAGCATTAAGATAAATTGGCACCATCGCAGTCTGCCAGTCGTTGCAATGAATTACATCGGGTTTAAAGTCAATGTGCGGCAAAATTTCCAGTACCGCACGTGAAAAGAACGCAAATCTCTCGGCATCATCATAGTGACCGTAAAGACCGTCGCGTTTGAAATAATATTCATTATCAATAAAATAATATATTACTCCGGCTTCACGGGCTTCGAAAATACCGCAATACTGCTTTCGCCAGGAAACAGGCACAACAATACTTGTTATAAATTTCATATTTTGCTTAAGTTCGGGTTTAATGTCCCGATATAGCGGCATAACGATACGGCAACCCACAAGGCGGCGGCGGAGTGCCTTTGGTAAAGCTCCCGCCACATCGGCAAGGCCGCCTGACATAGCGAATGGATAAGCTTCACTTGCTGCAAATAAAACCTTCATATTATATCTCTTTTCCTTTACCTATAAAAATGTATCTTTCCTTTGTTCCTGCAATATTTACTCCGCCGTTAATCTTAGCGGCTTTATCGGTCACAACGTTTTTAACGGTAGCACCTGAGCCTATGATTGTGCCTTGCATAAGTATACAGTTTTCAACTACGGCATCCTTTTCTACCGTAACACCGCGGAAAATTATACTGTTTTTGACAGTGCCGTTTATTATACAACCGTTACCGATGAGTGAATTTTCGGCAACTGCACCTATGGCATATCTGGTTGGCATATCATCACGGGTTTTGGTGTATACCGGTCGGTCGGGATTGAACAGTTCTTTACGCACTCCACCGTCGAGCAGTTTTTTGCTGACACGCACATATTCATCAGGACTGTCGATAATCTCAGCAAAGCCGCTAACCTTATAGGCATACATTTTAATTGAACCGAGTTTCGGGATGAATATATCTCGGGTTAAACTAACAGAACTCTTTAAAGCGGCAGATTTAATCCAATCAATAAGCACTTCGCGGCGGAGCACAAAAATATCAATGCTAAAGTCGGCACTATCATTTTTAAATCCCGAAGATTTAATCTCTGTCACAAAGCCGTCTTTATCGGTCGAAATTGCCATTATATCGGTTGCGCTTTCGGGCAGTTTACCGCTTTTATATGCAACGGTCACATCGGCACCTTTTTCTTTGTGGCAGCGGATAATATCTTCAATATCAACGTTGCTTACAACATCGCTGTCGCACATAACAACATATTCTTCATCACTGCGTTCTAAAAAGGTCATAATACCGGCTAAGGCATCAACGTGGCCACGGAAAATATTCATACGTGAACTGCTGTATGGCGGCAGAATAAATATACCGCCGTTTTTACGGTCAAGGTCCCAGGATTTACCTGAGCCCAAATGGTCCATAAGGGATTGATAATTCTTTTTTGTAATGATACCGACCTTTGATATACCTGCATTTACAAGATTTGAGAGTGAAAAGTCGATAAGTCGGTATCTTCCGCCAAAAGGAATAGAAGCCATTGAACGTTTTGCGGTCATTTCATCCATTAATTCATCGTGTACATTGGCAAAAATTATGCCTAAAGAACTGTTTGTCATCATACCTGCTCACCGCCTTTTATGTTTTCTGTAATCATTTTATTTGCGCCGATTTTGGCATCTTTGCCAACTGTCAGATTATCGCCGACAACCGTAATACCCCAGTCATCACTGTCTGAAAGTGACTCGGGACTCATACCAATTTCGGCATTTTCTTCAATTACCGCATTTTCGGCTATTATTGCGTAGCGTACTTTAGCACCTGTTTTGATTACAGCACCCGGCATTATAAGTGAGTAATCAACCGTAGCACCGTCTTCCACAGTAACATTTTCGAAAAGTACCGAATAATCGATATTTCCGTATATATTACAACCGTCCGAAACAAGAGAGTTTTCAACGTGGGCAGTATCAGAAATATACTGCGGCGGCAAACACTGTGTGCGTGAATATATTTTCCATTTGCGGTCAGAAAGATTAAGATTTATCTTTGGGTTGAGCAAGTCAAGGTTTGCATCCCAAAGAGATTCAACGGTGCCGACGTCTTTCCAATAATCATCAAAACGGTAAACCATAAGTTTTTCATCGTTGTTAAGCATAGCAGGGATAATATCTTTACCGAAGTCATTTGAAGAATTGGGATTTTCTTCGTCGCGCGTCAGATACTCTCTGAGCTTTTCCCATTTGAAAACATAGATGCCCATAGAAGCAAGAGTGCTTTTCGGCACCTTTGGTTTTTCTTCGAATTCATAAATTGTGCCGTCTTCGTTGGCGTTCATAATACCAAAACGAGATGCTTCATCGATACTTACGTTAAGTACGGCGATAGTGGCGGCGGCATCGGTCTTGCGATGTTGCTCAATCATCACCGAGTAGTCCATTTTATAAATATGGTCGCCCGAGAGAATAAGCACATACTCGGGATTATAACGCTCTATAAAGTTCATATTCTGGAAAATGGCATTGGCAGTGCCTTTATACCAGTCACCGCCCTTGCTTTTCTGATATGGTGGCAAAACGTGAACGCCGCGGCCAAGTCGGTCAAGGTCCCAGGGTTTTCCCGAACCGATATAGTCATTGAGTTCAAGCGGTTGGTACTGTGTAAGAACACCGACAGTATCAATGCCCGAATTTATGCAGTTCGAAAGGGGAAAATCGATAATACGGTATTTTCCGCCGTAAGGTACAGCAGGTTTTGCTATTTTTTGGGTTAAAACACCCAAACGGCTACCCTGTCCGCCTGCCAGGAGCATTGCTACACATTCCACTTTTTTCAAAATTTCCATCTCCCTTAAGTCTATACTACACATAATTAATAAGTATATTAATATATATTATATTTTACCACTGTTTTAGACTGTTTTCAATAGATTGTTTTGTGAAAATTAAAATACGTCAACTATTTTTTCATTGTCGAATTTGGTAAAAATGCACAAAAAAGCACCGAATTTGCGTCGGTGCTTTACTTTTTAGTCCTTTTTTAAGATTTTTTGTAGGAGTTTTATAAGCATTTTGTAGTTTACAAGAACTGTCGCAATAAGGCAAACGGTTTGCCATAACCACCATAAAGGCGGCTCAATCAACATTAAAGCGGTTTGAAAAATCATAATAACAGAGTTTATAAGCACGTATCCTGAAGAAAAATCAATATCCTTTTCTTTTCGCTTAATATGAATAGCCCGTGCCGCATAAACAACAAAATAACTGATGCAAGTAGCGATTGCCGCACCCTGTGCGCCGAAGAATAAAATTAAAATGCCGTTGAGTATAAGGTTTATAACCGCACCTGCAACCGTTGTTACAAGTGTTGCAATATTTCTTTTGGCGGCCAAATAAATGTTTCCCATAAACACAACAAAACAGGAAAAAGCGGTGGCAAAGATAAGAACGGGTATATATTGCCACGAGTCATAATAGCTTTCGGCCAGTAAGATTTTTGTGACAAGTTTTGAAGAAAAGATAAGTACCGAACCGACAACAAAAATCGCACCTTGGAATGATTTGAAAATATCTGAATAGAATTCGTTTCTCTCGTGGCTTTTATTCTCACTTACCGCCGAAATCTGCCAGGCATCAAGAAATATGGCAGAAGCCAGGGTAAGAATTGTAGGTATCTTATAAGCCGCGGCATAAAGACCGTTGGCAGAATCACCTATCATATATTTTACAAAGTATCTGTCAGATACGTTGACAACCCACCAGAGAAGTGAAGTTGGCATAAGCGGCAGAGAAAAGGAAATCATCTGTCGGCTTATTTTGAAGTTGAGTGTTTTAAAATTTATGTTTTTATAAGCCCGACTGCCCAAAATAAGGAACACAACCGATAATAAGTCGGCGATAATAATGGCCAACATATAACCCACAATACCCATTTTAAGCGGTATTAAAAAAATGATTGTGAGCAGACAGGTCATAAATGTCGAAAAAATACCATCTGCAGCATATAGTTTGGGTTTGTTATCCGAACGGACAAAGAAACTGCACACGTGACGCAGCGCCGACATAAGTATATGCAGATAAAAAATCACGATGTACTGTTTCAGGTCATCTATCATCATAACAAGCGGAGACAACAACAATAAAAAGCCGAAGCCTATACCGACCGATAAAAGACCTGTTGTAAATACATCGGACTGCTTGTAATCATCATCAAGGCCAAAACGTATTACGGCATTGGTGATGCCTAAAAAGGCTACAGGTATTACAAGACTCGCACTGTTTATTATTATATCGAGCAGACCGAATTCGGCAGTCGACATTGCTCGGCTGTAGAAAAAAACCATTATAAACGACAGTATTTTCGAGCCGAAAGTTCCTATGGCAAAAATAGCAGTATTTTTAGCCAGACTTTTATACTTATTCAATACTTTTACCTTCTAAAATAAAGAAATTATAAATGGTATACCGTAGGAAATAAAACTCATTATTGCCGCGGCAATGAATAGACCGCAAATAATAGCCAAAAGGGCTTTTTTAAATTTGATACCGAGAAGCGCCGCAAGAAGTGCGCCGGTCCAGGCGCCTGTTCCCGGCAGTGGAATGCCGACAAAAATCATAAGTCCCCAGAATTCGCCTTTTTCAAGCTTGTCGCGTTTATCAAGCGTTTTTGCTTCCAATTTATTTACAACAGGGCTAAGAAGGCGTGTGCCCTTCATCCAATTAAAAATCGGTATAATTAAAAGCAGGATAAACGGAATAGGAAAAAAGTTACCGAAAAGACATATCAAAAGCGCCTTCCAATATTCGATACCCATAATTGATGCCACCGGCAGACCGCCGCGAAGTTCAACTATAGGCAGCATTGAAACCAAAAAGGCAATTATTTCTCTGGGCAAGGGCAAACCCTGAAACCAACTTATTATAGCATCCATATAAAAACTCCTTAAAAGTACTATACTATAAAAGTATACCATAAAATAACATTTAATTCAATGATATTAATAAAAAGAAACGGACCAAGTCAAAAACTCGGTCCGTTTAATAGATTAAGATAAAAGTTCTTCAACTGTCACTTTAAATACTTTGGCAAACGCAATAATTTCAATATCGGCAACAAAACGTTTCCCACATTCAATACGCTGAACGGCATTTTTGTCTATATCAATTCCAACTAATTGTAATTTGTCAGTGAGTTCTCTTTGAGATGCGCCCATCTTCAAACGAAGCTGAGCTATATTTTTACCGCAAAGATTATTTAAACCGTTAGGTGCTTTATTGATAAACATATAATTTATAGGCCTTTTATTTATTACTCTTCTTCTTTAATAATAGAAATTGCTAAATCGTTAAGCTGGGCGGTATCAACATTACCGGGTGCGCCCGACATAAGTTCGGCCGATGTAGAAACCTTCGGGAACGCGATAACATCTCTTAGGTTTTCGGCACCGCACATAATCATAACAAGTCGGTCAAGGCCGATACCCATACCACCGTGTGGCGGTGCGCCAAAGCGGAAAGCATCGGTTAAGAAACCAAATTTGGCATGGGCTTCTTCGTCTGTAAGACCGAGCGCCTTAAACATTTTATTCTGAAGCTCAGGGTCGGTAATACGGATAGAGCCGGATGAAAGCTCAATACCGTTAAGCACAAGGTCGTAGGCCTTAGCAAAAACCTTTTCGGGTGCGGTATCAAGATACTGGATACATTCATCAAGCGGTGAGGTAAATGGGTGGTGCATAGCGTCCCAGTTACCTGTTTCTTCGTTATATTCAAAGAACGGGAATTCGGTTATCCAAAGGAAATTGAATGTATCTGGGATTATACCAAGGCGCTTAGCAACGGTAAGGCGGAGCGCACCGAGTACCGACAGAACCGTCTTCTTGCGGTCGGCACAGAACAGAACAACGTCGCCCTTCTCAGCACCTGTTAAACGAATAATTTCGTTCATTTCTTCTTCGGTCATAAACTTAGCGAAGGAACAGGTCGGTGTTTCATCAACCCAACGTATAAAGGCAAGACCTTTAGCGCCGATACCCTTAGCATCTTCGGTGAGTTTATCGATTTCTTTACGTGTATATGTGTCTGCCGCCGCCTTTGCGGTAATCGCACGTACTGTGCCGCCGTTTTTAACGGTATCGGCAAAAACGCCAAAACCGCAGTTTTCTACTGCGCCCGAAACATCGACAATTTTCATATCAAAACGGGTATCGGGTTTATCAGAGCCATAGTTTTCCATAGCTTCTGTATAGGTAAGGCGCGGTATAGGGGTAGTAATATCTTTATCAAGAACTTCCTTAAACAGTCTTTTTATAAAACCTTCTGCAATAGCATAAACATCTTCGGGTTCTACAAATGACATCTCA
The DNA here is from genome assembly GCA_045613385.1 of Acutalibacteraceae bacterium. GTDB lineage: Bacteria > Bacillota > Clostridia > Oscillospirales > Acutalibacteraceae > SIG565. The sequence continues at coordinate 27,840 of JAZLAW010000005.1, read as the reverse complement.
AGGTCAATCTGTGTAAATTCGGGTTGGCGGTCGGCGCGTAAGTCTTCATCGCGGTAACAACGCGCAAGTTGGATATACCTGTCAAAGCCCGAAAGCATAAGCAACTGTTTATAAAGTTGCGGAGACTGCGGAAGAGCAAAGAAGCTACCGGGATAAACGCGCGACGGAACAAGATAATCTCGGGCACCTTCAGGGGTAGATTTAATAAGGGTAGGTGTTTCGATTTCAATAAATCCGTTTTCATCGAAATAATCGCGCGTAACCTTGGTTATTTTGTGGCGCATCATAATATTTTTCTGAAGATTTGAGCGCCTTAAATCCAGATAGCGATATTTAAGTCGGATATCTTCTTTAGCGCCCGTATCTGCCAGAATTTCAAAAGGCGGGGTTTCGCTGCGACCGAGAACTTTAAGGCAATCAACCTGAAGTTCAATTTCTCCCGTAGGTATATCACGATTAACAGAAGAACGAGCGCGTACAACACCCTTTGCCATAAGTACAAATTCACTTCTGATATTAAATGCTTTATCAAATATCTCTTTGTCGGTGGCATCATCAAAAGCCAACTGTACAATACCTGTGCGGTCGCGCAGGTCAATGAATATAAGCGCACCCAAATCACGCTGACGTTGCACCCAACCAGTAACAACAACTTCACGTCCTATATCGGCAGTACGCAGATTTCCGCAGTAATCGGTACGTTTCATACCGTCCATACGGTCGAGTTTCATAAAGTATACTTCCTTTCAAAACCGCTTTAAAAAATAGAGTTTTCTAAATTTTCAAAACTTTCTTCGGTCATAATGTTGTAAAATTCTTCGGTGAAGTTATTAAGCGTTGCTTCGATTTCCCTACCGCTTAGCATATTCTTAACCTTGAATTTTCCGCTCTCGAGTTCGTTTTCTCCGAGTACGGCAGTATATTTTGCGCCGATTTTATCGGCATATTTCATCTGTGCTTTAAGTCCCCTGCCGTTTATATCGGAAAGAGCTTCGAAGCCTTCGGCACGGAGTTCTGCACAAAGTTTTGTAGCTGTAAGAGCTGCCGCGTTGCCCATAGTAGCAAAATATATATCTGCAGTGCTCTTCTCAGGAAATTCGGCGCCTTCGGCTTCTGCTACCATCATAAGTCTCTCAATACCCATAGCAAAGCCTACCGACTGAACACTCGGTCCGCCCAGCTCGGCAATAAGACCATCATATCTTCCGCCGCCACAGACGGTTGACTGGGCCCCAATGTCTCCCGATACAAATTCGAAAACCGTTTTTGTATAATAATCAAGGCCGCGTACAATCTGTGGATTAATTGTGAATGAAAGACCTGCGGAGGTTAAATGCTCTTTTACCGCTTCGAAATGCTCTTTACATTCATCACACAAAAAGTCGAGAACAACAGGCGCATCTGCCGCAATCGACTTGCAGACAGGCGACTTACAGTCGAGTATACGCATTGGGTTGCGGTCGAGTCTTTCAAGACAGGTGCCACAAAGTTCATCTTTCTTTTCATTAAAGTAATTTTTAAGTGCCTTATGATACTCCGCGCGGCAGACGGGACAGCCTATTGAGTTGATTTCCAAAGACACTTTTCTTATACCAACCGCGTTTAACGCGTGATGAGCAAGACAAATTGCTTCTGCATCAGCTATGGGAGAAGAAGTGCCCAGGCACTCAATACCAAACTGATGGAATTCTCTGAGTCTGCCGGCCTGCGGTTTTTCGTAGCGGTAGCAACCGCCCACATAACAAGCCTTTACCGGCAGAGTGCCGTTGACCAAAGAGTGTTCAATGCTTGAACGCACAACACCCGCGGTAAATTCCGGGCGGAGTGTAATAGAACGTTCCCCTTTATCGAGAAATGTGTACATTTCCTTTTGCACAACATCGGTTGTGTCCCCGACACCGCGTGAGAAAACTTCGGTATGTTCGAAAACGGGGATACGGATTTCTCTGTAACCATAAAGAGATGCAACATCAAGCAAAGTTTGTTCAACAAATTGTAATTTATAACTATCTTCGGGAAGGACGTCATTTGTGCCCTTGACCGCTTTTATTATTTCTGCCATTTATAACTCCTGTTTATTTAGAAAGTTTACTTATTCTTAACAATTTCGCGCCAATCAAGGTCGCCGCGTTCAAGACCGTGGATAAGCATTTCTGCTGTGGCAATATTGGTAGCAACCGGGATATTATGAACATCGCAAAGTCGCAACAGCACATTATCATCGGGCTCATACGGTTTGGGATTGGTGTCACGGAAAACGAGCAAAAGGTCGATTTCATCACAACCGATGCGAGAGGCAATCTGTTGTGAGCCACCCTGTTCACCGCTTAAAAATTTAATTATGTTAAGTCCTGTAGCTTCAGAGACTAATTTACCTGTAGTACCAGTAGCAAGAAGAGTGTGTCGGCTCAGAATTCCGCAATATGCAATACAGAACTGAACCATAAGTTCTTTCTTGGCGTCGTGTGCAATCAAAGCAATATTCATAAAATCTACACTCCTTATAAATCTCTTTTTCGGCGACATTATAGTGTTTGCATTCCCAATATTCGCGCAAACAATATAATATCACAAAAACATAATATTTGTCAATTACTGCAGTACGGTATACGGCGGTATATTGGTATCATTTTGCTCTGTGGCAAAGAAATAACCATCAAGCACCGCACGTGCAATAGATGTTGTTGTAAAGGTAGATGCGCCGTGTTCGAGAACAACCGAAATAGCAATTTCAGGTTTATCAAATGGGGCAAATGCGATAAAAACGCTATGGTCGGCACCGGAATTGGTTTGCGAAGTACCTGTTTTACCGCCTACCTTTATTGTATAATCGGCAAACACTGTACTACCCGTACCGTCTTCGGTAACCGAGAGCATACCTTCTTTAACCTGCGAAAGCATTGTGCTGTTTATATCAAATTCACCGAGTACGGTTGCATTGTTTTCAATATATGTCTGACTGTAGTTATAGGAAATAACACTGTCGATAAGAGTAGCTTTATATCTTGTGCCGCCGTTTGCAAGTGTACAGGTATAGGAAGCGAGCTGAAGCGGGGTAAATGCGTTGAGTTGTCCTATAGCTACCTGAATGGTATTACCGCTGTCACCCTCAAATTTTGTGAGTATACCCGAACTGTCATTAACTTCGACACCTGTTTTTACACCCAGACCGAAGTTTTCATAGTACTCAGTGAGGGTTTTAATTCCGGTTCTCCGTCCGAGTTCAAAGAAGAAATAGTTGCAAGAACGCGCCAAGGCATCTTTAAGACCCATACTACCGTGATAGTGCATACAGTTTGGTTTAAAATCACTGAAATAGTCGTAAGTTTGCTTACAGAAAATTTCTTCGCCGTAATTGTATTTATTATTTTCCATAGCCGCCAATGCTACCAACGGTTTTATGGTGGAGCCTATAGGATAAACGCCCTGAAATGCGCGGTCAAGAAGCGGTTTATTTTTATCGCTTAATAATTGGTTATAGTTTTGCGACATAGTTGCCATATCATAACTTGGATAATTGGCAGAAGTGAGAATTGCGCCCGAATCTATATCCATAACAACGACCGCACCGCCCGATACGGCAGAAGTTCCGGTGTTTTTAAGGTTTTCGATGTTGTCTTTGAGTACCTTCTGAGTAATGCTTTGTAAAGATTTATCTATTGTCAGCATAACGGTTTTACCGGGAACAGGCTCTTTTGTCACTTTCGTAGTAACAACTTTACCGTTTGAATCGAAATAGTAAATCATTTCACCGTCGGTACCGCGAAGATGTTCTTCGGCATACAGTTCTATTCCGCTTTTGCCGACTCTATCATTGTAAGAATATCCTTTTTCCTTATATTCTTCCCATTCTTCTTCATATATCGGGCCTGTTGTTCCTATAAGATGGGGCATTAAATCTGAAGTAGGATAGTGTCTGTAAGGGGTCACTTCTACCGAAACACCGCGAAGATGCATACTGTTTTCCGAAATTATAAGCATAAGTTCGTTCTGTATATCTTCTGCAAACGTGTACGGTGCCGATACAGAAAATGCCGCCTTATCCATAGAATAACGAACGCCCATTATTTTGCGTTGCATATCTTTTGAAAAACCGCCGAGAGAATATTTTTCAACCAGTCTTGTAAAGCATTGTTCTGCAGTAGCATAAGAAGCAACGTTTAAAAATTTGCGTAGCTTCGCCGCACCGCCGTCATCGGTAAATCCGTACGGTTCGGTTTTTAAAAGCGGAAGCTTATCTATATACTCGGCACCGTGTTTTTCACATAAATTAATTAACTGTTCTATTAGTTGATTAAGGGTTGCGCGGTCGGTGTATGCACTGTTAAAAACTATATCAAAGCCATCTCGGTTTACGGCTATCTGTCTGCCGTTTCTGTCCAGTATCTCGCCACGCGCGGCGGGGATTGAAACCTTGACTTCGGTAAGCCCTGTATATTTAGCGGCAAACCCTGCTTTATCTATTACCTGAAGCGAAAAAATGCGCACCGAATAAACGGCAATGATAATTGCCAGAATTACAGCCATAACGGTAATATACGGTTGTTTTTCTTTACGGAATGCCATTTTTTCACCTGCTTATATTTTTTTAATCAGTTTTCCGAGAAAAAAGAAAGGAATTATAAAAAATCCCGAATATATTGCGCTTGGTAGGGAGTGGAGTAGAAGATACTGAAGAGCCTGAAACACATCGTTATTAAACGAAAAGAAAAGGCCGTGTAAAAGAAAATATATTGCTGAGCCGGTGAAAGAAATAGTACACGCGGATAAGATATTCCGGTTAAAATATCTTTTTAGCAATATACCTGAAATAAGTCCTAAAATCAGTAAAAACACTGCGTTAAGACACATAGTGCCGCCCGTCACCGCGTCGGCAAAAAGTCCGGATAATACACCTGCTATAAAAGCCCACCACTCATCAAAATAGTATGCCACCATAACAACGGCAGAAATCATAGGAACGGGGACTGCATTAAGTATTTTCAATGAAAAAAAAGGATTATAGGTAATTATGTGAATTATAAGAAACAAACCTACGATACAGACAGCTTGTAGATTTATACTGTTTTGTTTAGTCATTTTTACCACCGCCCGTAGTGTTAAACGCGGTTTTTCCGTCAAAGGAAGTTATAACCATAACCTGTCGGATTTCATCAAAGTTTACAAAGGGCTTTACTTCGGCATAAAGAGAAGTGGTGTATTTTTCACTTGAAATATTGGTGATTTTACCGATTAATATACCATCTGGAAAGACACCGCTTCCCGAAGTGACAATATAGTCGCCTATTGCAATCGAAGAGGAGCGTTGTATGTTGTACATTCCCGTATAACCGTTTTCTGCAAGAGATAGGTTGCCTTTGATTACACCGTAATCTCTTGAGCGGCTATCGATAGCGCCTACTGAAATAGAGCTGTCAAGCACGGTAGTAACCTGACAGGTTGAGATACCTACTTCGCTGACATAGCCAACAAGACCTGCGTTGGTAATTACAGGGTCGTAAGCTTTGACTCCGCTCAGTGAGCCGACATCTAAAGTGAATCCCGACGCAACATCTACCAAGTTACGTGCGATAATGGATGCGCTGCAAAAGGTGAAATCGGGATTTTTATCCTTGATTTCAAGATAGTTTTTAAGAAATTCGTTTTCGGATTTCATTGCTTCATAGTCGGCAATTTTTTTATTAAGTTCGTTTATTTCTTCCTGCAGTTCGGCATTTTCAAGGATAATAGTTTCATTGTTTTTGAATTTTTGGAAGAAGTCTTTTATGCCGCCGGTAATATCTGCAGCAAGACTCTGGAAGGGCGCTGCAATGGCTCCGGATATGCTTGATTGCGGCGCAACAAGACCACCCGCAAGGTAGGCTACCAGCGAGAGAACTACTATTACCGCAACGACTGCAGTGGCTATTTTAAATTTTCGGCTTCTGAAAAAGAAACGCATTTTTAAACCATCCTATCTGAAACGTTTACCGCGCTTAAAGGTATAGGTATCAAATCCACTGCCAACCTCAAGACGCTTTAAAGTGCCCAGCACTACACAGTCAAGCGGATTGGCCGCAACTGTAACCGGAATGCCCATTTCATCGGCCAGGAGTTGCGAGAAACCGCGTAAAAGTGCGCCGCCACCCGTAAGGGTTATACCGCGGTCAACAATATCTGCGGCAAGTTCAGGCGGAGTACGTTCAAGGGTTGTCCTTACCGCATCGATAATCTGTGATACGGGGTCTGCAAGTGCTTCGCGCACTTCGGCAGAACTGATTATTACATTTTTCGGAAGACCGTCAACCAGGTTTCTGCCCTTTATTTCAACACTCTGCTCATTTTCGTAGGGCAAAGCCGAACCAATATCTATCTTAATTTTTTCTGCGGTACGTTCACCGATAAGCAGATTATGTTTTTTACGTATGTAGTTGATAATGGCTTCATCAAGGTCGTCTCCCGCTACGCGTATGGATTGTGCGGTTACTATATCACCAAGGGAAATAACCGCAACTTCACTTGTGCCGCCGCCGATATCAACCACCATATTACCCGTAGCGTCTTCTACAGGAAGTCCTGCGCCTACTGCTGCGGCCATTGGTTCTTCTACCAAATCAACTTCGGTAGCACCCGCAAGTTTTACAGCATCGTAAACTGCGCGGCTTTCAACCTCGGTAACACCGGCCGGTATACATATAACAACGCGGACACGTGAAAACATATAGCCTTTAAGGGCGTTTTTGATGAATCTTTTAAGCATCGCCGCTGTAACATCGAAGTCGGCAATTACACCATCTTTTAAGGGACGTACTGCAATGATAGAACCCGGTGTTCTGCCAATCATTTCTTTAGCTTCGGTACCTACTGCACGGACTGCATCGTTTCTGACGTCATAAGCCACAACCGAAGGCTCTCTCATAATAATACCTTTGCCCTTTACGCAAAGTAAAGTATTAGCAGTGCCAAGGTCAATACCTATATCTCTTGTAAACATAGTGGTTTTCTCTCCTGTTATTCTTAAAGTCTATCGGGAACGATAAAATCGATTGCTTTGTGTACATTGGTTATTTTAATTTTTTCACTGCCCTTTGCATATTCACCATCAAGTGTCCAGTCGGTATCTTCACTGCCATAAACAGTAATGCTCTTGGCACGGAAAAATTTAATCTTCTGTTTTGTAAAGTTTTTCTTTATAATTGACTCCATTATTTCCTGGAGTTCCGCTAAATTATCGGGGTTTTCAATTAAAAGTACTTCGAAAAGACCATCATCAAGTTTTATAGTATCGGCATTGAGTTTTATAACTCCGCCCATAGAAACCGAATTTGAAACCGAGCCGAAAATATAATTTCCTTCAAAAACTTCTCCGTCAATATCAAACTTAAGTTTTGAAGGTTTTATAAGGGATAAGGACTTTATACCTTCAAAAAAGTAGGCGGTCTGCCCAAGTGCATTTTTAACATTTTGCGGAGCAGAATAGGACGCTGCGGTAAATGCACCGAAACACGCGGTATACGAAAAAAATCTATCGCCGAAAAGTCCAATATCAAGCGGTTTAACAACACCGTTTAAAATATCTTCGGCCGCGTTTTTAGGAATATGCGAAATCTTGAGTCCGCTTGACCATTCATTAAGCGTTCCCGATGGGATATAGCCGAGTTTGTATTTTTTTTCATTTTTCATAAGTCCGTTAATGACTTCGTTCAGGGTGCCGTCACCTCCACAGCACACAACGGCATCATAGTCACCGCTAAGTTCTCTTGCTGCGCGGGTGGCATCCCCCGCACATTTAGTGGGATAAACGGTAACGAGATATCCGCCGCGGCTCAGCACCTGAACTATTGAAAGAAGCTCGTTCTTAATTTTTGCTCTGCCGGATTTTGGGTTGGCAATCAAAAACAATTTTTTATCCATTGTTATCACCTGTGTAGTTTATAGGTAAAGTGGCGGTTGCATTAAGCGACAAATCGGCAATGTTGCCATTATTATATTCATAGTAAGCCTGAACGCCGACCATAGCGGCGTTATCGCCGCACAAAGAAATTTCCGGGAAGAAAAGCTCATATTCTCTCTTTTTGCATTCCGCAAAGAAAACTTTTCTGAGCTCACTGTTTGCCGAAACACCACCTGCGAGTACAATTTTTTTATATCCCAGTTTTTCTGCCGCCATAAAGGTTTTGTTCTTTAGAATTTCGCATACTTTTTCTCTTAGTGTTGCGGCAAGAACGGGAACAACTATTTCTTCGTCTTTCTGTTTTGCGTTGTGAATTGTGTTGATAACGGCGGTTTTAAGTCCCGAAAAACTAAAATCAAATTCACCGTCTGTCAGATGCGGTGTGGGTAGCGGATATTTTTTATGGTCGGGTATGGTGGCTATTCTGTCAAGTGTTACGCCACCCGGGTAAGAAAGACCCATCTGTCGCGCCGATTTATCGAAACACTCACCCGCCGCATCATCACGTGTCTGGCCGATTATATTAAAGTCGGTATAATCTTTGACTTCTGCAAGGACCGTGTTTCCGCCCGACACCAAAAGGCAGAGAAAAGGCGGCGTGAGTTCCTTGTGGGTAATATAGTTGGCTGCTATATGAGAACGAAGATGGTGCACGGGGATAAGCGGTACTCCAAGCGAAAAAGCAAGACCCTTAGCATAGTTTACACCTACGAGCAAGGCGCCGATAAGACCCGGTGCGTGTGTTACTGCAATGGCATCAATATCACTATAGGTGATACCTGCATCCAATAAAGCCTTATCAACGACCGCGCTGATATTTTCGCAATGGCGGCGCGATGCAATTTCAGGTACAACACCACCGTATTTTTTATGTTCTTCAATTTGCGTATTAACCACACTTGATAAGACCGTCCTGCCCGATACTACGGCGGCGGCGGTTTCATCACAGGATGACTCAATACTTAATATTTTCATATACTCAGAACCTTTTTGTGAGAATTAAAGCGTCTTCTGTTGGTGATCGGTAAAAATTTTTGCGCCGTCCTTCGTTTTGAAAACCGCTTTTTATATAGAGATTTATTGCCGCAGTGTTTGAAACGCGGACTTCGAGAGTTATAAAGGAAAGTTCTTTTTCTTTAGCGAAGTTTTCGGTATACGATAAAAGAGCAGAGGCCACTCCCTTTTTACGAAATTCGGGAAAAACCGCAATATTGGTTATGTAGCCTTCATCAATTACTGTATTTATGCCGATATAACCGGCTGTTTTGCCGTCTGTTTCGGCTATAAAAAAGTTTGTTCCGTTTTTGTATGAGTTAATTAGTGCATCACTGCTCCACGGCTCAGCAAAACAAATTTTTTCAAGCTCGGCTATTTTTATAGCATCCGCATCCTTCATTTCGCTTTTTCTGACAGTGACGGTTGAAAAAATTTTATCAATCTCACGAATTATCTCATCCCGACAGTTCCTGTAAACCGAAATATCCTGGCCAAACGGGTCAAGAATTCCAAGTCCTAAAACAAAAAGTTTTTCACAAGGCACACCCGCCGACAAAAGCGCACTTCTATGAGAAGGCGACATACAGAAAATTTTGTCTGCCCAATGGAGCAAATCTAAAGTGATGCCACAGGATAAATGTGAAGAAATATTAATGCCGATTTCATCCATTACATCGCGGCTATTTTCTGACACAGGCTCATTATCGGCATATATTCCGGCACTTTTTACATTTATGTCTTTGATTTTTTTGTGTTTCAGGTAACCCTCCGCCATAGGACTGCGACAGGTGTTACCCGTACAAACAAACAGAATATTCATTTTTACCCTTTCGCGCTAAACCAGGTGTCGCCACAGTTAGCATCTACCGTAAGTTTAACCTTCATATCGGCTGAATTTTGCATTTCTTCTTCTAAAATACGGCAAACGTAAGTTTTAATATCTTCCCGGCACTCGACAATGAGTTCATCGTGCACCTGTAGAATAAGTTTCGCATCAAGGTTTTCAGCTTTAAGGCGGTTATGGACCTTAATCATAGCAATTTTTATTATATCGGCCGCAGTGCCTTGTATTGGTGCGTTTCTCGCGACGCGTTCACCGAAAGACCTAAGCATATGATTAGAAGAAGCCAGTTCTGGCAAATAGCGGCGCCTACCGAAAAGGGTTGTAACAAAACCGTCACTTTTAGCTGCTTCGATAACGTTTTTCATATAACGGTCAACACCGCTGTAGGCGGAAAGGTATGATTTTATATACTGGTCGGCTTCTTTGCGGGAAACCCCGATATCTTTTGCAAGGGAGAATGCGCCGATACCGTAAACAATACCAAAATTAACCGCCTTTGCGCGTGAACGCAAAACGGGGGTAACCAATTCAATCGGGATATCGAAGGCTGTTGATGCGGCTGCGGTGTGGAAATCCAAACCGCTGTTTATTTGCGAAAGCATATTCAGGTCATCCGACATATGCGCGAGAACTCTGAGTTCTATCTGTGAATAGTCGGCATCGCAAAGAGTGTAACCCGGTCTTGCAATAAAGTATTTTCTGAGTTCTGCGCCTTCGGGTGTTCTTACAGGTATGTTCTGTAAATTTGGCTCAAGAGAAGAAATTCTGCCCGTTCTCGTTTCGGTCTGATTAAAGGTCGAGTGAATTCTGCCATCTGCCCCCACTGCCGCGAAAAGTCCATCGCAATAGGTCGATTTAAGTTTAGCAAGGCGCCTGTACTCGAGCAGTAAATTTATACACGGGTGGGCGTCGCGTAAACTCTCCAATACTTCCGCAGAAGTGCTGTAACCGCTTTTGGTCTTCTTACCTGCGGGAAGCTCTAAATCTTCAAATAGAGCAACACCTAACTGTTTGGGCGAATTAAGATTAAATTCATAACCCACAAGCGAATAAATTTCCTTTTCAATGACACATATTCTGTCTTTAAGGGTGTCGCCATATTCTTTAATTCCTTGAGAATCTATAAGAAAACCTTCAAGCTCCATCTGGGCAAGAACACTCGCGAGCGGTAATTCTATTTTTTCTAAAAGTTCTGACTGATTTGTTTTGTCAAGTTCTGATAATAACGTATCACATACCGCCGAGTGTGCCGCAGCAGTCTCTAAAAACTCATAGGAGTCGCCGTTGATTTCCGGTGCGGTTACGAAATATTCCTGTGTCAGTCTTGCAATATCGTAGGAAGAAGCCGACGGATTTGCAAGATAAGCTGCAAGTAGACTGTCAAAGCAGACTGCGGTGAGTTCAATGCCATATTTATGGCATAACTTGTATAAATTTTTACTGTCATATACGCGCTTTGATATTTCTTTGTTTTCGAAAACCGATTTTATTTTTTCTGCGTTTTCGGATAGGGAAATATCGCATATAGTGTCGCCGCATACAATACCCATTCGGCCATTGTCACAATCAGGGTATATATCGATTGTTTTGTCGGCAGTAAATTTATCTGTGCTGACCGTTTTGAGAACTTTTTTATCGTTGCTTTTTGTTTCGCTTGTTACATTTTCTGCGTGTAAGTCCATAGTTTCCATAAGCTTGAAAAATTCAAGCTTTGTCATAAGGGAGACCACACGGTTTGTATCGATGGGTTTTTGAATATAGGAATTAAAGTCGGTGTCAATCGGCACTTCGCAGAAAATAGTGCCGAGTTCTCGGCTTAAAAACGCATTATTACGGTCAAATATAAGTTTGTTTTTAACAGACTCTTTAATTTCAAGGTTCTCAATGTTTTCATAGATATAGTCTATGTTGCCAAAGTTCTTAATAAGGTCTGTGGCGGTTTTTTCACCGACACCTGCAACGCCCGGAATATTGTCCGAGCTGTCGCCCATAAGCGCTTTTAATTCAATAAGAGATTTTGGCGCTATACCGTATTTTTCAAATACCGCAGTCGGTGTGTAATCGGTAAGTTCGGGTTTGCCCATTTTGGTTGCGGTAAGCAACACGCGGGTGTTTTCGGATACAAGTTGTAACGAATCGCGGTCACCCGTCGCTATAACACAGGTATTTCCGCTTTTTTGGGCCGACAATGCTAATGTGCCTAAAATATCATCGGCTTCATAACCGGGCTTTTCTATACAGGTATATCCCATAAGAGTCAACCATTCTTTGAGAATAGGCATCTGAGTACGAAGTTCTTCGGGCATACCCTTGCGACCTGCTTTATATTCGGTATATTTTTCGTGTCTGAATGTGGGGTGGTGGACATCAAATGCAACGGCAACGGCATCGGGACGTTCTTTTTCTATTAAACGGTTGAGAATATTTATAAATCCGTAAATACCGTTTGTGTATTGACCTTCCTTATTTGTCAGAAGCTTTATTCCGTAGAAGGCGCGGTTGATTATACTGTTGCCATCAAGTGCCAGAAGTTTCATTTTTTCACCCCGATATATAATAATACAAAATATATTATACCAAATAATATTCGGTTTGTCATCATAATTTATAAAAAATTTGACAAGAACTTATGTCGGTTATATAATTATTAGGCTATGAAGATAGGTAACAAGGAAATTAACGGTTATGCCGCATTGGCGCCTATGGCAGGTGTTGCCGACAGAGCGATGCGGGAAATATGCAGAAGCTTTGGCGCCGCCTATACTGTAGGTGAGCTTACAAGCAGTAAAGGTGTGAGTCTGGGAGATAAAAAATCAGGCTCTTATTTGGCTTGTTTTGAAGCGGAAAAGCCTATGGCATCCCAACTTTTCGGCAGTGAGCCCGAAGTAATGGCTGCCGCGGCGAAAGAAGCCGAAAGGCACAATCCCGATTTTATAGATATAAATATGGGTTGTCCCGCTCCAAAAGTGGCGGGTAATGGTGGCGGCAGTGCGTTGCTGAAAGACCCCATATTAGCCGAGAAAATAGTAAAAAAAGTGGTAGAAGCAGTAAAAACACCCGTAACGGTAAAAATTCGTACGGGATGGGATGAAACCAGTATAAATGCCGTAGAAATAGCCAAAGCGGTAGAAAGCGCGGGGGCCGCGGCAATAACGGTGCACGGCAGGACGCGAAAACAGATGTATGCGCCGGGTATAGATTATAAAACAATAGCTGATGTTAAAGGTTCTGTTAAAATCCCCGTAATTGCAAACGGTGACATATCGGATGGTAAAAGCGCTAAACATATGTACGAAGTGACGGGTGCAGATTTTGTTATGGTGGGTCGTGCCGCTATGGGAAATCCGTTTGTTTTTAGGGCTATAAACGAGTATATGGAAAACGGAATTATTATTCCCGAACCCACAATCGAAGAAAGAATGGAAGTTTTGCTTGAGCACATATCTCTTATGATGCAATATAAGAGTGAACGAACGGCGCTTATGGAGTCGAGAAAGCATACCGCGTGGTATATAAAGGGTGTTCGCGGGGCTTCAAAAATACGTAAAATGTGCGGTGAAATATCAAGTTATGAAGATATAATTAAAATCACCGAAATGATACTTGCCGAGTAACAAAATTTGTGATAAAATATAAAGGCTTAAAATAAAAAAGGGGAATTTATATGTCCGGACATTCTAAATGGAATAATATCAAAAGAAAAAAGGAAAAGACCGATGCCGCTAAGGCTAAGATTTTTACTAAAATCGGCAGAGAGATTGCCGTAATAGTAAAACAGGGCGGTGCAAACCCTGCCGAAAACAGTAAACTCAAGGATGCCATTGCCAAGGCAAAAGCCGCAAATGTACCAAATGATAACATAGAAAGAATTATCAAAAAGGCTGCGGGAGATGGCGATGCCTCAAACTATGAAGAACTCGTATACGAAGGCTATGGCCCGAACGGAGTTGCCGTAATTGTTGAAACACTTACCGATAACCGCAACAGAACTGCAGGAGAAATGCGCCACTATTTTGATAAGTGCGGCGGAAACTTGGGCCAGTCAGGTTCGGTAATGTTTATGTTTGACAGACGCGGTCAGATTGTTATCGAAGCCGAAGGACTCGATGAAGACAAAGTTATGGAAGATGCGCTTGAAGCGGGTGCTTCTGACTTTGAATTCGATGGCGATGTTTTCTCTATTGATACAGAGCCAAATGATATGGGCGCAGTTCGCGATGCACTTGAAGAAAAAGGTTACTCTTTCTTATCTGCAGAAGTGGCTTACGTACCGCAGACACTTACCGCTATCGATGATGAAGAAGCGGCGGCAAAGATGGAAAAACTCATAGATTTACTCGAAGAGAACGATGATGTACAGGAAATCTGGCATAACTGGGATATGCCAAGCGAAGATTAATCAAAGTATAAAATTATGCAAAATTTCGGCCAAGTGTCTTTTGGGACACTTGGCTTTTTTACTGTATTATACATAGCTTTTGCGTATATTTGCAAAATAAAGTGTACTGTGATACAATATAGAAAAAGTTTTATGGGAAAAGGGGTCAAAAAAATGGTGGAGTTTAACGTCAAAAAATACCAAAAAAGTTTGGAAAAGTCGGTCAGCATAAATGATTGTTCACGTGTGCCTGTACCTAAATGCGCAGAGCACCAAAACTATATTTTCATCAGCTATTCTCATAAGGATTATAAAAAGGTGTATCACGATTTGGCTACTATGTATGCTTCAGGGGTACGCTTTTGGTATGATGATGAATTAACTGCGGGACTTGATTGGGATTCCCAAGTTTTTAAACGGCTTAACGACCCACACTGCAGTGGCGTAATCTTTTACATAAGCGAAAACTTCTTTAAGAGCGATTCTATTTATAAAGAAATATTAACGACAGTTGGCAAAAACGAAAAGCTTTCAAATGCTGAAGGCGCAAAGAACTATTTTTGCGTTAATTTAAGTGAAGAAATGCCGTCCGTGTTAATAGAAAATAATTTTGAAACAGGCACCGATACAGAGAAAGAATTGGGCTACGACCTAAAGGAAACACTTAAAGATGTCTTTAGAGATAAAATGACATATATACCCTTTGGCTCAAAAGACCATATGGACCGATTGCTTGTTCAGATAAGAAGAAACTTTAACGTTATTGACCTTACGGGCGATGATGCTTCTTTAATTGGTCAGTACAACGGTGAAATGCTTGGCGGCAAACGTAATGGCTACGGTGTTTGCAAATATGAAGACGGAAAAGTATACTTAGGCGAATGGAAGGACAACAAATATCACGGTAAGGGCAAACTTATATATAGTGAAGGCGATAGCCGTGAGTATTTGGAGGGCGAGTTTGTTTCCCACAAGGCTAACGGACACTGTATATTTAAGTTTAAAAACGGCGACTCTTACGACGGTAATATGACTGACGGTAAATTAACCGGTCGGCTCATTTACACACAAAGTGACGGTTATATCTATGAAGGCGATATGATTGCAGGCGAAAAGCACGGCAACGGTAAACTTATATACCCACGCGAAAAAGCCGAAGATTATTACGAAGGCGAATGGCTTAATAATAAGCAGATGGGCCACGGCATTGTGGTTTATAAAGATGGCTCTAAATGGGAAGGTGAATGGGTACGCGGAGAGAAAACAGGGGGTTTTGGCACCATAAAATATAACAATGGCAGAGTTTATCTTGGCGGTCTTAAGGATGGCAAACACGACGGCAAGGGCTTATTTACCTATCCCGAAGGAGAAAAGTGGCTTTCCTATGATGGTGAATGGAAAAAAGGCGAGTTTGACGGTTACGGCGTAATGAAATACCGTGACGGCTCGGTATACAGCGGTGAATGGAAGGATACATTATACGACGGCAAAGGCAAACTTATCTACGAAGAATCTTCACATATTGAGTATTATGACGGCGAGTGGAAAAACGGTAAGAAAAACGGCCACGGTACTATGCGCTTTAAAGATGGTGAAAACTATGTGGGCGAGTGGAAAGATAATAAATATTACGGCAAAGGCAGACTTACCTTTAACCAAGATAGCGATAAGCTTTATTACGAAGGTGACTGGGAAAACAACAAAAGAAAAGGCTACGGCATAATGGAGTTCAAAAAACTCGGAGTTTATGAAGGTGAGTGGAAAGATAATAAGTATCACGGACACGGTAAATATACATATAGCGAATCATCGAATGCCCAGTGTTACGAAGGAGCCTGGGAATGTGATAAGAAAAACGGCTACGGTGTAATGAAGTTTAAAGACGGTGACTGCTATGAAGGACAGTGGAAGGACGACACATATTGTGGTCAGGGAAAAATGACCTATAAAGAGAGTGATAATAGAGCGTATTACACAGGCGAGTGGAAAAACGGTAAGAAAAACGGCCAAGGTGTTTTGGTTTACAAAGACGGTTCAAAATGGGAAGGTGTATATGAAAACGGTGATAAAAAAGACGGCTTCGGCACAATAAAATATAAAAGCGGTCGGGTTTATTTAGGTGAATTAAAGAACGGTAAGTTTGAAGGAAAAGGCTTATATACCTATGCTCCGGATGAAAAATGGGATTATTACGATGGCGAGTGGGTTGAAGACAATAAAACCGGTTTTGGCACCTTCAGGTTTAAAGATGGCGAAACATATGTTGGTGAATGGTTGAATGGCGATTATCACGGCAAAGGCAAACTCGTATATTCTGAAGGTTCAAAGTTCGATTACTATGATGGCGAATGGAAAAAAGATAAGAAAAGCGGAATGGGCACATTCAGATTTAAGAGCGGCGAAACATATATCGGCGAATGGCAGGACACCAGACAAGGAAAAGGTAAAAACATCTATGCACCGACATCAAATATGGATTATTATGATGGCGACTGGATTAACGACCAAAGAAGCGGTTACGGTATATTAAAGTTTAAGAGCGGCCAGATATATGAAGGCGAATGGTTAGATGATAGTTACCACGGAAAAGGAAAAATGATTTATAATCAAGAATCCAGCATAGATTACTATGACGGTGAGTGGAAGAACGACAAGAAAAACGGCTTTGGTGTAATGTGCTTCAAGGATGGCGACAGCTACGAAGGGCAGTGGGCAGATGGAGAATATAACGGTCAGGGGAAAATGACCTATAAAGAAAGTGATAACAGAGATTACTATGAGGGCGAATGGAAAAATGACAGAAAAAACGGCTTTGGTGTTTTGTATTACAAAGATGGCTCAAAATGGGAAGGCACCTGGAAAGACGGTGATGAGTGGGATGGCTTTGGCACAATAAAATACAACAATGGTCGTGTGTATAACGGAGAGACAAAAGCCGGAAAACAAAGCGGTAAAGGTAAATACACATATGCCGAAAATGAAGAATGGGATTATTATGAAGGCGAGTTCATAAATAACATTTCAAGCGGTTTTGGTGTACTGGTGTACAAAGATGGTTCGGCATACGAAGGTAACTGGACCGATGGTGAGTTTGACGGTTTTGGCGTACTTACCTGCGGAGATGATGGTAGCTTTTTAAGAAAATATGAAGGCAACTGGAATAAAGGTAAAAAATGCGGTTACGGAGTTGCAAGTTATGTTAGCGGCATCCGTTATGAAGGTGAATGGGAAAATGATACCTTTAATGGAGAAGGCACATATTACCGCCCCGGTATTTTCAGAGAAAAGAGTAAAAAAGGTTACTGGAAAAACGGAAGTTATGATTTTTCAAAAAGCAAGTACTTTTCTTGGATTTTCAAACTCAGCGAGAATTTACCGAAGTACGAAGGTGAAAGAGAAAAAGGACTTTATCACGGCAAAGGCAAACTCGTAGATTCTATGGGCGAGTATAACGGAGACTGGGTAAGGGGCAAACGCTCAGGACAGGGAGTTCAAGTGTATATCGACGGCATCAGATATGAAGGCGGATGGCTTGATGATTGCTTTGATGGCGAAGGTGTTTTTACCGAAATGAATGGAATTGTGTTTGCCGGAACGTTCGAAAAAGATAATTTCATTTGCGGCACCGTTACCTTTCCTGATGGTAAAACGACAACTGTTGCCGATGGCGTTATGCTTGACCGCGAGATGTTTGATAAATTACCTGCATTAAGCATAGCAATATTGAGACTTAAGTAAAGGGGAAAAGAAAAATGTTTGAATTTATAAGTATTGGTTTTGCACTGGTTATATTGATAATTGCGGCTATATCTGCCATTAAAAACCGTAATAATGTTAGCGTTTGCACTTCATGTATACTGCTTGGCGTTTTCTTTTCTACGTTCTTTATGGTGTTACCTACCGAATGGATTAAAGAAGGTAAAGAAATAGTGATAAAGCCGTTATATATCGTGCTTTCTTCTTTACTTTACAGTTTTAAAACGCTCGGCGGCAGACAGGATATAGCACAGATTGAAACAATAGCGCTCGCCGGTGTTGTGAAAACTGTTTACATAGCGCTTAATTATGTTTCGTTTGTATTGGCACCGATTTTGGCTTCAAGTTTATTGCTTTCGTTTATAGGCGATACAGGGGAGAAAATACGTTTCGGATTCAAATTCTCGAAAAAATGTTATGTTTTTTCGGAAATAAACGAAAATTCAATAGCACTCGCTAAAGGAATAAAGAAAAAGAAAGGCAGCAAGACGTTGGTTTTTTGTCTTGCCAAAAAAGCCGATAAAGAGCTTATTACCAAGGCCCGTGAACTCGGCGGTATTACCTTTTATAAAGAATGCCAGGATATAAAAATCCGTAGGCGTTTTAGAGAGTATGAGTTCCTTGCAATATCGGAAAACGAAGATAAAAATATCCAGTTAGCCGAAGCGATTATTACTAAAAATGCAAAGGTAAAAAAGACAAAAGTAATTATTAATGCTTTTGTTGAAAGCGGTACAAACGTTAAGTTTTTGGAAAGTGTACTTAAAACGAAGAAAGACATAAATTCAAATTTAGAACTTCGTTGTATTGATGAAATTGCTTTTTTCTGCAATCATTTGATATATACCCATCCGCTTTATAACACAAAGGGAAGTAAAAATATTTCGGTCGCTATAATCGGTTGCGGCAGAACGGGAATGAGAATGCTCAAAACTGTATATTGGGCAGGACAAATTGATGGCTATAAACTTAAAATCAGAGTTTATGACAAAAATGCCGAAAATATACAAGGCGAGTTCTATAAAGATTGTCCCGGTCTGAAGGACAATAAAACTATTGAGTTTATAAAGGCAGACGTTGACTCAATTTCCTTCAAAGAGCAACTCTTAAAGAAGAAAAACAGTCTGGATGCAACATATATTGTTGCCGCTTTGGGTTCTGACCAACTTAATTTAATTGCGGCGGAAGAAATTTATAAGATTTACAGAAGAGCCAGAGATTTTAAAAACGACCAGATGCCCGAGATTTTTGCTCGTGTACGGTCGCAGGTAAAGTCAAATCCGTTTTTTGATAATGCCGAGTTCTTAAGTGAGCGTTGCGTTCATCTTTTTGGAACAACCGACTCAATTTTTTCAGATGAAACACTATTTAACACCGAACTTGAAAACCTGGCTTTTGCGGTTGATTTGGCATATAGCGGTATTCTTAAAACGAACAAAGGCGACGAAGCATATGATAACGAATATAAAAAGTTTGTTACAAGTGAATACGACCGCCGTTCATCAATGGCGACAGCTTTACATATCCCTGCTAAATTATGTATGTGCAAGGAAATACCTGTTACTGCCGAAAACAACCTGACCGATGAAAACATAAAAATTTACAAAAAATGTCTTAAAAACAACAAAGACTTAAAGGAACGCTTAGCAAGAAATGAGCACGACAGATGGAACGCATTTATGTTAAGTGAAGGTTATCAATCCGCAGATATCAAAGAAATGTTCAGGTTCGCGGATATTACAGGCAAAAACCGTGACGATGAATCGATGCTGCATTCGTGCATTACCGATTGGGATAATTTAGACGTTGTCGAGAGTGAGTTCAACAAAAGGTATAATCAAGATAAAACCTTCAAAAAATACGATAAAGATATAGTCCAGAGTGTTCCTGAAATATGGGAAAAAGTGCAGAAAATAAAAGGAGACGAGAAAAAATGTATAAACCTACTCCGCTTGATACAAAAGATGTTCAAATCCCAAAAGAATTAATGGAACTTACCGAAAAAATAGCCGAGAATGTCCACGACATTTGGGCAATGGGCCGAATAAAAGACGGTTGGAAATACGGTGAAAAGCGAGATGACAATAAAAAGGAAACGCCCTGTCTTGTGCCGTATTCATCACTTCCTGAGAACGAAAAGGAATATGACAGGAACACCGCGCTTGAGACCATAAAATTAATTATTAAACTCGGATATGATGTTAAAAAGAATAAAAAATAGTATAAAAAACGCCCGACACTGAATGTATCGGGCGTTTTTTATTCTTCAACTACAAATGAAATGCCTTCAATCTCGCAAAACTCGGCGGGATTTAATTGTATCACCTTATCAAGCATCAGATTCAGCCCCACGTGACCGGGCAGTCCGCTTTTTGCGGGAATAACCGAATCGGTAAATGACACTTCTATTTTTTGTTTGAGAGTCTCAAGAATTCTGTTTACGGAATTCACATTATTTATTTCGAAATACAAAATTTGAACATCGCGGTGTTTATTTTTCTCTAATTTTGAGAAGGTAGTTATAGTGATTAAGAAAAGCGCCGCACAGATTATAGCTCCCCAATAAAAACCGTATCCTAAAGCAATACCAATGGTCGCCGTTGCCCATACTCCCGCGGCGGTGGTAAGGCCGGTAATGATATTACCGTTTTTCAGAACAATCATACCGGCACCCAGAAAGCCTATGCCGGATATCACCTGTGCCGATATACGAAGTACGTCACCGGTTCCGAATGTATTTGCCACAAAAATACCTGTCATAGCAGTCATTGCCGAGCCTATGCAAACAAGAATATGTGTACGCATACCTGCCGCGCGACCGTGTCTTGCGCGTTCGGTGCCGATTAAAGCTCCTATAATAACCGCGAGAACACAGCGCAATAAAATTTGTTGTAAACTCATAAAAATTCTCCTTTACAAATATAACCGATTAGGTTTTAAAATTTACAAAATTATTAATTCTTTACCGCTTTTGGTGATGTTTTCACAACCTGTTTCGGTTACGATAACCATATCTTCTATTCGGACGCCAAACTGTCCTTCAAGATAAATTCCGGGCTCAACCGTCATAACGGTGCCGGGCAATAAAACCGAAGTGTCGCGCGTGTTAAAAGCGGGAGATTCGTGAATTTCTATACCGACGCTGTGACCGAGTCCGTGTGCGAAAAGCCCCGGGTATTCGCGTTCGGTTATTTCCCTTGCCACTTTATCAATATCTCGGCATAGTTTACCTGCTCTGATTTCTGATATTGCGGCGATTTGTGCTTTAAGAACGGTATCATAAACCGCGCGATGAGTATCGCTAATGTTTCCCACTGCAACCGTTCTTGTCATATCGCTGCGGTATCCGCCGATTACCGCGCCGAAATCCATTGTCACAAAGTCACCTTTTTCTATGCGCTTTTGGGTGGGCACACCGTGTGGCAGAGAGGTGTTTTTGCCCGAAACCACAATAAAATCAAAGGCAACTCCTTCACTGGAGTTCTTCCGCATAAAAAACTCCATATCAAGCATAATTTCTCGTTCTGTACGCCCTGCTTCAATACGGGGCAGAATGAAGTCAAATGTGTCATCGGTAAGTTTTTGAGCAGCTTTTATAAGGGACAATTCCTCGGGTGTTTTTACACTCCGTAACTTATTTAAAAAATCATCAAAATGAGATTCTTCACTCAAGTGGGAATCAAGATTATCCGATAAAGTTTTAAACCTTGCAAGACTGATAAAAGAAACTTCGGTGTATATATTATCTACCTTTTCGTTTTGGCAGATTTTGTTTATCTGTTTTACATAATCTCTAATGTTTTTTACAGGCAAAACCGATGTGGATTTTGCTTGTTCTATATATCTTGAGTCGGTGAAAAACACAGCCGACTGTTTTGTTATAAAAACGATACCGTTATCACAAGAGAATTTTGTCAAATAAAAACAGTTAGCGTCCGTCAGTACAAGCGCCGCCGAACCGCCGGGTAAAAAATCTTGTATTTTTTTTAGTGTTTCGTTCATATTATCACCAAGGAATAAATATTTTTGGGGGATTATATGGATATTTTTGATTTGCATTGTGATACGTTGTCTCTTATTGGAAAGGGAGAAAAAACAATAGAAGAAACCGTCAAAGCGCTAAAAAAAGGAAACGTAAGGGTGCAGTGCTTTGCCGCTTTTGTGCCGCCGGATAAAGAAAAAGAAAGTTTTATTAACCAGTATGAGTGCTTTAAAAAACTCACAACAAAACACGAAATTTCGGCGGTAAAAAATACTGTCGAAATTGATGAGAACGATAAAATAAGCGCCGTTCTTACCGCGGAAAATATAGGTTTTACAAAAGGTGAGCCAGAACAAATAAAGAATCTTTACGAAGGCGGCGTGAGAATAGCTTCACTTACCTGGAATGAAGAAAATAAGTTGGCATACCCGTGCAGTAATGATAAAAACATACACTTAAATGGACTTAAACCGTTAGGAGTTACCGCCACCGAATATATGGATACATTGGGCATCACGCTTGATGTGTCGCATCTGAGTATGGGCGGCTTCTATGATGTGTCACGTATATGTAAAAATCCTATTATCGCATCTCACAGTGCCGCTAATAAAATATATTATCATAAAAGAAATTTATACGATTCGCAACTGAGAATTATCGGGAATAAAGGCGGTGTGGTGGGAATAAATTTTTACGGCCGTTTCTTAAACGGTACCGATAAAACCGAGGCAGAAGATATAGTAAAAACCGCCAAGCATATAGCGAGTGTTGCGGGTATTAATGCTGTAAGTTTAGGCTCGGATTTCGACGGAATGACACAAAACGGAGACTTTACGGGAGCAGAATCTTTTGCCCTGTTGCCCGAAATACTGAATTCACATTTTACAGCTGCAGAGACTGAAAAAATATGTTTTGGCAACGCCTACAGAATAACTACTTATTGGGGGTAACCTTGCTTATTTCATCAGCCTTAAGGGCTACATATTCTTCAAGACAAAGGCCGAGTTCGTGCATTTCAGTGGCGGCATCCCTGCCCACAAAACGAAAATGCCACGGCTCAAAAGTAATTTTTGTTATTTCTGTTTTATCTTTCGGGTAGCGCAGAATAAATCCGAATCGGTAGCAGTTTTCGGCAAGCCATTTTGCTTCGGGCTTTTCGGCAAAATATTCTTGCGCCGACGGGATATTGTGCATATCCACACAAAGCCCACTCTGGTGTTCACTTGTGCCCGGTTTTGTAGAAAACGTGAGAACGTATTTTTCACATTCTTCACGTGTTGCAAAACTGTGTTGATTCTGTTCGCAATAAAGATTAAAAAGATAATCCTGATAACTGTAAGAACGGTATGCGCTGGTGACGGTTACATCCGTGACACCGTTTTTAGCGCCTTCGGCCAAAAATGCTTGTAAGGCCTTAGCGGCGGCTTCACGCATTTTCTGAGTTGCTCTGCCGTCTTTTCTTGTGTGTCCGCAGTCTGTAAGGTCACTCGGCACATAGTCACTCGCAAGTGTGTGTTGCGGATTTACAAGATATACATATTCGTATTTTTCGGTCGGTTCTATAAATGCAAGATAGGGAGTAATATCAATATCGTAATTTTTATTAACCCTTTCTTCATAGGTGGGTGTAGGCTTTGGCTCAACAGTCGAAGAAACATCACTGCTCGAAGGATTATCTACAGGCGGTGGCGGGGTATCATTGCCACCGCAATTTTTAAAGATTATAATTATAAAAAAGATTAAAAGTAATAACGCGATAACTAAAGCTATTCTTCCGCGGTTATTTCTGCGCTTTTTTTTGTATCTTGTTCCACTCATTTTTATCACCAAATTATATTATATAACAAATTAGATTATATTGCAAATATTAACTGTACAAATACAAAAATATATGGCATAATTAGAGTAATAAATTGTGGTGGAGTGACTTATGGATTACGCAAAGCATATTGCCGAACAATTCGGCGTAAGAGAAAACTATGTACAGAATATTATAGAACTTCTGGATGAAGGCAATACAATACCTTTTATTGCACGTTACAGAAAAGAAATGCACGGAACGATGGATGACCAGAAAATCCGTGAGATTTCGGACAGGCTAACATATCTGCGCTCACTTGATGAAAGGCGCGAAGAAGTACGAAAACTTATAACAGAACAAGGTAATATGACCGAAGAGATAGAAGAATCTTTAAATAAGGCAACCATTCTTTCAGAAATTGAGGATATTTATCGTCCGTTCCGCCCCAAAAGAAAGACCAGGGCATCGGTTGCCAAAGAAAAGGGTTTAGAACCTTTAGCAGAAGAGTTACTCAATTCTCAAACGGGCGATATTTTTCCCGAAGTTCTGGCGGAAAAATATATTGATACTGAAAAAGGCGTGGAGACAACAACCGATGCTATAAGCGGTGCTATGGATATTATAGCCGAAAACGTATCGGATAATGCCGATATACGCCGCCGACTCAGAAATATAATCCGCCTTAACGGATTTATCTGTTCACGTGCTGCCGCGGATAACACAGAAAGTGTTTATGAAATGTACTATGAATTCCGAGAGCCTGTAAATCGCGTGGCGGGACATAGGGTTTTAGCACTTAACCGCGGTGAAAAAGAAGAATTTTTAAAGGTTTCAATAGAAATCGATAATGAGAAACCGATGAATGTTATATATTCCGCGTTCGTGTCGGGAGATAATGCCTGTGCCGAGTGTGTTAAAAATGCCTGTATTGACTCTTATCAAAGACTTATTTTCCCTTCTCTCGAGAGAGAAATCCGTAACGAACTTACCGATGCTGCAAGTACTGCCGCAATCAAAGTTTTCGGTGTTAATTTAAGACAGTTGCTTATGCAGCCACCCGTAAAGGAGAAGGTTACAATAGGTCTTGACCCGGGTTACCGCACAGGTTGTAAGGTCGCAGTAGTCGACGGCAACGGAAAAATTCTTGATACAGCTGTTATTTACCCGACTCATTCGGATGCACAAATTGAAAAATCAAAACAGGTGCTATCGGGCCTTATCAAAAAGCACGATGTAGAGATAATTGCCATCGGCAACGGTACGGCCTCTAAAGAAACCGAAATGTTTGCGGTTGAAGTTATAAATTCGATAGGCAAAAAGGTGTCCTATATGGTAGTCAGCGAAGCGGGAGCTTCGGTATATTCGGCATCTAAACTCGCGGCGGCAGAAATGCCCGATTTTGATTTGACACTCAGAAGTGCCGTATCTATCGCGCGTCGCCTTCAAGACCCACTGGCAGAGCTTGTAAAGATTGAGCCTAAGGCAATAGGTGTCGGTCAGTATCAACACGATATGCCGCAAAAAGAACTGACTTTAGCACTTGACGGTGTAGTGGAAGACTGCGTAAACAGTGTCGGTGCCGACCTTAATACCGCATCTGCTGCGCTATTATCGCACATAGCGGGTTTGTCTGATACGGTATGTAAAAATATTGTGACATATAGGGAAGAAAATGGAAAATTCGGTTCTATTTCCGAACTTAAAAAGGTATCAAAATTAGGGCCTAAAGCATTTGAGCAGTGCGCGGGATTTTTGCGTATTACAGATGCCGAAAATCCGCTTGATAACACAGGTGTTCACCCCGAATCGTATACGGCGGCAAAGGAACTTTTAAAACTGTTAGGCTTTACATTAGAAGACATTAAAAATAAGAAAATTGCCGAGTTTGAAGCGGCAGTAAGCGGCAGTAATTTAGAAGAATTGGCAGAAAAACTGGACGTCGGTGTGCCGACACTTACCGATATTGTAAAGGAACTCTCAAAACCCGGCCGCGACCCACGAGATGAGTTACCGCCACCGCTTTTGCGCACCGATGTGCTGAGTATGGAAGACCTGAAAGTTGGTATGAAACTCAAGGGAACGGTCCGCAATGTTATAGATTTTGGCGCATTTGTAGATATCGGCGTACATCAGGACGGACTTTTGCACATATCTCAGATTTGCGATAAGTTTATACGTCATCCGAGCGAAGTTCTGTCGGTTGGTGATATTGTCGATGTTACGGTTATAGGCGTTGATGTAAACAAAAAACGCATTAGTCTGTCAATGAAAGGGATAGAAAATTAAAATGTCAAATAATCTCAGCAATTTAAAGAAAAATATGATAGGTGACAGCGCCTTTTACAGAAGGACGTTTACTATTGTTCTGCCTATAATCATACAAAACGTAATTACCAATGTAGTAAGTCTGCTTGACAACGTTATGGTGGGCCGCGTAGGTACACTCGAAATGTCGGCAGTAGCCATAGTAAACCAGCTGCTTTTCGTGTTTTATATTTGTATTTTCGGCTCGATAGCGGGTGCGGGAATTTTCTCAACCCAGTTTGCAGGTGCTAAGAACGACGACGGTATGCGATATTGTTTCAGATTTAAACTCATTATCTCTTTAGTAATGTTTTTAATCGGCGCTGCAGTGTTTTTAGGATTTCCAAAGACCCTGATAGGATTTTATCTGTCTAAAGACACCACAAAGGAAATCGCAGATATTACTATTTCGTATGCTCTTGATTACCTTAAAATAATGGTTATCGGGCTTATTCCCTTTGCCGTTTCACAGGTATATTCAAGTTCACTTCGCGAAATGGGTGAGACAACGGTTCCTATGCTTTCTTCGGTTGCCGCAATTCTTGTAAACCTTGTTTTTAACTGGTTGCTTATTTTCGGTAAATTTGGTCTTCCGTGTCTTGGTGTAGCGGGAGCGGCTATAGCAACGGTGCTTTCCCGTTATGTAGAACTTTTGATAGTCGTTTTGTTTACACATATAAAACGCAAACAATATCCGTTTATAATAGGTGTATACAAAAGCCTTAAAATACCGGGGGAATTGTGTCGCAATATCTTGTCGCGCGGCGCACCGCTTCTCATAAATGAGTTTTTATGGTCGGCGGGGATGGCAATGCTCTTGCAGTGTTATTCTGTGCGCGGTTTACAGGTGGTTGCCGCCGCTAATATTGCATCGGCAGTGAGCAATCTTTTTAATGTTGTGTTTATATCAATGGGAAATGCTATTTCTATTATGGTAGGTCAGCATTTGGGCGCGGGAGATGGCCAACGCGCAAAACTTACTGCCTGGCGTCTTATTACACTTACTGTGTTTGCTTGTACTATAGTAGGTGCGATTATGGCATTTTTATCCCCTGTTATTCCGCATATTTATAATACCGAGCCGGAAGTAAGAAAAATGGCGAGTGAGTTTCTGCTTATAACCGCCTTAATAATGCCGGTACTTGCCTTTGCACACGACTGTTATTTCACTTTGCGCTCAGGCGGTAAAACGCTTATAACGTTTGTTTTTGATAGCGGTTTTACCTGGCTCGGCAGCGTACTGCTCGCATTTGTCCTTGCCAATTTTACAGGTATATCAATAGTCACCGTTTACCTTTGTGTACAGTTGCTCGAAGTGGTAAAATCGGTCGTGGGCTTTTTGCTTATCAAAAAAGGTATATGGATAAATAATATAATCGGTAGGAATTAATATGGTCAAACGGATTTTTTGTGTTCTGGTGGCGTTGATTTTAATACTTTCGGTTTCGGTGTGGGCAAAAGAAAGTGGCGAAATCAAGGATTTTTCGGTGTCGGCAGATAAAAATAAACTTACCGACTCCAAAGTATCAAGTTACGTAAAAACAGATAAAATAGTCCTGGGGAATATATCGGGCGCAAAATATTTGTATCTGGTGTTTTATGATGAAGCCTGTGATTTTTCGGTTACATATAATGGGGTCAGCGTGGCTGACAACAATAACTTTTTAGAGAGTTTCATAACGCTTGGCAGTCTTGTTACAGAAACTGCCGAGATAAAATTTGAAAAAGAGATAAATCTAAGCGAAATAAGAATTTTTGGCAGTGGAGAAATACCAAAAGCAGTACATATATGGGAAAAGCCCGTAGACAAAGCCGATTTATTACTTGTTGCGACCCACTCGGATGA
>JAZLAW010000004.1:0-60685 GCA_045613385.1 Acutalibacteraceae bacterium | reverse complement strand
ACTAAAAATTTATCTTTTTAAGGTGCTTTACAGTTTTGTAAGAATAAATTTGCCTGTATTTTGAAGTTGCAAAATTGCAGTAATACTTTGTGTCTTACAAGGTTTTGCAACAAGAAAGACTGCAAATTTATCTGAAAAACCAATTAATCCCTAAGCACAACACCCGAAATCAGGACTTTTTTCTTATAAAAACTTGCGCATATCAAGGGCTAACTGACCCTCAAGATTTATAAGGCGTTTTGTAATGTCTTTTGAAACTTCGTCTGCGGCGGCGTACTTGTTCAAATACTTGTTTAGAGATTTAACACCCATATTACAACCATCGGTCATAATATCGGCTATTGTGTTATCATCTTCGTGCATCTGAAGTTTTACTTCGGTCTTCATTTTTGCCATTTTTTCTGCCATAAAGTTGGGGTCCTTGCCTTCGTCTCCGTACTTTTCAAGCAAATTCTGAAGTTCACAGTCTAACTTTTCGTGTTCATCTTTACAGGCATTGAGTAATTGTTTTAAGTCCTCATTCTCCACACGGTCTAAAACATCATCTATCGATTTTACACCCATTTTTATTCCTGCATCACATTCGCGTAAAAGTTTAATTGTATCGCTTTCTATCATAAACATTCTCCTTTTTATGTATTATGTGTTTTGGCTGGTGTTATATTCAAAAAATTATAAAAAAGTATTGACAACATATAAAAAGGTGAGTATAATATAATACAAATTTGAATATCACAAAAAAATGACTATGATGAAGACGGTCGGATTTCATATTCTTTAGAGAGTTGGCGGTTGCTGTAAGCCAATGTTTGTGTTTTCCTTATGACCCATCACTTCTGAGTCGAAGGACCGAAAGCGTAAGTTAGTAGACTCCTTCCGTATTGCTGCGTAAAGGCAAAAGACTTGTTAGAGTCTGGTAAGTGGCGGGATGTATATTCCGCAATTTGAGTGGTACCGCGGGTTTAATCAGCTCGTCTCAAAGAAATTTGAGGCGGGTTTTTGTTTTATTCAAAGCCGTGTAACAGCTGCAAAAAGGCGGCGGCGGAAATGAAAGGAGCAAAAATGGATTACAATTTAAAAGAAGTCGCAGGCAGAATCAAAGAACTGCGCGAAGCAAAAGGATATTCACCCGAAGAACTTGCAAAACTTACAGGTGTTTCGGTTGAAGATTATAAGGTTTTAGAGCAAGGTGAAACCGATTTTAGTTTTACCTTTATTTATAAGTGCGCTAAGGCCTGTGATGTAGAAGTAGTTGATATTCTTGATGGAACAAGTACTACGCTTACTTCGTTTGCAATTACCCGTAAAGGTGAAGGCCTTAAAATTATAAAGAAAAAAGGCTTTGAATATGATAACTTGGCGCCTAAATTCAAGGAAAAATTGGCTGAGCCGTTCCTTGTTAAATTCCCTTATCTTGCCGAAGAACAGGATGCGCCTATAAAATTAAACTCCCATAACGGACAGGAATTTGATGTAATCGTTAAAGGTTCACTAAAAGTTCAGGTAGGAAATCACGTTGATATTCTTAACGAAGGGGATTCAATTTTTTATAATAGTCTTATTCCGCACGGTATGATTGCTGTAAGTGAAGGCGGTTGTGAATTCCACGCAGTAGTTCTGAATCCGCAGAATGGACAGGTAAGTGAAGAATATCCCGAAGCACCTTTTATCGCGGACAAAATCGCTAAACAGGAAAAATCACTTGAAACGGTTGCCGATAGGTTTGTTAAGTCGGGCTATGATGGGCAGGGTGTGTTTAACGCAATTTCGTTTATGAATGAAGATAAATTCAATTTTGCATTTGACTGTGTTGACGCAATAGCTGAAAAGTCACCTGATAAATTGGCTATGATGTGGGTTGCAAACGATAAGAGTGAGCGCAGGTTTACCTTTGCGGATATGAAAAAATACTCTGCAAAGACGGCTAACTATTTTGAGTCGTTAGGAATTAAAAAGGGCGACACCGTAATGTTGGTACTCAAGCGCCACTACCAGTTCTGGTTCTGTATGTTGGCTCTTCATAAAATAGGTGCTATTGCCATACCGGCAACAAACCAACTTGTAGAGCACGATTTTGAGTATAGATATAAAGCGGCCAAGGTTAAAGCCATTGTTTGTACGGCTGATGGGGAAGTATCAAACGAAGCCGAAAAGGCAGCCGAACAATTCCCGGGAATGATAAAGATATTGGTCGGTGGCCAAAAAGACGGATGGAACGATTTTAACGTGGAAATGGAACGTTTCAGTACACATTATTATCGTAATGAAAATTCTCCTTGCGGTGATGAGCCGATGCTTATGTTGTTCACATCGGGTACAACAGGATACCCGCGTATTGCGACTCATTCGTATAAATATGCGCTTGGACATTATCCTACTGCAAGACATTGGCATAATGTGGACCCGAACGGTCTGCATTTTACAATCTCTGATACGGGTTGGGGTAAAGCACTCTGGGGTAAGCTTTACGGTCAGTGGCTCTGCGAAGCGGCAACATTCACATACGATTTTGATAGATTTCATTCTGAAGATATTTTGCCACTCTTTAAAAAATATAATATTACAACATTCTGTGCACCACCTACAATGTACCGTTTCTTTATTAAGGAAGATTTGTCTAAGTATGACCTTTCTTCAATCAAGTATGCTACAACAGCAGGTGAAGCGCTCAACCCCGAAGTTTCCAATCAGTTTAAAAAGGCAACAGGTCTTACAATTATGGAAGGTTTCGGGCAGACCGAAACTACACTGTCGGTTGCAAACTTTGTGAACTCTACTCCTAAACTCGGTTCAATGGGTAAACCAAGTCCGCTTTATGACGTTGTCATCTTAGACCCTGATGGAAATAAATGTAAAACGGGCGATGCCGGTGAAATCTGTATCTGCACCAAAGATAAAGTACCGTGCGGCTTGTTTATAGGTTATTATCTTGATGAAGAGAAAACAAAAGAAGTATGGCACGACGGTTTCTACCATACGGGTGACCAGGCAACGATGGATGAAGACGGATATCTCTGGTATGTCGGACGTATTGATGATGTAATCAAGTCATCCGGTTACCGCATAGGACCGTTTGAAATAGAAAGCGTAATTATGGAGTTGCCTTATGTACTTGAATGTGCTATAACCCCTGTGCCCGATGAAGTTCGCGGACAAATTGTTAAAGCAACTATAGTTCTTACAAAGGGAACAGTGGGAACGGATGAACTCAAAAAAGATATTCAGGAATATGTAAAAACCCATACAGCAC
Organism: Acutalibacteraceae bacterium; assembly: GCA_045613385.1. Lineage (GTDB taxonomy): Bacteria > Bacillota > Clostridia > Oscillospirales > Acutalibacteraceae > SIG565. Next base: position 57,435 of record JAZLAW010000004.1, on the reverse strand, counting down.
CTTATAAATACCCGAGAATTGTTGAATTTGTGGACGAACTACCCAAGACAATCAGCGGTAAGGTAAGACGAGTTGAAATCCGTAAAAAAGATATGGAAAAAATAAATAACTAATAAAAAAGAGACAGTTTTTAAACTGTCTCTTTTTTATTAAAGTTTGTTAATATCTGCATTTGTTATAGTGTGGAAACCGGCTTTCTCGAGAGCTGACTCTGCTATTTCATTGTCTTCAACTCTAAGCACCACATAAGCGTGTTTTTCGGTACGAGCCATAAAGGCATACAGATATTCCATATTAATTCCTGTTCTATCAAGAACCCCAAGCGCTTCTGAAAGTTTTCCCGGAGCATCGCCAATCTTAACACCGACAACATCGGTTACTTTTATAAGATAACCGGCATCTGTAAGTATTTTCTCTGCCGTAGCTTCATCGTTTACAATAAGGCGGAGAATACCAAATTCTTCGGTTTCTGCAATAGACAAGGCTCTCATATTGATATTGTGCTTTGCAAGTGTATCGGTAATAGCAACAAGTGCACCCTGTCTGTTTTCAACAAATACTGTTAATTGTTTAATTGCCATTATAAAAACTCCTTTCCAAAACTATATCAATTTTCTTTTGTCGATAACACGAACAGCCTTGCCTTCGCTACGTGCAATAACTTTTGGTGCTACAAGGTGAACTGCAGGGTTAATACCAAGCATAGTTTTCATTGCATTTGCAAGAGATTTTTCCATCGAAAGAATTTCACTTACTTTATCGGTGAATTTTTCCGGTGTCATTTCAACATTTACTTCAAATGTATCGTTGTTGTTGACACGGTCAACAACAATCTGATAGTTAGGTTGATAACCTTCGTTTATGAGTACAGTTTCAATTTGGCTCGGGAACACGTTTACACCGCGGATGATGAGCATATCATCTGTTCTGCCCATTGGTTTTGCCATTTTAATAAGTGTACGACCGCAAGAGCATTTCTTACGGGAAAGCACACAGATGTCACGTGTGCGGTAGCGTAGTAACGGGAAGGCTTCTTTATCAAGAGCTGTAAATACAAGTTCGCCTTTTGTGCCTTCCGGTAAAACTTCACCGGTGTCAGGGTCGATTATTTCTGCAAAGAAGTGGTCTTCATTTATGTGCATACCTGTTTGTTCCGAACATTCAAATGCAACACCGGGACCGGAAGTCTCTGTAAGACCGTAAATATCATATGCTTTAATACCGAGAGTTTCTTCAATACTGTGTCGCATTTCTTCGGTCCAGGGTTCTGCACCGAAAATACCTGCTTTAAGCGGAATATCTTCGGGTTTATATCCCTGCTCTTTAAGTGTTTCACCGATATATGCAGCATAGGATGGTGTACAACAAAGGATAGTAGCACCAAGGTCGTTCATAAATTGAATCTGTCGTTCGGTATTACCTGATGACATAGGAAGTGTCAGGCATCCTACTCTGTGTGAACCGCCGTTAAGACCTGCACCACCTGTAAAAAGGCCATAGCCATACGCTACTTGGCATACATCATCTTTAGTGCCGCCGATAGCGACTATAGAACGTGCACAACAATCTTCCCATAAATCAATATCATTCTGAGTATAGAATGCAACAACTCTGCGGCCTGTGGTACCCGAAGTTGACTGTATGCGAACACACTCGTTGAGTGGTTTAGCAAGGAGCCCGTAGGGGTATGCGTCACGCAAATCGGCCTTTGAAAGAAAGGGTAGCTTATGAAGGTCGTCAATGCCCTTAATATCGGCAGGTTTTACACCTTTTTCATCCATCAGGTTACGATAATAGGGTACATTTTCATAAACGTGCTTTACCTGTTTAACAATTTTTTCGGACTGAAGTTTTTTCATTTCTTCGGCCGGCATGGTTTCGATTTCTTTTTGATAGTAATTCTGTTCCATTGGTTATTCTTCCTTTCTTGATATTATACTTCCTTTTTATAACAATCAAAAATTTTATTTATACGGTTAATATCTTTGTTCTTTGTAAACAGAGATACCAAAGGTACAATAATTATAGATACCGCCATGGCAGCAACTCCCATTTCGGGGGATTTAGCCGCCGCTGCAGAAAATCCTGAATTTAGTGATATTATAAGGGTTGTGATAGCGATGGTGAGAAGTCCGGCTAACATACCGGAATATGCACCGATTTTGGTGATTTTCTTTGAAAACAGTCCCCAGATATAAGGACCTATAAAGCAACCCGAAACAATACCCCAGGAGAAAGACATAAGATTAACAATAATCGGAATATTCTGTGTTGCAAATATAAACGAACAAGCAACAAATATAAGACAAAAAATGCGGGTGAGTAATACTTTGGTTTGTGACTTTATTTCGATTTTTGTAACAGATGGGATAAGGTCAACCGCTACTGAGGAAGCCGATGTCAGTACGACCGATTGCAGCGTTGACATAGAGGCTGATAGCAAAAGAATTAAAATTATTGCTAACAGTATAAGACCGAACGTATCGTTTGAGAGTACCTTTAAAAGTAAAGTGGGCATTACCGAGTCGATACCGCCGCTTGGCAGATGACCGCCGAGAATAAGTCTTGAAGTGCTTCCGATAAGGTAGGCACCACAACCAATAATTATACAGAAAATGGTAGAAATAATAGTTCCGCGTTTTATTGCGGCAGTATCCTTTATGGCATAGAACTTGCCAATCATTTGCGGAAGTCCCCAAGTACCAAAACTTGTCAGCATAATATTTACACATAAAAACTTAAAGGATGAACCGCCAAAAATACTTGTAAGTTGTGCTCCGTCTGCTGCATTGGGGTCATTTGGCAGGGATTCAAAGTTTTCAAGACCGCGTATAAGGCCTGAAATTCCGCCGACATCACCGTGGGACAAAACCGCTATCACAAGACAGATAACACCCAGTATCATAACAATTCCTTGTAAAAGGTTTGTATATGCTGTTGCTACATAACCGCCGACAACAAGGTAAATGGCTGTAAGACATGCGATAAGAAGCATCCATACCCATGTATCAACTGCGGGAAAAACCGCGCTAAAAAGAGAACCAAGGCCTTTGTAAACTGCCGCAGAATAGGGAACAAGGAACACGAATATAATAACTGCTGCCAATATCTTCATTCCGCTTGAATCATATCTTTTTTGGAAATATTCAGGCATAGTTTTAGCATCGAGTTCTTTTGTCATTTTTCTTGTGCGGTCGGCAAATAAAATCCACGAAAGCAGACACCCTAAAACTGCATTACCAATGCCAATCCATATGCTGCCGATACCGATATTCCAACCGTGTTGTCCGGCATATCCGACAAAAACCACCGCAGAAAAATATGTAGTACCATAAGCAAATGCGGTAGCCCAAGCACCGATATTTCTGCCACCAATCAAAAAACCGTCAAGGCTTTTCGATTTTCCGTAACTTATAAAACCGATAAGAACTGTTGTTATTATGTATACACCTAAAGAAATAATCGTGTATAACTGTGCTTTATCCATAATTTTGCCCCCCAAAAAAAGATGAAATTAACGGTTGGGCTGTTTTATGGTAAAAAAATACGCCCACCGTATTCAAATTTTGAATACAGAGGACGAGAGTTTCCCGTGGTACCACCTCAATTTACCGCCTTCTCACAAAAACGGCCTTAGAGAGTGTCAAACAACACCCTTGTTCTGTTACGGGAACCCCCGGTGCAGCCTACTTAAAAACTGTTCAGTGCACTGCTAACAAGATGTATTCAGATTGACTCTCGTTATTGTCTTACACCAACCGACAACTCTCTTGGAACTTAAGTTCAAACCTACTTGTTCTTGCTCAAACACATTTAATACACATATTTTAACTCTTTAATTTTGTAAAGTCAAGAAAAATTTAAATAGAAAAAAATAAAATTTTGTGATATAATTGATTAGGAAAATAAACGGAGATGAGTAAAATGGTACGAAAAGCAAAAGAAAAGGATATAGAAAAAATAAGTGATTTACTTTCTCAAGTCGATTTAGTTCATCATAATGGCAGACCTGATATTTTTAAAATAGGAAGAAAATATGATGAAAAGCAGTTAAAGGAAATATTAAAGGACGAAAGCAGACCTGTTCTTGTTTCGGTTGATGAGTGTGACGCAGTACAGGGTTACTGTTTTTGCATTTTTCAGCAACATATGGATAATTCGGTTCTCACAGATATAAAAACTCTTTATATCGATGACCTTTGCGTTGATAAAAATCTTCGCGGAAAACATATAGGAAAAGAATTATATTCTGCGGCCGTTTACTTAGCTAAAAACAGCGGATGTTATAACGTCACACTGAATGTGTGGAGTTGTAATGAATCGGCGCTTGGTTTTTATGAATCTTGTGGGATGAAGCCGCAAAAAATAGGAATGGAATTTATATTATAATAATCGTATTAATAAGGAAGACTACGGTCTTCCTTTTTTATTTATGCCGAATGTATTAGTCAGTGGGTCTTCGAATAGAGGTATTTGTGGCGGAATGAACGTAAACACAATAAACAGTATGCCTATTATCGTTAATATTATTTTTGATACGGCAGGGGATAACGGGCAGACAAAACTGCTGCTGATAATTTTCGTTTCAATGTAAAAGGTTAGCGCGGCAGAAATAAAGAAAATAAGTATATTAAACCAATCGGCAGAAGCACCTAAAACACCTGTATATGAGTAGTAGAGAATCGGAATGGTAATCAGTCCTATCAAGATACCAAATAATTTGCTGCACCAGAAATTATCATAATCATTCCCAAAATAAAAACTTTCAATAGCAGCAAAAATAATCATAGGGAAGAATAACAGTTTCATATGTTCCCAAATTGACTCGTTAACGGCAGAAAATAACCCAACAATCCTGTTTCCATCGGTCCAGTCATAGAGAAAGTGCAGTAATGTTCCAAAGACACCCACAATAGAAAACCCAAATAACTGCCATAAATGTAATGATTTGCCCATAATAAAACCCCGCATATAATATTTACAAATAATTATATGCAGGGCTTATTAAATATATTTGAGATTAAAATTTGTCGTAAAAAACGATGTCTTCCAAAGGTCTGAATTGTGAGTGGAATACGTGCGGAGTTGCGTTGTCATCGGGATAGCCCATAACAATAAGTGCGCTCGGCTCGGTGTTTTCAGGTATATTGAATGTTTTTTTCATAGCAACCGGGTCAAAATGCATTACCCAACAGCAACCAATACCTTGATTACTGGCGGCAAGCATAACGTATGTTCCTACAATTACTGAGTCAACATAAGAAGATAATGCACCATCATAACGTCTTTTCCAGCTTTCTTCTTTATTATGGCAGATAAGAAAAGCTGTTGGCGCATCAAAATGACATTTTGTACACTCTTTGAGTTTCGTTATAGATTCATCATTATTAAGCACAAGAATTCGCTGGGGTTGAAAATTGCAACCGGTTGGTGCCAGGTGAGATGCTTCGAGAATTTTATCAATAATGTGCTTTTGTAGATGCTCGGGTTTGAAATTACGCACCGAAAATCGTTCTTTTATAAGTGTGTCAAAATCCACAGTTATTACACCGCCGTAAAAATTAAGATAAATAAAGCACCTGTTAAAACAAGTGCTATAAAAAAATGGTCGAGGTGACAGGACTTGAACCTGCGGCCTCTGCGTCCCGAACGCAGCGCTCTACCAAACTGAGCCACACCTCGAAAATTATGTATTTTAAAATGTTTTATGATTTAAGGCGTAGAGCGCTGCTATGCAGCTTACTCTTGCGGTACCCAAAGTTTGTTACGGCATATTACACCTACAAACTTTGACCGCGGCACCTTTTCGCACTCCCTTAATCTGCCACCGGCAATGGTCGAGCTCAAAGCTACCAAATTGAGCCACACCACAAAAAATAAAACTACTGACTTTTGCGACCTATTAATTATATTAAAAAGTTATGCAAAAGTCAATAGTTTTTTATTTGTTATTTTTTCTTTTTATATCTTGAAAAGTTTTTCTGTTTTAACCTTGTACTCGGGTGGTTATCATTTATCAAACAATTCGGCTTATTGCCTATAAGGTCGTACCTTTTTGCCGTTTTGAGAGCCGATAATACAAGCTCTTTGTTTTCGGGCAGATAATACTGAAGCAAAGCCCTTTGTTGTGCCTTTTCTTTAGGGGATTTCGGAGTGTATACTTTTTCCATAGTATATGGGTCAAGCCCTGTATAGAACATACAGGTGGAAATTGTACCGGGTGTTGGATAAAAGTCTTGCACCTGTTCTGGATGTAAGCCCTCTTTTTTTAAGAAAAGCGCGAGTTCAATGGCATCGTTAATAGTGCTGCCCGGATGCGAAGACATAAGGTAGGGCACAAGGAACTGCTTTTTGCCGATACTTTTAGTGAGTGCGTAAAAACGGTTTTTAAACTTATTATATACTTCGATATTCGGTTTTCCCATACGCTTTAATACGTTGTTAGAGCAGTGCTCGGGAGCCACCTTTAACTGACCGCTTACGTGGTGATTTATAAGCTCCTTAAAAAATGTTTCATCGGGGTCTGCCACAAGATAATCGAACCGTATACCCGAACGAATAAACACTTTTTTAACCTTATCAATCGCGCGTAATTTACGTAACAATTCAAGGTAATCGGTGTGGTCCACCTTCACAGCTTTACACATATCGGGGGCAAGACATTTCTTTTCGGCACAAGCACCACTTTTTACTTGCTTATCGCACGAAGGAAAACGGAAGTTTGCAGTGGGACCGCCAACGTCGTGGATATATCCCTTGAAATCTGGCATTTCAGTAATTTTCTTAACTTCATCTATAACCGATTCGTGACTGCGAGAGGCTATTTGTCTGCCTTGATGGTAGGCAAGTGAGCAAAAATTACAAGCGCCAAAGCAACCGCGATTGTGTATAACCGAAAACTTCACTTCTTCAATACCAGGAACGCCACCCAACTTTTCATAAGAAGGATGGTAGTTTCTCATAAACGGTAGAGCATACACAGCATCCATTTCTTCTGTTGTAAGCGGCGGCATAGGTGGGTTTTGGACTACAATAACATCACCGTGGCGTTGTATAACCGCTTTGCCGCAAACCGCATCGTGTTCTTGTTGTTGTATGCGACAGGAAATAGCATATTGCTTTTTACCGGCTTCGGTGGGTTCTTTAACTATTTCATAGGAGGGACATTCTTTTGCCGGACGGTAGGTATAATCGGAAGATTTAACAGAAAAACAGGTGCCAAGTACATCTGTAATCGAGCGTATATCTTCTCCATTATTGAGTCGGTCAGCAATCTCCACACAGTGTTTTTCACCCATCCCGTACATAAGCAGGTCAGCACCGCTTTCAATGAGAACAGATGGTTTTACACAGTCATCCCAATAATCGTAATGGGCAAATCGGCGCAGTGATGCTTCGATTCCACCTATTGCGATAGGTACATCCCCAAAAAGTTGCCTTAACTTTTTACAGTAAACGGTAACGGCTCTGTCGGGTCTCGCACCGCTTTTGCCACCAGGAGTATATGCATCATCACTACGGCGTTTTTTAGCTGCAGTATAATGCGCGACCATAGAGTCGATATTACCGGAATTAACAAAAAACGCAAGCCGGGGAGCCCCAAAACACATAAAGTCCCGGTCACTTTTGGGTTGCGGAATTATGCAAACCTTATATCCGTGACTTTCGAGTACACGCGAAATAATGGCTGTGCCAAAACTGGGGTGGTCTACATATGCATCCCCCGTAACTATTATTATATCGGCCGCTTTCCAGCCATAATTTTCCATCTCACTTTTTGTAATCGGTAAAAACGGCATAAATACCCCTTCAATTTTTAATATATCACAATTCTATCATATAACGGACAGTTATTCAATCTTTAATATTTTGGAATGTACAAACATATATTTTTTTATGGAGGTACGGCTATGCTTGAAAAGATTAAAGAAAAATTAAATACACCTTTTATGGTGTTTGTATTACAAATATCTGTAGTAGCAGTGGTAATTGTATCGGTAACTGCCATAAAATTTTTGGATGGCGACATTTTTAACGATTTAAAAAAATGGTATGTATTGAATTTTCAGGATGAAACCGATGCCGATGAAGTGATAAATCCACAAATAGAAAGCGTCCCAAAAAAGGAAGATGTTAAAAATGAAAGTTTGGTTGTCAATACAACTGAATTACCTGTAATTTCTCTAAATATTGCCGGGGAAAGTGATAAATCGGGGGAAATTAATTCTCTGTGTGTACCGCTGTTGAATGCTACAATTTCTTCAGATTTCGGAGCCCGTAATAACCCCATAACCCACGCTTATGAAAGTCATAAAGGACTTGATTTGGTGGCAGATATGGGGAGTGATATATATGCTGCGGCAGATGGAGTGGTTACACTCGCGCAAAGAAGCAGTAGTTATGGAAATTATGTAATAATCGACCACGGAAACGGTCTTAATACACTGTACGCGCACTGTAGCCGACTGAACGTACAGCAAGGGGATATTGTCAAAAAGGCAGAAACTATAGCTTTTGTCGGAAGTACAGGCCAGTCGACAAGGCCGCATCTTCATTTTGAAGTAATACTTAACGGAAAAAATCTTAACCCTAATTGGCTAATAAATTGGTAAGGAAAGCAAGTATATGAAATTTAAAATTTTCGGAACCGAAATTAATATAACGTTTCTTTTTGCGGCTTTTGTTTGTCTGACTATTTGTATAGATAAAAGCGGTTATATTTTGTATATGATTTTAGCGGTAGGTTTGCACGAGTTAGCTCATCTGTTTACTATGAAAATAGTGGGTTGTAACCCAAAAGAAGTATTGCTGATACCTACAAGTATCAGAATCGTCCGCGGTATTGCGGTAAAAACCTGCCACGAAATAGCAATTTCGCTTTCGGGGCCTATAATTAATATACTGGTTTTTCTTTTGTCATACGTTGTTTTTTTGCTTACAGGAAGTCAAATAGCAATTAATTTTTCGGCAGTAAATCTGCTTGTCGGAGCATTTAATTTGCTACCTGTAAACGGACTTGACGGTGGTGTTGCGCTAAAAAAACTGCTTGAAAGTTTTGTATCCGCCGAAAAAGCAAGGCTTGTTTTGAAACTGCTGACAATCACCGTATCTGTTATCATAATCTTTTTTGGCATAAAAACCTTTACCGATTCGGCATATAACTTTACTCCAATAATACTCGGTATATATTTAATATTATCAGTAATAATTAAATTTTAGTTGCAACTAGGTGGAAATTAGGGTATCATATTCATAGTATACAATTTTGGAGTGTAGTATGGATAAAAAGATGTTAGAAAGGCTTATACTGTCTGTGCAAAAACCCGGAAGATATTCGGGCGGAGAGATAGGCAGTATCATTAAAGATAAAAATAAAGTGGATGTGCGCTTTGCCTTCTGTTTTCCCGATACATATGAAATAGGAATGTCACATCTCGGTATGAAGATACTTTATTCGCTTTTCAATGAGCGTGAAGATATATGGTGTGAGAGAGTTTTTGCACCTTGGGTAGATTTTGAACAGGTAATGCGCGAAAATGATATTCCGCTTTTTGCACTTGAAAGCCGCGACAGTATAAAAGATTTTGATATTATTGGCTTCACGTTGCAGTATGAACTCAGTTATACTAATGTTGTGAATATGCTTTCTTTAGCAGGAATACCGCTAAGAAGCTGTGACAGAAAAACACTCGCGCCACTGGTGGTTGCGGGTGGACCTTGCGCTTGTAACCCTGAACCCATTGCAGACTTTATTGATATTTTCTTTTTGGGTGAAGGTGAGGAAGTTGATTTAGAACTTATCGATTTATATAAAAAATACGGTAAAAATGGGGACAAGCAAGCTTTTTTAAGGGAAGCCGCAAAAATTCCCGGAGTATATGTTCCGTCACTCTATGATATTGAATATAATGAAGATAATACGGTCAAAAGTATAACCCCTAAAGATGATGCGCCCAAAACCGTTAGAAAACGTATAATCAGTGATATGGACAAGGTATATTATCCTGATAATTTTGTTGTACCATACATAGAAATCGTACATGACCGTGCAGTGCAGGAGATTTTCCGCGGTTGTATACGAGGTTGCCGTTTTTGTCAGGCGGGTTTTATCTACCGACCTGTACGTGAAAAATCTTTTGAAACCGCTAATAAACAGGCATTCGACCTTTGTAAGAACACGGGATATGATGAAATCTCACTGTCGTCTCTCAGTACGAGTGATTATAGGGAACTTGAGCCATTACTCAACAGTATGCTCGAATGGTCTAATAAAGAAAACGTAAGTTTGTCATTACCGTCATTACGGGTGGATAATTTTTCAAAGGAATTGCTTGAAAAAATAAATCACGTAAGAAAAAGCGGTCTTACCTTTGCGCCTGAAGCGGGAACACAGAGACTCAGGGATGCAATAAATAAAAACGTGACCGAAGAAGAAATAATGAGAACCTGTTTAACTGCATTTGAAGGTGGGTATACTTCTGTTAAACTGTATTTTATGTTGGGACTTCCCACCGAAACAGATGAAGATATTTGCGGTATTACAGCTCTCGGTCAAAAAATAGTAAATCTTTTTTACAATATGGAAAATAAGCCAAAGGGGAAAGGCGTTAATGTTTCAATAAGTGTTTCCACATTTGTTCCAAAGCCTTTTACACCTTTTCAGTTTGAACCCCAAATTTCTATTGATGAAATGCTTCGCCGACAGAAGTTACTAAGAGATAGTGTTACTACCAAAAAAGTTTCGGTCAGTTGGCATGAGTCATCGGTAAGTTTTCTCGAAGGTGTGTTTGCCCGTGGAGATAGAAGGCTGTCCGATGTAATACAAACAGCATTAAATAAAGGTTGCCGATTTGATGGTTGGGATGAATGTTTTTCTTTGGAAAAATGGTTGGAAGCTTTCCAAGAATGTGGAATAGACCCCAAATTCTATACAGAACGTGAAAGGGCGTACGAAGAAGTATTACCTTGGGAGCATCTTGACTATGCGGTTTCAAAGGAATTTTTGATAGAGCAAGATAAACTCGCACATCAGAGCAGTACTACGCCAAACTGTCGCGAAAAATGTTCCAACTGCGGCGCCGCTTGTTTTAAAGGAGGGGTTTGCGTTGAAAAACGTTAGAGTATTTTATAAGAAAAAATCTCTTCTTAAATTTATTTCTCATCTGGACACAAACCGTTTTATGATACGCGCCCTTAGACGCACCGATATTCCGTTTTGGTATACAGAAGGCTTTAACAGGCATCTTTATATAAATTTTGCTTTGCCGTTATCTTTGGGCTTTGAGAGTGATTATGATATTATGGAACTAAAATTATCAGATGATGATTATCCACTCGAAGAAGTCAAAAAAAAGATAGAACAGGTAATGCCCGAGCAGATTGAAATTATAAGTGTGGGAAATCCTGTTATGAAGAACAGTGAAATTGCATTTGCCGAATTTAAAATTTCTTTTAACGGGAATGTGCTTAGTGAAATTAATGAATTTGTATCCCGTGGAGAAATTCTTATAGGTAAGAAAAATAAAAAGGGTGTTGTTAAGACCGTTAATCTTGCACAAAAGATAAAGTCCTGGAGCGCTGAATATGAAAACGGCGAAACCGTCCTAAATATTGTGCTACCGGCGGGAAGCAGTGAAAATATCAACCCCACGCTACTTATTGATGCGTTAAGGGAAGAAAAAGGTCAGATACCTTTTTATGATATAACGCGCCAAAGTATTTTAAACGGTAATTTAGAGAAATTTATTTAATTTTTGGGAGTATATATGTCAGAGAATAAGTATACGGAAGAATTTTTCGAAGAGTATGAGCGAAAAATGAATATGGCAAATAAAATAAATTCCGAAAGAGATGCGGCAGTTTCAGATAGAAAGCCAAAAAGGAAAAGGCACCGGATTGCTTTGGCGATGCTTTCACTTATTTTGGTTGCCATACTACTTATCGGTAATTTGTGGCCGGACAGTGAGCCTGTGCCGCCAGAAAATACAGGAAACACTGCATCGGATGTTATTGATAATAAGGAAGAAGAAAAAAAATCGATTTTCAAGGTTTCAAAAACCGAAAATACGGCACCGTTTGCCTATAATATTGTCAGTGAGTACGGAATTATGATAGACTCGGATACAGGGGAAATTATTTATGAGAAAAATGCGGATACTAAAATTTTCCCCGCGTCACTCACTAAGATTCTAACTTTGTTGGTTGCGGTAGAAAATATAACCGATTTAAATAAAACTTTCCAGATGACTGCTGAAATTATCGACCCGCATTATAGGGAAGGGGCTTCAATGGCGGGCTTTGCACCCGATGAAGTAATATCGGCGCGAGATTTACTGTATGGTTCGATTTTACCGTCTGGCGCAGATGCTACTACTGCTATCGGTATCTTTGTTGCCGGTACCGAGGAGCATTTTGCAGAGCTTATGAATAAAAAAGCTGAAGAATTAGGGCTTACAACTGCTCATTTTTGCAATACTAGCGGTTTACATGACCCTGACCACTATTGCACTGTTAAGGATATGGCGTTAATTTTAAAGGCGGCTATGGATAATGAAACGTGCCGAGAAATATTATCGACATATAAGTACACAACAGCTGCTACACCGCAGAATCCTCAGGGTTTACCACTTGTAAGTACTATGTTCAGCCGAATGACAGGAGAAGAACCCGAAGGAGCGACAATACTTGGCGGTAAAACAGGGTTTACCGATCAGGCAGGCAACTGCCTTGCCAGTTTCGGTAAAAGCGATTCGGGTCGTAATGTCATTATGGTTACCGTAAAGGCTCAAGGAATGTGGAAGAGTGTGTTTGACCATATTCACACATATTCAACCTTGACTCCTAAAAGTGATATTCCGACAGAATAACAAAAACCGCTTGTAGAAATTTTTCTACAAGCGGTTTCTTATTTTAGTCTTCGGAATCTTGAAAGTGTCAATTAAAGGCGTAAACTCTTGTTATTGAAAAAAGAAAAAAGATATATTATAATATACTCGTAATCGGGTTGATTATAAACGCGGTATAATACAAGCAGTTTTTTTCATACAATATTTTAAAAACAGGTGTGTAGGTATATTGTATGAAATTGAAAAACAAGAAATTTTTATGGGTGTTTTTATCCTTATTACTTATTGTAACCGCTTCCGTTCCTGTAATTAATCTGCAGGGTAATAAAATAGCGGCAGGATTAAATATTAATAATGATAAATTGGTTATAGTTGATGCGGGTCACGGCGGGTTTGATGGTGGCGCAGTAGCGCACGACGGTACTGTTGAAAAGGATATTAACCTTGAAATATCCACGGCACTGTCTGAGTTATTGGCATTACACGGGTATGATGTCATTATGACCAGGACCAGTGACACGGGCACTGAAGACGATTTTACTAAACCTATACAAACCCGTAAGGTAAGCGATTTAAAAAATAGATTAGCGCTTATGAATAAGTATCCCGGCGCCATTTTTGTGAGTATTCACCTGAATAAATTTACGGCGTCAAGCGCCAAGGGAGCGCAGGTTTTTTATTCTAAAAATAATCCCGACAGTTATACACTGGGGGATAGTATACAAAACACAATCAGGGTAAAGCTTCAACCTGAAAATACGCGGGTTATCAAACAGGGAACAAAAAGTACATATTTACTCTACAACGCAAAAATACCCGCGGTAATTGTTGAGTGCGGATTTATAAGCAATAAAGAAGAACTGGAAAAACTTAAAGATTATAGTTACAAAAGGCAACTGGCATTTTCCGTATTTTGCGGTATAAATGACTATTTTGGAGAGAGATGATGATGGATGGCACAAAAAACAAAGACTGTATATGTGTGCAGTAATTGCGCTTGTGAGAGTATTAAATGGTTAGGACAGTGTCCTGATTGCGGTCAGTGGAACACAATGGAAGAACAGCTCGTACTTCCAAGTAACTCTTCCGCTAAATCTTACGGCGCGGTAAGACAACCTGCTGTTTCAACACTTGAAAATATATTGGTCCGCGATGAGCATAGGTTTGTAACGGGAATTTCAGAACTTGACCGAGTGCTTGGCGGCGGAATTGTAAAAGGTTCTGTGGTGTTGCTGAGTGGTGACCCGGGAATAGGTAAGTCGACAATTCTTCTGCAAATGTCCGGTGCACTTAAAAATCTTAGGATTTTGTATGTATCGGGTGAAGAATCTGCCGTGCAGATAAAACTGCGTGCCGATAGATTATCGGTAAAAAATGAAAACCTATTTGTTATGGCCGAAACCGATGTTGAAGTGATATGTGAATATATAAACAGCAACAAACCTGATATAGTTTTAATAGATTCGATTCAGACAATGAATATTGAGTCATTAAGCAGTATGACAGGAAGCATCGTTCAGGTAAGAGAATCGGCGAAAATGCTTCTTAATACCGCAAAATCACTCGATATACCGATTTTTATAGTAGGACACGTAAATAAAAGCGGTGATATTGCAGGCCCTAAGGTGCTGGAACATATTGTAGATACGGTGCTTTATTTTGAGGGCGAGAAAAACCAGTCATACCGTATTTTACGCGCTATTAAAAACCGTTACGGTTCAACAAATGAAATAGGTGTGTTTGAGATGGGGGACGGTGGTCTCTCAGAAGTTGAAAACCCATCGGCAATGTTATTGTCAGGTAGAATTAAGAATGTTTCCGGTGCTTGTATTACTTGTGTTATTGAAGGTACGAGACCAATTCTCGCCGAAGTACAAGCCTTGGTAACAACTACGGGATTTGGTAATCCGCGTAGAATGTCTGCAGGTTTCGATTATAACAGACTTAACTTTATTTTGGCGGTATTTGAAAAGCGGGAAGGGCTTTATTTTTCAAACCTTGATGCTTATGTGAATATTGTTGGCGGTTTAAAATTGGATGAACCGGCCGCCGATTTATCCGTAGCACTCGCACTTGCATCATCACTTCGTGATGTTCCTATTGATGATGAGACCATAGCTTTTGGTGAAATTGGTCTTTCGGGAGAAATCCGCTCAGTATCACGTGTTGATTCCCGTGTGCGCGAAGCGGTGCGCTTGGGATTTAAGCGGTGCATTGTTCCATATTCCGCAAAAAAACTTTTAAACTCAGTTAAAGATGTTGAACTGGTTTTTGTAAAAACTCTCGGTGAAGCATTAAAAATTATTGTATAAAAATCCCCGATATATCGCACGATATATCGGGGTTATTTTATTTCTTGCGCTCATATAGTCTGAAGCCGATTTTAATGAGTTCATCAACCGCAAACAAAATGGCGGCAAACAGTATAATAAGTAACCATTGACTGCCGCCCAGGGTTGCCATTCCAAAAAAAGCAGATAGTGGACTTAAGACTATGATTAAAACAAGAATTATACAAAGTAACGAAGAAGTAAAAATATGTTTGTGCTTTAAAACATTACTGTTAATTAGTAACTTGTCGCTGTAACAGGGGAAAACGTGTATAATCTGTAATAAAACAAGTGTTACGAGCGCCATTGTCTGTGCACAGGCAAGGCTGTTTTTTAAACCTACCGAGAAGGCTACGATTGATAAAATACATATCGTTACCGACTGTATCGACATTGAAATTATCGATTTTGCATTGAAAATACTACGTTTTGTTTTTTTGGAATTTAAGATATTGTCTTCAACCGGGGAGAGCCCCAAAGAAATACACGGCAAAATATCTGTAGTTATGTTTATAAGTAAAATTTGAGGAGCTATAAGTAACGGTGTAGAAAAGATTACTGCACCCATGAACAATGCCAAAAGTTCTCCAAAGTTACAACTGAGAAAGTAGTAAATGATTTTCTTGATTTCCTGGAATAAGTTTCTTGCGTGTTTGATAACATCAAGCAAAGTTTTAATTCCGCCGTTACTAACGATAAAATCTGCGGCATTTTTTGCAACATCGGTCGCGTTTTTATCTATGGCAAAACCAATATCGGCTTTTCTGAGAACGGGGGCATCGTAACTTCTTGTACCCGTTACAGCCACAGTTTCCTTGTTGTGCATAAACGATTTAACAATACGGTAGCGGTCTTCCTGATCGAGTCGTGCAAAAACAGAGTAACCGGTTATGTCTGTCTCCAGAACGCTGTCTTCCATTTCTTTAATTTCACTGCCCGAAATACACTTCATTCCGTCGGGCAGAATTCCAATGCGACGTGCCAGAACTTTGGCTGTAATGTCGGAGTCTCCGGTAGTCATAACAGTTCTGATTCCCGCATCCGAACTCTGCTCAATAGCACTGATGATATCCGAGTCGGGAACATCTGCAAAACCTATAAGACCTGCAAAAATAAGAGAATGTTCGAGTTCAGCAGCCGATGGCATTGCGGGAACCTCATCGATAGAGCGATAAGCAACGGCAATTACGTATAATCCTTCGTTAGCCATCTGTTCATAAGCCGACATAATACCTTCATTATCAGTTCCTGTGCACAAAGGAATAATTCCTTCGGGAGCACCTTTAACAATCACAACAGTCTTTCCGTTTACCATATTTACACTTGTCATACGGCGACGGGTGTTGTCAAACGGGATATAAGAAAGTAAAGGATACATATCAAGAAGTTGTTCGCTGTCTGATGGGTCAAAGCGGTTACAAAAATCAAATAGGGCACTAATAGAAGAATCAGTCACAATTCTTGAAGAGTTATCATATTCTGCACCGTTACCACATAGAATAGCTAATTTTGTTGCAAGTACCGCACTGGCTGTAGGGTTGTCCCGGGAACTGTTCATCACACTGCCATCAAATATTTTATCAACGACCATATTATCAGGGGTTAAAACACCTGTTTTCTCAGCGCATATTACAGAAATTTCCGATGCCTTTTCAAGTATCGAAGATTTATGGAATATAATACCTTTCTTACCAAGTGCTTTTATTGCAGTCCAGATTATAAGTGCTGCAGATATCGGTAGAGTCTCGGGTACCGCGGCGATAATTATGCATATAGAATTTAAAACGCTTTCACTCAAGAAGAGCGCAAAACCGAGTTCGGTTCTTGAAAGATTTACAATTACTAAAACAAGACATATAAGAACGGTGGCAATAACTGCTGCATAGAATGAAAATTTCTCTGCATTTTTAATAGAAGCATTATACGGTATATTACTGGCACCCGGCATACGATTGAGCATATACTGTCTTTTAATTTCGGTATCAGAATTAATTTCTGTGACAACAGCTTTTGCACTGCCGTGTGTTACAGAGCATCCTGCAAAAACCATATTAGAACGGTGAGCTATTTCGGTTATATCTTCAAGAAGGGTGTCGCAGTCCTTTTCAACATCCACAACTTCACCTGTCAGAGCGTATTCATCACAACGCAGAGCTGAAGTTTCTATAAGTCGCGCGTCCGCAGGTATGTAATCGCCTTCATTCAGAATGATGATGTCACCTGTAACGAGTTCATCTGACATAACAGTGAAGGTTTTACCTTCACGCAAAACGGTGGCTGAAGATTTTCGGTTGCTTTTTACCTGACTTTTGGTGTCGTTTGCAAAATACTTTTGCAATGCATAAGAAAAGTTGCCGATAATAAGCATAATAAGAGCGGTTGTATATGGCCAGAAAACGTTTTGTGCAATGTTAGCAAGAACCATACAAATAAGTGCGAGAATAGCGATGGTGACATTAATAGGTTTACTTATCTGCGTGAAAAAAACCTTTAAAATTTGTTTAATAGGTTTTTCTTTAGTCTGTAATTCTATATCGTATAATTCTTTGGCTTGCAGATTTGTAAGTCCTAAGGTTTTATCTGTGCCAAAATAATTTAAAACTTCATCTTTGTCAGAACTATGCCAAATCATATTTACCCTCCCAAACATTTTACCAGTAATATTTTACTATATTTTCTACAAATAATCAAGTTTTCAAAAAATACTTTATTTATTAGTGTAACTGTGATATAATCAAGTATTATATTATGGAGTTGTGAAATATGAACTGGACAGAGATAACTGTTTCGGTCAATAAAACCGATTTAGATAGAGCGGAAGCCATTTGTAATATGGTGACCGCCGGCGGAATATATGTTGAAGATTATTCCGATTTAGAGCAGGGTGCACAGGAAATAGCGCACATTGATTTAATAGATGAAGACCTTCTTTTAAAAAACCGTGAGCTTTGTTTTATCCATATCTATATTTCGGAAGAAAACAATAGGGAAGAAGCGGTACAGTATATTACCGAGTGCTTTAATTCGTCAAATATAAGCCACGAAGTTTTATTAAGGGGAGTTAATGATGCCGATTGGCAAGACTCCTGGAAAAAGTATTTCAAGGTAACTCCTATAGGTAGCAGACTTGTTATTTGTCCCGAGTGGGAAGAGTATGAAAACAAAGATAACAAAGCGGTATTAAGAATCGACCCGGGCGCCGCATTCGGTACAGGAACTCATGCTACTACATCGCTTTGCTTAGAACTTTTACAGGATTACGTTACAAAAGGTATGTCGGTTTTAGATATCGGTTGCGGAAGCGGTATTTTAAGTATTGCGGCAGTTCTGCTTGGCGCCGAGTTGGCAGATGGAGTTGATATCGATGCGGTTGCGGTTAAGGTTGCGGGTGAAAACGCAGCACTTAACAAAGTAGAAAAAAAGACCAATTACATCTGCGGAGATTTGGACGAAAAGATAACCGATAAATACGATATTATATGTGCGAATATAGTGGCGGATATTATTATGCGCCTTAACAAAAATATCAAAAACTATATGAAAGATGATGCGGTGTATATCACTTCAGGTATAATTGACGTAAGAGTGGATGAAGTAAGAAAAAGTTTTGAAGAGCACTCTTTGGAGATTGTAAAAGAAGTTAAAAAAGATAATTGGTATGCCTTTGCACTACGGAGGAAATAATGCTCGAATTTGAAGAACAAAAATTAAAATTACAGGGATTCTATAATGAACTGTGTGATTTAAAAGATGCTATAGGCTACGACAATTTAAAGAAAAATATTGCGGAACTTGAAAACGAAGCGGCTCGGGACGGATTTTGGGATGATTTAGAAAATTCCCAGACCGTTCTGCAAAAAACCAGTCGCCTTAAAGATAAGGTTGCAAAATATGATGCATTGGTAGCGGCTTATGATGACGCTCTGACTTTGGCAGAACTTGCCGACGAAGAAGAAGATTTATCAATGCTTGAAGAAGTGTCGGGTATGGTTGATGCTTTTATTACAGGACTTGATGCAGAACGGCTTGAGACATTATTAAAAGGCGAATATGATTCCAACAATGCAATTTTGACTTTCCACGCAGGTGCAGGTGGTACCGAAGCGCAGGACTGGAACGAAATGCTTGTACGTATGTACACACATTGGGCGGAACGTCATAGTTTTAAAGTTAGTCTTATAGATTTTCTTGATGGTGAAGAAGCAGGACTTAAAAGCGCGGTTATGCGTATTGAGGGTGTAAATGCTTATGGTTATATGAAGAGTGAAAGCGGCGTTCACCGTTTGGTACGTATTTCGCCGTTCGATTCTTCAGGCAGAAGACACACTTCATTTGCCTCAATCGAAGTTATGCCTGAAATCAGTGATAATGTTGAAATTGAAATAGCGGCAGATGACCTTAAAGTCGACACATACCGTTCAAGCGGCGCGGGTGGTCAGCACGTAAATAAGACCGAGTCGGCTATTCGTATAACGCACATTCCAACGGGAATTGTTGTAGCGTGTCAGAATGAGCGCAGTCAACATCAGAACAGGGAAATGGCTTTGAAGATGCTTAAATCAAAGTTGCTTGAGATAAAGGAGCGGGAGCATCTTGAAAAAATTGAAGACATTAAAGGTGTTCAAAAAGAAATAGCCTGGGGGTCTCAGATAAGGTCGTACGTGTTTATGCCGTACACCCTGGCTAAAGACCATAGAACAGGCTTCGAGTCGGGAAATATCGGCGCGGTCATGGATGGCGATATTGATGGGTTTATAAATGCGTATCTTAAAGCTGATTCGTTAGGTCAGTTGAATAAATAAATTTAAGGAGAATATTATGAAAAGGATTATAGCGTTATTAATGGTAACCGTAATGGCACTGAGCTTTATAGGTTGTAAAAAGGAAGAAAAGAATATTGACCCTGCAACCGCCGGCGGTAAAAACGGGGAGAGAAACGGATACAACTATAATATGGCCGATTATGTGACTCTCGGCAAGTATATGGGTGTTACTGTAGATAAGACTTCAGAAACTTATACAGATTATTATGATGGATACTATACAAATCTTGTAGCTATGGCAAATGCTTATAACTACGTAAAAGAAGGCGTACTTAAAAAAGAAGATACCGCGATGATAGAATATGTAGGCCGTATTGACGGTAAAGAATTCCAAGGCGGTACAAGTGAAGAAGAAATGGCATTAACATTAGGCTCTGGCGCATTTATTGCAGGTTTTGAAGATGCTTTGATAGGTGCCACGATAGGAAAGGAAAAAGTTATAAACATCAAGTTCCCCGATGATTATGACCAGACTGCATATTTCAAGGATGATAAAGACCAGAAAAACGGTTTCAATCTCAAAGGAAAACCCGTAGAGTTCACAGTAAAGGTAAATTCTATTCAGGTTTTACCAGAAAAGAATGATGAAACTGCTAAAAAATTAGGCCTCGAAAACGCCGAAAAGTTAATCAAAAACCTTGAAAATATGGCAATAGAGCAGACCATCAACTATACGATAATAAATGCAAAAGATTTTGCAGTTAAATCTTATCCGGAAGCAGAAAAGGCAAAATATGATAAGATGTATAATGATATATATACATCTGCACAACAGGAAGCCACCGCATATAATGCTCAGTATCAAACAGAAATTGATGCCAATACAATGATTTATTATATGTACGGAACAACTGCAGAAAATATAAAAGCTCAGTTCCAGAATACACTTAAAAATGAAACAATATTCTATGCTATTTTTGATGATGCAAAGCTTTCGTACACCGAAGAAGAATATAATGCCTTTTTAGCTGAAATCGCTGCCGAAAACTCGAACAGCACTCAAAAATTCACTGTAGAAGATGTTAAGGCGAATTATGAGCCGTGGCAGTTGGAAACATTAATGATAACAGATGTCGTACTTAAACACTTGGCTGCAAATGCCGAAATTAAATAATGAAATATCTGATAGATAACATAAATGAATATTCTGAAGGGTTCTTTGTTGAAATTTTCAACGGTCTTGATTTGGGTTCTCAAACACAAATACAAAACAAGAAAAAAACAGAGAACAAAAAAGAAAGCTTGTTATCCTTATATTTGTTAAAAAAGGGACTGGATGAATTCTTTGGAATTAAAAACTATGAGATTTTAAGAACAAAAAACGGGAAACCGTATCTGCGGGATGAAAAAGTGAATTTCAGTATTTCTCATTCTAAGGGGAATGTGGCCGTTGCTTTTTCACTTTTTCCTATAGGAATAGATATTGAATGTATAAGAAAATATTCTTCATCTGTAGCTCAAAAAGTGTTCAGTGAAACTGAAAGAGAGTTTGTAGAAGAAAACGACATCAACTTTACTAAAATCTGGACGCTAAAGGAAGCGGCAATAAAAGCACAGGGCACAGGGATAGCGTATGCTAAAAATTTTAATTTTGAATTCCGGAATGATAAAATTTATGCCAATATTGTTGGTGCAGAATTT
Organism: Acutalibacteraceae bacterium; assembly: GCA_045613385.1. Lineage (GTDB taxonomy): Bacteria > Bacillota > Clostridia > Oscillospirales > Acutalibacteraceae > SIG565. The sequence continues at coordinate 35,796 of JAZLAW010000004.1, read as the reverse complement.
TTCAGCATCGAAAAAAATGATTTAGTGCTATCTGTTTGTGAACTAAAATGATAAAACCGACACTCGAAAAGAGTGTCGGTTTTTCAGCTTTTTATCTATAAATAATATATTTATTAAATTTTTTCATAAAAAATGTCAAAAAGGGCTTGACTATTTGCAAAAGTTGGAATATAATACTAAATTACTGATACTGGGTTAATATGCGGTTATTTTGTGCTTTTTTCGCAAAAATGGATAATTTTCATATTAATTCTCATCAAATTTTAGTATCTAAATGCAGGGACAAAAAACCTGTATAAATTTAAGAGGAGTGAATGTTGACCTATGGAGTCTACAGCAATGGTAAAGCCTGTCCAGCTGGGTAAAAACACTCGTATGAGTTTTTCGAAAATCAATGAAGTAATTGATATGCCCAATCTCATTGAAATTCAGAAAGATTCATACAAATGGTTTGTCGAAGAAGGCCTTAAGGAAGTTTTCCAGGAAATGTCTTCTATTACCGACTATACCGGTAACTTGGTGTTAGATTTTATCGATTATCGTTTTGAAACTACACCGAAGTACAGTATAACCGAATGTAAGGCACGTGACACGACATATTCTGTGGCGCTTCGCGTAACCGCCCGTCTTTTAAATAATGAGACCGGTGAAATAAAGGAAAGCGAAGTGTTTATGGGCGATTTCCCGCTTATGACAGAATCTGGTACCTTTGTTATCAACGGTGCGGAACGTGCTATTGTTTCACAGCTCGTTCGTTCTCCAGGTGTTTATTACGGTGTTAAGGCCGATGAAAAAACCGGTAAAAATCTTTTCAATTCTACCATTATCCCGAATCGCGGTGCGTGGCTTGAATATGAAACAGATATGAATGATGTTGTGTATGTAAGAATCGATAAAAACCGTAAATTACCGATTACAACATTCGTTCGTGCTTTAGGTATTAATTCGAATGAAGAAATTCGCGCACTTTTGGGTGATGACGAAAAGCTTAGTGCTACATTCGATAAGGATATTACCACAAATACCGACGATGCACTTATTGAAGTATATAAGAAATTGCGCCCCGGCGAACCTGCAACAGTTGAAGGCTCCCGTAATTACTTGGCACAACTCTTTTTTGATGCCCACAGATATGATTTATCCCGTGTGGGCCGTTATAAATACAATAAAAAGTTAGCTCTTGCTGCAAGACTGACAGGTAAAACCTTGTCACGCCCTGTAGCTGACCCTATGACAGGTGAAATCCTTGCTGAAGAAGGACAGACACTCACAAAGGCTCAGGCTCAGGAAATGCAGAAAAAGGGTGTCAGCGAAGCATATATTAATGTAGTAGATGCGGAAGGCAATAAACGTGAGATTAAAGTTCTTACTAACGGCATGGTTGATATTAAGGACTTTATTGACTTTGATGTTACAGACCTTGGTATAAACGAAAATGTTTCGTTCAATGTATTGAAGGAAATACTCGAAAACAACGAGAGTGAAGAAGATATCCGTGAAGCAATAGCAGCTTCGGTAGATATGCTTATTCCTAAACACATTGTGATAGATGATATTTTTGCAACAATCAATTATTTCTTCGGTCTTTCTTATGGTATCGGAAACGTTGATGATATCGACCACTTAGGAAACCGTCGTATCCGTTCTGTAGGGGAACTTTTACAGAATCAGTTCCGTATTGGTTTTACCCGTATGGAACGTGTTGTTCGCGAAAAAATGACATTACAGGCTCAGGATATTGACTCTGTTACTCCTCAGTCGCTCGTTAATATCAGACCTATAACTGCTGCCATCAAGGAATTTTTCGGTTCTTCTCCGCTTTCACAGTTTATGGACCAGACTAATCCGTTGTCAGAGCTTACTCACAAACGTCGTTTGTCTGCTTTGGGCCCTGGTGGTTTGTCGAGAGACCGTGCATCTTTCGAAGTTCGAGACGTTCACTATACACATTATGGTCGTATGTGTCCGATTGAAACTCCTGAAGGTCCTAACATTGGTCTTATTTCTTACTTGGCAACATTTGCAAGAATTAATGAGTACGGATTTATTGAAACTCCTTTCCGTAAGGTTGATAAGGCAACAGGTTGCGTTCTTGATGAGGTTATCTATATAACTGCAGATGAAGAAGATGAGTTCGTTGTAGCACAGGCTAACGAACCGCTTGATGAGCAAGGCCATTTTGTGAACAAAAAGGTTAATGCTCGTTTTAAGGATCGCTTCCTTGAAACAGACGGCTCGGAAATTGACCTTATGGATGTATCACCGAAGATGGTAGTTTCGGTTGCTACAGCCATGATACCGTTCCTTGAAAACGATGATACCAACCGTGCGCTTATGGGTTCAAACATGCAGAAGCAGGCTGTTCCGCTTCTCGTTACCGAAAGCCCGATAGTAGCTACAGGTATGGAATATAAAGCTGCTGTTGACTCTGGCGTTGTTGTTCTGGCTAAAAATGCAGGTACAGTAACCGCAGTATCGGCAGATGTTATAAAGGTTAAGAACACTGATGGTGAAACCGATGAATATAAACTCATCAAGTTCCTTCGTTCTAACCACGGAACCTGTATAAACCAGAAACCGATAGTGTCGGTAGGTCAGAAGGTTGCAAAAGGTGAAGTTATTGCCGATGGTCCTGCTACAGATAATGGTGAAATCAGTCTCGGTCGCAATGCTCTTATCGGCTTTATGACTTGGGAAGGCTATAACTACGAAGATGCTGTCTTGATTAACGAAAAGTTAGTCAGAGAAGATATGTATACTTCTATTCATATTGAAGAATATGAAATCGAAGCAAGAGATACAAAACTCGGACCTGAAGAAATCACACGCGACATACCAAACGTTGGCGAAGATGCGCTCAAAGATTTGGATGAACGTGGTATTATCCGTATAGGTGCCGAAGTCACAGCCGGTGATATCCTTGTAGGTAAGGTAACACCTAAGGGTGAAACCGAACTTACCGCAGAAGAAAGACTTTTACGTGCTATCTTCGGTGAAAAGGCAAGGGAAGTAAGAGATACTTCACTTCGTGTTCCGCACGGTGAATATGGTACAATCGTTGATGTTAAGGTGTTCTCGCGTGAAAACGCTTCGGAATTAAGCCCGGGTGTCAACCTTGTTGTACGTTGCTATATTGCTCAAAAACGTAAGATTTCTGTCGGTGATAAGATGGCCGGTCGTCACGGCAATAAGGGTGTTGTTTCCCGCATACTTCCAAGTGAAGATATGCCGTTCTTACCGGATGGTACACCGCTTGATATCGTACTCAATCCGCTTGGCGTACCTTCCCGTATGAATATCGGTCAGGTACTTGAAGTACACTTAGGCTATGCCGCAAAAGCGCTCGGCTGGAAGATTTGCACACCTGTATTTGATGGTGCTCATGAATCAGATATCCGCGAATGCTTTAAGATGGCAGGAATGCCGGAAGATGGTAAAGTTCAGCTTTACGATGGCCGTACAGGCGAACCGTTCGATAACCGCGTAACAGTTGGTTATATGTACTATCTTAAACTGCATCACTTGGTTGATGATAAGATTCACGCGCGTTCGACAGGACCTTACTCACTCGTAACCCAGCAGCCGCTCGGTGGTAAAGCACAGTTCGGCGGTCAGCGTTTCGGTGAAATGGAAGTTTGGGCACTTGAAGCATATGGCGCGGCTTATACACTGCAAGAAATACTCACCGTTAAATCGGATGATGTTGTCGGACGTGTTAAGACATATGAATCTATTGTTAAGGGACTTAACGTTCCTAAAGCAGGTGTTCCCGAATCATTTAAGGTTCTTATTAAGGAATTACAGTCTTTAGGTCTTGACATTAAGGTGCTTGACAGTGAAAATGAAGAAATAGACTTGAAACAGAGCTTCGAAGAAGATGATGATTTAGGTCTTGTTCCCGCCGATTATGAGCCTGAGTTCAACGAAGAAAAAGCTATTGATACTCTTGAAGGCTTTGGCTTACAGGATGAGACAGGCGAGTATATCGTTGACCAAACGGCTGACGATAATTTGGCCGATGAAGAAAATTATTAAGGAGGATAAGGCAAATGGAAGGTATTGAATTTGAATCAATTAAAATTGGCTTAGCATCTCCTGAAAGAATCAGAAGTTGGTCTCAGGGCGAAATCACAAAGCCCGAAACAATCAACTACCGCACCTTGAAACCCGAACCGGGCGGACTTTTCTGTGAAAGAATTTTTGGACCTACAAAGGATTGGGAATGTCATTGCGGTAAATATAAACGTATTCGTTATAAAGGTAAGGTTTGTGAACGCTGCGGTGTTGAAGTAACACGTGCTAAGGTGCGTCGTGAACGTATGGGTACAATCGAGTTAGCAGCACCTGTTTCACACATCTGGTATTTTAAAACCATTCCTTCACGTATGGGATTGGTTTTGGATGTATCTCCAAAAGCACTTGAGCAAGTACTTTATTTTTCACAGTATATCGTTATTGACCCGGGTACAACTCCGCTTGAAAAGAAGCAACTTCTCAATGAAAAACAGTACCAGGATATGCGTGAAAAGTACGAAGATGTCTTCAGAGCAGGTATGGGTGCTGAAGCAATCAAAGAATTGCTTTGCGAAATAGACCTTGATAAGCTTTGCAATGAGCTTAGAGAAGAACTTGAAAGCGCAGCCGGCCAGCGCCGCGTAAGAATTTTCAAGCGTTTGGAAGTTCTTGAGGCTTTCCGTGCTTCCGGCAACCGTCCTGAATGGATGATACTTGATGTACTCCCAGTAATTCCGCCGGATTTACGTCCTATGGTACAGCTCGATGGCGGCCGCTTTGCGACAAGTGACCTTAATGATTTGTACCGTCGTGTTATTAACCGTAATAACCGTTTAAAGCGCCTTCTTGAACTTGGCGCTCCTGATATTATCGTAAGAAATGAAAAGAGAATGTTACAAGAAGCAGTTGATGCTTTGATTGACAACGGCAGACGCGGCAAACCTGTAACAGGCCCGAATAACCGTGCCCTTAAATCTCTTTCCGATATGCTTAAAGGTAAGCAGGGTCGTTTCCGTCAGAATTTGCTTGGTAAACGTGTTGACTATTCTGGTCGTTCGGTTATCGTTGTTGGTCCTGAACTTAAGATGTACCAGTGCGGTTTGCCTAAGGAAATGGCATTGGAACTCTTTAAGCCCTTCGTTATGAAGCGCCTTGTTGAGACCAAAATCGCTACAAATATTAAGTCTGCAAGAAAGATGGTTGACCGAGCTTCCACAGAAATCTGGGATGCACTTGAAACAGTTATCAAGGAACATCCTGTTCTTCTTAACCGTGCGCCAACACTTCACAGACTTGGTATCCAGGCATTTGAACCTGTACTTGTAGAAGGTAAAGCGCTTAAACTCCATCCACTTGCTTGTACGGCTTACAACGCCGACTTCGACGGCGACCAGATGGCAGTTCACGTACCGCTTTCTGCAGAGGCTCAGGCTGAAGCCCGCTTCTTGATGCTTTGCGCTAACAACCTGTTAAAACCATCTGACGGTAAGCCTGTTGCTGTACCGACACAGGATATGGTTCTCGGTTCTTACTATCTTACACTTGTTAAGACAGATGAGCCGGGTGTAAATAAAGTGTTCCGCAATAAAGATGAAGCTTTGATGGCTTATAACGATGGTGTCGTTGGTTTACACGCACCTATTCGTGTACGTTTTGAAAAAGACGGAAACAGCAAACTTGTATGGTGTACAGTAGGCTTCCTTATTTTCAACGAATCTATTCCACAGGATTTAGGATTTGTGAACCGTGCAGATAAAGAACACGAACTTGACCTTGAATGGTGCTTTAAATTAACGGATGAAACTAAGAATTTAGTTGAATCAAGTGAAGATATAATTCAGAACAAGGTTGGTAAAAAACAGCTTGGTAAAATTATTGACCGTTGTATTGCTAAACACGGCACAAGCGAATCAGCAATCGTTCTTGATAACGTAAAGGCTACAGGCTTTAAATATTCTACAAAGGGTGCAGTTACTGTTGCTGTTATAGATGCGGTTATTCCTGAAATGAAGAAGGATATCATCGCAGAAGCGGAAAAACAGATAGATGCAGTTACAAAGAAATATAAGCGCGGTCTTATCAGTGATGAAGAACGTAGTTCCTTGGTTATCAAAATCTGGAACAAGGCAACAGAAGATGTTGCTGATGCACTTAAGGGCAACCTTGATGAGTTTAACCCCATATTTATGATGGCAGACTCCGGTGCCCGTGGTTCTATGAGCCAGATTCGTCAGCTCGCCGGTATGCGTGGACTTATCGCTAATACCGCAGGTAAAGTTATTGAAGTACCGATTCGTGCTAACTACCGTGAAGGCCTTAACGTACTTGAGTACTTTATTTCGTCTCGTGGTGCCCGTAAAGGTCTGGCTGATACGGCGCTTCGTACTGCTGACTCGGGTTATCTTACACGTCGACTTGTTGATGTATCTCAGGATGTTATCATTTGTGATGAAGATTGCGGTACCGAAGCAGGTCTTACTGTATCCGATATTAAAGATGGCAACCATACACTCGAAACAATGGAAGAGCGTCTTATCGGTAGATTCTTACTCAATGATTACGTTGATGAATCTACAGGTGAAGTTATTGTAAGCAAAGATAAGATGATGACCGAAGATGATGCAAAAGCCATTATCAATTCTGGTGCTACAAGTGTCGCAATCCGTTCAATTCTTACCTGCCATTCGCATCGTGGCGTATGTAAAAAATGTTACGGTGCTAACCTTGCGACAGGCAGACCTGTTACAATAGGTGAAGCGGTTGGTATTATGGCAGCTCAGTCTATCGGTGAACCCGGTACTCAGCTTACAATGCGTACCTTCCACACCGGTGGTATTGCAAGTACAGAAGATATCACACAAGGTTTGCCGCGTGTTGAAGAACTTTTCGAAGCACGTAGACCGAAACGTTGCGGACTTATCGCTAAGATTGACGGTACAGTTCGTATAACTGAAGAAAAGAAGAGTAAGGTTATTGTTATAAATAATAAAGAAACTCTCCAGGAAGAAAAAGTTGGCATTCCTTATGGTATAAATCCGCTTGTTAGCGATGGTGATGAAGTTAAAGCTGGTGATTCACTTATCTCAGGTGCTAAATATCCGCAGGATATACTTGAAGCACAGGGTGCAGAAGCGGTTCAGGCATATATCATTGCTGAAATTCAGAATGCTTACCGCACACAAGGTGTTGATATCAACGATAAGCATATTGAAGTTATCGTTCGCCAGATGATGAGTAAGTATGTTGTTACCGATCCCGGCTCTACAACATTACTTCTCGGCACAAAATATAACTTTGCTGAAATTGATAATGCTAATAAGGGAATCAAAGCTCGTATTGAAGCAGGGGAAGAAGGTCTTGTTCCCGCAGAGTTCAAACCGACATTGCTCGGTATTACAAAGGCTTCTCTCGCAACAGACTCATTCTTGTCTGCAGCTTCTTTCCAGGAAACCACAAGAGTTCTTACCGATGCCGCTATTAAGGGTAAGGTAGACCCGCTCTTCGGTCTTAAGGAAAATGTTATCATTGGTAAACTCGTACCTGCAGGTACCGGTATGCGTTCAAATCAGATTATTACTGAAAATGAGTATATCGCAAGTTATGCTGAAGATAATTCTTCTGAAACAGCCGAAATAACTGAATAATATTTAAATAACACCGATTTTTGCTATTGACAATGCAATAAATCGGTGTTATTATATATTAGTGTGTGGAATTATGCCATAACACGAATTTTATAATGAGGAGGTGCGATATGCCAACCTTTAACCAGTTAGTTCGCAGCGGTCGCGAAACTGTTGAGAAGAAAGCTAAGGCTCCGGCTCTTTTAAAGGGTTTTAACTCTATGAAGCGTTTGCCTACAGACAATGATTCTCCACAGAAGAGAGGCGTGTGTACTGCGGTTAAAACATCAACACCGAAAAAGCCTAACTCGGCTCTCCGTAAAATTGCCAGAGTACGTCTTTCAAACGGTATTGAAGTTTCTGCTTACATTCCGGGTATCGGTCACAACTTGCAGGAACACAGTGTTGTATTAATTCGTGGTGGACGTGTTAAGGACTTGCCTGGTGTGCGTTACCACATTATCAGAGGTACCCTTGATGCTCAGGGTGTTGCCAAGAGAATGCAGAGCCGCTCCAAGTACGGTGCGAAGCGTCCAAAAGCAGGTGCCGCAAATTAATTTTTGATTAGACGAAATATCTCTGCTGCAGTCACAAGCAGCGGCGTTAACATATATTACGCCTTGCTTGGTGCCACGGGAAGTTTTGTCGCTCGAGTACCTATGATATCATTACTATGAAGGAGGGAAGAAAAGTGCCAAGAAGAGGTTTTATTGCAAAACGTGATGTTTTGCCGGATCCGGTGTACAATTCTAAAATAGTTACACGACTTATCAACAACATTATGTTGGATGGTAAAAAGGGTGTAGCGCAGAAGATTGTATACGGTGCTTTTGAAATTATCAGTGAAAAGACAGGAAAGGAACCGATAGAGGTTTTCGAACAGGCTATGGAAAACATTATGCCGTTGCTCGAAGTTAAGGCCGTTCGTAAGGGCGGTGCTACCTATCAGGTACCTTTTGAGGTTCGTCCTGAAAGAAAGCAAACTTTAGGTCTTCGTTGGTTAGCTACTTACAGCCGTTCACGTTCTGAAAGAACAATGAAGGAACGTCTCGCAGGAGAAATCCTTGATGCTGTTAACGGTGTAGGCGGCGCAGCTAAGAAGCGTGAAGACACACACAAGATGGCAGAAGCAAACAAAGCATTTGCTCATTACAGATGGTAGTTTAAAACCATCAAAAATACTAATACTATTGTTAAAAAACTGTTTTAATCAGTTAACGGAGGGAAAATATGCCAAGAAAGGTATCTCTTGAAATGACAAGAAATATTGGTATTATGGCTCATATTGATGCCGGTAAGACTACGACAACAGAACGTATTCTTTTCTACACCGGTATCAACCATAAGATTGGTGAAACCCACGACGGTTCCGCCACTATGGACTGGATGGAGCAGGAACAGGAGAGAGGTATTACAATTACCTCTGCTGCTACAACATGCTTCTGGAAAGACCATCGTATCAATATTATTGACACCCCCGGACACGTTGACTTTACTGTTGAAGTACAGCGTTCACTCCGTGTACTTGACGGTTCTGTTACCGTTTTGTGCGCTAAGGGTGGTGTTGAACCGCAGTCTGAAACCGTTTGGCATCAGGCTGATGAATATCGTGTACCGCGTATGATTTACGTTAATAAAATGGATATCATGGGTGCCGATTTCTATAACGTTCTCGGAATGATTAAAGACCGTTTTGGTTGTAATGCAGTGCCGATACAGTTACCTATCGGTTCAGAGGACACATTTAAAGGTATCATTGACCTTGTACAAAACAATGCAGAAATTTATTATGATGATTTAGGTAAAGATGTTAGACGTGAGGAAATTCCGGAAGATATGAAGGAACTTGCTGAAAAATACCGTACCGCTCTTATCGAAGCTGTCGTTGAGCAGGATGAAGAGCTTATGGAACAGTATTTTGAAGGCGTAGAGCCCACAGTTGAACAAATGAAGAAAATCATCCGTAAAGCTACTATCGATAACGTAATGGTTCCGGTTTGTTGCGGTACTTCATATCGTAACAAGGGTGTACAGCCGCTTCTCGATGCAGTTGTTGACTATATGCCGGCTCCTACCGACGTTGAAGCTATTAAGGGTATCAATCCTGATACTGAGGAAGAAGAAGTTCGTCATTCTTCTGATAGTGAGCCGTTTGCAGCTCTTGCATTTAAGATTGCAACCGACCCGTTTGTTGGTAAAATTTGCTACTTCCGTGTATATTCTGGTACAGTAGCTGCCGGTTCTACCGTTTATAACTCTGTTAAGGATAATAAGGAAAGAATCGGTCGTATTCTTCAGATGCACGCAAACCACAGAGAAGACCTTGAAGTTTGCTATTCAGGTGATATTGCCGCAGCTGTAGGTCTTAAGAACACCACAACAGGTGATACACTCTGTGATGAAAAACATCCTGTAATTCTTGAGTCTATGAAGTTCCCGGAACCGGTTATCCGTGTTGCTGTTGAACCCAAGACCAAGGCTGGTCAGGAAAAGATGGGTATCGCTCTTTCTAAACTTGCAGAAGAAGACCCGACATTCCGCTTCTATACCGATGAAGAAACCGGTCAGACAATTATCGCCGGTATGGGTGAGTTACACCTTGAAATCATCGTAGACCGTATGCTTCGTGAATTTAAGGTTGAAGCAAATGTTGGTGCTCCGCAGGTTGCTTATAAAGAAACCGTTCGCCAGAAGGTTGACCACGAAACCAAGTACAAGCGTCAGTCTGGTGGTTCAGGTCAGTACGGTCACGTTAAGATTATTCTTGAACCGAATGAGACAGGCAAGGGCTATGAGTTTATCAATGCCGTAACCGGTGGTTCCATTCCGAAAGAATTTATCGGACCTGTTGATAACGGTATCCAGGGCGCATTGACAGCAGGTGTTCTCGCAGGATATCCTGTGGTTGACGTTAAGGTTACACTTTATGATGGTTCGTACCACGAAGTTGACTCTTCTGAAATGGCATTTAAGATTGCCGGTTCTATGGCATTCAAAGAAGCTGCAAGAAAAGCTGACCCGGTACTCCTTGAACCTGTTATGAAGGTTGCCGTAAGCGTACCTGATGAGTATTTCGGTAGCGTACAGGGCGACTTGATTGCCCGTCGTGGTGAAATTCTCGGCTTTGAAGACCGCGGAAACGTTAAGCAGATTAATGCTCACGTGCCGCTCGCAGATATGTTTGGTTATGCTACAGACTTGCGTTCCAAGACACAGGGACGTGGTCAGTATGTAATGGAACCCGATGGTTACAAACCGGTTCCAAAGAGCATTTCTGAAAAAATTATTTCTTCAAGAGCTAAGAAAGATTAATTTCTTTTAAATTACTCTTGAAAAAATGTAGAAAATTTGGTAAACTATAGCTTAGAAAGCTATGACTTTTATTTAAACTTAATTGTTTAGGAGGAAACTATAATGGCAAAGGCTAAATTTGAACGTACCAAACCGCACGTTAATATTGGTACAATCGGTCACGTTGACCATGGTAAAACAACTCTTACCGCAGCTATCACAAAGTATCTTTCTTTAAAGGGACAGGCACAGTTTGAAGACTATGCAAACATCGATAAGGCTCCTGAAGAAAGAGAACGTGGTATTACAATCAATACCGCACACGTTGAGTACGAAACAGACTCACGTCACTATGCACACGTTGACTGCCCCGGACACGCTGACTATGTTAAGAACATGATTACCGGTGCTGCTCAGATGGACGGTGCTATCCTTGTTATCGCTTCTACTGATGGACCGATGGCTCAGACTAAAGAACACCTTCTCCTTGCTCGTCAGGTTGGCGTTCCTTATATCGTAGTATTCATGAACAAAGTTGACCAGGTTGACGACGAAGAACTTCTCGAACTCGTTGAAATGGAAATTCGTGAAACTCTCGATGAGTATGAATTCCCGGGCGATGATACTCCTATCATCAAGGGTTCTGCTCTTAAAGCTCTTGAAGCTCCTAATGATCCTTCTGATGCTGCTTATGCACCTATTGCTGAACTTATGGCAGCTGTTGACTCTTACATTCCTACTCCTGAACGTAAGGCTGACCTTCCGTTCCTTATGCCTGTAGAAGACGTATTCACCATCACTGGTCGTGGTACTGTTGCTACCGGTCGTGTTGAACGTGGACAGCTCCGTACTTCTGAAGAAGTAGAAATCGTAGGTATCGCTGCTGAAACAAAGAAAACTGTTGTTACAGGTATCGAAATGTTCCGTAAGATTCTTGACTATGCTGAGGCTGGCGACAACATCGGTGCTCTTCTCCGTGGTATCCAGCGTACAGAAATTGAACGTGGTCAGGTTCTCTGCAAACCCGGTTCAATCAATCCTCACACAAAGTTCAGCGGTCAGGTTTACGTTCTTAATAAAGATGAAGGCGGCCGTCATACTCCGTTCTTCAACAACTATCGTCCTCAGTTCTACTTCAGAACTACAGACGTTACCGGTGTAATCACTCTTCCTGAAGGTACAGAGATGTGTATGCCTGGTGATAACGTTGTTATGGACGTTGAACTCATCACACCTATCGCTATTGAAGAAGGCTTACGTTTCGCTATCCGTGAAGGTGGCCGTACAGTAGGTTCTGGTGTTGTTACAGCTATTAAAGCTTAATTGACCTGATTAAAAAGACTTTATGCCTTGGCATAAAGTCTTTTTTATTTAAAACTTACAAAAAGGTATATTTGTTCATAAATTTGTGTTAAAATTAAAATGAAAGGTGAGTGAATATGTATCGCTTTATAGATAGAGTACGTAATTTTATGTACGGAAGATATGGATTGGATAAATTAGGAAAATTTTCTTTAGTGTTATATGTTTTGGTGGCATTTATTAATATTTTTATCAGAAACATATTAACTAAACGGATATTTTTCACAATACAATGGGTTTTACTGCTAATTATAATATTAAGAATTCTGTCCAGAAATATTTCTGCGAGACGGAAAGAAAATTATGTTTTTGAAAAATTTTTTGTGAGGGTAGAGCCGAGCTTAAAGCTTTTTTTGGAACGTATTAAAAATATTGGTAGCAAACGCTATAGAAGATGTCCGAATTGTAAGGCGGTATCAAGGCTTCCTATAAAGCGGGGACGTCACTTTGTGAAATGTCCCAGATGCAAAATTGAATTTAAAGTTTTCATTTTATTTTAATATTTTTTATATTTAAACAGTCGAGCTTTGCTCGGCTGTTTTTTTATTTTTAAAAAAATTTATAAAAAAGTATTGCATTTGTAAAAAAAGTGGTGTATAATTACAGTAAAAGTGGTGCAAAGTGGTGATTTTGCACATAAAAGTGGTTTAAAGTGGCGGAAATGAGGTGAAAACGCGATGCTTTACGGTGGTTATGAACATAATATTGATAAGAAAGGTCGGGTTTTCATACCGGCCAGACTAAAAGAAGATTTAGGAGAATCGTTTATTGTCTGCAAAGGTATAAGCGGTAAACGTTGCCTTTGCATATATCCTTTTGCAGAATGGGAAAAGTTAGTTGCAAAAATCTCAGAACTTCCTTCATCTCAGGCAAGTTCTATAAAAAGATTTATTTTTGATGGTGCTTTTAATGTTGAATTTGATGCACAGGGTAGAATAGTTATTCCACCTATTCTTCGTGAATTTGCTCAACTTGAATCGGCGGCGCACTTAATAGGTATGGATACCTATATAGAGCTCTGGAGCAGTGAGCTTTGGGCAAATGAAAATGTTTATACGCCTGAAGATATTTTTGCTGATGCCGATAAATTCCAGTTGTAAGGGTGTAAAAATGGAATTTCAACACAAATCAGTATTATATTCGGAAGTTTTAGAGTCTTTAAGAATTAAACCTGATGGAATTTACGTAGACGGCACCGCGGGTGGCGCAGGACATTCATCGGGTATTGCAGAAAAACTTAGTGATGGTCAACTTATAGCGCTCGACAGGGACCCGGATGCCGTAAAAGTCGCAACAGAGCGGTTAAAAGGTTTACCCGCAAAGGTTATCCAAAGTAACTTCAGTGAAATGGATACCGTTTTGAAGAAGCTTAATATTGAAAAGGTTGATGGCATTTTGCTCGACCTTGGGGTATCTTCTTTTCAACTTGATAATGCAGAGCGCGGTTTTTCCTATCATAAATCGGCACCGCTTGATATGCGTATGAGCAAAAGCGGATTAAGTGCTGCAGATTTGGTAAATAATTTTAGTGTAGCAGAACTCACCCAAATATTCACAAAATATGGCGAAGAAAAATTCGCGTATAGAATAGCAAATAAAATAGAACAAGTGAGACGTGAAAATAAAATAGAGACCACAACTCAGCTAGCAGACATCATAGCATCGGCTTATCCGGCATCTGCCCGACGGGATGGACATCCTGCAAGAAAATGCTTTCAAGCCATAAGGATTGCGGTGAATGGTGAACTTGATGCGCTTGAGAAGGCTCTTGATAAAGCTTTTGAACTGCTAAATACAGACGGAGTGCTTAGTATAATAACCTTTCATTCCTTAGAAGACAGAATGGTGAAGCAAAAGTTTAAGGAATATTGTACCGGATGCACCTGTCCACCGGATTTTCCTGTTTGTGTATGTGGGAAAACTCCTCGCGGAAGACTTTATAACAGAAAACCTATAACAGCAGGAAAAGAAGAATTAGAAAATAATCCAAGAAGTAGAAGCGCAAGTTTGCGCGTAATAATAAAGAATTAAAAAAAGAGGGATAGCGGTGAACAATTTTAAGTATTATAACGACAGTTTGGCATACGATTTCGAATTGTTTATGCCCAAAAAGAAAACGGTTAATACTGATAATGTTATAAAAATGCCGCAGAAAAAGACTGTACAAAAGCAACGTAAAGTTGCACGTAAAGCGGTTTCTGTAAGTGTGGCATTTGTATTGTTATGCGCTTTTTTCCTTGCCGCTCTTTGCGGAAATATCTTTTTAAGAATCAGAATCAATGAAGTTGACTCGGCAATTAATGATATGAACACCGAAATCAATACTATGGATGCTGAATATACAAAACTGTTTGTCGAAATGGAAAAAATGGTTTCATATAAGAATCTGGGGGAAAGCGCCCAGAATTTAGGTATGAAAAAGATGGATAAAAAACAGGTAGTGTATATTCACGTAAACGATAAAAACACCGCAATTACAACAAGCGGTGAAAGGGTAGTATCTGATGAATAATACGGCAAGTAATACTTTAAAGAAAATAAAAATATACTAATTTAGACACGAGAGTTAAAAATTTTAACTCTCGTTTTCAAGCATTTTAAAGAAGCACGGAGGCTCCGGGTAGATGTCAGACAAACCAAGCAAATTAATGGCGGTTCGAATATTTATTTCTATGTTGGTAATAGTTATTGTGACGGTATCGGTATCGGTGGTCCGTCTTGTTGATATTGCAGTAATAAATGGCGATAAATACCGTAATGAAGCGCTTGAACAACAGCTTTATGACACACTTTTGGCGGCTCCGCGCGGAAATATTTACGATAAAAATATGAACACTTTGGCAACAAGTTCAACTGCCTGGACGGTTTACATAACACCAAACGGAATAGCCAGATTAAAGAATGAAGATACAAAACAAAAGGTGAAAAATACAATAGCGGATGGTTTATCTGCTATATTGGAGATTGACAGAGAAACGGTTTATAGTTACACCGAGAAAAAATCGTATTATGTAATTGTAAAGAAAAAGGTTGATAAAGCTGTTGCGGATAAGGTAAGGCAGTTTATTTCGGAGAATTCTGACCTGGAGTTGTCGAGTTATATAGGACTTGATGAAACCACAAAACGTTATTATCCCAGCGAAAATTTAGCTTCGGTGGTTTTGGGTTTTGTGGGTAGTGATAACCAAGGTTTATCGGGTATAGAAAGTTATTATGATACCGAACTCACAGGAGTTGCAGGCCGTGTAGTTGCGGCAAAAAGTGCGCAAGGCGTTAATATGCCACTAACTTATGAGCGTATTGAAGAAGCAGTTCAGGGTGACTCTCTGGTATTGACAATAGATAACTATGTTCAGTATATTGCCGAAAAATACCTTGAAGAAGGTGTGTTAGCTAATGCCGCAAAGGGCAGGGGCGCCTGTATTATAATGAATGTAAATACGGGTGAAATACTTGCTATGGCTATAAAGGGTGATTTCGACCCTAATCAGCCGTTTGTACTTTCAAGTGAATACCAGGCGGCAGTTGATGCAGAGACTGATACAGAAAAGCAGAGCACACTTAAAGCACAACTGCAAAATCTTCAGTGGCGCAATAAAGCAGTATCAGACACCTATGAGCCGGGCTCGGTATTTAAGGTAATAACCGCTTCGATGGCACTTGAAGAAAATCTTGTTAATCTTAATTCTACTTTTACCTGTGCTTATCATATAAACATTGCCGGACAGGGTTATGATTGCCATAAACGTGGCGGACACGGAACCCAGAATCTTATGGAAACAATGGTAAATTCCTGTAACCCTGCTTATATTATGATAGGTCAGTTAGTTGGAACTCAAACATTTGCAAAATATTTTGAAGCATTCGGTCTTACTAAGAAAACGGGAATTGATTTACCGGGTGAATCAAATCCTGTTTACCACTCTACAAATAAGATGGGCCCCGTAGAGTTGGCGTCTTCATCGTTCGGTCAGACCTTTAAGATAACCCCGATACAGATGATTACTGCGGTTTCTGCGGCGGTTAATGGTGGATATCTCGTTGAGCCGCACGTTGTAAGTAAAATACTTGATAGCGATGGAAATATTGTTAAATCTGTAGAACGCACAGTAAAACGTCAGGTTATATCAAAGACAACGTCAGAAACCATTCGTTCTATGATGGGTGCGGTAGTTTCCAAAAGTGCAAGTAAAAATATGTACGTTGCAGGATATCCGACAGGCGGTAAAACAGGTACATCTCAAAAAGTAGCTGAAAAATTGGAATCGGGCAGTGATAAGGAATTATATATTGCTTCTTATCTCGCTGTGGCGCCAATAGATGAACCCGAAATTGCGGTGCTTGTAATGATTGATGAACCCAGTGCAGGTCAGTATTACGGTTCAGCGGTTGCTGCGCCTATCGGTGCCGAGATTTTAAGCGGAGTGCTTCCTTATCTTGGATATGAACCACAGTATACGGAACAAGAATTGGCATCGCTCTCCATTAGTGTTCCGGCTGTTATCGGAGATGATATAGCGGTTGCTAAGAGTAAAATTACAGGGGCAAAACTCACATATAAAATAGTGGGTGGCGGTGAAAAGGTAATAAACCAGATGCCCGAGTCAACCGATTCATTACATTCTGGCGGTGTGGTTATACTTTATACCGAAGAAGACACTTTGGGTAACAGCACCACTAAAGTTCCGGATTTCACATCTCTTTCGGTGTCGGCGGTAAATGCTACCGCTAAAAATGCGGGACTAAATGTACAGTTTGCGGGAAATACGTCTTCACCAACCGTTATTGCATATAAACAAAGTATAGATAAAGATACAGAAGTTGAAACAGGTAGCGTTATAACTGTTTACTTCCGCGATATAAGCGCTGATAATATCGCGGATTAGGGAGTTTTTTAAATGAAATTATATGAGCTAATAAACACAGATAATAAATCACTGTCCGAGTTGGAAATTTCGGGAATTACCTGCGATTCAAGGGCGGTGAAACCGGGGTTTGTCTTTATTTGTATTAACGGTACTAATTTCGATGGTCACACCTTTGCCGGTTTGGCCATAGAAAACGGCGCGTCAGTTATAATTTGTGAAAAGGATTTAAAGATAGACAACCAGGTTATTGTTGATGATACCCATCGCGTTTATTTTGAAATGAGTGCGAAATGGTTCGGTAATCCTTCCGAGAAGTTAAAACTTATAGGTGTTACGGGAACGAATGGCAAAACATCTGTTACTTATATGCTTAAGAGTATTTTAGAAACGGCCGGACATAAAGTAGGTCTTATAGGTACCATACAGAATATGGTAGGGGATAGGGTTTTACCTTCAAGAAACACTACACCTGATGCTTATGAAATGAACTATCTTTTAGGCTTAATGGTTAAGGAAAACTGCGAATATGTAGTTATGGAAATATCTTCTCATGCGCTTGACCAAAAGCGTATTTGCGGTGTTGAATTTGAAATAGCTATGTTCACAAATTTGACGCAGGACCATTTGGATTATCATTTAACAATGGAAAACTATTTTGCCGCTAAACTTAAATTATTCAATATGTGCAAATGTGCTATTGTAAATTTCGATGATACTTATGGTAAAAAGATTTTAGAACAAACGGACTGTAAAAAGATTTCTTTTTCGGTGAATAATGATGAAGCCACCTATACCGCAAAAAATGCGCAATATAGACCCGACAAAGTCAAATATCATATGGTCGGATATAATTTCATAAATCCGATATCGGTGGGTACCGGCGGCAGATTTACTGTATATAATTCTATGTGTGCGGCAGCCGCAGCACTTGAACTCGGAATTTCTATCGAAACAGTACAAAGCTCACTTCGGGATATGCACGGTGTTTCAGGCAGAGCAGAAGTTGTAAAGACCGATAGGGACTTTACTGTAGTTATCGATTATGCCCATACACCGGACGGACTTGAAAATATATTAAAAAGCTTTAAAGATTATCGAGATTCAAGACTTGTTATATTATTCGGTTGCGGTGGTGACCGCGATAAGACAAAGCGCCCGATAATGGGTGAAACCGCGGCAAAACTTGCCGATTATTTGATCGTAACAAGTGATAACCCAAGAAGCGAAAATCCGACTCAGATAATTGAAGATATAATGGTGGGTGTAAAAAAACATAAGACACCATATAAAATTATTGAAAATAGAGTCGAAGCGATAAAATTCGCTATACAAAATGCCAAAACTAATGATATAATCATATTAGCCGGTAAAGGTCACGAGACTTATCAGATATTAAATACGGGCAAAATACATCTTGATGAGCGTGAAGTAGTGGCCGAAGCTTTAGAATTAATCAAATAACAGGGAGAGTTGTAAAATGGTTGAATTATCACCTGTAATTGCCGCAATAATTGCTATGGCGGTTTGTTGGGGGCTCGGATACATAGTTATTCCGTACCTGCATAAACTTAAATTCGGGCAGACAATTCTTGATATAGGTCCCAAGTGGCATGCCAATAAACAGGGAACACCGACTATGGGCGGAGTTATGATTTTTGGCGGTGTAATTTCAGGCCTTTTGTTTGCGGTTTGTTATTCTTTTTTTGCAAATAGCCGTTTTACAGCGGAGTTTATAACCAAGGGGAATTTCATCCGCTTTATATCCGGTATCGCTTTAGCTGTAAGTATGGGAATAATCGGATTTTTAGACGATTATATCAAGGTTGTTAAAAAACGTAATCTCGGCCTTACGGCAAGGCAAAAAACGTTTCTGCAATTCTTGGTGTCGGCTCTTTATTTAGTTGCTCTCTATATTTCGGGTATGGATTCAACCTGGATACCTTTTGTGGGCGAAGTATCGGTTAATTCCGGACTGGGTCTTGTTTTCTGGCCGATTTCTTTGTTCTTCATTTACGGTTTTACAAATGCAGTTAATTTGACCGATGGTATCGATGGACTTGCTGCAACGGTAACTATGATAGTTTCCTGTGCGTTTATGTTTATGGCAGGTTTTATGGGTAATATCGCTTATAATACTTTGTCTGCCGCTTTTGCGGGTGGTTGTGCCGGTTTTGTTCTTTGGAACTCGCATCCTGCAAAGGTATTTATGGGGGATACCGGTTCAATGTTTTTGGGCGGCGCGGTTGTAGCAATGTCTTATGGTATTGGAAAACCCGTTCTATTAATTTTGGCAGGTCTCATTTATATCATTGAAGCATTTTCTGTTATTTTACAGGTAATATATTTTAAAAAAACCAAGAAAAGACTCTTTAAAATGTCACCTATACATCACCACTTTGAAATGTCGGGATGGAATGAAGGCAAAATAGTTTTCGTTTTTTCAGTTATAACCTTTATAGGTTGTATTTTAGCAATTTTACCAATCATATTAATGCAGTAGGAGTAAGTTATGGCTACAGAAATCAACAAAAAACAAAAGGCATCAATTTTTAACGGTAATAAACGAAAAGTCGATGTTGCGTTTTTAAGCCTTGTGTTAGTTTTATTAACAATAGGGCTTATTATGTTGTTTTCTTCAAGTTATGTTTATTCATATACTCATTACGATAACAGTTTTAAGTTTATATTCAACCAGGCAAAATATGCGGCAGTAGGACTGATATTTATGTTTATTGCTTCACATATTGATTATCATCTTTATAGGAAATTTGCTTGGATAATATTGCTTGTTTCAGTAGCTCTTTTGGGATTTTTACTTGCAGTGCCGCCAATGGTAAAGGGTATGGATGTAAAAAGATGGTTTGCGATAGGCTCGTTTAGTTTCCAACCATCCGAAATTGCAAAATTTGCTATAATTCTCCTGTTTTCTCATCTCATAGCAGCAAATTATAAGCAAATGGGAAAATTTAAATTTATAGCCATTCTCGTTGGAATTTTAGGCATAGTCTGTGGACTCGTAATCGCAGAACCGCACATTTCGGCAACACTTTTGATAGGTGTAATCGGTGTAGTTCTCATGGTAGTTGGCGGACTAAAACTCCCATATATTTTAGGTGGCCTGGGTATTGGTCTCGGTGGCGCGGCAGTTGTTGTACTCAGCGGTGCTATAAGTTACAGTAGTGACCGTATTAAATATTGGTTAGACCCATGGGCAGATGCAACGGGATACGGATATCAAACAATCCAGTCTCTACTAGCCATCGGCTCAGGTGGAATAATGGGTAGGGGACTTGGCAAATCAAGACAAAAATATCTATGGGTTCCAGAGCCGCATAATGATTTCATTTTTTCAATAGTTTGTGAAGAATTAGGCATCATTGGTGCTATAATTATTATTCTCTTGTTCTGTGCACTTGTATGGCGCGGTTTTACTATAGCACTAAAAGCCCCCGATAAATTTGGTTGTCTTTTAGCGGTAGGTCTTACGTTCCAGGTTGGATTACAGGCTATACTTAATATTCTTGTTGTTACTAATACAATACCAAATACCGGTATCAGTCTTCCTTTTTTCAGTTACGGCGGAACTTCGCTCATACTGTTACTTACACAAATGGGGATTGTACTTTCTATTTCGAGACAGTCAAATTTGAAAAAACTATAGACAGGCGGTAAAACTATGCATATACTTTTTGCGGGTGGCGGAACTGCAGGACATATTAATCCTGCTTTGGCAGTTGCAGGTTTCATAAAGGAAAAACACCCTGATGCTAAAATCAGTTATATAGGTACTGCTAATAAACTTGAAGCAAAATTAGTACCGGCGGCGGGATATGATTTTTATACCATTGATGTAGCAGGTTTCCAGCGTAAATTAACACCTAAAAACGTTTTAAAAAATATTTCGGCAGTCAAAAAGGCGGTTACCGCATCATATACTGCAAAGAAAATTCTCAAGCAATTAAAACCCGATGTTGTTGTAGGTACGGGTGGATATGTCAGTGGTCCTGTGTTAAAACAGGCACAGAAATTGGGCATAAAAACTGCAATACACGAACAAAATGCTTTCCCTGGTGTAACCACTAAAATGTTGGCGTCCGGGGCGGACTGTGTAATGCTTGCAATGCCCGAGGCTGAAAAGAGACTTAAACTAACAAAGAAACCCGTAATTACCGGTAATCCTGTGCGACAAGCCTTGCTTGATGTCGACCGTGAAGAAGCGCGTAAAAAGTTAAAACTTGGCAAAGAACCGCTAATTCTTTCTTTCGGGGGAAGTCTTGGTGCCCGTCCAATAAACGAAGCTGTCACTGAACTTATAAAATGGCATAATGCTTCGGGGGAATTTTACCATATACATTCTACCGGAAAAAACGGCTATGAAACGATGCTTGGTAATTTGAAAGGTATTTCACTAAACGATAAAATCACCATTAAAGAATATATATATGATATGGATTTGTGTATGGCGGCGGCCGACCTTGTTATTTGCCGTGCAGGTGCCATTACACTTAGCGAATTACAGGTATGCGGTAAGGCTTCGATTCTTATTCCATCTCCTTATGTTGCCGAAAATCACCAGTATCATAATGCTATGACGCTAAAAAACGTAGGTGCGGCAGAAGTAATAGAAGAAAAAGATTTATCGGCCGATTCCTTGATTGATGCCGTAAAACGACTTACAAGTGAAAACAAAACAATAGATAGGATGTCCCAAAAGGCAAAAGAAACGGCAATTTGTGATGCTAATGAGCGAATTTACAACGAGATAATTAAGTTATACGGTAAAAGCCACTAACAATTTTTAATACTTCACATAAAATAGAGTGTAGTAATTTTTTATGTGGGGTATTCTTATGGCTAAGATTTACATAAACGGCGGAAGAAGATTAAACGGAGAACTCTGTATCCACGGAGCTAAGAATAGCGCACTACCGATTCTTGCGGCAACGCTTCTGTGCTCGGGGGAAAGTGTTTTACATAATTGTCCCTGTCTTTCCGATGTTGATGTGTCTATAAAAATATTAAAAAGTTTAGGTTGTGTGTGCACACGTGATGGTGAGACAGTAACCGTTAATGCAAGAAATGTTTCAGGAAACGAGATACCCGATAATCTGATGCGCGAAATGCGTTCTTCAATAGTGTTTTTAGGTGCCATAATCGGCCGTACTAAAAGTGCTCTGGTTAGCAGTCCGGGCGGTTGTGAACTGGGTCCAAGGCCTATTGATATACATATATCAGCACTCGAACAGTTGGGTGTACAAATCGCCGAAGACCACGGATATCTGAAGTGCAGTGTTCCCGATAGTGTAAAGGGTAGCGAAATCAATTTATCTTTCCCAAGTGTAGGTGCTACTGAAAATATTATTCTGGCAGCGGCTCTATCGGAAGGCACAACGGTCATACATAATGCTGCAAGGGAACCTGAAATAAGCGATTTGGCCGATTTCCTAAATTCTGCGGGAGCCAAGATTTACGGGGCAGGTTCGGACAGAATAGTAATAAACGGAGTTAAAAAGCTCGGCGGTGCAGAACATACTGTAATTCCCGATAGAATCGTGGCGGCTACCTATATAGCCGCGGCGGCAGTGACTCGCGGAGATTTGGTTATAAAAAATATAATGCCATCTCATCAAGTGGCACTGCTTAATATATTTAGGCAAAGTGGTTGCGAAATTGTACCACACAATAATTATATGAGAATAAGGTCGGTGGCAAGACCTAAACGGATTCCAACAATAAGGACAATGGTTTATCCGGGTTTCCCGACCGATGCGGGACCGCCGGTAATGGCAATGATGTGTGTAGCAAACGGAACCACAGTTTTTGTCGAAAACATATTTCAGAATAGATTTAAATATATTGATGAGTTAAAACGATTGGGTGCTAATATAAAGACACAAGGCAATGTTGCTATAATTGAAGGCAGCGTTAAACTTTCGGGTGCCGCTACAGAATGTACCGATTTACGCGGTGGCGCGGCTTTGGTTGTTGCAGGGTTGGCGGCGGAAGGTACCACTGAAATAGATAAAATATTTCATATTGACCGCGGTTATCAGGATTTAGAAAAAAATTTGTATGCATTAGGTGCAGATATAAAAAGGGAATGAAAAAATGGAAATCAGTGAAAAGAAAAGAGTTTTATCCCGAGAAGAATTACAGGTGAAAAAACGCCGCCGTGCTAAAGCACGTGCGGCTACTATCACTGTTTTCATTTTACTTTTGGTTGTTATTATAGTAACAGTGTTGCTTAAAACAGTTTTATTCCCCATAAGTAATATAACGGTTGAAGGAAACAAAACAATATCTGCGCAAGATATAATTGCTTCTTCAGGTATTGAAATAGGGGACAGGCTCTTTTCGGTATCATCTTCAAGACTTAACAAATCACTAACCGTAAAACAACCATACATAAAAAGTGTAAAAATCAAATATCCGTCTTTTAAGGAAATCAGACTATCGGTTACTGAAGCAAAAGAAACATTTTGTTATCAAGTCGGAGAAAAATTTTTCATAACCGACATTGATAATAAGGTTTTGCGCGAAAGCGCACAAATACCCGAAGGAGTGACTGTTGTTAAGCCTAAAAATGAAATTCCGGCACAAATCGGATATAAATCAACGGTTGATGATTTTGAAACGGTGTTGGAAATTTATGAATATTTAGAAGGTCACAATGTATCGGTGAATGAAATTGATATAAGCAATATTTCATTTATTATGCTAAAAGTTAAAGGCAGATTTATTGTCAATATAGGCTCTGTTTCGGAACTTGAAGGTAAGCTGGAGCATCTGAATGCAATGTTACCCGAAATTGATTCTAAAAACGGCAGCGATATTACTGGCGAAATTAATTTAAGTTCGTGGAGCACATCAAAAAGAGAGGGCTTTTTCAAGCCGAAAACTATTAATTAGTAATATTTTTTATAAAAAAACAGAAAAAATTACAATTTTGTAAATTTTTCTATTGAAATTTTATAATTAGTGTGATATTATTTATATGATAATTGTCATAATTATATTTTTCGCATATATTAACTTAAAGTTGGAGGAATAAAAAGATGTCATTCGAAGTTTCAAATGAATTGGACGATGTTGTTCAGATTAAGGTCGTAGGTGTAGGCGGCGGCGGCGGAAACGCTGTCAACCGAATGGTTGATGCCGGTGTTCGCGGTGTTGAATTTGTTGCTATCAATACAGATAAGGCTGCTTTATACCTTTCTAAAGCAAATCAAAAAATCCAGATTGGTACCAAGGCTACAAATGGTATGGGTGCAGGTGCTAATCCTGATAAGGGTAAATCTGCTGCTGAAGAATCAAGAGAAGAAATAACAGAAGCTATCCGTAGCGCTGATATGATTTTCATTACCGCTGGTATGGGTGGCGGTACCGGTACCGGTGCAGCTCCGGTTGTTGCTCAGATTGCAAAAGAACTCGGTATATTAACAGTTGGTATTGTTACAAAGCCGTTTGCTTTTGAAGGTAAAAAGAGAATGACTCAGGCAGAAGCTGGTATTGCAGCTCTCAGAGAGCATGTTGATAGCCTTGTTGTTATTCCTAACGAACGCTTAAAGTTCGTTTCTGAGCAGAAAATCACATTCAAGAACGCATTTGATATTGCTGATGATGTTCTCCGTCAGGGTGTTCAGAGTATTTCAGAACTTATCAATGTTACTGCTCTCGTTAACCTTGACTTTGCCGATGTTAGTGCTATTATGTCCGATGCTGGTTATGCACATATGGGTGTTGGTGTCGCTACAGGTCGTGATAAGGCAGAACAGGCAGCTCGTGCCGCTATTACAAGTCCGCTTATCGAAACATCTATGGATAATGCACGTGGCGTAATCATCAGTATTACAGGTTCTGATGATATCGGTCTTGAAGAAGTTGAACTTGCTTCTTCTATCATCTCCGAGATGGCTCATCCGGATGCAACTATCATCTGGGGTGCTCAGCTTGATGATACTCTCGAAGATACAATTCGTGTGACAGTTGTTGCTACCGGTCTTGGCGATGAGAAAAAAGAATCTAAGGGCGACTTGGTTAGCGAACTTATGTCAAGGTCTGATGAAGATGATACTTACACAGATACTATGACACTTCTTGACATCTTTGATAAATAATATAGTTCATATTAAAAACCGATTCCTTTTCAGGAATCGTTTTTTTGTTTATAAATAAAAAGGCTCACCGTACGGTGAGCTTTTTTTAAAGGAAAGGGGACTAACAGCAGCCGTTGTTATTGCAGTTGTCGTTACAACCATTGCCTCCACAGCAAATGAGAAGGAGTATTACAATAAGAATCCAGGTGCAGTTGTTACCGCCGAATGAATTACAACACATTTTACAGACCTCCTTTCTACTTTACTATATAATATGTCACGGCACATATTTTGTTACTGCAAGGAAAAAGCAGATAACTCAAGAAAACATTAGAAAACAAGAGATTATTACGTAAAAACGGCGGAAAATATTAATTTTTAATGAAAAATACTATTTGACTTTAACTGACCAATGGGTATAATTAAATTAAAGTCAGTTAAAGTCAAAGGAGAAAATAAATGAGAATCAGTGACTTGATAACAGAAGAAATTATAAGAATGTTAGATGAATCGGGTGATAATATTGCCGAAATTCAACGCAATGAATTTGCGGCACTTATGGGTTGTGTACCGAGCCAGATTAATTATGTGTTATCATCGAGATTTACTCCGGAGCACGGGTATATAATAGAGAGTAGGCGAGGTGGCGGTGGCTATATAAAAATTTCGCGTGTAAAACTCAGTCGCTCATCGGCATTAATGCATATAGTAAATTCCATCGGTACAGGTATTGATTCTTTGTCTGCAAGAATTGTTGTGGATAATTGTCTGCAATCAAATATAATAAAGTCCGAAACGGCAAAATTGATACAAGCGGCGATAAGTGATACAGTAATGCGAAATGTTCCTGCTGAATATCGTGATTATATGAGAGCGGCATTACTTAAACAAATGTTATTGACACAGATTTAGGAAGGTGGATAAATATGTACTGTGAGAATTGCGGTAAAAATCCGGCTACAACATTCATAAAAAAAGTTGTCAACGGTATTGGAGTGGAGAAAAAACTGTGTGCCGATTGTGCGGCGGAATATGGATATAAATCCCTTGGCGGAAATAGTTTTGCCAATATTTTATCATCAATGTTAGAAAACGGAATTTACGATGAATATTCCGTAAAAGAAATTAAGAAATGTGAAAACTGCGGTAGCACTTTTAAAGATATTTCAAGGACCGGCAAGGTTGGTTGCTACAAGTGTTATGATACCTTTTCGGCAGAGCTAACGCCTTTTCTCAAAAGAGTGCACGGTAATGTAAAGCATATCGGCAAAATACCAAACTTGTCACCGCTTAGCGTACCCAATGAAAAGGATAAAATCGCGGCACTCAGACAACAGTTGAATTTGTTGATTAAAAATGAAGAATTTGAAAAAGCGGCAGAAGTCCGTGACCAGATTAAAGCGTTGGAAGGGCGGGAAAACGGCAATGAGTAGTTGGTATAATACGGTTGGTAACGATTCAGAAATTATAGTTTCTTCCAGAATAAGACTTGCAAGAAATTTAAAAGATTTTAATTTCCCATCAAGAATGAGCGATGAAGATTATATTGAGCTTAATAAGAAAATAAAAAATGCTATTCTTGAAAGTAACACACCATTCGCTAATACGCTGAAATTTATTGATATGAATGATGTTCCCGAAACCGAGACATATGCAATGGTTGAACGGCATATAATTAGTCCCGAGTTTGCAAGAAAAAAGAAAAATAAATCAATATTGATTTCGGATGATGAGTCTATATGTGTGATGATTGGTGAAGAAGACCATATCAGAATCCAGGTAATAAAAAGCGGCTTGGCACTTGCCGAAGCGTATGATATAGCCGAGAGGTTGGACACGTTACTTTGCGATAAATTACACTTTGCGTTTAATTCACAGTTTGGTTACCTGACAGAGTGCCCCACCAATTTGGGTACAGGACTCAGGGCATCGGTTATGTTGCATTTACCTATGCTTGAAGCCACACGAGAAATTTCCTTTATCGGCGAATCGGTAAATAAAATAGGCTTTACTATGCGCGGAATGTACGGAGAAGGAAGTGAATCTAAGGCATCACTTTATCAACTTTCAAATCAGATAACACTCGGAATATCTGAAAATGATGCGCTTAATAATCTTACAACTATTACAAGGCAGATAATTGAAAAAGAAAATGCGGCGAGAAGTTCGGCCGAGAGATTAAATCTTGAAGACAATGTTTATCGCGCTTTCGGTATACTTTCGAATGCCAGAAAAATGGATACTGAAGAAATGATGAAATATTTATCATTGATTAAATTAGGTGTGTCTATGGGTATACTCAGTATTGAAAAGAGTTTACCAATGAAGATATTTATTGAGTGTCAACCTAATATGATAATGCGTAAATACGGTACAACCACAGCCGAAGAAAGAGATATCAAACGCGCACAAATTATTAGAGATACACTTTTATAGAAGGGAAAATGATATGAAATATAATTTTAAAGGTTTTACACAAAAAGCAACAGAAGCTCTTAATCAGGCAATTAATGCGGCTCAAACGCTCGGCCACACATATATAGGCAGCGAACATTTGCTTTTAGGCCTTTGCAGAGTAGGTAGCGGCGTTGCGGCGGCAGTTCTTAATAAAAACGGCGTAACATCAGAGAAAGTAGAAAAGTTAATGATTGAGACAATAGGCTCTGGCACACCGACCACTCTTAATCCGGATTGTTTTACACCAAGAGCGCGAAAAGTAATTGAAGTGGCGCAAAACGGTGCCAAAAATCTTGGTAAAGAGTTAGTGGGAACAGAGCATTTGCTCATAGCAGTGCTTAGTGAAGGCGATAATTATGCAATCCGTTTTCTTAAGAAAATGGATGTTGATGTGGCATTTCTGACATCATCTGCGCTTAAAGCTTCGGGAGTTGATTATGAAAACCTGACACCCGAAAATAGCACAAATAAAAAGAAAAATGTTTCTAAAGATACTCCCAATCTTGAAAAATACGGACGCGATTTAACCAGGGAAGCAAAAAACGGCTCAATAGACCCTGTTATAGGAAGATATGCAGAGATAGAGCGAGTAATACAAATACTTTGCCGTAGAAGTAAAAATAATCCTTGCTTAATAGGAGAGCCAGGTGTTGGAAAAACTGCTATTGCCGAAGGACTTGCACTTAAACTGGCAAACGGCGATGTTCCGGATATATTAATTAATAAGCGTATAATTTCCCTTGACCTTACAGGTATGGTTGCGGGTACTAAATACCGTGGTGACTTTGAAGAGAGGATAAAAGCAATTATTGATGAAGTAGCGGCAAATGATGATATAATTCTTTTTATTGATGAAGTTCACAACCTAATCGGAGCCGGTGCGGCGGAAGGCGCAACAGACGCGGCAAATATACTGAAACCCGCTTTGGCGCGTGGAGAATTCCAACTAATAGGTGCTACAACTCTTGCAGAGTACCGTAAGAATATAGAGAAAGATGCCGCCCTTGAAAGAAGATTTCAACCTGTTAATGTTGCAGAGCCCAATGTGGAAGATGCCGTCCTTATCTTAAAGGGGCTCAGGGAGCAGTATGAAAAGCATCATAAGGTAAAGATTAGCGATGAAGCTATTGAAGCGGCTGTTAATTTATCTGCAAGATATATTACCGATAGGTTTTTACCAGATAAAGCCATAGATTTAATCGATGAAGCCGGTTCCAAATTGAGACTTAGGAATTCATCCGGGCCGAATTCTCTTAAAGAAATTGAAGAACGGATAAAAATCACAGAAAATGAAAAAAATTCTGCGATAGAAAATCAGGATTACGAGAACGCAGCAAAGCTAAGAGATAAAGAAAAAGCTTTAAAGGAACAACTTGATGCGGAACGCGAAGAGTTTGCGCAGAAAAATAAAGTTTTGGGTACTGTAACGGCTGAAGAAATAGCGGATATAGTATCAGACTGGACCGGTGTTCCGGTAACTCAACTTACCGAAGAAGAAAGCGAGAGACTGTTAAGACTTGAGAGTGTTTTGCACTCGAGAATCGTCGGTCAGAACGAAGCTGTAGTAGCGCTTTCAAAAGCAATCCGGCGCTCAAGGGTTGGTCTTAAGGACCCCAAGAGACCTATAGGTTCATTTATATTTTTGGGACCTACCGGTGTCGGTAAAACGGAACTTAGCAAAGCGTTGGCAGAAGCAATGTTTGGAAGCGAAAATGCAATGATAAGACTGGATATGTCTGAGTATATGGAGAAGCATACTGTTTCACGACTTGTCGGCTCACCACCGGGATATGTTGGTTTTGAAGAGGGCGGACAGTTGACCGAAAAGGTAAGAAGAAATCCGTATTCTGTTGTACTTTTTGATGAAATTGAAAAGGCGCATCCAGATGTATTCAATGTACTTTTGCAGATTCTGGATGATGGCATCCTGACCGATTCTCAGGGCAGACGAGTAGATTTCAAAAATACAGTTATTATTATGACTTCCAATATCGGAGCAAGAAGTATAACCGACAAGAAGACTTCATTTGGCTTTGTTTCAAGCGAAAATGCGGCAGAAGATGATTATAATGCAATTAAGAGTTCGGTTACAGAAGAACTTAAAAAGGCCTTCAGACCCGAATTTTTAAATCGCGTTGATGATATAATTGTTTTCCATAAACTGACAAGCGAAGAAATTGCTCAGATTGCAGAAAAAATGCTGAAGAATCTTTCGAAACGTCTCACGGCTATAGAAATTAATATGGAATTTGATGATTCTGTAGTCCGGGCGGTTACAAAAATCGGATTTGATGCGGTATATGGTGCAAGACCGTTAAGACGTGCAATACAAAGCAATATTGAAGACCTAATCAGTGAAAAAATTCTTGATGGCAGTATAAAAAAAGGCGATACACTCAAATGTACTTTTGAAAATGATAGGTATGTTTTTGCTTGATAGAAATTTTTTAACCCCTTCGGTAAAGAAGGGGTTTTTCTTTTTGAAAAGGCCTTACAAAAAACCGCTAAATAACTTGACTTTAATATTCCCATATGCTATATTGAAATGGTAAAAAATATTAATTTTTAAGGGGAAAATCAATATGACACAAATGATAACTTTATCATCTCTTGCAAAAATTTATGCCGATTTACCGCTTGACTTATCACACAGAAAATCCAGTGGTAATATGCTTAAAAATGATACATATCATTTCCAGGTTGCCTATAAGAGCATAGTTAAAGCGGCAAAGGTGGCAATGGCAGACGATATCGGTCTTGATGATGTTGTAACTGTATTACCAAGCAAACTTAAATTAAAGTTCGAAAGCGATTTAGGCGACGCGGTAAGTATCAGATATGTAGACTATGTACCGTGCGACCGTACTGCTGATATGTCGAATTTCGATTCGTGCGAACATCCGCATCCCGGTATTTTCCCTGATATTTTAAGACCTGTGCCCGAGAGAATCTGGGGTTATCCTGATATGTGGCGCGGCTTCTGGATTACTATTGATGGTAGCGAGAAAGATTTGCCGGTTGGCAAACACACAATCAGTGTAACATTAGAAGATAAAGATGGTTCGGATACTGCTTCTTTTGAAATTGAAGTTCTCGATGCAAAACTCGATAAGCAGACATTACCTGTAACAAACTGGCTGTATTGTGATTGTATCTGCAATTACTATGGTGTAGATTTTGGAAGCGATGAATTCTGGGCTATTCTCAAAAACTACATAAAAGCAGCGGTTAAAAACGGGGTTAATATGATTTTAACACCGGTTTTTACACCGGCGCTTAATACTGCAATTGGTGGAGAACGTCTTACAAACCAACTTGTTGATATAACAGTTAAGGATGGCGAATTTTTCTTTAACTTTGATAATCTTGTAAAATGGATTAATCTTTGTAAAGAGTGCGATGTCGCTTATTATGAAATAACACCATTCTTCACCCAGTGGGGTTGTAAGTTTGCACCGAAGGTTATGGCAACTGTTGATGGCGAATATAAAAAGCTTTATGGTTGGGATACCTGCGGTTATGGGGATGAGTATTTAGCATTTTTAGATAAATTAATGCCACTTTTAGTTGAAAAACTCAAAGAAAACGGTATATTTGACCTTTGCTATTTCCACATTTCTGATGAGCCAACACCCGAAACTATGGAAAACTATATTAAGTGCGCCGATAAATTGATGGAATATATTCCTAAAGAAATGTTCTTTGATGCAATGCGTAGTGTGGATATTTATAAAGCAGGTTACGTTCATAATCCTGTTGCCGCACTTAAAGATATCGACCCGTTCATCGAAGAAGGCATAGATACCCTTTGGGGATACTATTGTCAGTGCGAACAGCATACTGCAAATCGTCTTTTGGCACATGCTTCATATAGAAACCGCGTATTAGGTTTACAGTTGTTTAAATATGATATTAAGGGATTTTTACAGTGGGCACTTAACTATTATAACTCACACGACTCGTTAGAGCCTGTTGACCCGTATACAACTTCAACCGGTTACGGTTGGGTTCCGGGGGGAGATACATATGTACTTTATCCGAATGCAGACGGTACTGTTACAGAGTCTTTGCGTTTCTGTGTATTTGCCGATGCTATCCGCGATTTTACTGCACTTAATATGTTGCTTAAAAAGTATAGCCGCGAAGAACTTGTTAAGATGCTCGGTTTCGAAAACCTTACTTTCCACAATTTCTTGGCACCTTATGAATTGCTCGAAATACGTGAAAAAATCAACCGTATGTTGTGTGAAAAATAAGATTAAAATATATTTAAAAGAGAGTATGTGAAAACATACTCTCTTTTGCTTTAAATACTTGCAACTTTATATAAAAAATAGTATAATAAATGTATATTTGTTTTTAAGCTTTGCCATAATATTTCTGGTGGAGGGATTATTATGGCAGAAAAGGAAAAAAACAACTCGGAAAACATCGAAGAAACCGATAGACAGAAAATTATTAAAGAAAGCGGTTCCATCAAAGTTTCAGGTGGTAAACATACTATTTATTGCCTTACAATAATTGGTGAAATAGAAGGGCATACTGCTTTACCCGAGCAAAATAAGACCACAAAATACGAACACGTAATTCCGCAACTCGTTGCAATAGAACAGGATTCGGAAATTGAAGGATTACTGATTATTCTTAATACCGTAGGCGGAGATGTTGAAGCGGGTCTTGCTATTGCAGAACTTATTTCGGGTATGAAAAAACCAACAGTTTCTTTGGTGCTTGGTGGCGGTCATTCAATCGGTGTGCCACTTGCAGTATCTGCAAAACATTCCTTTATTGTTCCATCGGCAACAATGACAATTCATCCGGTACGAATGAACGGTCTTGTGGTGGGTGTACCGCAGATGATGAATCATTTTGAGCGTATGCAGGATAGAATTACGGGTTTTGTAACTGCAAATTCCCGCATAACCGCCGAAAGATTCGAGAAACTTATGATGAACGTAGGGGAATTGGTTACCGATGTCGGTTCTGTACTTAACGGAGAAGCAGCAGTAAGAGAAGGCTTGATAGATAGTCTTGGTAATCTTTCAGATGTTATTGAGTTTTTATATAAAGAAATAGAAAATAAGGACTAAATGTCCTTATTTTCTAAAGTAAAGTTTTTGGGGAGTGTGTTTATAATGGCTCAGAGAAAAAGGCGCAAGAGTTCTAATGCTAAGCATCAGCAGACGGCAGTCAATAATGCTAAAAGACAGGTTATGTCCATTATTTTGTTTGCTGCGGCAGTTTTCTTTATGTGTATTGTTTTAATTCCAGGTGAAAATGTCTGGAATGCTTTACATAAATTCTTTTTTGGCGTATTCGGCGTAACATCGTTTATATATCCTGTTATCCTTGGTGTAACAGCTGTTTTTTTTGCTATGGACAAGTGTTACGGCTCGGTTACTGCTAAAATTATTGAAGCGAGTATACTTTCTGTATTTATAAGCGCTACGGTTGATATTTTTATTCAGCCGACGTCGGTACCCTTTGCCGAATACATACAGTCTGCATACAGTAGTGGCATAGCACTTAAAAGCGGTGGCTTTATTGGCGCTGTTTTTGGAAGACCGCTTGTAAATCTTTTCGGCGGTACAGGTGCCGCAATTACTATTATACTGTTAATGTTTGTTTTGCTTATGCTCATTTCAGGCACTACATTGATTTCATTCTTCAAAACACTTGCTAAACCCGTTAAAAAGATAGAACAACACGCAGAAGATACATTTGCTAAAATGTCTGAACGTATGGCTGAAGAGCCTGATAAAAAGCAAAAACAAAAGAGAAGTTCTGTTGATATTTCGGTTGATGATATACCGAAGGAACGTCGCATTGACACAGAAGGACTAAACGACAAGCAGAAGAAGGTAATAGAAACCTACAATTCTATAACACCGCAGGGTGAAGTTATTGAAACAGAAGAAACAGTGGCAGAAGAAAAGACCGAGAAACCGGTACGTGTCAAATTTGACCCTGAGGAAGAAAAGAAAATAACCGAAGAAATCGAAAAAGCACAGAAAGAATCGGCTATGATTTTAACCGAAGATGACGGTTATAAATTCCCACCGATTTCGCTGCTTCGCGCACCTTTGTTTGAGGATGCGGCAGCTGCAGGTACCGATTTAGATTCAACCGCAGCGCATCTTGTTGATACACTCAGAAGTTTTGGTGTAGAAACAAGAATTGTAGATATTAGCCGCGGACCGACAGTAACGCGTTATGAATTGCAGCCTTGTGCGGGTGTAAAAATCAGTAAAATCACAAACCTTGCAGACGATATTGCGCTAAATCTTGCTTCTGCGGGCGTAAGAATCGAAGCGCCGATACCCAACAAAGCCGCAGTTGGTATTGAAGTACCTAATAAAAACTGCAACGTTGTTGGCGTCAGAGAGATTATTGAGTCTCCGCTGTTTACAGGGTCCAAGAGTAAATTGACGGTCGCTTTAGGTAGAGACATAGGTGGTAATGCGGTAGTTGCCGATATTGCTAAGATGCCACACGGTTTGATTGCGGGTGCTACCGGCTCGGGTAAATCAGTTTGTATAAACTCGATTATTATGAGTATCCTTTATAAAGCATCTCCCGATGAAGTAAAACTGCTTATGATTGACCCAAAGGTTGTTGAATTGGGTATTTATAACGGAATCCCACATCTTTTAGTACCGGTTGTTACCGACCCGAGAAAAGCTGCAGGTGCACTTGGTTGGGCAGTTACCGAAATGGAAAAGAGATATAAACTGTTTGCAGAAAAGGGTGTCAGAGATTTGTCGGGTTATAACCGATTGTCCGAAAAAGACCCCGAAATTACTAAAATGCCGCAAATAGTTATTATAGTTGATGAACTTGCAGACCTTATGATGACGGCACCCAGTGAGGTTGAAGATTCAATTAACCGTATTGCGGCCAAGGCACGTGCCGCGGGTATGCATCTGCTTATTGCAACTCAAAGACCATCGGTTGATGTTGTCACAGGCGTTATTAAGGCAAACATTCCTACGAGAATAGCTTTTGCCGTTTCAAGCCAGGTTGATAGCCGTACAATTATTGATGGCCAGGGAGCCGAAAAACTGCTCGGTAGGGGCGATATGCTCTTTAAACCCGTAGGTGCTACAAAGCCAAACAGATTACAGGGATGTTTTGTAAGCGACGATGAAGTTGAAGCGGTTGTTGAGTACATAAAGGGTGACCACAGCGCAGATTACAGCGATGAGATTATGAGTGAAATTGAACGCCAGGCAGTTATGGACAAAAAGCAAAAAATTTCATCTACAGATTTCGAAGGGGAAAGTGATGACCCGATGCTTGAACAGGCAATAGAAACTGTTATCGAGTTAGGACAGGCATCAACTTCACTTCTGCAAAGAAAGTTAAAACTTGGGTATGCCAGAGCCGCAAGACTTGTTGATATTATGGAAGAACGCGGAGTTGTTGGCCCTTATGAAGGCTCTAAACCGCGTCAGGTATTAATGTCTCGCGAAGCTTGGCTTGAAAAGAAAGCGAGAGAAGATTAGTATTGAAAGATAAAACTTTTAATGCTATCAAGACCGTTATAGTTGTATTAATCTGCGCTTTGCTTGTTTTTATAGCGGCTTTGTGGGTTTACGATGACACCGCAAAGGTTAATTATGACAGTAGTGATACAGTAACGTTTCTTGATGTGGGGCAAGGTGATAGTGCGCTTATACAAAGTGCAGACTGTTCCGCCTTGATTGATACGGGCACCGCGAGTAATGGTATGAATGTTGCCAAAAAGTTGCGCCGCGCAGGAGTTAATAATCTTGATGTTTTGATACTTACTCATCCGCATGATGACCATATTGGTTGTGCTGAGTTTTTGATTTCCGAAATACCGGTAAATTACATAGTTTTATCCGATGTTTCACCGCGTGATGATGAAAATGCAGAGTGTTATAAAATCATCAAAGATTATGCCACAGAAAATAAAATAGATGTTTATTATGCTACCGAAGGTATGGTAATAAATATCGGCAATTTTGAACTTACCGTTCTTATGAGTGATAAAGAAGCTACGGACGAAAATGATTCTTCGGTAATAATTATGGCCAAGAATCAGGATACAAAGTTTTTGTT
>JAZLAW010000003.1:0-3480 GCA_045613385.1 Acutalibacteraceae bacterium | reverse complement strand
TGAATACCGACAATATTCCAAACGAGCTACATAATGCTAGAAGAACAATACTAGCCGAAGAAGGCGAAGTATACACCGCAAAGCAGGGAATGACTATTTCTTTTGGTGACTGTGTTCTTACCATTTTGGCCTATTTTGGTGATCAAGATGATGAAAACAACCGCTCAATTTTTATTATGGCGGAACTAGGCGGTAAAAAGTTCTTGTTTACAGGCGATGCTGAAACAGTTGCCGAAAACAAACTGCTTAATAACGGGATTAACCTTGATTGCGATGTGCTCAAGGTTGGACACCACGGAAGTGATTCTTCATCATCAGTTAATTTTTTAAATGCCTGTAGTCCGAAATATGCGGTTGTTTCTGTGGGAAAAGATAATATATATTCACATCCGAGCGATAAGGTTATTAAGCGGTTGCAGGATATGAATATTAATGTTTTTCGTACCGATAAAAACGGAGATATAAT
Organism: Acutalibacteraceae bacterium; assembly: GCA_045613385.1. Classification (GTDB taxonomy): domain Bacteria; phylum Bacillota; class Clostridia; order Oscillospirales; family Acutalibacteraceae; genus SIG565. The sequence continues at coordinate 3,014 of JAZLAW010000003.1, read as the reverse complement.
TTTTAAATTTAATGAAAACGGGTTAATTTATCAAACGGAAAAGTAGTGGAAATTTAAATGTCTAAAACCTTAAAATCGAATTTGTTTTTTCTGTGCGCGGCGGCCATTTGGGGTTTTGCGTTTGTAGCGCAGTGCGATGCGGCAGATAAAATAAACGCCTTTTTGTTAATCTGTATCAGATATATTATGGGCGCAGTGGTATTGGTGCCGCTTATATTTATTTTTGCAAGGCAGGATATAAAATCAAAGAAATACTGTATCAAGAAAACCTCTATATACGGAGTGATATGCGGAACGCTTTTATTTATAGCATCTGCGCTTCAACAATGGGGAATCAATCTTCAACCTAATGCCGGTAAAGCAGGTTTTATAACAGGTATTTATACTGTTTTAGTGCCTATCTTTTGTTTTGTATTTTTCAAAAAGAAAACAGGGGTTAATGTAATATTCGGCGCCATATTTGCTCTTGTAGGACTTTATCTGCTAAGTGCGGCAAATGGTTTGTCAAATATATCTTTAGCCGATATTGTACTGTTTATAGGCTCTATATTCTGGGCATTTCATATTATTAGTATTGATAAGTTTGTACCTTTTGCCAACCCTATAATTTTATCGTGTATTCAGTTTTTCGTATGCGGCATTTGGGGTTTGATTTTAACTTTATTTACTGCAAATATAAGTTTTGCGGTAGCTATAGAGCAAATTTCATCATCTGTTACGGCACTTTTATATATGGGTATATGTTCTTCGGGAATTGCCTATACCTGCCAGGTGCTCGGCCAACGTGATGCTGACCCGACCTATTCGGCAATTATTTTGTCACTTGAATCTGTCTTTGCGGCTATTGGCGGTATGATTTTCGGTACCGATGGAATGATGGGTTTACGTTCTATTGTGGGTTGTATTGCAATCTTTATAGGAATTATAGTTTCACAGATTGATTTCAGAATATTAATAAAAAAGAAAACTCATAGTTAAAATGGCGGGGCGTCATAAGGAAGTAATTTATGTAGGATACGGTGTAACCCTAAAAACGGGGCTACACCGTTTTCCTATTTTATGCTACATAACGGAATTCCTGCGGGTTTTCCCGTATTTCTTCCATCATAGCAAGGATTTCTTCTTCGGTAGGAATATCTATCATTCCGGCAGCGGTAAAATAAATATCCACCTTCACATAGCAATGGCCGCTTGACTTATCGTTGTTGTGAACCTCAATGCGTTCAATCAACGAGTTCACAAGTGTAGGTGTGAGTTCTTTTACTTCGGTCAGTTCTCTCAACGTGCGAAGTAGCAGTCGCAAATCAACAACTTGTTGTTCTGCTTTTTGCAAAACAACCTTGCTTTCTTGAACCTCTGCAATCAATTCCCTTTGCTCTTGAGCATAGTTTTTCACCATACGCTCGTAGCGGTCATCTTCTAATTTTCCAAGAACATTTCTTTCAAAAGCAGCCTCAATTAGTTTATCAATCTCAGATATACGGCGAGTACCTCGTTCAATTACTCGTTCTAACCTTTTGCGTTCTTGTTGGCGCATCGCATCGTTTTTCCTTGCGAGCATATACAAAAACACAGGCTCGTGGCATTTTACAAAATCGGCTAAATTTCTAACGGCTTCAAGAACCACTTTTTCAAGAGCGACATCACGAATAAAGTGAATCTTACAACTGCCTCTTCCGTTCTTATAGTTTGCACAACGAAAGAATTCTTGATCTCGGCGCAAACTCTTTGATGCACAAAAATGAAGTTTAGAACCACAGTCGGGACAGTAAACTAATCCCGAAAATAAACTTGTTCTTCCTGTCGCAGTATTCCTGCGGCGGTTTTTTCTCAATTCTTGTACCCTTAACCATATATCCTCGTTGATTATTGGTTCCTGCATATTCGGGATAATTTGGTAATCTTCAACGGGATTGATGATTCTCGTGTGTACCTTGTAACTTACTGTCGTAGTCTTAAAGTTTACGGCACATCCCGTATACTGTCGGTTTTCCAAAATACCCACAACGGCACTTGGATGCCACGCATACGGATCAAGGGGCGTTGCATTTCGAGTTTTTCTACCTACCGATTCGAAATACGCTGTAGGAACAAGCACCTTTTCACGCTCTAATTGTTTGGCTATTTGCAAAGGACCTCTACCCGCCAAGCAAAGACTATATATCTTTTTAACAATTTCTGCCGCAGGTTCATCGATTAACCATTTTTCCTTATCGGTTTCATCTTTTTTATAACCATAAGGAACCACGGGAGAAACACGCTTACCGTTATCTGCTTTAGACTGCCATACTGCACGAATTTTCTTTGAGGTTTGTGCCGCATACCATTCATTAAATATATTATAAAACGGAAGCATTTCCATTCCTTCGCCCGTTGAACTGTTTATATTCTCCTGAATAGAAATAAACGTAACACCAAGCGACGGGTATACGATTTGAGTAAGTCTGCCCGCTTCGACTTGTTCACGACCAAATCGGGATAGGTCTTTTACAATGATTCTGCAAATCTTGCCTTCTTCCACCATTCGTTGCATACGATTAAAATCGTTTCGGTCAAAGCTTGTACCGGATATGCCATCATCGACGAAGAACATTGTATTTGTGTAGCCGTGTTTTTTGCAATAATCAAGTAAAATCTGCTTTTGATTACTGATACTATTGGACTCATCCTCTTTATCTTTCTTTTTCTTCTTGCCGTGCTCATCTTTAATGTCTTCTACGGATAAACGGCAATAAAGAGCCGTGATGAGTTCTTCTATATTTTTATCGTTTTGCACCTTATTTTTGTTTACGGTTGTCATTAATTATTTCTCCTTTCCGACAACCGGGTGCGGCTAAAGCCTGTTATAACTTTACTACACCCGATTGTCTTTTTCCATTGTGCGGAAATTAAATCAAATTTTCGGATAGAATCAGTTGCTTAAACTGTTCCAACACACACTGTCTGCCATTGGGGTTGAAATGCGTGGAAACCGCATAAGTTGTTCCACCAATTTTTGTTTCAAAGGTTTCCTC
>JAZLAW010000002.1:0-124688 GCA_045613385.1 Acutalibacteraceae bacterium | reverse complement strand
ATTCATTTTTATTCACAAAGGAAAAATTATTGTAAAAATTGACTCAAAGAAAGATGATTCCTTCGAACAATATGATTCTTTTGCAAGTACAGATAATGTTTCTCTTAAAAAGTTTTTGAAAGAAAACGAACTGCCGTTTCTTGAGATCGATTCGTTAAAAACGATATATTTCAAGAGCAATGATAAAATCCCTGCGGACATAGTTTTCCATTCGATAGAAAACGGTACTAATATTTTGGAAAACATCTATCTTCAGATGAAGAATCTCGAAGATTAAGGCGGTGAAGATATGTACAAATTAAAACATGAAATAAAAAACGAGATTGTAAAGATTTATTCGGGTAAGTTGGCAATTGCCGTCTTGATTTGTGTTGTATTGTTCTGTTCTTTTAGTCTTTTTAATCAAATGAGTTCACAATATTCCGATGACTGGAAGAAAGAAATTCAGGAAGAGATTAAACTTAATGAAGAAATCACCGCAGAATTAGGCGACGAACTCGACGAGGAAGCATTCGAAAATCAAATAATTAACAATATTCGTTTGCGGTATTACTTGGATAACAACATATCTCCAAATACAAAGGTTCTTGAATTTGTTCACGATTCAATAGATGTTAACTTCGTTTTAATTCTTTTGAGCGTCCTTGTTTTTGCAAAAGTTTTTTGTGTTGAAAAAAGTTCCGGAACTGAAAAGATTTATTTGGCGAGAAGCATAAACAGAGGAACACTTATTGCATCTAAGCTTACATCCGCCGCTATAATTACAACCGCGATTTATCTTGCATCGCTCGTTATTTCGTTTGTTTTGGGTTTTATATTCTTTGGGAAAAATGGTATAGGCTTGAGCACTATTGTTTTTGATATAGCAGGTACAGCGAGAACCGAAAATTATATTCCCATTATATTTAATGCCATTATTATAAACATTTTATTAGTATTCTTTTTAACCACGATGACTTCATTGATTGCCGTTATTTTAAAAAAGCAATTATTTGCAGTAATGATTCCGTTCCTCATTTGGAACTTCGGTGGTAGCTTAGTGGATGCAACTAATTTTATACCGCAGAAATATCAATTTCTTTTCTTTGCGTATCCTTTAAATTATTTTGGATCAATTGGCACTTCGGAAATCATGTGGAATTCAAAAGAAACGATAATGATGACACTCTCGATTACACTTTATAGTGTTTTAATGTTGCTCTTAGCAATACTTATATTCACGGTGCGTTCAACTTGCGGCGGCAAGCTGACATATAAAAATAAACGTTCAAAGGAGTAGCTACATATGAATGCTGGATATTACGTTGGAAAATGGATTACTAAATTAATCAAAGCGAAGGGTGACGGCGGCGCTATCAAAGTTGTTAGTGCTTATACCGGTACTTACATCGCTAAGGAAGTTGTAAAACTCGTTATTGCTAAGGCTGCTGGTTGGAAAATCGGCGCAGCTCTTGGCGCAAAGCTCGGCACTCTTGCAGGCCCTGTTGGCACATTTATCGTAGGCCTCGCTGGTGCTCTCTAATTAAAAGTAAACACTTAAGTAATTTCTACTAAGTAATTTGCTGCCGGTAGAAGGATGCCGCCGCATTCCTCTACCGGTTTTTAAGTATTCAACAGTGGTATTAATATTATGAAAAAACAATTATTTATTGCAACAATTATTTTTATTATTTCATTCGTATTAGGATTTCTATTTCTCAATGGTGTATTCGAGCTCGGTGAACCTGAGATGTTGGAAGTGACTAAACCTAATTTTTTTGCAATTTTATTCAACAATTGCTGTGTTTGTATTTTCTTGGTTTTAGGTGTAGGTATTATTACTGTGCCACTTGGTGCTTACCAGGGGTTACAATTAGGGGCAATGCTGTCTATTTGGTTAGATAGCGGTAATGCTCTTGAGGGGTATGCCTTACTTACTTTACCGCACTGTGTTTTTGAAATTCCCGCATTGCTCATATCAATTGCTTTGGGGTTGTACTCGGGTAAAATATTGCTTGATTACTATCATAACAAAAAAATACAACTTAAAAACTCCATAATCAAAGTAAGAAAATGGCTTATATCAATTCCTCTGCTATTAATAATCGCAGCCTTAGTAGAGACGTTTATTACAGGGAATTTATATAATAATATAATGTTTTGAGAGGTAAAACCATGAAAAGATTTATCAAAAACTTTTACATATACTTTTTATTTATCATAAGTCAAACAATTTTTTTGTTTAGTGACTATATTTATGTTAATGCAAAAGAACCATTTAGTGTTCATGTAAGTTTGTTCTTTATAACACTTATAATAACAATTTTATCACTAACCATACGAACTGTTTTTGAAGCGTTTTATTTAACTATCGTTTCGAAAATCGCTAAGAGTTCTCTGGGACTGCGAGACATAGTGAAAACAATGTTTAAAAGTATGATATATCCGTGTTTGCTTGCTATTGTATTTCTTTTATTCCAGTTAGTATTTATTAGAAATACCGCTGAAATATACCAAACTATTGTATCGAGCGTAATTAATTTGACTTATATGATTTTCGTTTGCATTAACATTTATAAAAAGCGTGGCGGTAAAGCACCTATAATTGCTTTTGCCATTTACACGATTTCCTACGTTGTTATGCAGTGCTATAGTATATTAGCTTTAATTTAAAGGTGAAATGTATGATTGAGATTAAAGATTTGGCTTTTTCTTATAAGGAAAAAGAAGTGTTGAAAAATATATCCTTTTCGGCTGATGCAGGCGATATTTTAGCGATTTTAGGTAAAAACGCTGTAGGCAAAACAACATTAATAAATGTTTTGACAGGTCTGCTCGAAGCACAGGCAGGAAATATATTTATTTGCAGCGAAGATACTACCAAGAAACTTACAGAAACCATTAAAAGCAAAATCGGTGTAATGAGACCGATTATCGGCGTTTTTGAAAAGATGACCTGCTTGCAATACTTAGAATTCGAAGCAGGGTTATACGGCATTTCGCGAACCAAAATCCTTGAACTTTCTGAAAAATATCAATTTTCGAGCGAATTGACCCGTATGATTAAAAAATGTTCTACGGGCACACGAAAAAAGGTGGAGTTTTGCGCTGCAATAATACACGACCCGTTGGTATTGTTTTTGGATGAACCTTTTGAATCTGTTGATCCGGTTGTTGTTTCCGAAATCAAGGAATATATAAGAAACTTTTCAAAGAACGGAAGAACTATTCTGATTTCCTCTCACATCCTAGATATCGTACAAAATATTTGTACTAAATACATTATTATCGATAATGGTACGGTTGTGCATTCGGGTGAAATAGCAAATTCAACACCGTCTGCAAATGATGCGACGGAATTGGAAAGGATTTTCTTAGAAACGGTGAATGGCAATGAAAAAGAACCAAGCATTACTTAAACACTCATTATTTTATACAATAGGACAATATATAGCCGAAAAAAGCATAAGTGCATTGGTTTTTATTATTGTTTTTGAGGCAGGCCTATGGGCAATGCTGTCATTTTTTATAAACGATCAAATTTCAAACGGCATGTTTATGCGATGTTCTGCTTTTGTGATTCCAATCTGTTTTAAATGCTTTTTTGCAATAATTGAAAAATATGGAGAACTGAGTATTGGGTTCAATTTAAAAGATTATTTTCCTATAAAAAATACGGATATTCTTAAATTAAGATTATATAGCAAAGTACTAAATCCAAGTGAATATTTCTTTTGGGCAGCAATTTGGTTTTTTTCCTTTAAATTGTTCGAATTAAGAATAGCTTTTATTGTATTATTTTTAGCGACATTGGTATATTACTTCGTTTTTGAACTATTAGCTTTTATTTCCTATCAATTTGAAAAATTTGAATCTCCAGTAAAAGAAATAATGTCATTATTAATATCGTGTATATTATTTACGGTAATGCCTGCTATATTGAATTATTTCAACATCCCTCAAAACTATTATACTTATGTTTATAACGTAATAATCGCTATTGCTTTAATTTTGATCTTTAGAGTAATATTTGTTTTGCTATTTGGGAAGAAACGGGATAAAAAAATATTACAAAGAAAAACAAAAATTAGCCATATTTCAAATTCGATCCCCAGTGCAAGATGGATGTTAGTAAAGAAAGATCTTCTGTACTTTACAAAAGATAAGAAATCAGTTTTACTTTTTCCTGTGATTTATTTGGTGATATTTTATTTCATAGGTGGTTTTGAACTTATTTCTTCAATATTACCAATCTATTTTCCTTTGGAATTTGCTATTGCATACGGATTTAATTACTTTGGTCACGATAACGAAACATTAACAACCATTTTGTTATCTCCTCTGTCAAAAAAAGAGATAATACAAGAAAAAAATGGTTTATATGCCGCTTTAAGCCTTGGATTCTCAACAATTTGCTTTGGAATAAGTATCGCATTAAAAATATTAGCATTATCTGATACCATATATTATTTTTCTTTTGTTTTGATTTCGTTATCGATTATGTTACCGTTGTGTTCAAAATTTTCTATTAAATACTATCACAGAGCAAACGGGAAAAGCAGGTACACAATCCGTTTTATGTTTATATCGATCGGACTGTTAAGCGTTTTGTCGCTGCTAAATTCCATACTAGTCGCATTAGAATTTAATCAAAGTGTTCTTTTGCTTGTCAGTATACTTTCAGCGACAATAGCACTATATAGAAATTGTTTTAGTGTAGATCACTTAGTTAATAAGTTACTTAAAAACGAACGAAATATATTAAACAAATTACTACAATGAGGTGAAGAAATGAAAAAGGTTTTTATAATGTTAGTTTGTGTATTGCTTCTTTTTTCGTTTGCAGGATGCGGAGAATCTGAATCAAATAGTGACAATAATACTATTCCGTATTCATATGATGAAACTGAATTTACAACAAATTATCCGGGGTATTTCGTTAAATATGAAAAAGGAACTCTAACTGTAACAAATCACGACTCAGATAAGGATACTTATCCAGAAGAGCAAGAGATGATTCAATACGGTGAGTGCGGTATTCATAATGATGGCGTGATATATTTCGTTTATATAATGAACGAAGAATCCTATTGTTATTTGGAGATGGATCCAACAACTCAAGAAATTTTACACGAGGACGATCCGATGTTTAATGGATCTGAGGAAAGAAACGAGCGTGTTAATAAACTAATTGAAATTATTAACACCATTGTTGATTCAAAAAGCAATTGACAAAAGGCAAAGGGCCGTTGGAAGTAAATCCAGCGGTTTTTTGTAAAATATAACTCAAATGGTGTAAAATATTATTTAAATATGTAATATATTATTTAAATATGTAATATATACTTGACATTTTTCATATACTGTGATATACTCTATTGCGGAGGTGGAAATATGGCAAAAAACATACGTATTAAGATTGCACGAATTGAAAAGGATATGACACAAGCTCAATTAGCAGAAGCTGTTGGTGTTTCCAGACAAACGATGAGCGCAATCGAAAAAGGTGATTACAATCCAACGATTAAATTATGTATTGCTATATGCAAAGTTTTAAATAAAACATTAGATGAACTTTTTGGAGGGATTGATTATGAGTAAAAAGCAATATGACGAAAAACAAATTATAGAAAGAGGAAAATCTTTTCAATACGCCTTCACTGGTGCTATCGTAGTAAATATTATCATTTATTTATTAAGCGATTTTGTTGGAATAGGTTTTGCCAATGGTGCAATCTGTCTGATAAATATAGGTTTGCCAATCGCAATATATATGCTTTCAATGATTATAAAGAACGGTTATGATGGTGTTTCAAATGCTGGCGAAAAATTGAATATTTCTGCATTGGGCGGTTGCGGGGTTGCTCTGCTGATTGTATATTTACCTGACATTATTTCGGGTAAAAAGCTTTTAATAGATAATGCAATGATTACCGAAAGTGCTGGTGCTTTGTTAATTAGTATTTTGATCTTAGTAGTGGTGCTTGTATATTGGATAAAGAAGCACATTGAGAAGAAAAGTGAAAATGACGAATAAGGAGAACTTGCTATGAAATGTCCACATTGTAACAGCGAAAATATTGAAGTAGGCTTGAGAATGTTTGAATCACTCAACGGAAGTCCGGTCGGCTTTAGATTTAGCAAAGGACTTATGAGTGTAGTGGCACAAATACACTGTGATATATGCAAAGACTGCAAAACTATAGTAAGAAGTTATATTGTCGAATCTACCGATAAAAAGTGGCTCAAATAATTTGTAATAAAAGTAATCCATTTTCCAACACAATATCCACGAACACAGGGCAGAGTTTTCAATACTCTGCCCTGTGTTTGTTTGTTAAACAGGTATTTAGTTGTTATTTTGGCCGTTTATGTTTTAATCGATATTGTTTATCAAACGTTTTATAATCACCAGATAATACATTCTTTAAAACAGCACCAACAAAATCCTCTGCATCAATTTTTATTGAATCAGTAGAACAAGAATATCCGAAATTACCTTTTATTAATTTCAATTTAACATAGCAACCATCAATAATGGCAAAAGTTTTTCTTTCAAATTGGTATTCAAGATAGTTAATGCAATCCGGGTTTTTATTTACTAATGACATAATCAATTCTTCAAATGTCATATAAGGAGCTTTATGTTCATCGTACAAACAATCTTTAGCCGCACACCTAAAATGATATTTATTTTCTAATTTAATTTCAGGGTGTTCGTTTAACCATTCTTCATCAATAGAAATTTCAATATTCTCATAAACCGGGTGTTTTATTTCAAGTTGTATGTCAATTGTTTTTATGTAACCATCCCAATCAGAAGATTTCGGAGGTCTTAATTCATATATTGTGATACCATTAGCTTTTGCAACATCAATTGCGCCCTTTTGGTACCCAGCTTGAGATACAAATATTCCTCTTGTTCCATACGGTAGATCACGGATGATATCATTAAAAGCCAACATTTCTTTCTGCGGAACCTTGCTTTTCCAATCTTTTGCCTGAACAATTGTTGAATATTCTTCTCCACCTATCTCAAACTTCCAATATACATCAATTTGATGTGATGTTGACTTTCCTTGTAATATCACATCGTGTTGCACATCTATCGTATTAACCTGTTGTTGATTTACAATTTGGTTAAATATATATTGTGTTAGTTTTTCGTATTCTTTACCTGTATTCTTTGACATACTTTATTCCTCATAATTTATTCTAAAATAATCTAAATAGGTTTTGAACGTATCCTGGGCAGAAAGACAAGTATCGGTAAGGTATCCTCTTTCATGATTCCACTCTTTCAGTCCTCGATAGTAGAACATTTTAATTTTATCCTCGATGATAAAAGGTACGATATTGTGTTTTAGGCACTCCTTAAACATAATAAGTCTGCCTATACGACCGTTACCGTCTTGGAAGGGATGGATGCGTTCAAACTGTACGTGAAATTCAATAATATCGTGGAGCGTTACATTCTCTTTGCAGTTATACTCGGCAAGAAGTTTTTTCATTTCTTTCGCCACATCTTCGGGTAAAGTGGTTTCTCTACCGCCAACTTCGTTCGGTAATTTTTTATAATCGCCAACGGAAAACCAGTCTTTCTTGGCGTCACTTGTACCAGTCTTTAATATAAAGTGAAGATTTTTAATGAACTTTTCACTCAACTGCGATTTTGCGCTTTCAATAATTTCATCTATACAACGGAAGTGGGTAGATGTTTCAATAATATCATCCACACGCACACCTTCATCAGTTATGCCGATGGTGTTAGTTTCAAAAATATAGCGAGTCTGATCGTGAGTAAGGCGGCTACCTTCGATATGGTTGGAATTATAGGTGAGTTCTATCTGAATTTTATGGTAAATTCCACCGTGTACTTGAGCACGCTTTTCCTCTCTTAAAATATCTAATAAAGTCTGTGGTGCGGGTTTGCTCTTATTACTTCTTTCGGGTTTTTCAGCATTTTCAGGAATGTTCCAGGTCTTGCCTGTAAGGAAAGCTCCGGGAACACGACCGACAGCACAATAATTTCGAACACTACGTTCGGATGTATTCCAGAGCAAAGCAACCTCTTTAACAGATAGATATTTCATAACCATACCTCCAAATTTACTGTTATTAGTATACCACAATATCGGCAAAATGTCAATCGGAGCAAGCGCGATATATAACTATATTTTTGCCGATAACGGAACCTTTATTCAGAGCAAAAGACGGCAGAGAGAAATTAATCTCCCTGCCGCCTTGTTCGTTATGCGTAAATAAGTTCTGCGTTAACGATTTCCGTTGCTCTTTGGCGAATGTTATTCATCCTACAAACCCACTCCATTTGGTTATCTGCTTTAAGTTTTTCGCTTACGCCTTCTCGTTCTGCCATTTGTTTAACTAAGTGATTGAACATATCTTCGGCATCACTGTCGAGTTGCAAAAGATAATCGTAAAGCGTATGTTCGTTCAGCATCTTGTTGTAGAAAGGTTTGCAATGCTTTTGAATATGGTTTAAATGTCGTTGTCCCCAAATGCCGATGGGTTCACGCTCAGGTTCGTCTTCACCGGCGATGATATAGTAATCACCGCAAAGTTCGTACTGAAGCCCCGTTCTTTCGTCCGTGATAAATTTCGCTAACTGCTCCATAATCAAGCCTCCTTATATATAACTTTAAGTTTCTTTTGTTTTGAGTGAATAACCTTTAATAAAATTTCATCCAAAGCATCAGTATACTTCCCGTCAGCAATGAGCTTGTTTCGCATTTCATTCATACAGTTCACAACTACCCGACGCTCAAAATCATCCAATGCAATGTAATATTTCTTTTCTTTCATGCCTCTTACTCCTTTAGTAAATCTTTAAATGGTGCTTCATCATTTATGAATGTGTCATAGGTGAAATTAGCTCCAAGCCGAAATCCCATAATAAAACTATCAAGATTCGATTCACCATTAACCACGCTCCAGGCATTAGAGAATTCAAGGAATTTCTTTTTGCTTTCGCCCGAAAGGTTCTCGGTCAAGAAATCCTCGTTTAACATCAAGACTTCCATTTGCTTTTGCACGGTTTTGTTTTCCTTTGTACTTCGTGCTTGTGGATCAAGATTGCCGTAATAAAATTCTTCAATGAATTTTCCCATAAAAATAACCTCCCTTAAGTTTTTACAATAATTGTACTTAAAGAAGGATTGATAGTCGAATGTACCGATATAAAAAAGAAAATACCGAGAAAACCTTTTATGGTTCTTCTCGGTATTTATCTTTTGCTTCGCTTTTGCCACACCCGATAAATAGTATATTTTGATAGGTTTTCAAATTACTTCCTTATCGCGTGTCAGCAAACTATGAGTTTTCTTTTTTAAGCTTAATCTCTGTTTACAATAACTTCATTTCTCTCTCTGAACAAAAGGGAAATACACCAAATTCCTGCAAGTGCAATAACCGTGTAGATAATTCTGGAGATTAGTGCATCGCTTCCGCCAAAAATCCAAGCCACAAGGTCTAATTGGAAAATACCGATACTACCCCAGTTTAAAGCACCGATTATTGTAAGAATAAGACAGATTCGGTCCAACATAATATCAACTCCTTTGCTTTAATAGTTTTTACATAAAGGAGTTGATTATTCTTAGTATTTCTGGAAAATTTTATTTTGTTAATTCTTCATATACTTTGGTTACGGCATCCTGTGTTTTTAAAAGAGATAAGTTTGTTTTCATTGTTTTTCTTAAATTTTCATCTCCAAGTAAATTTAAACAACAGGAAACGATATCACTTTTTTGGGTTCCGCCGACGGCCGCGCCAAATTTTTTATAAAAATCGAGATTGTGATTTTCACATCCACCAACCGATTCAAGAATAACCATAGGTACTTTTTTAACAGTGCCTTCCGAAAGACTGATGCCACCGGGTTTTGTCATATAAACGTCGGCACTGTCCATATAAAGAGAGATTTTGTCTGTAAAACCGCTTATATGAACACGGGGATTATTTCTGTGAAAAAAATTCAATTTTCTAAATAAAGATTTATTTTTACCGCAAATAACGGTAATTTCGGTACTGTCATCAACTTGTTTTGCAAGAAGCTTAGTAGTGTTTATTATTGGTCCGCAACCCATACTTCCACACATAATAAGCAAATGCTTATTATCGGGATTTATCCCAACTTGAGTTTTGGCAATTTGCTTATCTATGTTCTGATAAAAAGAAGTTCTTACAGGTATACCGACAGGGATTAGTTTGTTTCGGTCTATACCTAAATCGGCAAATTCATCACATAAACTTTCATGCGGTATAAAAAACATATCTGCATTGCCTTTTTCGGCGGTTGGGCTACAGGTAAAATCGGTTGCCACAAAAGCAGTTTTTGGTTTGTGTGTCATATATTTTTCTGCTTTTGTCAACATAAAAACAGAAAAAGCGTGAGTGCAAATTATTATATCAAATTTATTATTATTTATGTAATTTGCCAATTTTATTCCGCCAAGATTAAATAATGAATCAATAGGGGAAGAGCCCGAGTAAATTTTAGAATGCTTTTCAAAAAAATCATAACCGAATCTGAAAATAAACGGGGTATAACGGTACATAAAAGAATGACCCGCAGAAATCACCCGAGCGATAAAGCGAGAAAAAAATATAAAACTGTCTATAATTTCACAAGAGTGTGAATTACTCTCGAATTTTTCCTTAATTGCTTTAGCACACGAATTATGTCCTTCGCCGGTGCTACCGCTTAAAATAAGTATATTCAATCTCTTTTCCCCTTTACCATAATGTATATATTATACCAATAATACAGGTATTAGTCAATAAAAAAGCGGCGCGTCATTCACGCACCGCCTTTTTTAGAACTTATTTATTTCATGCTGTTTTCGTAAGATTCAATCATCTTTTTAACCATCTGTCCACCGATAGAACCAGCCTGCTTTGCAGTTAAGTCACCATTGTAACCTTGCTTAAGGTTAACGCCAACTTCATTAGCAGCTTCCATCTTAAAACGGTTAAGAGCATCCTTTGCTTCAGGAACCACGTGCTTTGCCAAAATAATTCACTCCTTGTTCAAAAAATATTTTGCGTTTGTAATACTATTTTGTGACAAGAAATACGAATTATAAAAGGAAAATAAAACAAGTTTTGCTATTTTTTTACCTAAATTTTTGTTTTATAGAGTCCATTAGAAAAGGGCGATATTTTTACCCAACCATCACTATTAGGCTCGCTTCCAAACAGGGTAACAGAACTTTTTTTGAATTCATCGGGTAACTCTACCCACACTTCATATTCGTTAATGTTTACGGCGGTTATGAGAGCATCTGTGTCGCCGCGTCTCATATATGTCATACAACCGCTTTCAGAGTGTAAGGGAATATATTCACCATTTTTAAGACAGTTTGTTTGGTTTCTGATTTCACCAAGCTCTCTATAAAATTCGAGTAAATCGGTGTTTTCGTTTCCCCACGGATATTGTGCACGGCAAAATGGGTCGCCATAGCCTTCAATCCCGACTTCATCACCATAAAAAACGGAGGGCACACCAGGTAAAGTGTATTGTATCACGGTTGCAATTTTTACATTGTTAATTGCATCAAGATATTCTTGTTGGCTTAATTTTTGGTTTGACTGCCACTCACGGTCGGGGTTACTGCTATAATTCTTCGATAGCCTTGTAATAATTCTTGCTGTGTCGTGTGTGCTTAAATGATTCATAAGTGTACTTACTGCGGGAGCAGGGTAATTTTCAGTAATATCTGATATTGTATCGGCGAACTTTATTGCATCGCCATTTTCAAAAAATTCAACGATTGCATTTGCAAACGGATAATTCATTACCGAATCAAGTTCGTGACCCAACAGGAATTTTCTGCGTTTTTCATAGCTTACTTTACTTGATGCATCTTCCCATACTTCACCAAGCAGATATGCATCCGGCAAGGATGATTTAAGTGCTTTCCTGATTTTTTCGATAAACTCATCGGGTAATTCATCTGCCACATCAAGTCGCCAACCGTAGATTCCGTAATCAAGCCAATGTTTTATTACGCCGTTTTCTCCTGTAATAAATTCGCAGAAAGCTTCATTAGTTTCGATTGTTTCGGGGAGAGATTTAACGCCCCACCAAGATTCATAATCATCGGGCCAATTTTTAAAATTAAACCAATTAATGTATTTTGAATTCTTTGAATTATAAGCACCTATAGAATTGTATCTCTTATATTTATTAAAGTAAATACTGTCATCACCGGTGTGCGAAAACACACCATCAAGTATTATTTTAATACCTAATTTTTGGGCGCTTTTGCATAGCTTTTTCAAATCTTTTTGACTGCCCAACAGCGGGTCGATTTTTAAGTAATTTGCAGTATTGTATCGGTGGTTTGAGTGTGCTTCAAATATTGGGTTGAGATAAATGCAGTTGACACCAAGACTCTTAATATATTCAAGTTTTTCTTCTATTCCGGCTAAATCACCGCAATAATAATCGTTCCCTAAAGAACAAATACCGTTGTTCTGTCGATACTCAGGTGTTTTCTGCATGTCGGTTACTAAATATCTGTCATCGGGCACACTTACTTTGTTTTTTCCGGAGTTGTAGAATCGGTCAGGGAATATCTGATATATTATGCCACCCTTTAACCAATCGGGAGTTTTAAAATCTTCTGAATAAACCGTTTGTTGCCATTCACCACCATCATCGGAAATATGTCCGAGTGAGTGAACGTATTTTTTGACATAAAAAATACCGTGTTGGCTTTCGTATTTAAAATGATACCAATATAATCCTTCTGTCAGTTTGATTTCACATTCAAAAATTTCGTAATTATCTATATTGCCGCTCGGTTGCATAAGAACTTCCGAATAGGAAGAATTGTTGTCGTTTTTTATAACTAAGTAAGCGGCGGAGCACAAGGCATCTTTATGCAACAAAAGCCGTAGCTTCAGGATTTCACCTGAAGCTACAGCTCCGATTTTAGAACGATAAATAGGATTTCGAGAATCGTAAGGATAATAATTCATTTAAATTCCGCCTATTTTAAAGGTTTAATATTCCAGATGTTGTTAGCATAGTCGTTGATTGAACGGTCCGCAGAGAATATGCCTGATTTTGCAATATTGATAAGTGACATATCATTCCACAAAAGTTTATCGGAATATAACTTATCTGCCTTATCGTGTGCGCTGCAATAATCGGCAAAATCAGCTA
This sequence comes from Acutalibacteraceae bacterium, assembly GCA_045613385.1. GTDB lineage: Bacteria > Bacillota > Clostridia > Oscillospirales > Acutalibacteraceae > SIG565. The sequence goes on along the minus strand of JAZLAW010000002.1, from coordinate 111,517 downwards.
ATGCCATATATGAGTCATAGGTAGTAATTGCCTTATAAACATCGTCAAAACTCTGACCGTTAATGCCTTTTCCGATAAAGTCGATAACTTGTTTTAATGTAGGATTATTTTCGTAATAACCCTTTGGCGAATAACCTGACTTTTTAAGGCGCATAACTTCTGGTGTTTCCATACCGAAAATGATAATATTTTTATCACCGACTGCTTTGTGAATTTCAACATTGGCGCCGTCTTCGGTACCAAGAGTTATAGCACCGTTCATCATAAGCTTCATATTCCCTGTACCACTCGCTTCGGTTGAAGCAAGGGAAATCTGTTCACTTATATTTGCTGCGGGAATCATAATCTCGGCTAAAGAAACGCGATAATCTTCAAGGAATACGATTTTAAGTTTTTCGTTGATTTGCGGATCCGATTCAATAAATTTAGCAAACTGATTTATAAGGAATATAATCTGTTTTGCAAGATAATATCCCGGGGCTGCCTTAGCACCGAATATATAGGTTTTAGGAACAAAATCGGCATTTGGATTTTCTTTTAAATAAAGATATTCCGAAATAATATGCAGTAAATTCAAGTGTTGGCGCTTATATTCATGCAGACGCTTTACCTGCATATCAAAAATTGAATCGGGATTAACACTGATACCGAAATTGTTTTTAATGTGATTTGATAAGCGCTCTTTGTTGGCATATTTAATTTTATCGAGTTCGAGCAAAACATTTTTGTCACCACTGAACTTTTCAAGTTCAGAAAGAGCGGCTGCATCGGTTATAAATTTATCGCCAATAAGTTCTGTCAAATATTTTGTCAGTAGGGGGTTTGCCTGACAAAGCCAACGGCGGTGAGCAATACCGTTAGTAACGTTGGTGAATTTGTCGGGTGTCATCTGGTAGAAGTCATTGAAAAGCGATTTCTTAAGAATATCACTGTGTAACATAGAAACACCGTTGACACTGTGTGATGCGGCAACGCAAAGATTTGCCATATGAATCATACCATTCTGAATTATCGCATTGCGTTCACATATTTCTCTGTCACCGGTCATAGCCAACATTTCTGCGCGGAAACGTTTGTCAATTTCCTTTACTATCTGATAAATTCTCGGAAGTCGGCGGCTAAACAAATCAACCGACCAACATTCAAGGGCTTCTGCCATAACCGTGTGATTGGTGTAAGCAACAGTTTTCGTAACAATGTCCCACGATTTTTCCCAACTGTATCCGCATTCATCAAGTAAAAAACGCATTAATTCAGGTATACAAAGAGTGGGATGGGTATCGTTAATATGAATTGCAACCTTATCAGAAAGATTTTCAAGGGTATCATAAGTGCGTAAATGTCTGTTCAATATATCCTGAATAGATGCAGATACCAGGAAATATTGTTGTCTTAGTCGTAAAGATTTACCTTCAAGGTGGTTATCTTCCGGGTATAGCACTTTACTGATAACTTCGGTATTTGCCTTTTCTTCAAGTGCTTTGACATAATCGCCCTGGTTAAATGCCGACATATTAATATCTTGATATTCCGCACTCCAGAGTCTTAAAGCATTAACGGTTTTGCCGTTTTTACCCGGCACCATAAGGTCGTATGGCATTGCACGTACCGTTGTATATCCTTGGTGCTCGATATTATGATGGTTTCCGTCCCACGATTCATTTATATATCCATCAAATTTAACATCTACCGCGGAAGCCGGTCTTGGTTCAAGCCATACACTGCCGCCCGGTAACCAGAAATCAGGCATTTCCGTCTGCCATCCATCAACGATTTTTTGGCGGAAAATACCAAACTCATATTTGATGCAGTAACCCATAGCCGGATAATTACCGCTTGAAAGAGCATCTAAAAAACAGGCGGCAAGTCGACCAAGACCGCCATTTCCAAGACCGGCATCCGGCTCAAGCTCATAAAGATTTTCAATTTTTACATTGAAAGATTTAAGTGCTTCTTTTACGGGAGCTTCAAGATTTAAGTTGAAAAGATTGTTCTTAAGTGAACGACCCATTAAAAACTCCATACTCAGATAATAAACAGTTTTGGCTTTTTGTTTGGCTGTTGCTTTTCTGAAGGCTGTGCGCTTTTCGGTTAAAATATCAAGAATAACCAGTGCAGTTGCCTTATAAAAGAACTCATCAGATGCGTGCGATGGACTAATGCCAAAGTTATGCGATAGTTTGCGTTCAATGAGTTCAGCAATTTTTTTTGCTGTAAATTCTGTCTGCATAAAATCTCTCCGTTTTAATATTTGTTTGAATATTATTATTCCAATATTATAATACAATATTCTGAGTGAAACTTCAAGTAGATACTACGACTGATTTTATAATAAATTTTATACATATTAAATAAATATTTTTTGTGTTTTTAAGATTACATAAAAAAATATATGCAATTTCTACAAAAAATTGCATATATTAAGGCACAATAAAAGCGCCTTTGTAAAGGCGCTTTCAAACTATTCGTTTACTATTTCTTCAGGTGAGCAGTCGCATTCAATATAACCGTCAACACATTCATTATTTTTGTTTAAATATCTGTCAATAATTACTGCAACACCTGCAGCTAAAGCAACTATACCGATGATAATTGAAAGACCCATAAAAAAATTCTTAGCTTTCATATAGATTCCACCTTCCTTAAAATTATTATACAATAAAAAAATGCAAAAGTCAATCACATAAACGGGGCGAATAGATGCAGTACACTCTGTTTAATCTTCTGTATTATCGGTCTTTTTTTCCAAACGGTAGGGATAATTTCTTCAGATTCTACAAATATATCTTCAAAACTATTTCTAATTTCTTTAATTGAGCTGCTGCCTGACATCCATAAACCGCATTCAAAGTGAAGATAAAGGCTGCGATAATCCATATTTATTGTTCCCACGGTTGCTACATTATCATCAGATAAAAATAATTTTGAATGGATAAAACCGGGTGAATATTCGTATATTTTTACACCTGAATCCAAAAGTTCGGAATAATAGTACTGAGTTACCGGATGAACGTACCATTTATCGGGTATAGAAGGAGTTACAATTTTCACAGCAACTCCCGATTTTGCCGCAAGACACAGTGCGTTAATCATATTATTATCTAAAATGAGATAAGGGGTTGCGATATAAACATACCGTTGCGCGTTATTTAGTATCTGCATATAAATTCCTGCGGCGGGATTTTTATAATTTAAAGGGTCATCGCAATAGGGAATATAGAATCCATCGTTATCTGTTCTATAATCAACAGAGTGACTTTCAAAATTAATTTCTTTTCCGGTTGTGAACTCCCACATAATTGAAAACATACATAAAAAACTTTTTACAGCGTTTCCGCGTATCAATATTGCCGAATCCATCCAGTAGCCGAAACGCTCAAAGCGGTTGATATATTCGTCGCCTATGTTAATGCCGCCCGTAAAGGCAACCTTGCCATCAATGACAATGATTTTTCTGTGATCGCGATTGTTCATAAAGATATTGATAGAAGGTGTTATGGGATTAAAACGAGAGACTTCTATACCATTATGTCGGAGTTCTCTGATGAATTGTTTTGATTGATACTTAATGGAACCGAAATCATCAAAAATTATTTTGATTTCAACGCCTGACCTTGCTTTTTCTTTTAGTATTTCAAAAATTTCATTCCACATACTGCCTTCTGCAAGAATAAAAAACTCGATAAAAATATATTTTTGCGCTTTTTTTAGTTCTTCGAGCAGTCGTGGCATCAGTTTTTCCCCGGGGGATAAAAATTCACTTTCAGTTCCATCATATACAGGCATTTCGGCTTCGCGGCGTATATATTCGGCTTGGCGGAAATGTATCATGTCAGAGTAATTCAGACGAGATACTATTTTGCTGTCATCCGGTAAATATTTTAAATATTTGTTTATACATTTTTTCATACGCCGATTTATATGTGGCATAACACGGCCGCCACCCCAAAGTAGATATGCAGTTACACCGAATAATGGTACGAGCAATATAAAGAAAATCCACATTATTTTGTAGCTGGGGTTGCCGCGCTTGTTTATAATTGAAAGAGCAGTTATAATTGCCAGAGTTTCTGCGGCTGAATATATCCATACTCTTTGCTCGGAAAGGTGCGTAATGCTTAATATCATAATGTAAAGTTCCGCCAAAATTATGAGAAAAGTCAGAAGCAGTCTTACAGGCGGACGGTGACGCGGCGCTTTCATATTTTAACCCCTTTCATATAAACTTTACTAATTTAATATATCATACCAAAATTTTTATTTCAATTAAGTAGAAAAAAATTTACAAGTTATTAAAAAGTTTACAATTTTTTGTGGAGAATTATGCGTTAGTGTGGTATAATATTTTTTAACTGAAAATATCAATATTTAATTTCAAAATGTACTAAGGGAGAAAAAATGAAAATTCAGTCTTTAGCACAGGGTGTTGATGGCTTATTTATAAAAAATAACCGTTTTAACACAACCTTGGTTTCTTTTAATTTTTATGTGCCGCTCAACAAAGAAGATGTGTCTTTAAACGCGCTTTTGCCGTATGTTCTGACATCTTGTTCTGATAAGTTTTCTACTTTCACAGAGCTTAATTTGGCGCTTAATATGTTATATGGCGCAGATTTAAGTGTTTCTGTAAGCAAAATAGGTAATGCGCAACTGATAAAGGTTGCCGTTGCCGTTATCAACGATAGATTTTCTATAGGTGGCGAACCGGTTATTGAAAAAGCGGCCAGTTTATTAATGGAACTGATTTTTAGACCGAGAGTGAAAAACGGCAGTTTTATTAAAACTGACATTGAACGCGAAAAAAGAAAGGTTAAGGAGCATATTTTAGGCGAAATAAATGATAAACGACGATATGCCAGAAAACGCCTTATAGCCGAAATGTTTGAGGATAGTGATTATGCTGTTTCTGCTTACGGTACTGTAGAACAGTTGGAAAAAATCAATGGTGAGAATTTATATAATGCGTGGCAAAAAATTCTCAAAAACTCTTATGTTAGGGTTCAACTTGTAGGTAAAAATACACCTGAAGGATTTTTTGAAAAAATTTCAGAAGAATTTTCAAAATATGATAGAGAAATCTGTGATGACTATAAAAAACTCACGTGTCTTGGCTATCGTGAAAATGTAAAGGAAGTCACGGAAGAAATGGATGTGGCGCAAGGCAAATTAGTTTTGGGCTTTTCAAGTGAAATCTGGGGTAACGATGCGTATGCTTTAACCGTTGCAACGGATATTTTTGGCGGTGGCACCTATTCAGGACTCTTTGAAAATGTGCGCGAAAAACTCAGTCTCTGTTATTATTGTTCGGCATCGGCAAATAAGAATAAAGGATATATTATGGTTGATTCGGGTGTGGAATTTGCAAATACTGAGAAGGCCAGAACAGAGATTCTTCACCAACTTGATATTGTAAAGAAGGGCGAATTCAAACAGTCTACATTTGATGCATCAATAAAGAACATATTAAACTCTCTTAATTCTTCTTATGACAGTTTAGGTGCGCTTGATTCCTGGTATTGCGCGAGTATATATTCCGAGCAAATCAAAACTCCTGAAGATGTTGCGCAGATTATTTCTTCTCTTAATAAAAGACAGATAGTTGAAGCGGCAAAAGGAATAAAACTTCATACCGTTTACAATCTGACAGGCAAAAAGGGGGACAATTAAATGAATACCAAATATTTTAGAAGCGAAACCATTGGTGAAAGCTATTCATTAACTGTTCTAGATAACGGACTTAAAATCTTTATTGCCGAAAAACCTGAGTTTAATACTTGTTATGCGGTTTTTGGCACTAAATACGGCTCAGTTGATACGGAATTTTCTATAAATGGCGGTGATTTTACTGCCGTTCCCGAAGGCATTGCGCACTTTTTAGAGCATAAATTGTTTGAGAGTGAAGATGGGGATGCTTTTTCAAAATATGCAAAAACCGGCGCTTATGCAAATGCATTTACTTCTTTTGATAAAACTTGTTATCTGTTTTCTTGCAGCAGTATGTTCGATGAAAATCTCGATATACTTTTAGATTTTGTACAAAGCCCGTATTTTACTGCCGAAACCGTTAAAAAGGAGCAGGGTATAATTGGGCAGGAAATAAGAATGTATGATGATAGCCCAGGTTGGTGCGTATTGTTTAACACTTTACGAGCTATGTATCATAATAATCCAGTTAGAATTGATATCGCAGGAACAACTGACTCAATAGCAGAAATTGATGATAAATTGCTATATAACTGCTATAACGCGTTTTATAATCCTTCAAATATGTTTATTTGTATTGCGGGTAACTTAAAAACCGATGAAGTGCTTAATAAGATTAAAGGTTCTGTAAAGGATACTGTACCTGTAAAAATTGAGCGCAAATTTCCTGAAGAACCCGATACAGTAGTGAGTGATTATATTGAAAAAAGACTTGATGTAGCTATACCGCTTTTTTGTTTCGGTTATAAATTAAAAGCGGATAAAGAGCCGACATTATTTGAATCTGTATGTACCGATGTTTTGTTAAAAACGATTTCGGGAGATATAACCCCGCTTTATAGTGAACTCACAGAGAAGAGCCTTATAAACGATGAGTTTGACAGTGAGTTTTTTACCGGTCGTGGTTATTCGGCGGTGCTTTTTGAAGGCGAATCGGTAAATCCGACGGAAGTTGCAAAACTCATAAAGGAAGAAATTTCAAGACTTAAAAAAGATGGCATAGATGACAAAATCTTCGAAGCGGTAAAAAGAGAGGTTTACGGCGGATGCGTTAAGCGTTATAATAGTGTTGAAGATATTGTTATGTCATTTATTGATGCGGCAGTTTGTGAATATGATGTGTTCGATGAGCTTGAAATAATAAAAAATCTTAATAAAAGCGATGTAGAACAGTTCTTATTAAATCTTGATAATGAAAAATCAGTACTCTCAGTTGTTTTGCCAAGAGAGTAAAAGGAGAAATGTAATGTATAGCGGTGTTATTTTCGGGATACCTTTTGATATTAATCCTGTTGCTTTCACGATACCTGTGGGTAACGGTTGGGATGTTTATTGGTACGGAATTATAATTGCCTTTGCCTTCCTTTGCGCTATTGTTTATGCTATGAGAAAGGCAAAACTTTATGAAATAAATACAGATAAAATGTTGGATGTTGCTTTAGTTACTACACCGGTGGCAATTCTTTGTGCAAGGCTTTATTATGTTATATTCGATGGGGAAAAGCTAAACGGAATTTCGGACTTTTTTGGTTTTGATGGCGGCGGTTTTTCCGGCCTCGCAATTTACGGCGGCGTTATAGGTGCATTTTCTTGTGGCTTCTTAATGTGTAAAATACGCAAAGTTAATGTACTTGATATGTTCGATTTAGCCGCAATTTGCTTTCTCTTAGCGCAAGGTATAGGTCGTTGGGGAAATTTCTGTAATCAGGAAGTTTACGGCACTTTTACAGGTAGTAATTGGTGGGGAATGATGAGCAACCGCACTGTCAGTGAAGTTGGAACAGGGCTTGTGCATCCGCTTTTCTTCTATGAGTTTGTGTGGTGTTTATTGGGATTTTTTGTTATATCTCATTTCGCAAAAAAACGTATATTTAAAGGTCAGAATACCTTGCTTTACGGTATGTGGTACGGTTTTGGCAGGGGATTTTTAGAACTTTTACGACCGGATATTTATGTACTTACTATAGGAAATTTAAGGGTTTCATCACTACTTTCTTTTGCCCTTTGTATAGTGTGTGCGATTATCTTTGTTTGTGTAATTAAGAAAAATAAACAAGATACCGCGCAGTACATACCAATGTTTGAAGAAAATAACGATGAAACCGATATAAAAGGGGAAATGATTACAGATGGCGAAGATAATTAATGGTAAAGAAATTTCGGCTTTTGTTAAAAATAGAATTAAAAACGAAGTAGAATCACTTAAAAATGAGGGCAAGGAAGTCTGCCTTGCAGTAATTATTGTTGGTAATGATTCGGCTTCTCAAGTTTATGTTGCAAATAAAGAAAAAGCTTGTGCAGAACTCGGCATCCGTTCACTTCGCTATTCTTTGGATGAAAATACAACCAATGAGCAGTTGTTAGAACTAATTGACAAGTTAAATAACGATAACTCGGTCAACGGTATACTTTGTCAGTTGCCCTTGCCTAAACATTTGGATGAAAAACTTATAATCAATAGCATAAATCCCGAAAAGGATGTAGATGCGTTTCATCCTGTAAATGTAGGAAAGATAATGATTGGAGATTATGATTTTCTGCCTTGTACACCCGCAGGTGTAATTGAGATGCTTAAATACGAAAATATTGATATTGAAGGCAAGGAATGTGTTGTTCTCGGCAGGTCAAATATTGTGGGTAAACCGATGGCTATGTTGCTTTTACATAATAACGGAACGGTTACAGTATGCCATTCAAGGACAAAGGAACTAAAAGAAGTTTGCCGCCGTGCAGATATACTTGTAGTGGCTATAGGAAAGGCAAAATTCGTAACGGCCGATATGGTAAAACCTGGTGCAGTAGTTATTGATGTCGGAATGGACAGGGATGAAAACGGTAAACTCTGCGGGGACGTTGATTTTGAATCGGTTAAAGATATGGCTTCTGCGATTACTCCTGTTCCCGGCGGAGTTGGACCAATGACAATAGCAATGCTTATGCAAAACACACTTTATGCAGCAAAAAAACAGTCATAAAATGGATTGGGGAAAAAGATGTTGAAAAAGATTTTCTCGTTTTGCGCGGTGCTTTTAGTAATGTTTAGTTTTTTCGCATTTAAAACAGCGGCACTAACAGATAAGCAGAATAATTTCAGTATTTCTTTAGAGCCGGATTATACCGTGTTAACCGCGGATAATCTCGGTGAAAATAAAGATGTTCTTAAAAAACTAAATTTTACCAAAAGCGGTTTTAAAAATTATCTGGAGACAAATAATATAGTACTGTATGCTGTTGATAAATCCAACGGCAGTGAAGTTTCGCTTAAAATTTTCACAAGTGCTTTTGCTGAGAATGTAGGCGATATGTCTCTCTTGGATGACAATTCTGTAAAGTATATTGCAGAGCAGATAGTAAACGATGTTAAGTATAGCGCTGAAATATGGAACGGCTCAAAATTCATAAAAGCCGAGTATCAGTCGAGTGATAAAGGCGGCGAGTTTTCGGGCAGTCAATATTTTACTATAAAAAACGGTCAGATATATGCTTTAAATATTTCCTTCCCATCGGGAACAGAAAAGGGTTATGTATATACCACTCAAAATAATATAATGAACAACTTCAAAATCGAAACAACCTCAAAATTCAGTTGGACAAACTTTGGGGATATAATAACTTCTGTAATAGTATTTCTGGCAATAGCTTTGTTTACCGTTGTGGCAGGTTATATAATATATACTTTTGTAACCGAGATAAAAAATAAAAATTCTTCAAACGACGTAGCGCCGTATGTAAAAATCAAGCGAAGAAAGTTTTAAAATTTATGTAGTTTTTTTTAATTCTTTGTTCATATTTTAATTATAGAATTATAAAAAACTAATTGAAGGTGTTTTATGTATTACGATAATTTTAACAATCAGACTTTCGGTAATGATGAATTTTCTGAATTTCAGTCTCCGAAAAAGAAAAATAAGAAAAATAAAAACGGCTACAGTATAGTAACCGTTGTTGTTTGTATGCTACTTGCGGCAGTTATTGGCGCTTCTACAGCCGCGGGAGTAATGATAAATTATAATAGGAAAAATTCAGGTCAAACTGAAAATATTAATGGATCTGTTACTGAGCAAAATATCACAAATATTAACGTTGATAAAACGGTGGAAAGTGTAATAGAAGCCGTAGCACAGAAGGTGACTCCGAGTGTTGTTGGAATTACCACAAGTATTGCTACTACTAACTTTTTTGGCGGTAGCGATGAATCTGTAGGTACAGGTTCCGGTATAGTATACTCGAAAGACGGATATATAATAACCAACTACCACGTAATAGAAAATGCAGTATTATCAGATTCATCGAAAATAGAAGTGTATTTACCCGAAAATAACGAAAAACCGTATCAGGCAGTAGTGGTAGGATATAATATTACCAACGATTTAGCCGTTATTAAGATAAATGCAAACAATCTTACCCCAATAGAAATCGGTAACATCGACTCGGTAAAGGTCGGTCAGTTTGTTGCCGCAATAGGAAGTCCGGGTGGACTTGAATTTATGGGCTCTGTAACATATGGAATTATCAGCGGTCTTAACCGTGTAATATCGGATAGTTCACTGGATGACAGTGTCAACCTTATACAGACAGATGCTGCAATAAATCCAGGTAATTCAGGTGGAGCTTTGGTAAACATTAAGGGTCAACTTGTCGGTGTTAATAGTTCAAAAATTTCTGCGACAGAATATGAAGGTATGGGATTTGCGATACCTATTGATACCGTAGTAGAAGTGTGCGATAAAATAATTTCCCGTGAATATGAACCTAATCCCTATATCGGTGTTACTATAAACGAAAGATATACCGCTCAGATTTTACAGAGTATGAATTATCCTGTGGGCGCTGTTGTAAAGAGCGTTATGAGTGGTGGACCTGCAGCCAAAAGCGGAATTCGAAGCGGTGACATAATCATAAGTTTTGGAGATGTCGCAATCACGGATTATTCTGTGCTTAACGATGCAGTTGCCAATTCTAAACCGGGAGATGAAGTCAGGGTTAAAATCTATCGTGGTGGAAGATATTACTATACAGATGTAAAGGTAGGATCAAACAACTCATACTAATAAGATTTCTCTTATTTTTTCAATTTCTGTTTGGGTAATTCCGCAGTCTAACAGATATTTTTCTGCGGCATATGTTAAATTATCATCGAATGTTTTCAGATATTCTATAAAAGAAATGTATGATTGATGATATCGTGAGCGTGTTCCGTAAACACTTAGTGAAGTTAATTCATAATCGGTAGCAATATCATCTTCCGAAACTCCGAGCAGGGCCTTTAATAAAGCAACTACCGTACCTGTTCTGTCTGCCCCCGCTACGCAGTGCAGATAAATCGGATAAATTTTCTCATCACTAAACAATTTGAATAATTTTTTATAAAATGGCTTCTGTTCATCAGAAGCTATTTTTTCGTAATAAATAACAGGTATTTGATGGTAGTTGACGGAAGTGATGCCTTTATAAGATGCATCAAATTCGTGGGTTAATCTCAAATCAATTTCGGTTTCGATGTTTAACTCGTTTTTGAAAAAATAAGAAGTGTCAATATTTTCTCTTTCAAAATCGGGCTCTGAGCCTCTGAAAATCATATTTTCTTTTATATTCTTGCCGTCCTTTGCAGACCAACCGCCAATGTCACGAAGGTTTGTAACACCTAAAGAAGTGAACCATTGCGGCAAACTATTACTTGTAGTAAAGCTGAAAGGTTCGGTTTCAAAAAGGGTAGTACTGTCTCCGAGAGCCTCCATCTTCCAAAAATATTGCGTATTACGGCAGAAATTTGTTATGGAAATAAAAGCACGGCCGGGAATAATGGAATATTTAGCAGAGTCTGTGAATTTTTCATCCTTGGAAATATAAAGATTTATTTTTCTCAATTCCTGCAGACTTCCTGAAAGACCCCAACAGAAATTAATATAGGCAGGGGCGGAATTATCATTTTGTTCGGTGATAAGATTGCGCCAATTAATTTCATCGTTGATATTCGCTTCGCTTTTGGGAAGAGATGCTAAAGTCTCGGACTGCATCGGCGGCAAAATATTGACCACGGAATTGTTAACAGGGCTTAAAAGTCTTATTTCCATACTACACCTCTGAAAAGTTTTATATAAAAATTATATAGTATTTTTTAAACCAGGTCAAGGAATAAAAAGTATAAAAACAAAAACCCCGACTGCAAATACAGTCGGGGTTTTGGAGCTGCTAACCGGATTTGAACCGGTGACCTCGTCCTTACCAAGGACGTGCTCTACCACCTGAGCCATAGCAGCATTTACAACAAGCATTATTATAATTTATAGTATCCGCTTTGTCAAGAAGTTTTTAAAATTAAAATGTTAAAAATAGTTACAAGATTGCTCTAAAGGTTGACTTTTATATGTCGTTTTTGGTAAAATAAAATGAATTATTATGGAATAATTATATATATTTAGGGGGGCTTATAATGGTTAGGAGTATGACCGGTTTTGGCCGACACGAGATTACTGAACAAAATCTTGAAGTTACTGTTGAAATAAAATCGGTTAATCATAGATATTTTGAATTTTCTTCAAGAGTGCCACGCAACTATAATTTTTTAGATGAAAAAATTAAAGGTTACTGTCAGTCCAGAATTTCTCGCGGTAAGGTAGAAGTTTATGTATCGGTTGATAATGTCGGTGAGACTTCATCTGTAATTGAAATCAATTACGATTTAGCCAATGCATATATGATCGCGTATAAGGAACTTGCCAAGAAACACAAAATAAAAAACGATATTACTGTATCACGCCTCGGCTCAAATAACGACATATTTACCGTTAAGAGACAGGTGGCAGATGAAGAAACCGTTACAAAAGCCGTTATGTCGGCTTTAGTGGGCGCGGTTGACTCATTTATTGCAATGCGCGAAAACGAAGGAGAAAGGCTTAAAAACGATATACTTTCCAAAATTGATTCGGTTATCGAAAAGGTCACATTTATCGAAGAACGTTCTCCCGAAACTGTAAAACAATATCGTGAACGACTTGAACAGAAAATCAAAGAATTATTGTCAGGCGCACAGTTTGATGAGCAACGCGTTATTACCGAAACTGCAATTTTTGCGGATAAGGTTGCTGTTGATGAAGAAACGGTAAGACTTCGCAGTCATATCGAGCAGGTAAGAAAACTGTTTGAAGGCGATGAAGCTATCGGCAGAAAACTTGATTTTATCGTTCAGGAGATGAATAGAGAGACCAACACCATTGGCTCTAAGGCACAGGATGTTGATATTCTGCAGAGAGTAGTGGACATAAAATCTGATATCGAAAAAATAAGAGAACAGGTTCAAAACATAGAATAAGGTAAGGAGTAGATTTTATGAAACTTATAAATATCGGTTTTGGCAATATGGTTTCTGCTAACCGAGTTATTGCTATTGTAAGTCCCGAGTCTGCGCCTATAAAGCGTATGGTCCAGGAAGCTAAAGAGCAAGGCACACTTATAGATGCTACACATGGAAGAAGAACAAGAGCGGTAATTTTTACCGATAGTGAGTTTATAATACTCACATATCTCCAGACTGAGACTGTTGCAAACAGACTGAACGAAGAAGATGTTGATATAGCAGAGGATGAGTGTGATGAGTAAAGGCAAACTGTTTATTTTTTCGGGCCCATCCGGCTCAGGTAAAGACTCAATTTTACAAGGCGCACTAAAAAAACATCCCGAAATAAAACTCTCGATTTCATCAATCACAAGACCTATGCGTGTAGGAGAAGTTGAAGGCGAAAAATATCATTTTATTTCAAGGGATGAGTTTGAAGAACTACTCGCCAACGATATGTTCTTAGAGCATAATGTGTTTGTTGGAAATTATTACGGTACACCGAGACAACCTGTTGAAGAATGTCTTGAAAACGGTACCGATATGATAGTTGAAATTGATGTAAACGGCGCGGCACAGGTTATGGAAAAAATGCCCGAAGCGGTTAGCATTTTTGTGATGCCGCCTTCTTTAGAAGTGCTAAAACAAAGGCTCAGCGGCAGGGGAACCGATACTCCGGAAATTGTCGAAAAGCGCTTAAATGAAGCACTCAGAGAAATTGAGTGCGCAGTTAAATACGATTACATAATTGTCAACGATAAATTAGAAGAAGCTATTGATGACTTACTGACCGTTATTTTAAGCGAAAGATTACGGACAGAGAGAAATAAAAAAATAATTAATGAGGTGCTTGAAAAATGTTAAACCCATCTATTGGAAAACTTATTGAAAATTATGATAACCGCTATAAGTTGGTTTTAGAAATCGCAGAAGAGGCTCGTAATATTTTGTGCGATGCAAATGAAAAAGGTGAGATTATTGTAGAAAAACCGGTTAATCTCGCGATTGAAAAAATAGCATCAAAAATTGATTAATTTTTGGGGGTCGTGCTTTGAGTTCACGGTTGATTGCAAGTGTCGTTTTAGAGAAAACTGCATATAGTTTCGATAAACCGTACGATTATCTTGTGCCGCTTTGGGCAGAAGAACGCTGTGTTGCGGGTTGTAGGGTTATTGTGCCTTTTGGTAGGGGTAATTCCGAAAGGCAAGGACTTATTTTGTCAGTTTCTAAAAGTGAAAACGCAGGTGAACTTAAGGAAATACGTCGAATTATTGATGATTCACCGATTTTAAGTGATGAGATGCTTAAAATGTGTGAATGGTTGCACGAAACACTGTTTTGCACATATTTTGATGCAGTTAATACCGTTTTACCTACGGGAGTGACTATAAAACTTATAGACAGTTATGTTGTAAACGGTGAGTTTAATGGTGAATTATTTGGCAAGGAATTATCGGTTTTTGAATTTATAAAAAATTTTTCGTCTGAAGTAAAGGCCGAAAAGATATATAAAGAATGTGACCTTTTAGATTCCTCAGTGCTTAATTCATTAACAAAGAAAAATGCTATTATAAAAGATACAAGCGCGGCTCAAAAGATCGGTAACGCAACTTTAAAATCTGTAAAATTAAAGGAGAATATCCCCGATAATGCTTTTTCTCTGCTGACCGAGCGCCAGAGAGAGATTGCTGAACTTCTTAATGATTTAGGCGGTACTCCTGTTAAAGAATTACAGTATTTTACAGGTGTATCTATTTCTGTTGTTGATGCACTTGTCAAAAAAGGTATCGCCGAATTTTATGAACACGCTATTTTCAGAAAACCCGAGAAAACTTTTGAAAGAGAAGTTTCCAAAGAAATAGTGCTGACCAAAGAGCAAGATAATGCTTTTTGTACTCTCAAAGAAAAACTCAACAGTAATAATACGGCATTACTTTACGGGGTTACGGGTAGTGGCAAAACACAGGTGTTTTTAAAACTCGCGGATGAAGTTATCAAATCGGGTAGGGGTGTCATTATTATGGTGCCCGAAATTTCTCTGACACCACAGACTGTAGCTATTTTCAGTAATCGGTATGGTGATGATGTGGCGGTTTTCCATAGTGCTATGTCTTTAGGACAAAGAATGGATGAGTGGCGCAGAGTAAAGGAAGGCAAGGCGAAAATAGCTGTAGGCACACGTTCTGCTGTTTTTGCACCGTTTTCTAATCTCGGACTCATTATTATGGACGAAGAACAGGAACATACCTATAAATCTGAACAGTCACCGCGTTTTCATGCACGTGACGTAGCTCGTTTCCGCGCTGCATACAATAATGCTTTGTTCTTGATGGCATCTGCTACGCCATCTGTTGAAACCTTCGCTGCCGCAAAACGTGGAAAATATACTCTTTGCAGTCTTACCGAGAGGTATGGTAATGCAGTATTACCGGAAGCACAGGTTGTTGATATGCGTACGGAAATTTCGAATGGCAACAAAGGTGCTGTAAGCGGTGTTTTATATGATGAAATTTCCGCAGCTCTGAATAACGGCAATCAGGCTATAGTGTTGCTTAATCGCCGCGGACATAACACTTATATATCTTGTCCGACTTGTTCGTATGTAGCTTCTTGCCCTAACTGTAGCATATCTCTTACGTATCATTCCGCAAATAAACGCCTTATGTGTCACTGTTGTGGCTATTCTGAAAATATATTTTCGGTATGTCCCGAGTGCGGTGAGCAACATATAAAATTCTCAGGCATAGGCACACAAAAAGTGGAAGAAGAACTAAAAATGCTTTTTCCCGATGCCAATGTTTTGAGAATGGATGCCGATACTACTTCTGCGCAAAATTCATATGGACAGTATCTCAATGATTTTGCGGGAGGCAAGTATGATATAATGCTTGGTACACAGATGGTTGCTAAGGGGTTAGATTTTCCTAATGTAACGGTGGTAGGAGTGCTTGGCGCAGAAAAAACAATGAATAGTGAAGACTATCGCAGCGCCGAAAGAACCTTTTCACTTCTTACTCAGGTTATCGGTCGGGCTGGTCGCGGACAGGCGGCAGGTACTGCAATTATACAAACTCAGGACCCGGATAGTACAATAATTCCTTTGGCACAGTCACAGGATTATGAACAGTTTTTTGAAGAAGAAATTATGAGCCGTAAGGCGCATATCTACCCTCCGTACTGCGATTTGGTATTGCTTTATACTCAATCAATTTCGCAGGAAATCGCAAAGGACACCGCCTTTAAGGTACTCGAAAATATAAAAAATAATGTAAGCGGGGATTTTTCGGACGTAAAGCTTATAGTTTTGGGTCCCACCGCCGCAACAGTGGCAAAAATTAATAATAAATACCGCTACAGGATTTTGATTAAATGTAAGAACAACAAGCGTTTACGCGAACTTTTGCGCCGCAGTGTTGATTTTAAGATGATTAAAGATGCTTCGGTTATGATTGATATTAATCCCGAAGTTTTGATATAGGTGAAAATTATGGCTAAAAGAAATATTTTAAAATACGGTGACCCATCACTTAAAAAAATTTCACGTACAGTGCTTGATTTCGATGAGAGACTCGCAACAACACTCGATGATATGCGGGAAACAATGTATGACGCTGAAGGATGCGGCTTAGCCGCGCCGCAGATTGGTGTTTTGCGCCGCTACTGTATAATTGATGTAGGCGATGGAGTTATAGAACTTGTAAACCCCGTTATTATAGAAAAAGAAGGGGTTCAATATGAAACAGAAGGTTGTTTGTCTGTCCCGGGCAACTATAAAACTACCGAAAGACCAATGAAGGTAACCGTAAGGGCGCAGGACAGGAACGGTAACAAAATTATCGTTACCGGCGAAGGACTGAAAGCCCGTGCATTATGCCACGAAATTGACCATCTTGACGGTATACTTTTTTTAGACAGAGCAATTAAAGAATAAAAAGGAAATAATTATGCGAATTGTTTTTATGGGTACTCCCGATATTGCGGTAGGTACACTCGAAGCACTAATAGAAGCAAAGCACGAGATAGTTGGTGTTTTTACACAACCTGATAAACCGGTAGGCAGAAAACAGATTATGACGCCGCCACCCGTAAAGGTTTGTGCAGAAGAAAATTCAATACCCATATTTCAACCCACGACTTTAAGGGATGGTAATGCCTATAATATCCTTAAAGAACTGTCTCCGGATATAATAGTAGTTGTGGCATATGGAAAGATTTTACCAAAGGAAATTCTCGATTTGCCCAAATACGGATGTATAAATGGTCATGCTTCTATTTTGCCTAAATATCGTGGTTCTTCTCCTATACAGTGGTGTATTGTGTGCGGTGAAACCGAAAGCGGTGTTACTGTAATGCAGATGGATGAAGGTATGGATACAGGAGATATCATAGAAATTGAAAAGACAAGTATAAAAAGCAGTGATACCGCAGATGAGCTATATGAAAAGTTAAAAGAAATTGCGGCTTCGCTAATTTGCAAAACACTTGTAAAAATTGAAAACGGCACCGCAGTACGCACAAAACAAAACGATTTTGATGCTTCTTATGCTCCCATTATAAAAAAAGAAATGGCGCAGATAGATTTTAATAAATCGGCTACAGAAATTCATAATCTTGTCAGGGGATTTTACTCCTGGCCGACAGCATTTTTTATGTTGGATGGAAAACGATTAAAGGTGTTTCGTACCGAATTATCAGGTAACACTGAGCAAAAGCCGTCAACGGTTATTAAATCTAATGGCGAATTAGTGATTGCTTGTGGTAACAACACGTCCATTAAATTATTAGAAGTTCAAATTGAAGGCTCAAAACGAATGAATGCGACACAGTTTTTGCAAGGTAAAAAAATAGAAACAGGAACAGTTTTAAATTAAATTTTAAGGAGTATTTTAATGGGGAACGCAAGAAAAACGGCAATAGATGCGTTGTTAAAGGTTAATAATGATTTTGCATACTCCAACATTACTCTCAATAATATTTTAAAAACTGCAGATTTATCATCGGCCGATAAAGCACTTGCAACCGCACTTTTTTATGGTGTTCTGGACCGTAGAGAAACGTTGGATTATGTTATTTCGGTGTTCGAAAAGAATCCGATTAATAAGATTGACCCGCTGACGAAAGAGGTTTTGAGACTGGGTATTTACCAACTGCTTTTTATGGAAAAAATACCACAATCAGCGGCTGTAAATGAATCGGTAAAAATCATAAAATCATCGAAAAAGAGTCATAATTCAGGCTTTGTCAATGCGGTTTTACGCGCGGTAACAAGACAAGAAAATATATTGCCACAAGGAGATTCTGTAAAAGACTTAAGTATCCGCTATTCCTGTCCCGAATGGATTATTGAAGGCTTTTTAGAAGATTATTCTATAGAAGTCACAAAAAAATTACTGGAAGAAACTCTTAAACCTACACCAACCTTCGTTCGTGTCAACACACTCAGAACAACTGCTGTTGAATTAAAAGACAAACTGGAAGAGACAGGTGTATTAACTGAAAAGTGTGAAACCGAAAATGCGCTCAAACTAAAGTCGGGTATTGAATTTGAAAAAACACCGCTTTTTACCGATGGTCATTTTCACGTACAGGATTTGAGTTCTCAGATATGTGCAAAAACCGTGGGGGCAAAACCAGATGAGCGTATTTTGGATATATGCGCTGCGCCGGGCGGAAAAAGTTTTACTATGGCACAAATAATGGGAAATACGGGTGAAATAGTCGCGTGTGACTTATATAAGCATCGTACAGAATTGATAGAAAAAGGTGCTAAAAGATTGGGCGCATATATCATTAAAACGGTTACCGCAGACGCAACAGTTTTAAATAAAGAATTAGGTTTGTTTGATGCGGTACTATGTGATGTTCCGTGTTCGGGCCTGGGAATTATCAGGAGAAAACCCGATATAAAATACAAAGGCGAAACCGATTTTAAATCTTTAGAAGATATTCAATCTAAAATTCTTGATAATGCAGTAAACTATGTAAAACCGAACGGAAGACTTGTATATTCTACCTGTACATTAAGGAAAAAAGAAAACGAAAGACAGGTTGAAGATTTTTTAAAGAAAAATACGGATTTCAAACTCCAATATATGCACACATTTATGCCGCAAATTGATGGCACAGACGGATTTTTTATAGCGCTTATGACGAGGTGATTTTTTGTCAAAACTTGATATTGCTTCTATGGATATCGATGAGCTCAAAGAGTTGTTAAAGTCTATGAATGAGCCGCAATACCGCGCTGAGCAGATTTTCCATTGGCTTCAGTCAGGAATTTCTTCTTTTGATGAAATGACAAATGTGCCCAAGACCTTGCGACAACGCTTAGAAGAAATAAGTTATATAGCAACTGTTAAAATAGTTAAGAGATATGTATCGAAAATCGATGGTACTGTTAAATATCTCTATGAATTATTTGATGGCGAATATATCGAGTCGGTTTTTATGAAATATAAGCACGGATATACTGTTTGTATTTCGACACAGGTGGGATGCCGTATGGGTTGCAGTTTCTGTGCATCGGGTATAGATGGCCTTTGTAGAAATTTAACCCCGTCTGAAATGCTCGCGCAAATAAATATGGCGGCAAAAGATAACGGTGTCAGAATTTCAAATGTCGTTATGATGGGTATGGGCGAACCGCTTGATAATTTTGATAACTCAGTAAAGTTTCTAAAACTTGTATCACACGACAAAGGAATTAATATAGGACTCAGACATATTTCATTGTCTACTTCGGGGGTTGTAAGCGGTATATATAAATTAGCCGACCTTAATTTCCCGATTACACTTTCAATTTCGCTTCACGCATCAAATGACAATACCAGAAGCAGTATAATGAAGGTTAATAAAAAATGGAATATTGATGAATTGCTGACGGCTTGTAAATATTATCAGAGTAAAACAACAAGAAGAATATCTTTTGAATATGCATTAATAAGTGGCGTAAATGATTCGGTTAAAAATGCCGATGAGTTATCACAAAAACTTAAAGGAATTATGAGCCACGTTAATTTAATACCGGTTAATCCCGTAGAAGAAAACAGTTTTGTAAGGTCTGATGAAAAAAGCATACAAAGATTTGCAAAAATGCTTAATGACCGTAATATTACGGCTACGGTTAGGCGCACTCTCGGCGCCGATATAAATGCTTCGTGCGGTCAGTTACGCCGACGAAACAGGGAACAGGGGGAATAATATTGTTAGTTTACGGTGCTACAGATATCGGCACGGTAAGGTCAAGTAATCAGGATGCATTTAAAAATACCGTACTAACCGAAAATTCGGTTCTCTCGGTCGTTTGCGATGGAATGGGCGGCGCTAAGGCCGGTAATGTCGCAAGTGAGATGGCGGTTAATATTATTACAGAATATGTGAAAAATGCATTTACTGATGACATGCCTTCATTTTCGATTGAGAAATTATTGCGCTCTGCTATTGAAACGGCAAACTACGAAATTTTTGCTTTATCAAAAGAAAATGCAGATTATAACGGTATGGGAACAACCGTTGTTGCAGCTATAGTTAAAGGGAACGAAGGATATATATGTCACGTTGGGGACAGCAGGGCATATATTTACGAAAACGGAATTTTGACTCAGGTTACGCGTGACCACTCGGTTGTTCAGGATTTATTGGAAGGCGGACATATTACCGAGGAAAGTGCCAGAATTCATCCAAGAAAAAATGTAATCACAAGAGCACTTGGTACCAGAGAAGAAGTTGTTGCTGATTTTACCGAAATAGATGTAACAGAAAAAACGCTCCTTATTTGTACAGATGGTCTTACCAATACGTTATTGGATAATGAAATAGCTGGTTTGATTAATGAAAATTCTTTAAACACAGTACCGGATATACTGATTGATTTTGCTAATAAGAAAAACAGTAACGATAATATAACAGTTATATGTATTTCTATGTAGCTGGTGAATTGAAAAGGAATGGATAGGTGTTATTATGGATAGATTTGTTGGAAAGAGACTTGACGGGAGATATGAAATACGCGAAATTCTGGGTATCGGCGGAATGGCCGTCGTATACAAAGCATATGATAATGTTGAAAACAGAATAGTTGCTATAAAAATTCTTCGTAAAGAATATGCTACTAATGAAGAGTTTTTGAATCGTTTTAAGAATGAAAGCAAGGCTATTTCTTTGCTTTCGCATCCCAATATTGTTAAGATTTACGATGTAAGTTTTGGCGACCTTATTCAGTATATCGTAATGGAATATATTGAAGGTATTACACTTAAAGAATTTATTGAACGAGAAGGTTGCCTTACCTGGAAGGATGCGGTTTATTATACAATACAGATTTTGCGCGGACTTCAACACGCGCATGACCGTGGTATTGTGCATCGTGATGTTAAACCGCAGAATATTATGTTATTGCCCGATGGAACAATTAAAGTAACCGACTTTGGTATTGCGCGTTTCGCACGGAGCGAACAAAAAACAATGACCGATAAAGCTATTGGCTCGGTGCATTATATTAGTCCCGAACAGGCAAGGGGCGATGCAACTGATGAGCGTACCGATATTTATTCAGTAGGTGTAATTCTTTATGAAATGCTAACCGGCAGACTGCCTTTCCAGGCAGACAGTGCGGTATCGGTTGCGATAATGCAACTTCAGAAGGAACCTCAGTTGCCAACCGAAATAAATGGTTCAATCCCTATGGGTGTTGAGCAGATAACAATGCACGCTATGCAAAAAAATACGGTAAACCGTTATAAATCTTCTTCGGAAATGCTCTGTGACCTTGAAAAATTCAAAAAAGACCCCGCTATTACCTTTGATTTCACATATTTCGTTGATGATTCGCCAACAAGGTTTGTTGATATTGAGAAAGCAGAAGAAGAGGAACCCCAAAAATCTGCAGTAATACCTGTTCTTGCTGGTATTGCGGTTACTTTTGTTGTAGCGATAGGCGTTTTACTTGCAATTTTCTTGCCAAAAATATTTAAGAAAACGGGAGAAATTAATTGCCCCGATTTTGTAGGAAAAACTTATTATGAAGTTGAAGCCGATGAATATCTCAAAACAACCTTTAATATTAGTTATGAGTGGGTAAGTAACGCTGAATACGATAAAGGTATAGTATATGACCAGAGTATACCTAAAAACCGCCCAATTAAAAACGGCGCTACTATAATGCTTTATGTAAGCAATGGCAAGGTTGAGAAAAAAATCCCTGATGTAAAAGGCGAAACAGAACTCAATGCAAAGAAAATTCTTGAAACAATGCACGGATTTAAGGTCGTTGTGGAACTTAAAGAAGATGATAATATTTCTTCCGGTCTTGCAATTTCTACTGCACCCGCGGCTGGCTCTGAAGCACCGGAGGGTAGTGAAGTTATACTTTATATAAGTAGCGGTGCTCCAACTGTAAATGTTGATTTACCGAATCTTGTCGGTATGCTTGAAAATGTTGCTAAGGAAAAAATCCAAAAAGAAGGATTAATAATCGGTGAAATAGAAGAAGTTGATAATGAAGCCGGTCAAAACATTCCGAAGGGTTATGTTGTTGCGCAGACTCCTGAATTTGAAAAGGGTAAACAGGTTACAAAGGGTACAACCGTTAATCTGAAAATCAGCTCAGGTAAAACTGTTTATAAAAACAATTTAGAAATTCCATTACCCCAAAACGTTACTTCTATTGCGCTTAAGGTTGATGGTAAAATTGAAAAGGAAATCACAGGGATAGCTCTCGGTGTAACCTCTGCCAAATTTACCGATATTACCGCTACTAAACAAAAAGTGAATGCCGAATTGTATGTTAAGACAATAGCTCTTACGGAATATACTTTATATCAAAAAATTGAAATTGATTTATTAGATGGCTCATATTCGGTAATTTCCACATCGGAATTGAACCCAACTCCAAGTGAACCTACAGGTTCAACATCCGAAACTGTATCGGGTACAACATCTGAAACTGTATCAGACACAAGTTCCGGTCAATCTTCGAATTAATTTTGCTAAAAGGGAATATATGCAAGGAATAATTGTTAAAGCTTTATCAGGCTTTTATTACATTGAGTATCAGGGTAAAATATATGAATGTAAAGCAAAAGGTGCCTTCAGGAATGAAGGCATCTCTCCGCTGATTGGTGACAAAGCTGTTTTTGAGCTTACCGATGATAATCACGGAGTTATAACCGACATTATAGAACGCAGAAATTTTTTGGTTCGTCCACCTGTTGCAAATATAAGCAGGGTTATAATTGTTTCATCTTTTTGCACCCCGGCACCTAATAGTTTAATAATTGATACCCTTACTGTTATCTGTGAACATAACGGCATTGAGCCTGTTCTGGTTTTCAATAAAAGTGATTTGGGCGATTTTACCGAGTGGATGGACGCATATAAAAGCGTTGGTTATAAGGTTTTTGTTACATCAACCGAGACGGGTGAAGGAATACCTGAATTAAAAAGTGAACTAAAGGAAGGCATAACCGTGCTAACCGGAAATTCGGGCGTTGGCAAATCAAGCATCTTAAACACACTTTTTCCTGGGTTAAAACTTACAGTTGGTGAAATAAGTCGGAAACTTGGTCGCGGTAGACATACCACGCGGCACTCTCAGTTGTATAAACTTGAAAACGGCGGATATGTTGCTGATACACCCGGTTTTTCATCTCTAGAGATAGATAAGACGGATTTTTCCCTAAAAGAAAATCTTGAAAACTGTTTTCCCGAATTTGAACCGTTCATAAATATTTGCAAGTTTACAGGTTGTTCTCATACTGGCGAAAACGGTTGTGCGGTGTGTGAAGCAGTAAAAAACGGAGTAATTCCTGTTTCGCGACACGAAAGTTATGTATCTATTTATAACGAATTAAAAGATTTAAAAGAATGGCAGATTAAAAATAATCGGTAACACTTTGTCGGTTTACGTGTATACTGTTAATAACCAAGACTTAACTGTTATGTTAGGAGATACGGTATGAGAAGACGGTGTAGCGTAAACAAACGAAAATATGTTTATTTAGTTGCTTTCGGTGTAGGTCTTTTAGTAGCATCATTTGCACCGCAGAGATGTATAATAGCCGTCTTGGCTGTTGCTGTAATCTGGCTTGGTGTTATATGTTCCAGGAACTGATACGGAGGTTGCTTTATGAAGGTAGTTTTGGTAAAGAGTCCTAAGTTTTTGAGCGGATTGCTAAGAATGATTTTCGGAATAAAAAAAGAAAATATTTAATACATAATCGGCAGTATAACATTTGTGGTTATACTGCCGATTTGTTTTGCATAATATTTAGGGAAAGGTAATATAACTGTATTAAAAACTAAACAAGGAGATAAATTATGAATTTGAAAGTATTAAAACAAGAAATGTCTGTTAATAATGAATTTTTTAATCAGTCGGCAGAGCATAGTGTGGAGCTCGATATTACAGTGCCCGAATATTATCCCGAAATAGAAAAAGTCTTAAAATGTCGAGCAATACCAAGAGTAGCGTCATGCGGAATTAACGGACAAATTCTGTCGGTTGAGGGCAACATAAGTATTTTACTTATGTATGTAACACCCAAAAAGGAATTATGCAGTTATGAATATATATTACCGTTTAACCACACTTTTGAATTCGACGGTGAAACAACAGGTTGTATGCCGGTATGTACCGTGAGAGAAGAATATATTAATTGTAGACCTACCGATGTAAGAGCCGTAGAGTTACACGGAGCAATCGGTATAAATGTAAAAATTATTAAGAAACAGTCAACCGATATTGTCACTGATATTGATGGTGGCAATGTGGTTATGAATAGGGGGTTAGCTCCCGCAACTACTCCGGTGGGGATGATCGAAAAATGCACAATGATTGAAGAAGAATTAGAACTCGGTAATGGTCAACCGTCAATCAGAAATATTTTAAGATATGATGCGGTAGTTGCAAATTCGGAGTGCAAAATAATAAGTAATAAAGTTGTCTGTAAGGGAGATATTAAGGTGTTTATTCTTTACTGCGGAGAGCAGACAACAACACCACAAACCTTCAGAACAATAATACCTTATAGCCAGATAATTGAAATCGCTGGTATCAATGATGAATGTGATGTTGATGTTGTCAGTGAAGTGGCACAACTCGAAATTAAATCACGTACATCCATTACAGGTGAAGCCAGAACATTTAGTCTGTGCGGTAAACTTCGTTTCAGAGCGCACGCTTGCTGTAATAATGATATACCGGTAATTTATGATGCTTTTTCAACAAAATATGAAACGGATGTTGCTTCGAAAGAAATTATGATAGAAAAAATTTATAAAACAGTAAGCGAAAGTTTTATATGTAAGAGAAATGTGGAAATCACCGCAGGTACGGTAGGAACAGTTATAGACCTTTGGGGAGATGCAGTAGTAAATTCCAGCCGAATTGATAACGAAGAGTTATGTGTGATCGGTAGTTTGGGTGTTTACTTATTGGCATACGATAGTGAAAGCAATCCTATTTATATAGAGCGTAGCGTTGATTTTGACTGTAAAACTGCAGTTATGGGCGGAAAACCGCAAATGCGCAGTAACTCGGTAGTAAAAGTTAAGAACATTGGCTATACGATTATTGATAATTGCAATATAGAAATATCCGCCGAATTGGAGCTTAATTCCTGCATTTATAATATTTCAAAATTCAACGTGGTAAATGATATTGTTGTTAGCGAAAAGTGCATCAAAAAAGCAAACCCCAATAGCGCAATGATAATTTATTATGCAGATAAAGGGGAAAGTGTCTGGGAAATAGCAAGGAAATTTAATAGTTCACCCGATGAAATTTCAGAAATCAACTGTATAGAAAGCAAAGAAGTAAGCTGTAACAAAGCACTTTTGATACCGATAAAATAAATTTAAAAAATTTTCAAATTACTGTTGACAACGCAAATTATTAATGATATAATAATCAGCGTTGTATGCGAGTGTGCTGGAACTGGCAGACAGGCACGTTTGAGGGGCGTGTGCTCATGGCGTACGGGTTCAAGTCCCGTCACTCGCACCAAATAAAGAAGCAGACTTTTTGGTCTGCTTCTTTATTTTTGAAGAAACCTGAACAATACAGGCTCTACGTTCTTGTGGCGTCCGGCTTTGCGTTTGCTTGAAACGTGGTAACAGGTATTGTCGAAAATTTACGATTTGGGGAAATGTTAATGTCGTTTTTGTATTTTTTAGAAGGGCTTCGGTGCTCCGTATTTGATTTTTTCTTTTCCTTTATTACTCTTTTCGGGGAAGAAACTATATTTATGGCAGTCGGAATGGTTGTGTTCTGGTGTGTGGATAAGTATAAAGGATATTTTCTTTTGTGCATAGGCTTTTTTGGAACGGTTATAAATCAGTTTCTTAAAATGCTTTGCAGGGTGCCGCGCCCCTGGGTAAAGGACCCGAATTTTACTATAGTAGAATCGGCAAGAGAGGCGGCAAGTGGATATTCCTTTCCGAGTGGTCATACACAAACCTCAGTTGGTCTGTATGGCGGTATAGCAAGGATTACTAATAATAAAGCTGTTCGTATCAGTATGATTACTTTGGCAGCACTGGTGTGTCTTTCAAGGATGTACTTAGGTGTGCATACTCCAAGTGATGTATTTGTCTCTTTAATTATAGCGATTGTTTTGATTTTTGTAGCATATCCTATTTTTAAAAAAGCGGAAAATTCTCCAAAGGTAATGTACGCGATAATGTTTTCTTTCTTATTTGTTATGATTGCATATCTTTGCTTTGTGTATTTATATCAGTTTCCTGCAGAAGTTTATACCGATGTGGCAATACATAATTTAGAATCGGCCAGAAAAAACGGATTTACACTTTTAGGTTGCGCTATAGGCTTTATCTGCGTATACACAGCTGATATTAAATGGATAAAATTCGATACCCGGGCAGTTTTGTGGGTACAGATAATTAAAGTTGTAGGCGGACTTTTATTGGTAATTGCCATAAAAGAGCTTCTGCGCGCGCCGCTTGATGCGTTATTTGGCGGTCATCTTGTAGCACGTACTATACGCTATTTTCTGATGGTAGTAGTTGGCGGTATACTTTGGCCCATGTCGTTTTCACGACTGGCAAAGCTTGGAAATAGAAAAGTTAGATAGGTGTTAGTTGTGAAAAATTGTTATTTAAAACCGAAATTTTTTGAGAGTATTAAAACCTACTCCAGAACTCAGTTTGTAAAAGATTTAACTGCCGGCATAATTGTAGCTATTATAGCCTTGCCGCTTTCAATAGCTCTGGCGTTAGCGTCAGGAGTAGAACCGGTGTGCGGTGTTTATACTGCTATCTTTGCGGGATTTATTGTGTCGCTATTGGGTGGTAGCGCTATCCAGATTGCAGGTCCTACAGCGGCCTTTGCAACCGTTGTAGCAGGAATAGTAGCTACACGTGGAATGAAAGGCTTAATAGCGGCCACAATTCTTGCGGGTGTAATTTTAATACTTATGGGCCTGTTAAAGTTAGGCTCATTAATCAAGTTTGTACCAAAGACAATTACCATTGGTTTTACAGCAGGTATTGCCGTAACCATTTTAATTGGACAAATTAAAGATTTTTTAGGAATTACATATGCCGCAGGTGTAAAACCAATAGAAGCAATGGAAAAAATTGAAGCAAATATTCATTACTTTTCATCCGCGAGTATCGCATCACTGATTGTTGGTGTATTTTCGCTATTGATACTTATTTTTTATCCTAAATTTGAGAAGAAGATACCACCTTCATTAATTGCAGTAATCATAGGCTCTCTACTTGTTAATTTTATACCGTGGCTCGACGGGGGAGTTTATACTATTGGTGAGCTATACAATATTCCTTCCGGTTTTCCCAAGTTTGTTTTAGGTGATAGCAGTTTTACTGTTAATGACTTTATTTCAGTTATACCCGATGCTGTAACTATAGCGGTTTTAGCAGCTATAGAGTCGTTGTTGTCTTGTGTTGTGGCGGATGGTATGGTTGATTCTGAACATAATCCAAATGCGGAATTGGTAGCTCAGGGTATAGGCAATGTCGGTTCCGTCCTTTTTGGCGGCATACCGGCAACGGGTGCTATCGCGAGAACGGCTGCTAATGCTAAAAATGGCGGCAGAACCCCGGTTGCAGGTATGGTACACGCAGTAGTTTTATTACTTGTAGTGCTTTTTATTATGCCTTTAGCATCACTTATTCCAATGCCTACTATTGCAGCTATTCTTTTCATTGTAGCGTATAATATGAGCGAGTGGCGCGAGTTTTTACATATAATAAAAACATATCCTAAAACAGATATTGTAATAATGATTCTAACATTTTTACTTACAGTAATTTTTGATTTAGTTGTGGCCATAGCGGTTGGTCTGTCATTACATTTTGCGGTTTTGTTTATCAAAAAGATTTTCCATAAAAAGAAATAAAAAAAGTTACAAAAGATGCGGCTAATAAAAGCGGCATCTTTTATTTTAATTTATATGGATTTTTTAGTATTATTTGTTGAAAAAAGATGTTCGGTGTGTTACAATAATTAGTAATTAATAATTTGTGAAAGGGATTTTAAAATGCCTATTACCGACTTTTTAGAAAAGAATTCACGGTTGTATCCTAATGAAAAGGCTATTGTGGAAATAACACCGCAAAATCAGCCTGAAAGAAATGTTACCTGGCGCGAATTCAATCTTATAGAAACGTCTGCAGGTGAGGAGTACAGGAGAGAAATCACCTGGCGCCAATTTGATTTATCTGCAAACCGTTTTGCCAATCTTTTGTTTACCCGCGGTATTAAAAAGGGGGACAAGGTTGCAATTCTCTTGATGAACTGTATTGAATGGTTGCCGATTTATTTTGGTATTCTCAAGACCGGCGCCATCGTTGTTCCGATGAACTATAGATATGATTCAAATGAGATAGAGTATTGCTCAAATCTGGCTGACTGCAAAATGATGGTTTTCGGCCCCGAATTTACCGAGCGCATTATTGCAGTTAAGGAAAATATGGGATATATTGAGCATTATTTCTTTGTTGGTAATTCCGATGAAACTCCCGATTTTGCAGATAACTATGCACAGATGATTTATCACTGTTCGGGAACAGTACCACCTATAGAAATTAACGATGAAGATAATGCAGCAATTTATTTTTCTTCGGGAACGACCGGTTTCCCAAAAGCTATTCTGCATTCACATAAAGCACTTGTGCACTCATGTCTTACCGAACAGGCTCACCACTCGCAAAGCAGAGATGATGTGTTCCTGTGCATACCGCCGCTTTATCATACGGGTGCCAAAATGCATTGGTTTGGTAGCTTGGTTTCGGGCTCGCGTGCAGTGTTGCTGCGCGGTGTTAGTCCTGAGTGGATTTTACAGTGTGCTTCTGAAGAAAAAGCAACCATAGTATGGCTTTTAGTGCCGTGGGCACAGGATATACTCGATAGTATTGAAAGCGGAAAAATTAATTTAGAAGAATATCGCCTTAATAGTTGGCGATTAATGCATATTGGTGCTCAACCTGTACCACCGAGTTTGATTAAGCGCTGGAAAAAGATTTTCCCCACACACGAGTATGATACCAACTATGGTTTGTCAGAATCTATAGGACCGGGTTGTGTACACTTAGGCGTTGAAAACATACATAAAGTCGGCGCTATCGGTAAAGCTGGTTTTGGTTGGGAAACCAGAATTCTTGATGAGAACCGTAATGATGTAGCAAAGGGTGACGTTGGCGAATTGGCAGTCAAAGGCCCCGGCGTTATGAAGTGCTATTATAAAAATCCTGATGCTACGGCTGAAATATTAATGGGTGAATGGTTGCTCACAGGTGATATGGCAAGGGAAGATGAAGAAGGATTTATCTATCTTGTCGACCGTAAGAAAGATGTAATTATTAGCGGCGGAGAAAATATTTATCCCGTGCAGATTGAAGACTATTTACGCGCTAATGAAAAAATCAAGGATGCGGCGGTAATAGGTATACCTGATAAACGACTCGGTGAAATTTCTGCGGCAATAATCGAAATTAAGTCTGGTATGACTGCAACTATTGAAGAAATTGAAAAATTTTGCAATGGACTGCCGAGATACAAGAGACCGCGCAAAATAATATTTGCTGATATACCGCGTAATCCCACCGGAAAAATCGAAAAACCGAAGCTTAGGGCTCAGTACTGTGGTGAACGCCTGGTAGAAAAGGTTACTACTGAATAAATTGGGAACGGAGAAAAGTTATGAAAAAATTAATGATAGGTAATGAAGCCTTAGCACGTGGTTTTTACGAAGGCGGTATCGGATTGGTATCGAGTTATCCTGGTACTCCTTCTACCGAAATTACCGAATTTTTATCAAAATATGATGATTTTTACAGCGAATGGGCGCCTAACGAAAAGGTGGCCGCAGAAGTAGCTTTTGGTGCATCGTTAGGCGGTAAAAGGTCTGTTTGTTGTATGAAGCACGTCGGCCTTAATGTTGCGGCTGACCCGCTTTTCACCTTGTCTTATACAGGTGTTAATGCAGGTCTTGTTATCTGTGTTGCTGACGACCCAGCAATGCACTCTTCACAAAATGAACAAGATTCAAGACATTATGCTATTGCCGCAAAACTTCCTATGCTTGAGCCCGCAGATTCGGCAGAAGCACTCGAGTTTGCTAAAGTCTCTTTTGATTTATCTGAAAAATTTGATACACCTGTTCTTATGCGCATTTGCACAAGAATTGCCCACTCACAGAGTATTGTTGAAACATCTGATAGAGTAGAAGTATCAGATAAACCGTATAAGAAGGATGCACAGAAGTACATAATGGTTCCGGCAAATGCAAAAATTAAGCATCCTATTGTTGAAGCAAGAATGAATTCATTAACAGAATATGCGGAAAATTGTCCTTTTAACCGTATTGATAATGGTACTGATAATAAATTTGGTATTATAACAAGCGGTACTTGTTATCAGTATGTTAAAGAGGTTTTTGGTGATAAGATTCCGGTTCTTAAGATTGGTCTTGTCAACCCATTACCACCCAAAATGATTACATCTTTCGCTAATAGTGTCGAACGGGTTGTTGTTATTGAAGAATTGGATGGCATCATCGAAAACTTCTGTAAAACAATCGGTATTAATGTTGATGGTAAAAATATTTTCTCACCGATAGGTGAGTTTTCACAAAAGATAGTTGCTGATGCATTTGGAATTGAAGAAAAACCTTCTATAAAGGCCACAAGCAATATACCTGTGCGCCCACCGATGATGTGTGCGGGATGTCCGCATAGGGGTATTTATTATATTCTTTCTAAACTGAAAGCAACAGTTATAGGTGATATAGGATGTTATACCTTAGGTGCTCAACCGCCGCTTTGTGCTGTTGATACAACACTTTGCATGGGCGCATCGGTTTCAGGATTGCACGGCTTTAATATGGCAACAGAAGGCACTATGCAGAACAAATCCGTGGCGGTTATAGGTGACTCTACTTTTATGCATTCCGGTATCACAGGACTTGTCGATATTGCATACAACGGTTCTGCTTCAACGGTTATTATTCTTGATAACTCAATTACCGGTATGACGGGCCATCAGCAAAATCCGACTACCGGCTACAATATAAAAGGTGACCCCGCTGGTAAAATCGATTTAGAAGCACTTTGCCGCTCTATTGGTATAAACAGAGTTGCGGTTGTTGACCCGTATGATTTGAAAGAATCAGAGCGAGTAATTAGAGAAGAATTAGCGGCCGACGAGCCTTCTGTAATTATTTCAAGAAGACCGTGTGTTCTGCTTAAGACAGTTAAGAAAAAACCGGCTGTTATTATTAATAAAGATAAATGCCGTTCTTGCCGAAAATGTATGACACTTGGTTGTCCTGCCATAAGTTTTAAAGATGGTAAAGCAGTTGTGGATGCAACACTTTGTGTTGGTTGCGGTGTTTGTGAACAGTTGTGCGCATTTGGCGCAATAGAAGAACAGGGGGAATAGAACAATGAACACCAGAAGTATTATGATTGTAGGCGTAGGCGGACAGGGTAGTCTTTTGGCAAGTAAATTGCTTGGAAATCTCCTGACAGCTACCGGCTACGATGTTAAAGTATCGGAAGTACACGGTATGAGCCAACGTGGTGGCTCGGTTGTTACATACGTAAGATTTGGCGATAAGGTTTATTCTCCTATAATAGAAAAAGGTGAAGCCGACTTTATAATTTCTTTTGAAAAATTAGAAGCTGCCCGATATGCAGATTATCTTAAAATAGGCGGTACAATTATTACAAACACTCAACAGATTGACCCAATGCCTGTAATCACAGGCGCTGCGGAGTATCCTGTTGATATTCTCGATGAGCTCAGAAGTCTTGGCTGTTGTGTTGAAGAGCTTGATGCTTTATCACTTGCCGAAAAGGCTGGTAGCAGTAGGGCGGTAAATATCGTTTTGATGGGCTTCCTTGCTAAGCGTTTTGACTTAGAATATGATAAGTGGATGACGGCATTAGAGCAGGTTGTTGCACCTAAATTCTTAGAAATCAACAAAACTGCATTTAGTCTCGGCTATAATTTGCAATAGTTCTTTGGGGGAGTAATCTTGTTCGCGAAGGTTAAAAGTATCGGTATATTCGGTATGGATTCTTATATGGTTGAAGTTGAGGCCGACATCTCATCCGGACTTCCCGGATTTGATATTGTAGGCCTTCCCGATGCCGCGGTTAAGGAATCGAGAGATAGGGTAAGGGCGGCTATTAAGAATAGCGGTTATAAGTTCCCTGTCGGAAAAATTACAGTAAATCTGGCACCTGCGGATGTGAAAAAAGAAGGCTCGGTATACGATTTACCGATTATGTTGGCTTTGCTTCGCGCAACTGACCAGATTAAAGCGGACATTGATGATTCGGCGTTTATCGGTGAAGTATCTCTCGATGGCAATGTGCGAAAAGTCAATGGCATAATTGCGATGACGATAAAAGCTAAGCAAAGCGGAATTAAAAATTTCTTTGTACCTAAGGAGAATGCTACTGAAGGCGCTAATATAACCGATATCAATGTTTTCGGCATCGATAATATCCGCAACTTGTTTTCGCATTTAAAAAACGAAAATATTATGTCTCCCGCACAAAAGAAAGTGTGTACCGATAATAGTATTAATAATAAGTTTGATTTCTGCGAAGTAAAAGGACAACACCTTGCAAAGAAAGCGCTCGAAGTTGCAGCAGCAGGTGGGCATAATATCTTATTAATCGGACCGCCGGGCTCGGGTAAAAGTATGTTAGCCAAGCGTTTTCCGACAATTCTTCCCGAAATGACCTTTGAAGAATCACTTGAGACAACAAAAATACACTCCATTGCGGGTGTGCTCGATTCTGAAAATCCGATGGTAACTTTAAGACCGTTTCGTTCTCCGCACCACACGACTTCTTCGGTGGCTTTAGCGGGCGGCGGTACCGTTCCGCGACCGGGTGAATTGTCATTGGCTCATAACGGTGTGTTGTTTTTAGACGAACTTCCCGAGTTTAAAAGAGATGTTATGGAAGCTTTAAGACAACCGCTTGAAGATGGAAAAATCACAATTTCACGTGTTGCAGGTACACTTACATATCCGTGTTCAGTTTCACTTGTGGCGGCGATGAATCCGTGTCCTTGCGGTTATTTCGGACATCCGACACATAATTGTACTTGCTCACAGAATATGGTTAATAAGTATTTAAACAGAGTGTCCGGTCCTATGCTTGATAGACTGGATTTGCATATTGAAGTTCCACCGGTTGAGTTCAATGAACTTAATTCGTCAGTTTCAAATGAAGAAACATCTCAAGAGATACGCGAAAGGGTTAATAAGGCGCGAAAAATACAAAACGAACGTTATAAAGGAACAGGTATTACCTGCAACGCAAGACTTACGCCATCATTACTTAAAAAATTTTGTATTATGAGTGATGATGCAGCAAAATTGTTACAGGCATCTTTCGATAATCTCGGTATGTCGGCACGTGCTTATGATAGATTACTAAAAATCGCGCGTACAATAGCGGACCTTAATGAGAGTGAAAATATTGAGATGATACACATGGCACAGGCTATACAATTCAGAAGTCTCGATAGAAAATATTGGGGCGATTAAAGTTTATAAATATGTTGAATTTTTGATAAAAATATGTTAAAATTTCAATATATTCGGGGCTGTAGCTCAGTTGGTAGAGTGTCTGGTTCGCATTCAGAAGGTCGTGGGTTCGACTCCCATCAGTTCCACCAAAAAGATAGTATCAACCCTTGTGGTTGGCGCTATCTTTTTCGTTTCTATATAAATGTTGGGATTAGAACAAGTAGGGAGCGAAGCGGAAGAAAACAACCTAAATAGTTGTTTTCGCCGATTTTGGCAAGTAATAAGTTTCGGTGTCGGCTTTACAAACAAAAAAACAGCACTCATTCCTCAAACGGAATTGGGTGCTATTCTTTTTCAAATTTAATTATATCACTTACTTCGCAGTCAAGGGCATAACAAAGTGCGTCAAGGGTTTTGGTGTTTATCGCTTCACCTTTCTTCATTCTGTGTAATGTATTCGCGGAAAACCCTTGCTTAAAAATGAGATTATATTCAGTTATCCCTTTTTTAAAAAGCGTTTCGTAAAAAGGCTTGTAACTTATCATCTTTTCTCACCAAAAAAAATTTTATCATACTCAAGCCCTTGACTATGCTTAAAATATTGAGTATAATTATTTAATCTTAACATAGAGGAAGCGATCCCATTGAAAACCCTTATTTTATTGATTTTAGTAATTCTTTTATTTTTATTATGTATAACAGCATTGTTACTTATTATAAAAATTTTAAAAACACAAAACAATTACAATTATTATTTTAAAAAAGGTACGCGATTATACAATCTTGCGTTTAAAGATGATTTGACCAACTTATTCAACCGTAACGCCTACATTCGAGATTTAGAAAACCTCAAAAGAAAAAAATTAAAAAGCTTATGGTTTTTAATTTTTGATATCGACAATTTTAAAACAATAAACGACACTAAGGGTCACCTATTTGGTGACGAAATTTTAATTTCAGCGGCAAAGAGACTTTGTGAGATTTTCAACGAAAAAAATCACACAGTTTACCGAATTGGCGGAGATGAATTTTTGATTATATCTAAGGATTTTTCTGAAGATGAGATTATAAATCTTTTGCTAGAACTTAAAAATATCGAACTTGAAAATGATGATTTCAGATTTTCTAAAGGCTATTCTATGGTTGAAGAATACAATCACGAATTTTTTGATATTGCTTTTGATAATGCTGATAAAATGTTATATGCTGATAAAAAAT
The DNA here is from genome assembly GCA_045613385.1 of Acutalibacteraceae bacterium. Lineage (GTDB taxonomy): Bacteria > Bacillota > Clostridia > Oscillospirales > Acutalibacteraceae > SIG565. Next base: position 76,228 of record JAZLAW010000002.1, on the reverse strand, counting down.
CAAAAAAAAACGGTGTTAATGTAGAATATAAATAAAAGATATGCGGTCAGGAGCATAAACGGTATGAAATATTTTCGATCCAAACATTTCATACGAAGATAAGTTGGACACTTTATTTCACAAAATATGCAGGAGTTCAAGCATATAGGCCGAAATTTTAAACGACATCAAATTTGTACAACCCTTTCATAAAAGAGCACCATCATTTGATGGTGCTCTTTTTTTGTAATAAATTTGTAACTTTTTTGTAAATAACCCTTGAAAAATGTACAAAAAAAGTGTACAATATACACATAATTATATTTTGGGTTTTTATTGCTTATTTACTAAGGAGGAGTTTATTTTGGCTAACAGATTGTTCCAGAGCGTTATTAATCAGATGAGAGATGCGGTTGAAAACACAATAGGTGTTTTTGATGGCAATTTTAACATTATTGCTTGTAGCGAACTTGAGAAAATCGGTGAAGTATTTGCTGACATTTCACAGAAAGATACTATCGGGGATGGTTTTGCTATAATTAACGAGCATACTGTAAAAGCAATAGGTTCCAATGAGGTAGGGGAGTTTTTCGTTTTCGTATCAGGAACTGATACAATTTCTGAAAAGTTTTGTTCTTTACTTTCCATTTCATTTACAAATATCAAATTTTACTATGATGAAAAGTATGATAGACGAAATTTCATTAAAAACATAATTTTAGATAATATTTTACCCGGTGATATTTACTTAAAAGCAAGAGAATTATGCTTTAATAATGATGTTTCACGTAGTGTTATTTTCATTCGCTCACTGGATGAAAATGATGTATCTGTTTTTGATGTTGTTCAAAATCTTTTCCCCGATAAGAGTAAGGATTTTGTTATCAGTATTAACGAAACAGATGTTGCCTTAGTTAAAGAAGTTAAAAATAATATTTCTTCGAAGGATATAGAAAATCTTGCATCTTCCATCGCCGATACACTTTCGGGTGAATTTTATTGCCACGTTGTAATCGGTATTGGCTCAACAGTAGAAAATCTGCGTGATTTGGCTAAATCATTTAAAGAAGCCCAGGCGGCTCTCGAAGTTGGCAAGGTGTTCGATACAGATAAAACTATAGTGAGCTATGATAACCTTGGTATTGCAAGACTTATATATCAGTTACCTACAACTCTTTGCGAGACTTATTTAAGAGAAGTTTTCAAGCGCGGTTCTATTGAAAGTCTTGACCGCGAAACACTGTTTACTATTCAAAAGTTCTTTGAAAACAACTTAAATGTTTCGGAAACATCAAGAAAACTGTTTGTACATAGAAATACTCTTGTTTACAGACTTGAGAAAATAAAGAAAATCACAGGCCTTGATTTGCGCGAATTTGACCACGCTATTATCTTTAAAATAGCACTAATGGTTAATAAGTATTTGAGAGCCAATCCTATTAAGTATTAATTGAAAGCAGGATTTTGTAAAATGGATTTAGAAGTTCAAAAAACTGAAAAGCCAATTATAGAATTTAACGGTGTTTCTAAGACCTATGTGGGTGGCACCCATGCGCTTACAGATGTAAATATTAAAATCAATCGTGGCGAATTTGTTTTCGTAGTTGGTTCTTCGGGTGCCGGTAAGAGTACTTTTATGAAACTGATTATGCGCGAGGAAAAAGCAAATACAGGTACGATTATGGTTAATAATTTTAATCTGACCAAAATGCGTAGAAGACAGGTTCCGCATTTGAGACGTACTATGGGGATTGTTTTCCAGGATTTCAGACTTATACCTACAATGAATGTGTTTGATAACGTTGCTTTTGCAATGCACGTAGTAGGTGCGCCAAATAAGCAAATCAGAAAAGAAGTGTCCAAGGCACTCAGTCTTGTAGGTTTGGGTAACAAAGCTCGTTCTATGCCTAACCAGTTATCTGGTGGTGAGCAACAACGAGTTGGTCTTGCACGTGCACTTGTTAATAACCCTGATTTGATTATCGCGGACGAGCCCACAGGAAACGTTGACCCTAATATGTCATATGAAATCGTATCACTTCTTAACGCGATTAATCAAAAAGGTACTACAATACTTATGGTTACCCACGACCATAATCTTGTAAGAGATTTCCAACATCGAGTTATTATGTTGGATGGCGGTAGAATTGTGGCCGATAATGCAGGAGGTCTTGAATAATGAAACTGCATAGTATGAGATATCTGGTTAAAGAAGGCTGTAAAAATGTCTGGGTTAACCGTTTGATGACCATAGCTTCGGTTGGTGTGCTGACCGCTTGTATGGTTTTGATTGGTTTAGCGTTGCTCATTTCAATGAATGTTGATAAAATTATTGGCAATCTTGAACAGCAGAATGTCGTTATGGCATATTTTAACGATAAAAACTCCGTACTTTATGGAGATGCGAAACCGATTTTAGCAGATGGCGAAACATTTGATATCGAGAAAATTTCGGATAAGCATTATTTAATTCATAATGAAGAAGAAGCAAAGGCTGTTTGCGAAGAAATTGAAAAATTGGATAATGTGGCGTCTGTTGAGTTTATTTCTAAGGAAGATGCGCTTGAATCGGTCAAAGCCACGATGCTGGATGGTCAAGATGACTATTTTAAGTTTTTAGATGAAGAAAACGGTAATCCGCTTTCAGATGGTGCCAGAATTCACCTTAACGATATGGCTACATTCAATGAAACGGTTGAGCTTATTAAAACAGTTAAAGGTGTAAATACAATACAGTCACAGGGTGATATGGCGGAAAGAATTAATGCAATCAAAAGCGGTATAAGCATCGCAGGTGCTTGGATTATCGGAATTCTGCTTGTTATTTCACTGGTTATTGTTTCTAACACAATACGCGTTACTATGTATAACAGAAAGTTAGAAATCGGCATTATGAAAGCTGTAGGTGCCACAAACTCATTTATAAGGATACCTTTTGTTGTAGAAGGCGTTTTTATCGGTTTGATTTCTGCTGTTCTTTCTGAAGGAGTGGTTTATTTCTGTTACCGTGTGGCAACCGAGACAATAGTTTCTACACTTGACAGAAACCAGGTTATTCCATTTGAATCTGCAGCATTAATGTTGTTAGCGATTTTTGCAATTATTGGTGTGTTCGCAGGTATCTTTGGAAGCGCGATAATGATTGGAAAGTATCTAAAAAAAGAAGGCAGTGAATTTTCTGCCATCTGATAAGGAGAAACTTATGAAACAACCCTTTAAAAAGGTATTAATGATTTTTTTAGTGCTTGTGCTTTTATTTGGTACATTGTCTTCGGCTACAGTGATTGAGGTAAAGGCGGATACTAAAAGTGATGCTATGACTCAACTTGAAGAAAACAAGAAAAAAGAAGCTGAGCTGAATGCCCAGATTGCCGAGGCTAAAAAAAATAAAAAAGACCAACAGGCGTATAAGAATCTTTTAGATGAAAAAATACGCAATTATCAGAATAGAATTGATATTAGTAATGGTCTTATAGCTAAGTATAAATCGGAAATTGCCGAAGCCGAAAAGAAAATTGAAGAATCAAATGAGATGATTGCTGAAACTAAGGAGCAGTTTAAGCGTAGGCTGAGAGCTCTGAACAATAGTAATACAAATAATTCTATTCAGGTTCTTTTAGGTGCAGAGTCATTTTCAGATTTTCTTATCCGACTGGAACTTACCAAATGTATTTCAAAACAGGATAGTACTCTTATTGATAGCCTTATTGAAACGATTGAGGGTATTAATTCTGAGATTGATGCCAATGAAAAGCGTCAGCAAGAACAGGCCGAGTTGATTAAAAGCTTAAAAGCAGATAAATCAGAACAGGATAAAATTGTTGATGAAGTAAACGGTGTTATAAGCGCAATCAATAAAGATATCAATAATGCCGAAAGTCAGATTAAGGCTTTGGAAGAGCAAAATAAATATTTAAACACCCTTCTTTATGAAGGCGATGTTGATGCGATTTTTGACGGTAAATTTGCGTGGCCCGTTCCTGGACACTATTATATATCTTCACCTTGGAAGTGTAACTGTTCACTTCATCGCGGTAACCATAATGGAATCGATATTGCAGGTGGAAATATAAGAGGAAAGCCGATTGTTGCGGCGGCATCCGGTTGGGTAACAAAATTTGTCAACAGTTGTAGGCATGACTATAGGAAGTATTCCAGCTGCGGTTGCGGCAGCGGTTTTGGTAATCACGTCAGACTTTCACATGGTCAGTATAACGGCAATTCCTATCTTACAATTTACGGTCATATGAAGAGTGTGGCATCGGGTATGCACAATGATAAATATTATAATCGCGGTCAGGTTATCGGCTATGTTGGTACAACAGGATTTTCTGCAGGCGACCACTTGCATTTTGCAGTTGTAGTCAACAATGCATACAGGAACCCGAGTAATTATTTATAAAAATGGCAAAGAGAAATATTTTTAGGTATGCTTTTTTGATATTAGCGGTTGCGACAATGGTTTATATCTTTTTGATGTCGGCGCAACCTGCTAATATTTCGAGTAAAAGCAGTGGACTCGTAATCGAAAGAATCGCTAAAATTTTCATCAAAGATTTTGAAAATGCCGCTCCCGAATATAAAATATCAATAATAGCAATGTATCAGAAACTTGTTAGAAAATCGGCGCATTTTATTATTTATATGTGTCTTGGTTTTTCTGTTTGTGGACATTTGTTGACATATACTGCTACAACATCTTTAAAAATGGTTATTTCTTTTTTGATTTGCCTTTTTTATGCGATAAGCGATGAAATACATCAGTTGTTTGTTTTCGGCCGTAGTGGTCAGTTTTCAGATGTAATACTTGATTGCTCAGGCGCGATATTTGGTATATTTATAATTTGGTTTGTCTTTTTCTGTTATAAAAAAATTAAGATTAGCAACAGGAGTGCTATATAATGGGTAGTAAATTACTAATTAAACAGAACGGGGAACTGTTCGATAAATTACAAATAGCCAATCTTAATTGTAAAAGATTGACAGAAGAAAATATCCGTTTAAAAGAAGAAATAGCCTTTCTTAAGAGCCAATTATCTGATGAACTAAAAAAGGTAAAAGAAATAGAAGTTGAACCTGCAACAGATGATATTATTGAGACCGAAGAATTAGCAGAAGAAATTGTTTCTGAGCCTTTCGAACTTTCTCCTGAAATAGAATACGGTTCGAAAATAATCGGGGAAATAGTAATGTCTGCCACATCTTTCAGTAATAGGTTATCGGTTGAAAAGAAGGAAAATATCAAAGAATTGCTTAATCTGATTCTTGGCCGTACTGAAGTGGCTAAAGCAGAAATTCTTAATATTATTTCAAGTGAAGTATCCTTTGAAAGTAAAACAGATATGGTTGATAAAATTCGTGATGAAGCAATCGAATATTTTAAAAGTGTTATAGAACAATAGGAAAGGCAAAACCTTTCCTATTTTGTTTTTTGTACGATTATTTACCAACGTTTCTGGCAATAATTTTATTGTACGGAGGTGTTGGTTTTTGTATAAAACAAAGGTGGTAATTTGCGGAGTTGATACGTCAAAATTACCTGTTTTAAAAGAAAGCGAAAAAACAAAATTACTGATTGAATGTAAAAAAGGTGATAAGAACGCAAGAGAAAGGCTTATTAATGGAAATTTAAGACTTATTTTAAGCGTTATCCAACGATTTGTTGGCAGGGGCGAAAATCTTGATGATTTGTTTCAGGTAGGTTGCATAGGACTTATTAAGGCAATAGATAACTTTGATGATAGCCACAACGTAAAGTTCTCGACGTACGCCGTTCCTATGATTATTGGAGAAATCAGAAGGTATTTAAGGGATAATAATTCTATACGCGTAAGTAGGTCGATAAAGGATACCGCTTATCGTGCAATGCAGGTAAAAGAGCAACTGACCGCAAAGCTTAATAGGGAACCGACTGTTACCGAGATAGCGACAGAATTACAAATACCGATAAGCGATGTCGTAATAGCATTGGATAGTGTGGTTGAACCGGTATCTCTTTATGAACCGATTTATTCTGATGGAGGGGATACTATTTATGTTCTCGACCAGGTTGGAGATAACAATGATGATAGAAATTGGCTGCAGGAAATTTCATTTAAAGAAGCCATAAAAAATCTTAATGAAAGGGAAAAGAAAATTTTAAATTTAAGATTTATGCAAGGAAAGACACAGATGGAAGTATCTGAAGAAATCGGAATTTCACAAGCCCAGGTATCAAGACTTGAAAAATTTGCACTCGAAAAAATTAAAAATTGATAATTTTTTATATTTTAATCATATAAATTACTGGGAGTGATTTATATGATATTCAGAATTGATGAGTTAAAGGATAAACAGGTTGTTTGTGTTAAAAACGGTGGAATTTTAGGAAATGTTTCAGATATTGAATTTGATACAGAAACTGGAACACTTACCGCAATTATAATTTACGGTAAAAATCATTTTTTAGGACTTTTCGGCAAGGAAAATGATATAGTAATTCCCTGGAAAGATATTGAAGTTATAGGTAATGAAACCATATTGGTAAATTGCGAAATGCTTAAAATTTCTTAAAAAGAGCAGAGTCATCTGCTCTTTTTTTAGCAAAAAATTACCCTTATAAAAGAACGTTTAATGAGCAAATTAATATTTGCAGAATGTAAAAAAGGAGGGGAAGTTTTGAATTCTGTTTCTAAATTTTTTAAATTTTTGACATTAATTTTAATGTGTTTTTCGGTGCTAATTTTTAGCGCGGTCTTTCTTGTTGATAGCAACACCGTAACGAATTATAAAATTGTTGATAATACAAATCTGACAATAAAAAGTAATATTCCTGTCCGCGTTTCTCCCTGTGAAAACCTGTCGGCCGAGGCAGAACTGTATAATAAAGTTGGTTCAAAGTATGATGTCGAACTAAAGATTTTTGGAATAATTCCTGTGAAACGCGCAAATGTCGAGATTGTAGATGATATGTATGTATCGGTGCTCGGTAGTCCTTTTGGTATGAAAATATATACCGACGGCGTTCTGATAATCGATATTAGTGATGTCGATTCCGAAAACGGATATGTTCAACCCGCAAAACAGAGCGGTCTGCAAATAGGTGACTTTATAATTTCGATAGACGGCCAAAAGGTGTATACAAACGAAGGGGTTGCCGAAATTATTGAAAAGTCCGGTGGAAAAGATTTATCATTTGTAATTAAACGGGATAATGTTATAAAAAATCTTGTGTTAAAACCAGTTTTGTCTGCCAGTACAAAGACGTATAAGGCAGGTATCTGGGTGCGCGATAGTTCTGCTGGTATAGGTACATTGACGTTTTTCTGTCCGACTAATAATGTTGTCTGTGGGCTCGGTCATAGCGTTAATGATAACGACACCGGTAAAATGCTCAGCATAGGCTCTGGTGAAATGGTAGCGGCTGAGATAGTTTCTCTGACAAAAGCCGTAAGCGGCTCACCCGGGGAACTCCACGGGAGATTATTGTCTCTTAAGTATGCCGATTTTTCCCTTAATAGTGAAACCGGAGTATATGGCGCGTGTAACGGAAATTCAATAAATGGGAAAATGATGCCGGTTGCTTTAAAGCAAGATATTAAAAATGGTGAGGCTACAATACTAACAACTGTTGAAAATGGAATTGCACAGGAATATAAATGTAAAATTACAATAAATAAATCTGTAAGTTCTTTACAGAATTTGATTGTAGAAATAACTGATGACGAATTACTTTCAAAAACCGGAGGAATAGTACAGGGTATGTCGGGTAGTCCGATTTTGCAAAACGGTAAGCTTGTCGGCGCAGTAACCCATGTGCTGATAGACGACCCAACAAAGGGATACGGCATCTTTGCCGAAAATATGCTTGAGACTGCGCAAAATGTGGCGGGAGAACAAAAATTAAAAGATGCATCATAACCGAAAGGGCTCCATGTGGAGTCCTTTTTCTATTGCAATTTAAATTTTAATGTGTTATACTAATTTTGCCAAACTAACTGAATACTGTGTGAAATTGGGTGTATTTTTCTTTTTATAGGGATAAATGCGCTTAGTTTGTGCAACATATAATTGTTTTGAATTTGATAAAAATGCAAATTCCGGCGATTGTATGTTGTGCGTTTTTACGCCCTATTTCACACTCGGTTAGTTTGGCGACTATCGGAGTTTGGGTTTTTTGTGCGGTTACTTCGGTAGCCGCACTTTTTATTTATGGAGGAAAAGAAAATGAAAAAGGTTAGTTCGAAAAAATTAGTAGGTATTTTGTGTTTATTGCTTGTCGTTATTATTGGCTTGGTCGGTTGCGGAACTTCCGACTATAGTAGTGGTCAAGGAACTGTTTCATCACAAGAGACATCAAGTAAAGAAACAGTTTTACCAGACCAAGACGGAAATCCATATTCTACACACAAAATAGTGGATGGTGAAACAATTGTAGAGTATGATTATAGCCAAGCGTATGAAAAACTTGATTTGTCGCAATATACCGAACATGGTAAATTCGGCGAAGACGGTATTATGTGGGTTAAAAAATCAGACTATACCGGTATACAGTATGGTTATATAGATTTTAACGGAAAAGCGGTTATGCCATTGACGAGTGAGATAGAAGAAACAACTAATTTTAAAGATGGTTTTGCCATAGTTAAACACAAAAAGGATTATATTGGAATCCCTGGATTTTCAGTTATAGATAAAGTAGGGAACATTTTATTTGATTATTATACTACTGCTGATATCTGGGAAAATATAATAATTGTAAATAAGAATATAATTGTTGCTCGTAACATTTGGGGTAGTAAAGAACTTACAAACAATAAAATGTCAAGTATAGTATTTTTTTGTAATACAAATAAACTAGTAAAGATTAACGAATTATTTTTATGTTCTTTTGAGGATGCTCCAATTAGTCTTTCAGATGGGCTTATACGTGTAGTTACATACGATGCGCAAAATGGCTATTTGGGTCATAGACCTAACACCGTAGAATATTTTGATGAAAACGGAGAGGCATTATTAAAAATAGATAATAATAGCAATGAAAGCTATGAGCATATTCAATATGTTGAGAATTTTGCTGATGGAAAAGCTGTTTTAACATTTGAAGGCAAGGATAAAAATCTTTATAGTGTTACAATTGATAAACAAGGAGAATGGTTAGATGAACCTAAAATGATTCAAAAAAGTTCTGCTAAATCATTTCAATGATAATTTAGAGCAAAAGGAGAGGGAATATGCCGTTAGTAAAAAATATAGAAAAGCGAATTTATAATATTGAGGGTTTTGAAGTTAACATTTTATATAACGGAAAAAATGTTCGCGGTGATGCATCTTTGCCTACACAATATTACGCTGAAAGAATGACAAGGAATTCATTTTCAGTAAGTGATTTTCGTGAAAAATTTCAAAATCAATACCCAGGATACAACGTTGAAGTATTAACTGCCGATGGAAAAAAAGCACCTGGTCAAACAAAACTTTCTACGGTTAGAGATACATATCTGAATGATTAGTAAAATATTTATTTTGTGTTGGTCCTAATATAACACGTACACTAAAATAGCATTACCTATAATACAAAGAAATCGTGCCTATTAGGTGCGATTTCTTTGCGTATTAGGGAAATTTTTGCAATCTAACAAAGCAAAAATATGTTGGTCCTATATTGACACGTGCGTGTCGGGCAGTCCGATTATTCAAGAAGGAAAACTTGTGGGTGCGGTAACGCATGTATTAATAGACACACCAAACAAAGGCTATGGAATATTTGCTGAAACTATGCTTGAAACGGCACAATCGATTGCAGAAAACAATGAATTGAATCCTGCATCTTAAAGATGATACTTTGATGCCGCGAATAAAAGATAAATTATGAAATCATACCGCTACAGAAAATCTGTGCGGTATGATTTTTTATTGAGAAAATGGAAATATTGTTGTATAATAAAGAAAAAATTTGTTATTTTGGAGAAAAAGAATGGAATATGCAATTATAGGAGAAAAATTATCGCATAGTTTTTCTAAAGAAATTTATAGTCCTTATTTTAATATGGATTATTGTGTTAAGGAATTAAAACCCGAAGAAGTAGATGCTTTTATGAAAAAGAAAGATTTTAGGGGTATTAACGTTACAATTCCTTACAAACAGACAGTAATACCGTATCTCGATGAAATAAGTGATGTAGCGAAAAAAATAGGTGTTGTTAATGTTGTTGTAAATGATGAAGGTAAACTTAAAGGTTATAACACCGATTTTTTGGGTTTAAAAGCCAATATTGAAAAAACGGGAATTGACCTTAAGGACAAGGAAGTTTTAATTTTAGGTGATGGCGGTACATCAAAAACAGCTTATGCTGTGGCGGAGTCCTGTGATGCAAAATTAATTAATATGGTTTCGCGCGAAAAGAAAAACGGTACAATTACCTATGAAGAAGCAAAGAACAGACCACAAACACAAATAATAATAAACACAACACCTGTCGGTATGTTTCCAAATGTTGATGCGTGTCTTGTTGATTTAGATGATTTTCCTGCATTGGAAGGCGTTTTTGATGCTGTCTATAATCCGCTTTGTTCAAAACTTGTTATAGAAGCTAAAAAACGCGATATTATAGCAACAGGTGGACTATATATGCTTGTAAGCCAAGCAATATTTGCGGTAGAAAAATTTAAGGGTGAGAAATGCTCACAAAAATTGGCAAACGGTATTTTTGATAATATATATAAGTCCAAAGAAAATATTGTTTTAATAGGTATGCCAGGCTGCGGTAAGACGACAGTTGGTAAAATTTTGGCAGAAAAACTGGGCAGGGAATTTATCGATACCGATGAAATTATATCAAAGGAAAATGGGGATATTACCGATATTTTTGCAAAAATGGGAGAGAGCGGTTTCAGGGATATTGAAACCGACGTTGTTAAACGTGTTTCGGCATTGCAAGGCAAGGTTATAGCTACAGGAGGCGGCGCAGTTTTAAGACAAGAAAATATTGATTTTCTTAAACTTAACAGTAAAATTTACTTTATCGACCGACCGCTTGATAAAATTATTCCCACCGATGACCGACCGCTATCTAAAGACAGAGAATCACTCGAAAAACGTTATAACGAGCGGTACGAGATATATTGTAAGGTTTCGGATAAACTAATTAATTCAAAAATTTCTGCTGAAGAAACCGTAAATGATATACTAAAAGATTTTAAAAATTAGTCGAATAATAAGCATAAAAAAGGCAAGACCAATTTGGTCTTGCCTTTTTTATTAAAAATTAAAATTTGAACCAACAGTCCTAGAAATTGCATTTGCCATTGTATTTGAAGATTCCATAATCATTATATATAATGCTTCTGTCATAGTAACGATGTCACCTGTGAGAAATTTTGAGCCAGAACCTTTCGAAATATCACTTTTTGAAATTACAACATTTGAATTAAGATTAATACCTGATTCTAGTACACAAATTGCCGTTAAAATCTTTGTGACACTGGCAGGAATCATTCTAATATTTTCATTTTTAAAAAAACAGGTTCCATTATTGATCTTTTTAAATATAAAACCACCACTATTTTCTAACATTTTATTAGTAAAATCACCAATTACTCCGCTAAAACTGTTAGTACATATTTCGTATGCAATAGTATAAATTTTTTGAAAACTTATTTTATCTTGTGCCAATATTGCTAAAATGTGTTTTTCTTTGTTAATTTCTAAATAAAAAATATGCGATTTGTTTTTAGCATTCAAAGAACCACTTTTACCACCAATTAAAAAATTTTTTAGGTTATTATCACAATTATTAAAGACTATATTTTTAATATTTATTGTACGGGAATTTGTGCCTTTAATATTCACACTTATGCTTTTTTTTTGCCAAATTTTATTAATTAAATTGTAGGATATTGCTTTTTCACATAAAACGGATAAATCTAAAGCAGTTGTAAATGAGTAAGAAGAAGTTCCACTAGGATTTTGAAAGCGACTACTCTTCATTCCGATTTGCTTAGAAGTCTTGTTCATATATTTAACGAATTTATTTCTGTCGATATAGCCTTTCGGGTCATTAATTACACATTTAAATGATTGAAAATATCGACTATTTATTATACGTTTAATAAAATTTATCAAAAATTTATCACCACTTTTGTATGTTTTATATGTTGATAAGTATATTTTAGCGAATTGTCCGCTAAAAGTCAATAGCGAATAATTCGCTAGTACATAATAAAACTAAAAATTAAACAGGTGGTGATAGTGTGGCGGTTTACGACAGAATTAGAAATTTACGCGAGGATAAAGATTTGACCCAAACCTATATGGGAAAATTGCTTTCGTGCAGTCAAAGGGTATATAGTAATTATGAGCGCGGAGATATTGATATACCAACATCTATCCTAATCGGTATTGCAGATTTTCACAATGTTTCTGTTGATTATCTTTTGAATCGTACTGATAATCCCGAGATTAACAAGTAGCAAAACAACTGATTCTAATTTTATATCAAATAAATATCAACCCGTACAGCGTGCGGATACTCATTGACAAAATTTTTTGTGTGTTATAATTCATTTGTTAGGAGTTGATTTTAATGGTTAGAGATATTCATTATCATATTGATAAGTTACGTCCGATGACCGATACGGTTGATTTTTTCAGAAAAGAAATGAAACAGAATGATGTTGAAAAAATCGTTTTTCTTTCGGTGCCGATTTACGATGACTGCATTTCTCAGAATTTGATGATTTTAATGGCTAAGGATATGATGTATCCCGATGCTTTTGCTTTCTACGGTTTTTGGTATGATAAGGATACTACGGCAGATGATTTGCTTGAGCAATTAGAAAATGCTATGGAGCAGGGATTCGAAGGCCTTAAATTAATTGAAGGCAAACCCGACATGCGTAAGAAGTTAGGTTTTGGTTTTGATTCTCCGATGTATGATAAGGTTTTTGATTATGCCGAAAAAAACAATTTACCTGTTTTAATACATATTGCTGACCCTATTTATTATTGGGACTATGAGAGACTAAAAAAGGAAGAGCCATACCGTATAACTGACGGACATTATTACGGTGCTGAAGGATTTTTATCTCTTGATGAAACCTATGCGGAATTTGAGAAAATGATGGATAAACATCAAAATTTAAATGTAATTTTAGCACATTTTGCTTTTATGTATGATAAACTTGATATGGCGCAGAGATTTCTTGATAAATATCCAAATCTTTCTTTCGACTTAACACCGGGGGTACATATGTTCCAGGTGTTTACTGAAAACAGGGAAGCAATGAGATATTTCTTAGAAAGGAACTCAGAGCGTATATATCTTGGAACCGACTCTTATAACGCTGAGTTTAATGATTTAAGGAACTTTGAAAATCTTTATAATCTTGTTTGCAAAAATATTGCCGACACCGAAGAATTCAGTTTGTCAGATTTTTACTTTAAACCTGAATATGTGTACAAACCGTTAGGATTAAGCGAACAGGCAGTAAGAAATATTGTTTTCAATAATCATAGAAAGTTATTGGGTGATACTCCGAAACCGAATAATAAATCAGCAATAATCAAAGAAATTGAAAGATTGTCCTTGAAATATGAAACTTTTTCTGAAGATGAGAAAAAAGTTTTTGATGAAATCAAGAACTTTTACTGTAAATAAAAAATCGTAAAAAATGCTCTTTTCTGAAAGGGCATTTTGTTTTTTGAATAATTTGCACAAAACTTGCATAAAAATGCAAAATATAGAGTAAAAATTCAATAATTATGCATAAATATTTATTTTAGTGCTTGACAAAGCAATTTTTACTGTGTATAATAGTCAAGTGTTAAAAATTTGACTATGCATATTTATTCAAGGAGAGAAAATTATGAAAAAAGAAGATATCAAAAAGGTTGTATTGGCGTACTCGGGTGGACTTGATACGTCTATTATAATTCCGTGGCTGAAGGAGAATTACAATAATTGCGAAGTAATAGCCGTTTCGGGCAACGTAGGACAGGCTGATGAACTTGAAGGCTTGGAAGAAAAAGCTATTAAAACGGGTGCATCCAAACTTTATGTACTTGATTTAACCGAAGAATATGTTGATGAATACATAATTCCTACAATGAAAGCAGGCGCTGTATACGAAGAATATCTGCTTGGTACTTCACATGCGCGTCCCTGTATTGCAAAGGGTCTTGTTGAAATTGCCATTAAAGAAGGCGCAGACGCAATTTGCCATGGTTGTACCGGTAAGGGTAATGACCAGGTTCGTTTTGAACTTGCCATTAAACATTTTGCACCCAATATGCCCATCATTGCTCCTTGGAGAGAGTGGGATATAAAATCTCGTGAAGAAGAAATAGAGTATGCGGAAGCACATAATATTCCGCTTAAGATAAATAGGGAAACCAACTATTCAAAAGATAAAAATCTTTGGCACTTATCACACGAAGGTATGGACCTTGAAGATACAGGAAACGAACCTATGTATGAAAAACCCGGTTTTCTTGAAATGGGTGTTTCTCCCATTGCGGCACCCGATAAGCCAACCTACGTTGAACTCGAATTTGAAAAAGGTATTCCGGTATCACTTGACGGCGTTAAAATGAGCGCAAAGGAAATTATCCTTAAACTCAATGAAATCGGAGGCGCAAACGGTATCGGAATTATTGACATTGTTGAAAATCGTCTTGTTGGTATGAAGTGCCGCGGTGTTTATGAAACCCCCGGCGGTACAATTCTTTACAAGGCTCACAATGTTCTTGAAACCTTGTGTCTCGATAAAATGACAATGCACGAAAAACAGAGATTGTCAATTACTTTTGCAGAGCTCGTATATAACGGTCAGTGGTTCACTCCGCTTCGCGAAGCACTTTCTGCGTTTGTTGATAAGACGCAGGAGAGAGTTACCGGTAAGGTTAAACTCAAGCTCTACAAAGGCAATATGATTAATGCAGGTGTTTGGAGTCCGTACTCACTTTACAGTGAAGAAATCGCTACATTTGGTGAGAGCGATTATGACCAGAAGGATTCAGCAGGCTTTATAAATCTTTACGGTTTGCCGATAAAGGTTCAGGCCATTGTTGATGGCAAATAATATAATAATCTGTCCTGTATGGATTATCCGTACAGGACTATTAATAATTTTTAAGGTATGGTGTAATTATGGCTAAATTATGGGCAGGAAGAACAGATGGCGCCACAAATAAACTGGCTGATGACTTTAATTCTTCCATTCATTTTGATTATAAGCTCTATAAACAAGACATTGAAGGAAGTATGGCTCACGCGGCTATGTTGGCAAATTGCGGTATTATAACCGATAATGATGCCGATGCCTTGATTAATGGACTTGGGGAAATTTTAGATGACCTGAATTCCGGAAAACTCCAATTTGATATGGAATGTGAAGACATTCATATGTTTGTTGAACAGGAATTGACTTTGCGAATCGGCGATACAGGTAAAAAACTGCATACTGCAAGAAGCCGTAATGACCAGGTTGCATTGGACCTTAGAATGAATTTGCGGGAAGAGATTGATGAAATTTCGAAAATTACAAGGAATTTAATAAGTGCATTGACCGACAAAGCGGAACAAAATATAAAAACAATTATGCCCGGTTATACACATTTGCAACGTGCACAACCTATTTCATTTGGCCATCATTTGTTGGCTTATTGTATGATGCTTCTAAGAGATATCGACAGACTTGCCGATACGAGAAAAAGGACAAATGTATGTCCTATAGGCAGTTGTGCATTAGCTGGTACTACATACAACACCGACCGGGAATATGAAGCTAAAAAATTGAATTTTGATTCTATCTGCCAAAACAGTATGGACGGTGTTTCTGACAGGGATTTCGCCGTAGAACTTATGGCGGATATTTCGCTGATTATGATGCATTTGTCACGTTTATCTGAAGAACTGATTTTGTGGACAAGCTGGGAATTTAAATTTGTAGAACTTTCCGATGATTTTACAACAGGTTCTTCCATTATGCCGCAGAAAAAGAATTCTGATATGGCGGAACTTATCCGTGGTAAAACGGGTAGAGTATATGGAGATTTACTGTCACTTCTTACAGTCTTGAAGGGTTTACCGTTAGCATATAACAAGGATATGCAAGAAGACAAGGAAAGTGTATTTGATGCAGTAGAGACAGTCAAGAAATGTATTCTTGTTATGACAGGAATGATTGAGACAATGACTGTTAATAAAGATAATATGTTGGCAGCGGCTCAGAAAGGCTTTATTAACGCCACAGACCTTGCCGATTATCTGGTCAAAAACGGTATGCCTTTCAGAACGGCTTATAAAATATCCGGACAGATAGTTGCAAGATGTATAAAGGAAAATAAAATTTTAGAGGATTTATCACTGAAAGAATATAAAGAATTTAGTGAATTATTCCGTGAAGATTTATATGGAGAAATTAGTCTTACTGCTTGTGTTGAAAAACGTATAAGTAAAGGCGGTACTTCATTTAGTTCTGTAGAAAATCAGATAAATTACGTAAGGGCGTGTCTATAAAGTATGACAAAGGTTTTTATTGATGGTAGTGCGGGTACTACGGGTTTAAGGATATATGACCGACTTTCTGCCAGAGACGATATAGAACTGATTATATTACCCGATGAATTGAGAAAAGATTTGAACGCAAGACGCGAAGCACTTAATAACTGCGATATTGCTTTTCTCTGTCTGCCTGATGCGGCGGCCAAGGAAGCTGTAGGTATGATTGAAAATGAAAATACAGTTGTAATTGATACTTCAACTGCTCACCGCACGGAAAATGATTGGGTATATGGCTTTCCTGAAGTTTTGGGTGACGAAAAAATAAAAAATCATAAGCGTATTGCCAACCCAGGTTGCCACGCAAGTGGATTTATAGCGCTTGTAAAACCGCTTATTGATGCTAAAATAATTTCTAAAGATGCAGAACTTACTTGTTTTTCTCTTACCGGTTATTCGGGTGGTGGCAAATCAATGATAGCCGATTATGAAACTACTAACAACGAATTATTGTCAGCACCCAGACAATACGGCATTGCTCAACAACATAAGCATTTAAAAGAAATGAAGATTATCTGCGGCCTTAAAACCGAGCCAGTATTTTGTCCTGTCGTAGCATCTTATTATAGTGGTATGGAAGTTACGGTTCCACTATTTAAGTCACAAATAAACGGTAGTATTGAGAATATAAAAAATACATATAAGTCTTATTATAAAAATGGTTTAGTGTCTTTTTGTGAAGCCGATGATGAAGGCGGATTTCTGTCTGCAGCAAAATTTTCCGGCAGAGATGATATGGAAATCAGTGTATACGGCAACGATGATAGAATAATTTTAGTTGCAAGATATGATAATTTAGGCAAGGGTGCTTCTGGCTCAGCTATACAGAATATGAATTTGGTTCTTGGCGTATCGCAGAATACGGCACTCGTGGAGGGAATATAATGAAAATAATTTCAGGTGGCGTGTGTGCCGCTAAGGGATTTACTGCAAACGGAGTACATTGCGGTATCAGAAAAAATCGTTCTAAAAGAGATTTGTCACTTATAGTGAGCGAGAAAGAGGCTAATGCCGCGGCGGTATATACAACAAACCTTGTAAAAGGCGCACCGCTGGTTGTTACAAAAAATAATTTGCAAAATAATACTGCAAAAGCCATAATTTGTAATAGCGGTAATGCTAATACCTGTAATGCAGACGGTATCGAAATTGCCGAAAAAATGTGTAAAATGTTGGGGGATGCACTAAATGTTGACCCTGCAGATGTGGTTGTTGCATCTACAGGTGTTATCGGTCAACCCCTTAATATTGAGCCCATAAAAAATGGTATACCTGAGTTGATCAACGGTTTATCTGAAAACGGCGGAGAATTTGCTGCAGAAGGTATTATGACTACCGATACCATCAAGAAAGAAATTGCGGTTGAATTTGAAATAAACGGTAAGACCTGCCGTATTGGCGGTATTGCAAAGGGTAGCGGTATGATTCATCCGAATATGGCGACTATGCTTGTATTTATTACAAGTGATGTTAATATTAGTGGTGAAATGCTGCAAAAAGCACTTTCAACAGATATACAAAACACTTTTAATATGCTTAGTGTTGATGGTGATACTTCTACAAATGATATGGTTGTTGTACTTGCCAATGGTTTAGCGGATAACTGTATTATTGATAAAGAAGATGAAAATTTTGCTATATTTATGAAGGCACTTAACACGGTAACCGTTAATCTTTGCAGAATGATTGCGGCCGATGGTGAAGGGGCTACTAAACTTCTTGAATGTAAAGTGAGCGGTGCCGATACGGTTGATACTGCCAAAACTGTTGCAAAAAGTGTGGTTTGTTCTTCTCTTTTAAAGGCGGCAATGTTTGGCGCCGATGCAAACTGGGGCCGCGTATTATGTGCTATAGGTTATAGCGGCGCTAATGTAGACGTTAATAAAATAGATGTTTCTTTTAAATCTGTAAAGGGAACCATTAATGTTTGCAAAAATGGTGCGGGTGTTGATTTTTCCGAAGAAATCGCTAAAGAAATTTTGTTAGAAGATGAGATTGAAATACTCATTGGTCTTTCTTCAGGACAAGCATCTGCAACAGCGTGGGGTTGCGACCTTACTTATGATTATGTAAAAATCAACGGAGATTACCGAACTTAATATTGTGGGGTTATATTTATGAATAACAATTTTTCTAACGCGGAAAGGGCAGAAGTACTTACACAGGCTTTGCCTTATATCAAAAGGTATAATTCAAAAGTTGTCGTTATAAAATATGGCGGAAATGCTATGATTAACGAAGAACTCAAACTTCAGGTTATGGAAGATATAGTTCTCCTTTGGTTAATTGGTGTTAAGGTTGTTTTAGTACACGGCGGTGGCCCTGAAATCAGTGAAATGATGAATAAATTAGGCAAAAAAGCCGAGTTTGTAGATGGACTTCGTGTTACAGATAAAGAAACTGTCGATATTGTTCAGATGGTTTTAGCCGGTAAAGTCAATAAGACACTTGTAAATCTTCTTGAGAAAAAAGGCGGGAAAGCAATGGGTATATCGGGTATGGACGGTATGCTCATTGAAGCAAAAATCAAAGATGAAAAATTAGGTTATGTTGGAGATATAACCAAAATTCATATAAAACCCGTAGAAGATTTGCTTGAAAAAGGGTATATACCCGTAATTTCCACCTTGGGTTGTGACAGGGATGGTAATGCTTATAACATTAATGGTGATACCGCGGCGGCTTACATTGCAGGGGCAATTAATGCAGAGCGTCTTATTATGATGACAGATATCGCGGGAATTTTGCGTGATAAAGATGACCCGACAACACTTATACCCGATGTAACCGTCAGTGAGGCAGAACAACTAAAAAAGGAAGGCATTGTTTCAGGTGGTATGATTCCAAAGGTTGACTGCTGTATCGAAGCTATAAATAACGGCGTTAAAAATGTTGTAATAATGGATGGCAGAGTGCCACATTCAATTCTTATGGAAATACTTACCGACGAAGGTGCCGGTACAATGGTTATGGGGGATAGATAATGTCTGATTTTTTATCGGTCGATAAAAAGTTTGTAGCAAATACATATAATCGTTTTCCTGTTGAAATAGTCAGCGGTAGCGGCTCAACAGTTTCTGACATAAACGGCAAGGAGTATGTTGATTTAACTTCGGGAATCGGAGTTACTTCATTTGGTTTTGAAAATAAAGAGTGGATTAATGCCGTTGTAAAACAGTTATCGTTAATCCAACATACATCGAACCTGTTTTATACAAAACCCTGTGCGGAACTCGCAAAAGTTCTCTGCAAAAAAACCGGAATGAAAAAGGTGTTTTTCGGTAATTCTGGCGCAGAAGCGAATGAATGTGCCATTAAAACTGCAAGAAAATATGCGGCCGAGAAAAAGGGTGACGATTATTATACAATCATTACACTTGAAAATAGTTTTCACGGCAGAACTATCACTACTTTAGCTGCAACCGGCCAGGAACATTATCATGAACTCTTTAATCCGTTGACGGATGGATTTGTTCATACTCCGGCAAACGACCTTGAAACACTTATTAATACCGCTAAATCAAATAAAACTGCAGCAATAATGATTGAG
Source organism: Acutalibacteraceae bacterium (assembly GCA_045613385.1). Taxonomy (GTDB): domain Bacteria; phylum Bacillota; class Clostridia; order Oscillospirales; family Acutalibacteraceae; genus SIG565. The sequence goes on along the minus strand of JAZLAW010000002.1, from coordinate 56,158 downwards.
TGTATACAGGGCGAAGGCGGAGTTAATGTATTAAATGAAGATTTCGTTATAGGCGCATACAATTTTGCCCGGGAAAACGATATATTGTTTATTGTTGATGAGGTTCAAACAGGCAACGGCAGAACAGGAAAACTATACAGCTATATGCATTATGGAATCAAGCCGGATATTGTCACTACTGCCAAAGGATTAGGCGGTGGTTTACCGATAGGTGCAGTACTTTTTGGAGAAAAAACACAAAATGTTCTGGGATACGGTGAACACGGTTCAACATTCGGTGGTAATCCCGTTTGTTGCGCCGGTGCTTTAAATATAATCAATCGCATTGATGACAATTTACTGAACGAAGTTTCTAAAAAGAGTGACTATATTTTCACGGAATTAAATGGTGCAGAAGGTATTGAATATGTTTGCGGCAAGGGACTAATGATTGGTATTAAAACAAAAAAAGATGCGACACAAGTATTAAAACAGTGTATGGATAATGGAGTTTTATGCTTAACTGCTAAGGATAAAATAAGACTTCTTCCTGCGTTAAATATTTCGTTTGAAGAATTATCAAAAGCAATAAAAATTATCAAACAAGCTTGTATTTAGGAGAAATTTTTATGAATTTAAAAGGCAGAAATTTTTTAAAACTGCTTGATTTTTCAGCACAAGAAATTGAATATTTAATTGATAAAGCGGCCGAATTAAAAAAAGAGAAGAAAAACGGTGTTTCACAAAAGAAGTACAGTGGCAAAAATATTGCATTAATTTTTGAAAAAACAAGTACACGTACACGTTGCGCTTTTGAAGTGGCCGCGGCCGATTTAGGCATTCATCCGGTATATCTTGACCCATCGGGCTCACAAATCGGTAAAAAAGAGAGTATTGCCGATACCGCAAGAGTATTGGGCGGAATGTTTGATGGTATTGAGTACCGTGGATTCGGGCAAGAGATTGTGGAAGAACTTGCAAAGTACGCCGGTGTACCTGTATGGAATGGTTTAACAAATGAGTTTCATCCCACACAAATATTAGCTGATTTTCTCACAATTAAAGAACATTTTGGAAAACTGAAGGGAATTAATTTCGTATATATTGGTGATGCTCGATATAATATGGGTAACTCGCTTATGGTTGGTTGTGCTAAAATGGGACTTAATTTTACGGCCTGTTGTCCTAAAAAATATTTTCCGAACCAAGAATTAATTAATGAGTGCCAAAAAATTGCAAAACTTTCAGGTGCTACTCTTACTTTTTCGGAGAACCCCAAGGATGCAGTTAGAAACGCCGATGTAATTTATACTGATGTTTGGGTTTCGATGGGTGAAAGCGCAAATGTATGGGAAGAGCGAATAAATGACCTGAAGCCCTATCAGGTAAATAGCGAACTTATGAAGGCGGCGGGGGATGGTTGTAAGTTTATGCATTGTTTACCCGCTTTCCACGACCTTAAAACAGGCGTAGGCAAAGAAATTTATGAAAAATTTGGAATCGACTGTATGGAAGTAACTGACGAAGTTTTCGAAAGTAAAAACTCAATAGTTTTTGACGAGGCCGAAAACAGAATGCACACCATTAAAGCAATTATAGATGAAACTATATAATAGAAAAGCACCGTGAAATGCGCGGTGCTTTTTCTTATAAGAATTTTAGCAGAATTTTCACAAATAGTAGAAAAAACAGTTGATTTTATCCGTATTTTGTATTACAATAAATTTGATTACGGATAATTTTCCAAGAAGTTTTTTGTAACATAAAGGAGGTGCCATAATGCAGGAAATATTTCAGAATTTTTTATCAAATCTTCCGCCTGAAAAAGTGCCGAACGGATATGTGGTTTTATTAGGATTCGGTACGGTTTTTGTAGGACTTTTAGCTATTATTGTTCTTTGCAAAATAATAAGTTTGTTCTTCATTAATAAAACCGAGAATACTGAGCCACAGGTAGTTGCCGCACCGGTGGTTGAGCAACCGATTGAAAACCGTCAGGAAATTATTGCGGCGGTTTCTGCAGTAATTGCAGAAGAACTCGGTGCCGATGTTTCGGCAATACGTATTAAATCATTTAGAAGAATCTAATAAAAGGGGAAATTAATTATGAAAAAATATAATGTAACTGTTAATGGCACTGCTTATGAAGTTGTACTCGAAGTAGCTGATGCATCTGAGATTAAAGCTGCACCGGCTCCTGCAAAAGCTGAGGCTGCACCTGCTGCTGCACCAGCTCCTGCCGCACCGGTAGCAAATGGCGCTACTGTAAACGCTCCGATGCCCGGCACTATTCTTTCTGTTAAAGTACAGAATGGCGCTGCAGTTAAAAAAGGCGATGTTCTTATGATACTTGAAGCTATGAAAATGGAAAACGAAATTTTGTCACCTGTAGACGGCACTGTTGCATCTGTAAATGTACAGAATGGAGCATCTGTTGATACCGGTGCTACACTTTGTGTAATTGCTTAATCGGAATAGGTAATCAGTTATGGAATATATTGTTAATTTTATTGAACAGACCGGATTTTTTATGCTTATTGATGGTTTTATGGCCGGTGAAATGTGGAAAAACCTTGTAATGATAGGCGTTTCACTTTTGCTTTTATATTTGGCAATCAAAAAGCAGTTTGAACCGTTATTGCTCATCGGTATTGCTTTTGGTATGCTCTTGACAAATCTTCCGGGTGCAGAGATGTATCATACTGAATTCTGGACTGCTTTTATGGATGAAAGCTCAGAATTTTATCATGACTATGGTCGTATTTTAGCAGAAGGCGGATTGCTCGATATCCTTTATATTGGCGTTAAGACCTGCGTGTATCCCTGCCTTATATTTGTAGGTATCGGTGCTATGACTGACTTTGGTCCGCTTATTTCCAATCCGAAATCTTTGTTACTCGGAGCCGCCGCTCAGATGGGTATTTTTATAACTTTTATTGGTTGCTTCTTCCTTGGATTTCCGCAAGAAGCGGCTGCTTCTATCGGTATTATAGGCGGTGCAGATGGTCCTACAGCCATTTATACAACATCTAAGTTGTTTCCTGATTTACTTGGTCCTATCGCTGTTGCCGCATATTCTTATATGGCGTTGGTTCCCGTTATCCAGCCGCCGATTATGCGCTTACTTACAACCAAGAAAGAACGCGAAATTGTTATGAAACCGCTTCGTAAGGTTTCACGCACTGAGAAAATTATTTTCCCGATTGCAGTTACTATTTTCGTGGCTCTTCTTGTTCCGTCGGCTACTCCGCTTGTTGGTTGTTTGATGCTCGGTAACCTTTGGAAAGAATCGGGTGTTGCTGAACGCCTTTGTAAGACTGCTCAAAATGAACTTATGAATATTGTAACGATATTCTTAGGTATATCAGTTGGTGCAACAGCCACCGCTTCGGCATTCCTTAATTTACAGACACTTAAGATTCTTGCAATGGGTGTTGTTGCTTTTGGTATTGGTACTGCAGGTGGTGTATTACTGGCAAAGGTAATGAACTTGTTTTCTAAAAACAAAATCAACCCGCTTATCGGTTCCGCTGGTGTTTCTGCTGTACCGATGGCTGCTCGTGTTTCACAAGCTGAAGGCCAGAAAGCCAATTCTTCAAACTTCTTGTTGATGCACGCAATGGGTCCGAACGTTGCGGGTGTTATTGGTTCGGCGGTTGCCGCAGGCGTTCTCATAGCATTGTTTAGTTAATAGGAGAATATAATATGGAAAACAAAAAACTATATATAACCGATACTATTTTGCGTGATGCTCATCAGTCTCAAGCTGCTACTCGTATGCGTATTGAAGATATGATACCTGCTCTTGAAAAGCTTGATAAAATGGGCTATTGGTCGCTTGAGTGTTGGGGCGGCGCAACATTTGATGCTTGTATGCGTTTCTTAAACGAAGACCCGTGGGAGAGACTTCGTACCCTTAAAAAGCATATGCCTAATACAAAATTGCAAATGCTTCTTCGTGGTCAAAACCTTCTTGGTTATAAGCATTATGCGGATGATGTTGTTGATGCATTTGTTAAAAAATCTATTGAAAACGGTATTGATGTTATTCGTATTTTCGATGCTCTTAACGATACCAGAAATATGGAACAGGCAATGAAATCCTGTAAGAAATATGGCGGTATTTGTGAAGCTGCTATCAGTTATACAGTAAGCCCTGTACACAATGAAGAGTATTTTGTAAACCTTGCTGTAAAACTCGAAAAAATGGGCGCAGATGTTATTTGTATCAAGGATATGGCAAACCTTTTGCTTCCTTATGATGCGTATTCTCTGGTTAAAAAATTGAAAGAGAACGTCAAGGTTCCGATTCATCTTCATACACATAACACCACAGGTACTGGTGATATGACGTATCTTATGGCTGTTCAGGCAGGGGTTGATATTGTTGATACCGCGTTATCTCCGTTTGCTAACGGTACTGCACAACCTTCTACCGAAGCACTTGTTGCTACTTTACAAGGTACAGAGCGTGATACAGGACTTGACCTTAATAAGTTAAGTGATGTTGCGGCGCATTTCCGTGATGTCGCAAATAAGATGAAGGCAGACGGCACACTTGATCCGAAGGTGCTCAATGTTGATGTTAAGACACTTTTATATCAAGTACCTGGCGGTATGCTTTCAAACCTTATTTCACAACTTAAACAAGCTAATGCAGAAGATAAATACTATGATGTTTTGGCAGAAATCCCGAATGTTCGTAAAGATTTCGGTTATCCGCCACTTGTAACTCCTACAAGCCAGATTGTAGGCACTCAGGCGGTATTTAATGTTCTTGCAGGTGAAAGATACAAGATGGTTACTAAGGAATCTAAAGGTGTTCTTCGCGGAGAATACGGTCAGGTTCCGGGTATCGTTAATGAAGAAGTTCGCAAAAAAGCAATAGGAGATGACAAGGTAATTACCTGCCGTCCTGCAGATTTGCTCGAACCCGAACTTCAAAAATATAAACAAGAAGCTGGCGAGCTTGCCAAGAGTGAAGAGGATGTATTAAGCTACGCACTCTTCCCACAGGTTGCTTCTAAGTTCTTAGCTGAACGCAATGCTCCTAAAGGCGAAGATGCAGTTCGTACACTTATTGTTGAAGATTTATCAATCTAAATAAAAAAACTCTGCTACGGAATTTCCGTAGCAGAGTTTTTTGTTTTAGTATCAGAAATTAAATGCGTACCCCGTTATTATACCAACTGCAGCTGAAATACAGATAATTATTATTGGATGGACTTTTTTTAAAGCGCATACAGTCATTGTTATAAATAATATTAGTGACACATAAAACTGCGGGGTAGAGAAAATATTAAGAGAAAAACCATTGTGAAAGAAAACGGTAGTCGCAATGGAAACCAATGCAGAACCTATTAAACCTATTACTGCGGGTTTAAGACCGGTCATACAACCAACTACAATTTTATTATCTTTGAATTTTTCGAAAAATGCGGCGATGATTAAAATAATTATGAATGATGGTAACACCACACCGAGTGTTGCACAAATGCTACCAAATACACCGCCCATTTGTGCTCCAACATAGGTGGCGCAGTTTATTGCAAAAGGCCCGGGAGTACTTTCACTAACTGCAATAAAGTTTACGAGTTCTGTACCGCTCATCCAACCTAATCTTTGAACTTCCGCTTGGATAAGCGGAAGCATGGCATACCCACCGCCGATAGTGAATAATCCGATTTTGAAGAATGTTAGAAATAACTGCAGGAAAATCATTTACTTAATCTCCTTTCAGTTATCAGAGATGTAACCAAACCAATAATAGCACAAGCAATGATAATTATTAGTACATCGACCTTCAAAATTGCGGCAAAGATGAAAGAAAGAGCTGCCAAAACATAAGAAATTGTTTTTTTAGGGCAAACCTTTGCCATGCTCCAGAAAGCTTTAACGATAAGCGCTAAAACACCTGCGCGAATGCCGAAGAAGGCATATTGCACCGCTTTTAAATTTTGGAATTTATCAAGAATCAAAGAAATCAATGAAATTATAAGAAAAGATGGTAAAACAACCCCTAATGTAGCGAAAAATGAGCCCCAGAAGCCTGCAACCTTATAACCGATAAAAGTTGCGGAATTAATTGCAATCGGTCCAGGAGTTGATTCGGAAATCGCAAAGACATCTAATATTTCCTCATTAGTTATCCACTTTTTGTTTTCGCTTACTTCCTTTTGGATAAGAGGTATCATAGCATAACCGCCGCCAAAAGTAAAAGCACCGATTTTAAAGAAAATCGCAAATAGGGTAAGAAGCATTTTAAAATCAGTTTTCTTTTTCATATTTCTCTCCTTACATTATATTTTGTAGCAATTAAAAAAAATTCCCAAGCCATACAATTTTGTATGGCTTGGGAATTGGTGCGGGTAGCAGGACTTGAACCTGTACCGAGTTGCCCCGACTAGAACCTGAATCTAGCGCGTCTGCCGATTCCGCCATACCCGCATATTTAGTTGTAAAAATTGCAGCCGCGCTTCCGCGTGACTCTTGCGGTTACCCGAAATTATTTTCGGCTTGGAGGGCCGAATAATTTCGACCGCTGCGCCTTTTAAACCTTCACTGCATCTCACACAGTGAGCGTTTGGTTTAAAACTGCCGATTCCGCCATACCCGCATAACAAATTATATTATATATATATTAGCTTTTATTGTCAAGTAATTAACGGCAAGATTGTTGAATAATTTTAAACAGTATGTTATAATTCTTTCGGTGATTATAATGAGAATGCGAAAGAAAAAATATTTAGAAGAAAGACTGGGTAACTGTCAGCAAAATCTAATAGTTATTGACCGTGAAGACCGTAATTTCAATGCGGAAATTTTGGAAAGTGAGATTTTTGATTATTCGGAAATTTTTGGAAATAATAATCCTGTTCACTTAGAAATAGGTTGCGGAAAAGGTCAGTTTTCCTGCGAGATTGCAAAAAGAAATCCCGATATCAACTTCATCGCAGTTGAAAAAACTGCAAACGTAATTGTGTCTGCCTGTGAAAAAGCAAAAGAGCAAAACATTAAAAATTTAATTTTTATAAAATGTTCTGCGGAATATTTAAGATGCTATTTGCCAAAAAACTCGATTGATAGATTATATCTTAATTTTTCCTGCCCGTTTCCTAAGAAAAAATATGCCAATCACCGCTTAACTGCAAAGCCATTTTTAAATATTTATAAAGGGTTTTTAAAAGACAATGCGGAAATACATTTTAAAACCGACAACCGTGGGTTGTTTGAGTTTTCAATTGAACAGTTAACCGCTAACGGCTTTAAGTTAAAGGATGTTTGCTTAGATGTACATAAAAGTGATATTGAAGACAATATTGTAACCGAGTACGAGCAAAAGTTTGTAGACTTTGGTTGCCCGATTTACAGGTTAACTGCATATTAAATCTAAAATAAGAAGGATGTACTTAGTACATCCTTCTTATTTTTTAAGTTCTGCTATTTTATCGCGCAAATATGCGGCGTGTTCAAATTCAAGCATTTTTGCGGCTTCACGCATTTCTGCACTGAGTCTTAAAATGAGCTTTTCTTTTTCGGCCTTTGCCATCTTTTTAATGTTTTCTTCACCAATAGGCTTTGATGTCATTTCAATAATTTCACGAACGTCTTTAATAATGGTTTGTGGAATGATTCCGTTTTGCTTATTATATTCATCTTGTATTTGTCGGCGGCGCAGAGTCTCACGAATTGCGTTTTCCATAGAGCGCGTAACCGTATCGGCGTACATAATCACTTCGCCCGAAGCATTACGTGCGGCGCGGCCTATTGTTTGTATAAGCGAAGTTTCACTTCTCAAAAAACCTTCCTTATCAGCATCAAGGATAGCCACAAGCGATACTTCAGGGATATCAAGACCTTCTCTGAGAAGGTTGATACCGATTAGTACATCAAATTTACCAAGTCGCAAATCGCGGATAATTTCCATACGTTCAATAGTGTCAATATCATAATGCATATATCTGACTTTTATATCAAGATTTTCAAGATATTCTGTTAAATCTTCCGCCATTTTTTTGGTAAGCGTCGTAACAAGAACGCGCTCATTACGTGCGGAACGTATATTAATTTGCGAAACCAAATCATCTATTTGTCCGTCACTGGGTTTTACGGTAACTTTCGGATCAAGAAGTCCTGTGGGTCGGATAACTTGTTGAGCAATCTGTACAGATTTTTCTTTTTCGAATTCACCGGGAGTAGCAGAAACGAAAACCACTTGATTGATATGTTTATAGAACTCATCAAAATTAAGCGGTCGATTATCAAATGCCGATGGCAAACGGAAACCAAATTCCACCAGATTTTCCTTTCTTGCCTTGTCACCACCAAACATACCGCGCACTTGCGGTAATGTTACGTGAGACTCATCAACGAATAAAACAAAATCATCGGGAAAATAATCAAGTAGGGTAAAGGGCACACTGCCTTTTGGTCTGCCAGAGAGTACTCTCGAATAGTTTTCGACACCTTTACAAGTACCAATTTCTCTTAGCATTTCAATATCATATTCGGTTCGTTGGCGAATTCTCTGTGCTTCAATAAGCTTGGAGTTTTCCGTAAAAAATTTCACACGCTCTTCCATTTCTTCTTCAAGATTTTTAAGAGCATCTATCATTTTATCCTGCGGTACAATATAATGTGAAGCAGGGTAGATAGCGACATGAGAAAGGGTAGCCTTGACTTCTCCGGTAAGTGTATTAATTTCACAAATTCTATCTATTTCATCTCCAAAAAACTCAACACGTATGGCATTACCGTAAGAGTAAGCCGGATAGATTTCAACAACATCACCGCGAACGCGAAACTTATTACGCGTAAAGTTTACATCGTTGCGTTCATACTGCAAATCCACTAATTTTGCGATAAAGTCATCACGGCTTTTCTCCATACCATTACGGAGAGAAATAACCATATTTCTGTAGTCTATAGGGTTACCAAGAGAGTATATACAGGAAACTGATGCAACGATAATAACATCTCTGCGTTCTGAAAGTGCACAGGTGGCACTGTGTCTCAGTTTATCAATTTCATCATTTATAGCAGAGTCCTTTTCAATGTAAGTGTCGGTACCGGGAATATAGGCTTCAGGTTGATAATAGTCATAATAGGAAACAAAATACTCAACAGCGTTTTCCGGGAAAAATTCTTTAAATTCAGAGCAGAGCTGTGCGGCAAGGGTTTTATTATGAGCGAGAACGAGTGTTGGACGGTTTATTTTTTCAATAATATTAGCCATTGTAAAGGTCTTACCTGAACCTGTAACACCAAGCAGTGTTTGTTCTTTATCGCCACGATTTAAGCCTTCAACTAATTTTTCAATCGCTTGCGGTTGGTCGCCTGTCGGCTTGTAACTACTGTGCAAAATAAACTTGTTCGGCACATATCTCACCCCTTACTAAATATTTTATATCGATTTTATAATTTTAACACAATAAGACAATATTTTCAACAGTAGTATAATATATTGTATATATTATAACTTGTTGACTTTATTGAGCGGTTGTGCTATTATATGATAGGTATATAATAGGTATATAATAGCATCATAATATACATTTTTGTAGGGAGATGTTAATTTGAAATTTATACTTGTTTCTCCTAAAAACCGGACGGCGTATAACTTTCGCGGTGATTTGGTTAAAAAAATTATCGCGGCGGGTTATGAAGTAATCGTTACCGGACCTAATCAGGATAATGTTGATAAGGTCGAAGCGTTGGGTGCAAAGTTTCTGGAAATTCCCATGAATAAGAATGGGGTAAATCCGTTAAAAGATTTTGCTTATATGAACGCTCTTAGGAAACTCTTCAAAAAAGAAAAACCCGACGTCATTTTAGGATACACTTCAAAACCGGTTATTTATGGTTCTATGGCAGGTAAATTAGCACGGGTACCGCATAAGGTTGCTATGGTTACCGGCGCAGGGTATGCTTTCACCGCAAAAACTAAAAAAGCCAAAATAATTAAACTTATAATGTCGGTGCTCTATAAAATCGGTTTTATGTGTGCTGATACTGTTATTTTTCAAAATTCTGATGACAAAAAAGAGTTCATAAGTGAAAAGTTAGTAAAACCAGAAAAATGCTACATAGTCAACGGCTCAGGTGTAAATATGGGAAAGTTTGCAGTTACACCTTATCCCGAACAAATCACTTTCTTTATGTTGTCCAGAGTTATGTATTCAAAAGGAATACGTGAGTATCTGGAAGCCTGTCAAATAGTTAAAGAAAAATATCCCGAAGTGCGTTGTATGTTGCTCGGGGCCTGTGAAGGTATTCAAGATTCTCTGTCTCAAAGTGACCTTGATACATATATTCAAAAAGGCATTATTGAGCATTTTGGAGAAACAGATACGGTTGCCGATTATTATAAACAATGTTCTGTTTATGTTCTTCCGTCTTACAGAGAAGGAACACCGCGAACTGTCCTTGAAGCCATGGCAATGGCAAGAGCAGTAATTACGACTAATGCACCAGGTTGCAGAGAGACTGTAATCGATGGAGAAACAGGTTTTCTTGTTCCAACCCATAGTGGACAGGCAGTGGCCGAAAAAATGATAGAATTTATTAAGCATCCCGAACTTATAGAAACTATGGGTAAAGCAAGTCACATATATTGTCAAGATAAGTTCGATGTTAAAAAAGTTAATGAAGAAATGTGTAAATATCTTAAAATAAAGGAGTAATCGTTATGTCACTTTACGAAAAAATTGTTAATGGCGAAGAAAAAATCTCCCTGGTTGGCCTTGGTTATGTAGGTATGCCTATTGCGGTTGCATTTTCTAAAAAGGTAAAGGTAGTTGGATTTGACCTTAATGCCAAGAAAATTGAACTCTATAAGAGCGGTATCGATCCAACAAACGAAGTTGGTGATGATGCAATTAAAGTATGTACTGTTGAGTTTACTGCAGATGAGAGTAAACTCCGTGAAGCTAAATTTCACATTGTAGCAGTACCCACACCTGTAAATGATGATCATACACCCGATTTAACACCTGTTGAAGGCGCATCAACTATTGTTGGTCGCAATCTTACAAAAGGTTCTATTGTTGTTTATGAGTCAACAGTTTATCCCGGCGTTACAGAAGATATTTGCATCCCGATTCTTGAAAAAGAATCAGGTCTTAAATGCGGAGTTGATTTTAAAATCGGTTATTCACCCGAGAGAATCAACCCCGGCGACAAGGTTCATCGACTCGAGACGATAGTGAAGATTGTTTCCGGTATGGATGAAGAATCACTCGATGAAATAGCTAAAGTTTATGAGCTTGTTGTTGAAGCAGGTGTTCATAGAGCTGAAAGTATCAAGGTTGCCGAAGCTGCAAAGGTTATTGAGAATAGTCAGCGTGATATAAATATTGCGTTTATGAATGAGCTTTCAATTATATTTAATAAAATGGGTATTGACACACAGTCGGTTCTTAAAGCTGCGGGTACAAAATGGAACTTCCTTAAGTTCTTCCCCGGTCTTGTTGGCGGTCACTGTATCGGCGTTGACCCGTATTATCTTACATACAAAGCTGAACAGTTAGGTTATCACAGCCAGATTATTCTGTCAGGTCGCAGAATTAATGATGATATGGGTAAATATGTTGCCGAGAGCGTTGTTAAAAACCTTATCAAAGCTGATGTTGCTATTAAGAACGCAAAGGTTGCCATTCTTGGTTTCACTTTCAAGGAAAACTGTCCAGATACACGTAATACAAAGATTATAGATATTTACAATGAACTTAAAGAATACGGTATTACTGCAACTGTTGCCGACCCTGCTGCAGATGCCGATGAAGCAAAACACCTTTACGGTATGGAGTTTGTAGATATGAATACAATTGCTGATTGTGATGCAGTTATTCTTGCAGTTGCTCACGAGCAGTTTAAGGATTTAACACAAAAAGACTTTGACAATATGTTTAAATCGGGCGACAACTCTAAAAAGGTTCTCGCAGATATTAAGGGACTTCTTTGCCGCAAGGAATATGAAGCCGCAGGATATAACTATTGGAGATTATAATTTTAGGTGATGCTGAATGCTAAAAAACATTTTGGATAAAAAACCAAACATACAAAAGCATTTGTTTGAAAAAGGTTATTTAATCACGGATGCCGAATTGGATAATGTTAGTGATTATCCTTTTTATAATAATTGGCGAAAAACCATAATCGGTGATTATAATTTTTGGGTTTATAATTCAAATAAACTTTTTGTATATGATTTTGATGGCAAAACAGCTTTCCTGATTGGACACGCATATAATCCGTATTCAATGGACTATGATGAAAACATAATTCTTTCAAAAATTGCGGAAGCTTACAACACAAATAAATATTTCGATTGTATAGATGAGCTGACAGGTGTTTTCATCTTAGGAGTTGTAGATAATAAAAAAATTGAGTTTGTTTTAGATGCTTCAGGACAACAATACGGTTGTTATGGCACTGCCTACGGCAAACAATATATTTCATCACATATGCGATTAATTGGTGATATTTGCAATTTAGAAACTGATGATTATGTAAAGCGTCTCACAAATTATAGATGGTATCACTTTATGATGGGAAATTATATGCCAGGGGATATTACTTGTTATAAAGAGATTAAACGTATTGTTCCAAATACATATGTAAAGTTTGAAAACGGCAATTATTCTGTTACAAGATTTTATCCGAATAAAGAAATTCAGATGTGCCAGAACAAAGATGAGTATTTTCAGGTAATTAATGAGGCCGCCAGGATTATGAAGAATAGTATGGTCCTTATACCAAAGAAATGGAACAAGCCGGCGATTTCTCTTACAGGTGGTGTTGACAGTAATACCACGTTTGCGGCTGCCAATGGCTGTTATGAAAAATATGAAACTTTTAGCTATGTTTCAATGTATCGCGAATCTGTTGATGCCGACAAGGCAAAAGAAATCAGTGATAAATTTAATGTTCAACATAAGGTTTATAAGATACCCGAAACCAATGAAGAAATTGCTGACTTCCAAGTGTATAAAACGGTTTTCGATTATAACCAGGGCGGAATAGGCGCTTCAAAGGATAGCGACGCTCGTAAAAAAATTATTTTAATACAAAACGATGTTTGCGACGTTGAAGTCAAATCATGGATTTCCGAATCTATACGTGCATATGCATACAAGTATTTTGGTCGTAAAAAATTCCCAAAAAATCTTTCTGCACGCAATTATACATCACTTTACAACATTTTCTTCATGAACAAAAAACTTGTTTGGGAAACAGATAAATATTTTAAAGAGTATTTTAAAAACACTCAACTTAAAGAACATTTATTCAACTACGATGAAAGCGATTTTTTTGTTTGGGAATTAATGCATGGCGGTAAATGCGGTCTAAATATAGGAGTAATGAAATCTTGCTTTGATATAACAATCCCATACAACAATAGAAAACTTCTTGATTTGTTGCTTCGGGTTCCGCTTGAATATAGAATTTCAGACAAGCATCATATGGACTTGAAAAAAATCATGAATAAAGAACTTTTCGACATGAACATCCGTGTTGTTAATCTCAATGAAACTGACACACGAAAAAAATTAGCAAATTTATATTTCAAAATTAACTCAATTTTACCTTTCTAAACGGAGTGAAAATAATGGGCTATAAACATTTAAAATTTCCTGAAAATTCAGTATTTCTCGTAACAGGTGCGGCAGGTTTTATTGGCTCAAACCTTTGCGAAGCAATACTTAATATAGGATATAAAGTAAAAGCACTTGATGACTTATCAACCGGTAAACAAAAGAATATCGATATGTTTATTGACAACCCGAATTATACCTTTATCAAGGGTGATATTAAGGACCTTGACACCTGTGTGAAAGCTTGTGAAGGTGTAGATTACGTTCTTAACCAAGCCGCTTGGGGCAGCGTACCGCGTTCTATTGAAATGCCACTGTTTTACTGCAAAAACAATATTGAAGGTACACTTAACATGATGGAAGCCGCCAGGCAGAATGGCGTTAAAAAGTTTGTTTATGCTTCAAGTTCATCGGTTTACGGGGACGAGCCTAACTTGCCAAAATATGAAGGCAGGGAAGGTAATTTGCTTTCTCCCTACGCACTTACAAAGCGTTGTGATGAAGAGTGGGGTAAACTCTATACTAAGCTTTACGGACTTGATACATACGGAATGAGATACTTTAACGTATTTGGTCGCCGTCAGGACCCCGATGGCGCCTATGCGGCAGTTATTCCGAAATTTTTAAAACAGTTATTAAACGGAGAAACTCCTACAATTAACGGTGACGGTAAACAAAGCCGTGACTTTACATATATTGAAAATGTTATAGAAGCTAACCTTAAAGCATGTTTAGCACCAAGCGAAGCAGCAGGCGAAGCGTATAATGTTGCCTATGGTGGAAGGGAATATCTTATTGATATTTACTATGGTCTTACCGCTGCTTTAGGCCTTGATATTGAGCCAAACTTCGGACCCGATCGTAAAGGCGATATTAAGCACTCTAATGCAGATATAAGTAAAGCAAAACGCCTTTTGGGATATGACCCCGATTATAGTTTCCAGGACGGAATTAAACTTGCTATCGAGTGGTATAAAGAAAACTTATAATTAAGAGGAAATGTAATGGTTGATTTACGTAAAATTTTCAGTCGTAATTTCAGAAGCAATATGATGTATGCGCTTTCTTTTTTGCCAGATAAGTTATATTTACAAATATTTTACTTTGCTACGACAAGGAAGTTTATAAATTTTAAAGACCCTAAAGGCTTCAATGAAAAATTACAGTGGCTGAAGGTTAATGACAGACATCCGGAATATAGCAAACTTGTTGACAAACTTGCTGTTCGTGAGCATATTACTGAAGTTTTAGGCGAAGAATATTTGTTTCCGCTTTTGGGAAAATGGGAATCATTTGATGAAATTGATTTTGATACATTGCCAAATCAGTTTGTACTTAAATGTAATCATGATTCGGGTAGTTCTAAAGTGATTAAAGATAAATCTGCGTTGACAAAAGATGATTTAGATGCAATGAAGAAGTTTTATTCAAAGAGATTAAAGCAAGATTTTTTCTATGCCGGTAGAGAATATCCATATAAAGATATAAAACCCTATATTATTGCTGAAAAAATGATGACTGATGATAAAAATCCCGAAAAAAGTATAGATGATTATAAATTTTATTGTTTCAACGGAATACCCAAAATGATGCTAATGGTTACGGATAGGGATACAGATTGCAGATTTGATTTTTTTGATATGTCTTTTAACCATCTTGATGTTAAAAGACATTGTCCAAATTCCGACAAACCGATTGAAAAACCAAAAATGTTTGATGAAATGCATCGAATTGTTGCTGAACTTGCAAAAAATAAAAAGTTTGTCAGAATCGATTTATACGAATTAGGCGGCAAAATATATTTTGGTGAATATACATTTTTTGCTGGCGGAGGATTTCAGTTGTTTAAACCTGATGAATGGGAACGTAAACTAGGCGACTGGATAGATATTTCATAATATCTCTTATTTCAGTGGAAAGGAGTGAGCTTCTTGAAAATACTTTTCATATCATCATCACCACTTAATAAAGAAATAAGCATAGGCAATACATTTATAAATCTTTTTAAGGATATGGAAGATGTAGAACTTGCAAGTATTTATACAAGAGCAGGTTTTCCTGATAAGGAAATCTTACAAGCTTTTTGCATCACTGAAAAAATGCTTATAAAAAACCTTTTAAAAAAGACACCAGTTGGCGTTCATGTTAAAGGTAAAGAAACCAACAAAAAACTAAAGGTATCAAACACAAAAAACGAACAAGGTGTTATAGATTTTATAAAATCTTGTAGATGGACTATGTTTTTTTGGTTACAAGATTTTGTGTGGAGAATAGGCAAATGGAAATCTCCTGAACTCAAACAATTTGTTGAAGAGTATAACCCTGACATTATCTTTACAGTTTTGTCAGAGTCGTCATTCTTAAATAGATTAATTTTGCATATAACGAAATTATCGAATAAAAAGCTTGTCCTATATGCTTGGGATAACAATTATTCCCTTAAACAGTTTATATTGTCACCACTTCGTTGGATAAAACATTTTATAGACCGGTCATATATGCGAAAAGTAGTTAAAAAGGCAGACTTATTTTATGTGATTTCCAATGTGCAAAAAAACGATTACGAAAGCGCGTTAAAAAAAGAGTGTAAAGTCCTTACAAAATCAGCGGATTTTTCAGGTGATGCACCAATTAAAGACAAGTACAACGAACCATTACAGTTAGTTTATACCGGTAATATTGGTCTTAATCGTTGGCGCTCACTTTCAGAAATAGCAAGTGTTCTTAAAAAAATAAATAAAGATACGGTTAAAGCACAACTTCGTATTTATACAGGTAATACTTTAACTGAAAAAATGAACAAAGCCCTAAATGTTGGTGAGTCCTCATTTGTAATGGGTAGCGTTTCATCAATCGAGGTGCCCGAAATTCAAAATAATGCTGATATGTTAGTACATATTGAAGCAACGGATTTAAAAAACAAATTATTGGTACGGCAATCTTTTTCTACAAAAATTGTCGATTATTTGTCGGCAGCACGACCGATTTTGGCGTTTGGTCCCAAAGATGTCGCTTCAATACATCATCTTGTAAAAAATGATTGTGCAATAGTTGCTGATAATAGGGATGAATTATACGATAAACTTAAAAATGTTTTAGAAAATCCGCAAAAATTGAATGAATTATCCCAGCTGGCATTTGATTGTGGTAGAAAAAATCACAATAAAGAAGATATTGAAAATATGTTAATTAAAGATTTAAGAGCTTTAATATAGTTTTAGGAAGTGTAAAAGTGACAGTATATCTTATAAATATTTTCTTGATATTTTTTTGGGGTTATATCCTTCTTTATTTAAAAAAAAGCGAGAAAAACACGAAAATTTATTGTGGTATAGTTGCGGTACAATGGATACTTTTGTCCGGCCTTAGACATTTTTCGGTTGGTAATGATACCTATGCTTATTTTACCGCTTTTGAAAGAACTAAAAATGTTTCTTGGTCGAAAATATTTTCAGATATCTATAATTATTTGTTTAACGGCCTTGAAATTAAAGACCCGGGTTACGAACTTGTAGAAAAGATTTTTCAAATTTTCAGCGGTAGCTATCAACTGTACTTGGTTTTTATTGCCGTTGTTTTTACTGTTTTGATGGCGGTTTGGGTGTATAAATACTCAAAAATGCCGTGTTTCAGTTTCATCTTGTATTCCGTGTTGTTTTACGCTTTCTATTCGGTTACAGGTCATAGACAAACTCTGGCGACAGCTCTTATCGTGTTTTGGGGTTATAAATACATAAGAGAAAAAAAACTTATTAAATTCTTAATACTTGCCTTTATAGCTTTTTTGCTTCACAAATCATCAATCGTGTTTATCCCGTTTTATTTTATAGCCCATATTCCAATAACAGCACCTTATGTATTTATTGCTTTTATTGTAATAATTGTTGTTGCGCTAACAGGTAAAAGCCTGTATGGCGTTGTTGCAGGTTTTTTAGGTTTCGGCGAAGATCAGATTGATTATGCTGTCGGTGGAGCGGAAACTTATGCACTTATCCTGACCTTGCTTTGTGTTATTATTCTTTTGTTTTATTTTTATTATAAAAAGAACACTGAAAATGCAACTCACATATTCAATATTACTTTGCTAACTCTTATGTCTTCACTATTAGTTTTCCAAAACCAGTCATTTATGAGAATTCAACAATATTATTCACTATTTTTGATGATTTCTTTTCCGGATGTTATCTGTTCATTTGATAAAATGAGTAGGGTTATTGTATATGCCGCATCTGCGGGTGTATTAGTATTTTATTTAATTTTAAACAATCCAAAATATCTATTTTTTTGGCAGTAGTGATAACATTATTAAACTAAAAGGTGAGTAAATTATGAAGATTTTATGGATAGTAAATATGTTATTGCCCGAACTCGCGTCGCATTTAGGTCTTACAACCAGTCCGAGTGGCACTTGGATGATAGATTTATCAAATAAGATTGCCGAAAGTTATGATGTAGAACTTGCTGTTGCTTGTGTACAGGGAAATGAATTTAAAAAAACTGAACTGAATAATAAAATC
The DNA here is from genome assembly GCA_045613385.1 of Acutalibacteraceae bacterium. Taxonomy (GTDB): domain Bacteria; phylum Bacillota; class Clostridia; order Oscillospirales; family Acutalibacteraceae; genus SIG565. The sequence goes on along the minus strand of JAZLAW010000002.1, from coordinate 38,067 downwards.
TACTATATTATCCCCGGTGGCGGAAAGCAGTTGCTTTTTTATAATAATAAAAGTTTAGAGTATTGGAAGAAAATTGAAGAAGATTTTTCCCCCGATATTGTACATATACACGGCACGGAATATAGCCACTCTTTGCCGTATATGAATGAATTTCCAGATAAGAAATATCTTGTTACAATACAAGGCATTATCAGCAAAATAGCCGAAAAAAATGACGGTGAACTATCTTTCTGGCAGAAGGTTAAATACCGCACAAAGAGCGATAATCTACATATGAACGGTATGTTTGAAAAGAAGCTTTTAATGAAGAAAAATAGCCGATTTGAAAAAGAGATTATTTCCCGTTGCGGTTATGCTACCGGCAGAACGGATTGGGATAAATTCTGGATGGAATCTGTTAATAAGAATATAAAATATTTCCGTTGCAATTATAACCTGAGAGATGAGTTTTACAGTAGCGAAAAGTGGTCGATAGATAAAATAAAAAGGCATACTATTTATGCTTCCAACTCTCCACAGACACCTTTTAAGGGTGGACATATCGCTCTTAAAGCGTTGGCTATAGTAAAAGAAAAATATCCCGATGTTAAAATGCGTGTTTTATCCCCAAAAGATAAAGATGGTAACATTGTAGTAAAAACTGGTTATTCAAAATATTGTAATAGACTTATTGAAAAATTAGGTCTTAAAGACAATCTTGAATTTTTACCCAGACTTGATGCTAACGGTGTAATTGACGTTATGAGAACTTCGCATTTGTGTGTGATTCCGTCTTCAATGGAAAATGCTTCGGCAACTCTAAGAGAAGCTATGCATATAGGCACCCCTAGTCTTGCATCGTATCGCGGCGGTATGACCCATCTTCTAAAAGATGGTATCAGTGGATTTTTCTTCGATTTTAATGAAGTGGAATATCTTGCAGGTAGAATAATCGAACTTTTTGAAAACGATGATTTAGCAGTGAAATTTTCAGAAAATGCAATCAAAGATGCAGAAATTATGCACGATAGAGTTAAGAACATCCAAGATATGATAGATGTGTATAAAACTATTCTTTCAGAATAATTTAGGAGATTTAATTGATGAAACTCACGTTTTTTAGTAGTGTTTTAGGTTATCATCAGGAGGGCCTTGCAAAAGCTTTCTATAATATTCCGGGTGTGGATTATCATTGTGTTGTGTATGGTGATTTGCCCGAATATAGAAAACAGGCGGGTTTTAAGAATCTTGCCGACCAGTATCCGTTTGTGGTAAAAGCATACACCCAAGAAGGCACCGAAAAAACCAAAGAATTAATAAGAGAGAGCGACGTTGTAATTATTGGTGCCGCACCTAATAACGTTATTGAAGAGTGTGTTAATAACGGTACCGAAACCTATCTTTTCTCAGAACGCTTTTTCAAAAAGGGCATTTGGCGTGCTTTTATTCCGCAAATCAGAAGAAAGGTAATTAACAGAGCGGCAAAGTATACAAAACCTAATTTTAAGGTACTTTGCGCAAGTGCTTATTTGCCCTATGATTTATCCCTTTGCGGTTGGCGTGGTAAGGCGTATCAATGGGGTTATTTCCCCGAAGTTGTAAAGCACGATATAGATGAACTTTTATCTAAAAAAGCAACCGGTGATAAGCCGATAAAAATATTATGGGCTGCACGCTTTCTTGAGCTAAAACATCCTGAAAAAGCTTTACAGGTTGCGATTCATCTCAAAAAAATAAATTTACCATTCCACATGGACATAATAGGGTACGGAGAATTAGAAAATCTAATCAAAGAAGAAATTGTTAAGAACGAACTTAGCGATTACATAACATTTTTAGGAAAAAAGACTGCGCCTGAAGTTCGTAGTGCTATGGAAAATGCCGATATCTTTTTAATGACAAGCGATTATAACGAGGGTTGGGGCGTTGTTATAAACGAAAGCTTAAATAGTGGCTGTGTAGTTTTTGCAGATGCTGCCGCGGGAGCAAGCAGATATCTTATTAATGACGGCGAAAATGGTTTTGTATATAAAAATCAAGATATAAAAACCGTATTTCCTATAATTGAAAAAATTATTAGGGATGAAAAGTATCGCAAAGAGATACAAAAGAATGCCTATTATTATATGATTAATGAAGCATCTCCCGAAGTTGCGGCTAAGAGATTTGTAGCGCTATGTAAGGGGGAAGCCGAGTATAAAAAAGGTGTTTGCAGTCCGGCTCCCATAATAAAATCTGCTAAAAAATAATTTTGGAGTTTAAGATGATAGAATTAAAAGTTTTGCAAGATTACGTGTATTCAATTTTTTCAGAGTTTGACAGAATATGTCGCAAACATAATATAGAATACACTATGGAAGGCGGCACTCTAATGGGTGCTGTCAAATACAGTGATTTTGTTCCGTGGGATGATGATATTGATGTTGTTATGCGACGAGAAGAATATGAGCGATTCTTGAAGGTCGCTCCAAGTGAACTCGGAAGTGATTTTTTTCTTCAGTCATACAATAATATCCCGGAGTTTCCGCTTAATTATGCTAAACTTTGCTTAAATGGTACCGAAATATATGAATATGATTATTCGCACTTAAAAAATATGCACCACGGCATTTTTATGGATATTTTTCCAATAGACAACGTAGTGCCCGAAAAACTTGGCAAACATTGTTCTATGGTTGGTCTTTTTACAGGAGCACGAAAAACAAAACTTAAATCCATTAAGCCGCGAGGAATTAGAAAAATGATATACGGAGCATTGTCGCTTTTGCCTATGTGTACGCTTATTAAGGCGGTTGATAAAAGTTGTAAAAAATACAACAAAAAGCAAACAGGGTATATGTACGAGGTTTGTAATTCTAATCGCAGTTTTATTCCTTTAAAAAAAGATGTATATACTTCTCTTACAGAACTTCAGTTCAGAGATAATAAATTCTTAGCAATAAGCGAATATGATGAGTTTTTAAAAACCCGATTTGGTAAAAATTATGCTAATGAGCTACCCGATGAGGATAAGAGAAAACCTTCACATAATCAGAATATCAGGATTCTTTCAAAAAATATTTAAACAGGTGATTTTTGTTGAATAGTTCAAAACAAATTAGAACAGGCGCCTTAATTTCCTATTTTGCAATTATCTTTAATATGTTGGCGGGATTAATTTATACACCATGGATGATTTCGCAGATAGGTCAGAATAATTATGGATTATATACATTGGCCAACTCTTTGATAACCATATTTGTTATGGATTTTGGAATGGGTTCTGCCGTGTCGCGTTTTGTTTCTAAATACAGAGCTGAAAACAATCAAAAAGCAATTAACGATTTTTTAGGTTTAACTTATAAGCTTTATATAGCCTTAGATGGAATTATACTTGTTGTATTTTTGGTGCTTAGCTTTTTTATTAATAGAATTTATGCCAATCTTACCATAGATGAACTCGCAACGTTTAAGTCTCTTTACCTAATTGTAGGACTTTTTAGTATAATCTCCTTTCCGTTTACCAATCTTAACGGTATTCTTACAGCGTATGAAAAATTCGTTAATTTAAAACTAGCTGATTTATTCCACAAAGTGTTTATAATCGTTGCGATGGTTTTCGCACTTTATATGGGCTACGGTGTTTTTGCACTTGTAACGGTAAATGCACTTTCGGGTATACTTACGATTTTAATTAAGCTCTTAATTTTGCGTTCAAAGACTGACGTTAAGGTTAATCTTAAATTTAAGGATAATAAACTTTTAAAACAAATATTCGGGTTTTCTATGTGGACAACAATAAAGAGCTTTGCACAGAGAATAATGTTTAATATTTCTCCTTCAATTATAGCCGCAATGGTGGGTTCTGTAGAAGTTGCTTTTTTCAGTTTGGCTACAACTATTGAAGGTTATGTGTTTACTTTTGCCAATGCTATTAATGGTATGTTTCTTCCAAAAATTTCACGAATTCTGGTCGGAGAAAATTCTGATGAAAAATTGAATAAACTGCTTGTTAAAGTTGCCAAATTTCATGTGTACACTATAGGCTTTGTTATTTTGTGCATTTTAGCACTTGGACAAAACTTTGTACAGTTATGGCTGGGGGACGGCTATCAAAAGGTTTATTATTGCGCCATTTTAATAATTTTCCCATCATTAATTGAGCTTCCTCAACAGATTGCAAAGACAGCTCTCTTGGCGAAAGAGGTTGTAAAACCCCAGGCAATTATCTATGTTGTAATGGTTGTATTAACAGTTATTATCTCGTTTATAACAGTTCCTGTTTTCGGTGCTATTGGCGCATCTGCTGCGATTTTCATATCGTATATTTTCAGAACAGTTGCTGAAAATTTCCTTTACAAAAAATATTTAAATATAAATATCGGTGAATATTTTAAAAACATGTATTTTAAATGGTCTTTTTCGGCAATTTTAGTCTTGCTGGTGGGCTTTGGACTTAATTCAATTTTTAAAGATGTTAATTTCATCACGTTTGTAGCATCTGTTTGTATTATGGCAATAGTTTATTTTATAACTTTGTTTTTTACAGATATTGAAAAGAATGATAGGATTTTATTACTTAAAAAATTTAAAATTTTAAAATAAATTAATTTATGTCTACATTTTTATAACTTTTTTCTTTAAATTTTTTTTGTTTTGAGTACAATATAATTTGTATTTTAGAGAATGGTGTGAGGAGTTCTATGGAAAAAATAGTTCATCCGGTATGTCCCACTACAAGTAACCACGTACAGACACGTAGCATTAATTACTATGCTTCTGATTTTACAATGAATGAAGATGTATTTAATGCTAAATATCATATTAATCTTGAGTGCTTTCCAATTTTTCATACACAGGCCGAAATTATTATTGTTTTAAGCGGTGTAGTGGAAGCTACAATAGGCGATGGTATTTATAATATTGGCGAAAAACAAGCAGCTTTTTTAATACCCTATGAAACGCACTCTTACCGTACAGAAAAAGGCTCTGAAGCGATTGTTATTAAATTTCAACCTTCTCTTGTTCAACATTTTGATAGTGTAATCGGCAGTACAGAAGTGGCGCATCCTATTTTTGAAGTAAACGCTGTGGTTTTCAATTATGTCAAAGACAGTCTTTTGAGTTCAACAGAAAAATTTACAAAAATCGAGGCGCAGTCAATCATTTATCCTGTGCTTTCTGTCTTTTTAAAACAACGTAGATTGAATAAGCAGAACGATAAGAAAAATTATAGTATTATTAATGAAATTTTGCTTTATATCGAGAAAAACTGTGCGGATGAAATCACTTTATCGGTTCTTGCAAATAATTTTGGTATGAGCGCGCAATGTATAAGCCGTATGATAAAGGCTCATTTAGGCATCAGTTTTTCAAATTATGTTTCAAATGTTCGCCTGACAAAATCATTAGAATTACTTAAATATAGTGATAAAAGTATTTCAGAAATCGCTTTCGAGTGTGGTTTTGGAAGCGTTAGAAACTATAATCGTGCTTTCTCAGAATATATGAAAAAAACACCGTCTGAATTTAGGCGCGACCGAAATGAATATCATTCGGTTTAGATAATAGGAGGAGATTGCAGTGCGAAAAATTCGTATAGGAATTATGGGCGCCTGGCGCGGCGGTTCATTTGCGAAAATTTATACAAGTGAATTCAAAGATGAAGTTGAAATTAAAGCAATATGTGATTTTTCGAAAGAAAAAGTTCAACACATAATTGATGATATAAATCTTCCTGATACTATACAGTTTTTTGAAAATTTTGATGAGTTTATCGATTGTGGAATTGATGCTGTAATACTGTGTAATTTTTTTCACGAACATGCAAAATATGCAATTAAAGCATTAAATAAAGGCATACACGTTATGAGCGAAACAACTGCTGCTGCAACTCTTGGCGAATGTGTCGAACTTTGTGAAGCGGTTGAAAAAACAGGTTCTAAATATATGCTTGGTGCCAACTGTGCTTATTTTTACAGTACACTTGAAATGGAACGTATATACAACAAAGGCACTTTAGGCCGTGTATTGTATGCAGATGGGGAGTATTTTCATCCCAAGAATCCAACTATTGAAATTTCGGGTATGGATGACCCGAAACACTGGAGAATGTTCTTACCCAGAACCTATTACAATATGCACGACTTAGGTCCGCTTATGAGTATTACGCGCACCGTACCTAAAAAGGTAAATGCAAAAGCCATTTTCGCACCCGATATCACTTCCGGTATGCCTAAAAAATCAGGGGATATAGCCGCGGTCATTTTAACAGAAATGGATAATGGGGCTATTTTCAGAACAACAGCTTGTGCAGCGTTGTCACCGATGAACAAATGGTTCAGAATTGTGTGTGAAAACGGTAGTATTGAAACAGGAAGACGTGATATCAATCAAATAATTTGTGAATATAATCCCTGGATAATGCCGGAAGGTGAAGAACAGTTTAGGATTTATGATGCTTGTCCTGAAGAAACACCGGATGAAGTAAGAAATTCCGGACACGGAAATTCTGATAATGTTCTTTGCAGAGTATTTGTTGATTATATAAAGGGAAAAATTGAGCCGTTCTTTGATGTTTATAGGTCTGTAGCTCTCTCTGCAACTGCAATTTTAGGCTGGTATAGTGTGCTTGAAGATGGCAAGGAGTTTATAATTCCTGATTTTTCGAATAAGCAAGAACGCGATAAATATGCAGATGATTTTCGCACACCTTTCCCTGATAATAACGGAGAGGGAATTACATTACCTTGCTCTTCAAAACCTTATAAGTAATATTTTGTCCATTTTTAATTTATTTTTGTCTTGCTACAAAAAATAAAAGAAGCTATAATTTAGCCAGATGATACTTAAATCATCTGGCATTTTATTATTTAAGGAGAATAGTTATGAAAAAGTTCCGTATTGGTGTTATGGGTGGCTGGCGTGGCGGTACATTTGCCGTAATTTTAAATCGCAATTTTAAAGAAGAAGCCGACATTGTTGCTATTTGCGATAACAGACCCGACAGAATAGAGCATATGCAAGAAGAACTCAAAGAAAAAACCGATGTTAAATATTTTGACAATTTTGATGAGTTTATTGATTGTGGTCTTGATGCAGTTGTACTAGGCAACTTTTTCCACGAGCACGCAAAATATGCGAAAATTGCTTTGGCAAAGGGGATTAGTGTAATTAGTGAAACAAATGCAGCTCCTACACTCGGTGAATGTGTTGAGCTTTGTGAAGCGGTAGAAAACAGCAATGCTTTATATATGCTTGCTGTAAACTGTCCGTATCTTTACGGTCCTATGGAACTCGATAAATTATATAATGATGGTACTTTCGGTCGTGTATTATATGCAGAAGGTGAGTACTTCCATTCTTCGGACCCAAAAGTTTCGGGTATGGATGACCCAAAACATTGGAGACATTTCTTACCCAGAACTTATTATAATATGCATGATATGGGACCGCTTATGAGCATTACAGGTACTTTGCCGAGAAAGGTTAATGCAAAAACTATTTTTGCACCTGATTTATCTTCCAAAAACGATATTGGTGATATTGCTGCTATAATTTTAACCGAGATGGACAATGGTGCTATATTCAGAACAACATCATGCGCCGGTCTTGCGCCAACATCTAAATGGTATCGATTGGTTTGCGAAAAAGGTGTTATTGAAACTGGTAGAACAGATCCCAATACCGCAATTTATACATATGCCGATTGGGCAAAACCTGAAGACCGTGAGCTTACAAAAACATATGACTGTGCATTTGATGATGCCAGTGAAGAAACCAAAAAGTCAGGTCACGCAAATGCCGACTATTATCTTTGCAGACATATTCTCGACTGCTTAAGTGGCCGTGATAAACCATTATTTGATGTGTACAAATCTGCCACTCTTGCTGCAGCAGGTATTTTAGCATGGCGAAGTGTTTTGGATGACGGAAAAGAATACTTGATTCCTGACTTTAGAAACAAGGAAGAGCGCGATAAAGTTAGAAATGACTTCTTAACACCGTTTCCTGATTATGAAACAGGTGAGGGCGCTACACTTCCGTGTTCTTCAAGACCGATAGGCTAATGGGTGAATTATAGAATATTTATACTTGTTTTTAGCTTGTGTGCTTTTTTTCGGTACAATATATTTTTAATAAAATTTATCAGCATAAAAGTGGCGGTACTATTACGGCGTGTCTCATTAGTAGTACGGTATCATCTTTTTTGGGGTTCGCATATTGCATGCTGCGTGCTGCAATTACGGGTGGCGATATATTTTTAAATTTAACTAAACCGCACTCGTGTATTCGCTCATCTATGCACTTGCGGGGATAGTGTGCAGTGTCGTTTTTATGTTTGCATTAAACTACGGCAACTTATCGGTTCTGACAACTTATTCCTTGCTCGGTGGAACGGCTATAATAGGAAAATTTTTATTTAAAGAAAAAATTAACAAAGCGCAAAGAATCGGTTTGAGTTTTACCGTTGCGGGTATTCTGTGCTTGTTAGTAGCAAGTTTAGCAAACATTTAAAATTCTCTGGTTGATTGTTTATAGCATGAGTTTGATTATAAAAAGAAAGAACCGATGCACCTGCATCGGTTCTTTTATTATTAGTTTTTCAAACTTTGAATTGGTGCGGGGATTTGACCGCCACGGCCGATAAACTTAGCAGGGGAATGAGTATTAACCTTCATTACAGGTCCGTTTCCTAAGAGACCACCGAAGGAGAGTTCATCACCGACATCTTTACCTATTGCTGGTATTACGCGAACTGCAGTTGTTTTTGAGTTTATCATACCAATTGCCGCTTCATCCGCAATTATAGCCGAGATAACTTCGGGAGTAGTGTCACCGGGTATATTAATCATATCAAGACCAACGCTGCAAACTGCGGTCATAGCTTCCAACTTTTCAATACATAAAGCTCCGCATCTTGCCGCATCAATCATACCCGCATCTTCTGTTACAGGAATAAAGGCTCCAGAAAGGCCGCCAACACGAGACGAAGCCATAACGCCGCCTTTTTTAACTGCATCATTAAGCATAGCAAGGGCGGCAGTGGTACCACAAGCACCACACATATCAAGACCTATTTCTTCTAAAATATGTGCTACAGAATCGCCAACCGCTGGGGTAGGTGCAAGGGATAAATCAACAATACCTGATTGCACTCCGAGACGGCTTGAAGCTAAACTAGCTACTAATTGGCCTACACGAGTAATTTTAAATGCGGTACGCTTAATTAAATCAGAAACACCGGTTAAATCTAATCCTTCTGATTTAGCAAGGGCTGCGCGTACAACACCGGGACCGGATACGCCGACATTAATAACAGTATCAGATTCGCCAACACCGTGGAAAGCACCCGCCATAAACGGATTATCTTCAGGGGCATTACAAAACACAACTAATTTTGCTGCGCCGATGCAGTTGCGGTCAGCTGTAAGCTCAGCGGTTTTCTTAACGATTTTACCCATTAGAGCAACAGCATCCATATTAATACCGGCCTTTGTTGAGCCGATGTTGACCGATGAACAAATATGTTCTGTTCTGCTAAGAGCCTCAGGTATGCTTTCTATTAGTTCTCTGTCTCCCGCAGAAAAGCCTTTGCCAACCAAAGCTGAATAACCACCGATAAAGTTGACACCTACTTCATTTGCTGCTTTTTCTAACGTTAATGCAAATTTTATTGGGTCGCTGTTTTTACAGGCGGCAGAGATAATAGCAATCGGTGTGACGGAAATTCGCTTGTTTATAATTGGAATACCCAATTCTCTTTCAATTTCACTGCATACCGGTACAAGATTTTTTGCACATTTTACGATTTTATTGTAAACATTTTCGCAGGCTATATCAATATCAGGATTAATACAATCAAGCAGAGATATACCCATAGTTACTGTTCGTATGTCAAGATTTTCGTCTTCAATCATACGAATGGTTTCAAGAATATCTTTCGTATCAATCATTGGTATCACCTATATTTTATGCATAGAATTAAAAATATCTTCGTGCATAACACTTATTTTTAAATTCATTTCTTTTCCAAATTTAGAAAGAGTTTCTGCAAACTCACCAAAATTGCCTTTGAGATTATTTACATCACCAATCATAATCATGCAGAACATACCGTGCAAAACGGTCTGAGAGACTTCTGCAATATTCACGTTGTATTCTGCACATTTAGATGAAACTTTTGCAAGAATACCTACTGTATCTTTACCAACAACAGTAATTACCGCGTTCATAATATCACTCCTAAAATTTTTATATTTAATATAATAACATACAGAAATTATAAAGTAAATATAAAAAAGACTATATTTTTGCAAAAAAATGTGTTATTATATCAAAAAGGTCTATTTTTGATTGAAAGGTGAGATTTGTTATGAATATGAAGATTTTGCGTTTACTCAATAAAAATGCCCGTTATTCTATATCGGAGATTGCCACTATGTCAGGGTTATCGGAAGATACTGTGTGTGAAGAAATTAAAACTATGGAACAGGCAGGACTTATACGCGGTTACAAAGCGGTTATTGACTGGGAAAAACTTGATACGGCATACGTCTCTGCTTTAATTGAGTTAAAGGTAACCCCAAAGGCCACGCATGGATTTGAAGAAATTGCAAATAGGGTAATGAAATATGATGAAGTAGAATCAGTTTATCTTATGTCGGGCGGTTACGACCTTTGTGTTATAGTAAAGGGCAAGACATTCCATCAGGTGGCTATGTTCGTAGCGAAAGAGTTATCTACTATGGATTCTGTTATTTCAACGGCAACACATTTTGTTTTAAGAAGATATAAAGAAATGGATGTGGTACTTTGTGAAGGAACGACAGATGACAGGGGGATGCTCTCACTGTGATGGATTATAGTACAATATTAAATCCTACTGTCGTTGACATAAAGCCGTCTGGAATCCGAAAATTTTTTGATGTTGCTGAAAAAATGGAAGATGTAATTTCGCTCGGTGTGGGTGAACCTGATTTTCCAACCCCTTGGAATATTAGAAGTGCGGGGATACGTTCGCTCGAACAAAGTAAAACCCGTTACACATCAAATAAAGGATTAGAAGCTCTCAGAAAGGAAATTTCGGTTTATTTAAAACGCAAATACGCTCTGGATTACGATGGTAGTAGTGAAGTACTTGTTACTGTTGGCGGCAGCGAAGCTATAGATTTGTTTCTACGTGCAGTAGTGTCACTCGGTGATGAAGTTATTATTCCGCAACCTAGTTATGTTTGTTATGAACCGATTACCAGGTTGGTCGGTGGTGTACCGGTAATTATTGAAACCAAGGCAGAAAATAATTTTAAAGTAACACCGGAAGAATTAAAGGAAAAGATTACCGATAAAACAAAAGTATTAATTTTACCTTATCCTTGCAATCCTACAGGTGCAGTAATGGAGAAGGATGACCTTAAAAAAATTGCGGAAGTACTTAAAGATACTGATATATTAGTTCTTTCTGATGAAATTTATGCTGAATTGACATTTGGTAACAGTCGCCATACTTCTTTTGCGGCTATTGACGGTATGCGTGAGCGTACGGTTGTCGTCAACGGCTTTTCAAAAGCCTTTTCTATGACCGGCTGGCGTTTAGGTTTTGCATGTGGCCCAAAGGAAATTATTAAACACATTACAAAAATTCACCAGTATGCGATAATGTGTGCACCCACAACATCACAATTTGCGGCAATCGAAGCTTTAAAGAATAGCGATAGTTCGGTTGAGGCAATGCTTGAAGAATATGATGCCCGGAGAAGATTGATTGTTAAGGGATTTAATGACTTAGGGTTGACCTGTCGTGTGCCCAAGGGCGCATTTTATGCGTTTCCTTGTATTAGTAGTACCGGTCTATCAAGTGAAGAATTTTGCGAACAATTACTTAACGACCAGCACGTTGCATTAGTGCCAGGTAATGCTTTTGGTCTTGGTGGCGAAGGTTTTGTCAGAGCTTCATACTGCTATTCGGTTAACCATATAAATGAAGCATTAAAACGCATCGGATTATTTTTAGATAAAATTAAAGGGAACGCTTGATATGTTGAAAATCAAAGCTGCAGCAAAAATTAATTTATCACTTGATATTGTCGGTGTGAGAAACGACGGATATCACTTGTTAAATACAGTTATGCAGTCTGTTAGCCTGTTTGATGAAATTTCATTAGAGCTAACGAATGGTGACATAATTGTAACTTCATCAAATAATACACTCGGCAATGAAAATGATATTTGCTATCGTGCTGCCCGAAGTTTTCTTGAGCGTGTTAATCGCAAAAGCGGCGTTAAAATTCACGTAGACAAAAACATACCGTTATCTGCGGGTCTTGGTGGCGGAAGCACCGATGCCGCAGCGGTATTGTTAGGAATAAATGAATTGTTTGGCAACCCATTAAATTTTGAAATTCTTTCCGAGTTAGCGTTATCACTTGGCGCCGATGTGCCGTATTTTTTATATGGCGGTACGGTGCTTGTGAGTGGTATAGGTGAAGTTTGTACACCGTTATCTGATTTTCCCGATTGCTATATCGTATTAGCAAAAAAAGAAAATAAAAAATCAACCAAGTATATGTACGATTTGATTGATAAGAGTGATGTGAAGATTCACAGCGATACATTATCGGTGGTCACCGGTATTAATAGCGCAAATATAAATGCGATTTCAAAACAATTAAAAAACTCTTTTGCGGTAGCTTGGGATGATTCTGAAATTAAGAGTATAGCAAGTGAATTTAATCCTTTAACTCTTTCACTCAGCGGTAGCGGTCCGACATATTTCATTTTGTTTTCTGAAAAAGCTTCTGCTAATGGTTGTACAGAGCACTTAAAGGAAAAAGGATACGAAGCATATATTACGCAACCGACAAAAAAAGCTATAATATTTGAATAAAAAAATACACTTCTGTCAATATTCAGTTTGAATAGAAAAGACAGGAGTGTTTTTTATGAAGAAGATAAACAAGAAGAACTTAATAATTGCTTTTTTGATTGCATTGATTTTGACTGTTTCTGTAGATGCGGTGGCTTTTGAGTCGAAATGCGATGATTTGAGAAATAATGTATTAAGACTGCATATTTTAGCTAATTCTGATAGTGAAGAAGACCAGAATTTAAAACTGAAAGTCAGAGATGCAGTAATAAATGCAGATGTTTTGCCGTTTGATAAATGCGCTGATTTATCCGAAGCTATTATCATTGCTGAAAAAAATAAAGAAAAAATTTTAAAAATTGTAAAAAATGTAATTAAGGAAAACGGATATAATTATGAAGCAACCATACAGGTTGATAAATCATATTTCAATACAAGAGAATATGATGATTTTACACTTCCGGCAGGTATATATGATGCACTGATTGTAAAAATCGGCGAAGCAAAAGGTAAGAATTGGTGGTGCGTTATGTTTCCGGCGCTTTGTCTCCCGGCTGCAAGTGACGCGAGTCTTACTGAATGTGTAAGTTCAGAGACTGCTAAAATTGCTACTGAGCCGCAAAACTACCAAATACGCTTTAAAACGGTAGAAATTTATCAGCATATTAAAAAAATTCTTATAAATAAGTAAATTTTACTTGCATTTTTGCGTGAGTTATGGTATCATCACTATGTTATCGAATTTTTGAAAGGGGTGACACCATGAAACAGGGTATTCATCCACAGTATGAAAAGACTGTAATTAAATGTGCTTGCGGTGCAGAGTTTGAAACAAGCTCAACAAAGAAAGATATTCATTTGGATATCTGCTCAAAATGTCATCCGTTCTTTACCGGAAGACAGAAACTCGTTGATACAGGCGGACGTGTTGACAGATTTAAGAAACGTTTTGGCTTGGACAAGTAAGTTATTTTTAAAGTATACCGTAACCGCTTGGTTACGGTTTTCTTTTACTTAAAGACAGTAAGACCGGAGGATAGTTATGGAACTTTTTTCAACTGTTTTAAATACTTGTAATGCAGAAATAACTGAAAAACGCTCTCGTTTCATAGCTACAATTTCTCATGTAGAGAGTGAAACAGAAGCATTTGAATTTATCTCGGATATCAAATCAAAATACTGGGATGCAAAACATAATGTCTATGCATTTGTTTTAGAAAAAGGTAATGTGGCGCGTTTTTCGGATGATAATGAACCCCACGGAACCGCCGGCAAACCTGTCCTGGATGTAATTTTGGGTAACAAACTGAAAAATGTTGTTATCGTTGTAACCCGTTATTTTGGTGGAGTATTGCTTGGAACAGGGGGTCTTGTTCGGGCTTATTCTTCTGCTGCGGCAAAAGCGGTTGAAGGTTCGGAAATTTATGAAATGCGTAACTGTATTTCTATTAATATCAAATGTGAATATAATCAGTTTGAAATTGTGAAAAAAATATTGGAGAACTTTTCTGCTGAAATTGTACATACAGAATTTTTATCCGATGTAATAATTAAGGCTAATATTGAAGAAGTATTTTATAATAATTTTTCTGAAAAACTGATTAATTCTTTAAACGGCAGAGTTAAAATTCAAGAAATAGATGAATTTTATGCACCTTTTAAGAAAAATTTATAAATTTTAAAGGTTTTTGGCATTTTTTAACGAATATATTATTAAAGAAAGCATTCTTGGAGGAATTATGGCAAATTTTAGGGAAGAATTTGAACAGAGAGAAAAATTGTTTTTATCTGATAAGGCAATGCTCAGTTGCAATTCTCAAGGTCGAGAAGTTTATGAAGAAAAATGTTCTTTAAGAACTGAATTTCAGAGAGACCGTGACAGAATTATTCATTCAAAAGCTTTCAGAAGGCTCAAGCATAAAACCCAGGTTTTTTTGTCGCCCGAATCTGACCACTATAGGACACGTCTTACGCATACGCTGGAGGTTGCTCAGATTGCACGTACTATTTCACGTGCGTTAAGACTTAATGAAGACCTTACCGAAGCTATTGCCTTGGGCCACGACCTTGGTCACACTCCGTTTGGTCATGCAGGGGAAAGAGCTTTAAATGAGTTGGCTTCATTCGATTTTACACATTATGCTCAAAGTGTCAGAGTATGCAAAGTGATTGAAAAATCAGGCGAAGGGCTCAATCTTACTACAGAAGTACTTGATGGTATTTTATGTCATACAAAAGGTAACTGGGCTTCTACTCTTGAAGGACAAGTTGTTCGCGTTTCCGACCGTATTGCATATATTAATCACGATATAGACGATGCAATACGCGGCGGTATAATTTCTGAGAATGATTTACCAAGAGATGTTGTCTCTGCACTCGGCAGTACCAAGAGTGAGCGAATTGATGCCTTGGTAACGTCGGTTGTGAACAATAGTACCGATTTTGTAAAATTAGATGAGTACACAAATAAATATTATGATATTCTGCACGAATATCTTTTTGAAAGTGTATATCGTAATCCAAAAGCTAAGAGTGAAGAAAGTAAAGTCTTTGGAATAATTAAGGGACTTTTCGATTATTATATGTCACATCCCGAAAAGCTTGTTTTTGAATATAAAAAGATTATGGAAAACGAAGGTATAGAACGCGCGGTTGTTGACTATATAGCGGGTATGACCGACCATTACGCAACCGTTGCGTATAGTGACATTTACATACCGAAATCCTGGAATTTATAATTTAAAAAAGGAGGAATAACTTTGGCAATTCCGGAAGAAATTTTATCTGAAATAAAATACCGAAACGATATTGAAACAGTTATATCTCCTTACGTTAATTTGAAACGCAGAGGTAAAAATCTAATTGGTCTTTGTCCTTTCCATAACGAAAAGACGCCTTCTTTTACGTTATATCCCGATAATGGTTCATTTTATTGCTTTGGTTGCGGTGTCGGTGGAGACATTTTTACCTTTACTAAATTAATTGAGAATTTGGATTATATAGAAGCTGTAAAATTATTGGCTGAGCGTTCGGGTGTGGCGTTGCCGGACGACAGTTATGATGATTCAATGCAGAAACTCAGGCAAAATATTCTTAACATAAATAAAGATGCCGCAAGATTTTTTCATCAGTATTTAATGTCACAGGGTGGAAAATGGGCGCTTGATTATCTTATAGGGCGTGGGCTAAGCCTTAAAACGATTAAACATTTTGGTTTAGGCGCGGCACCAAACGAATGGGATTTACTGCTTCGTCACCTTAAAAAGTTGGGCTATTCCGAAGCCGATATGTTACAGGCAAATGTTATTTCAAAGAACAGTTCCGGCAAGTTTTATGACCGTTTCCGAAACAGAGTTATGTTTCCAATTATAAATTTACGCGGTAATGTAATTGCTTTTAGCGGCAGAAAAAATCCACTGGACGAAAAAGCTGCCAAATTTATTAATACAACTGATACATTAGTATATAAAAAAGGTCAAAACCTGTTTGGTATTAACTTTGCTAAAAATGATTGCAGTGAACGTATAATTCTTGTTGAAGGCAATATGGATGTTGTTTCACTTCAACAGGCTGGTTTTGTAAACACTGTAGCACCGCTTGGTACAGCTTTCACGATAGAACAGGCAAAATTACTTAGCCGTTACACAAAAGAAATAGTTGTAACGCTTGATGCAGATGCCGCGGGTCAAAAGGCGGTTATGAGAGCGCTTGAGACTATGAAAGATTTAGGTGTTCCGATTCGTGTTTTGGTTTTGCCGGAGTGCAAGGACCCAGATGAGTTTATTAAAAAAAATGGTCCTGCAAGATTCAGAATGTTGCTTGACGGTGCGGTAAGCGATATAGAATATAGGCTACTGCGCGCCGCCGAGGGCATTGATATGGTGTCGGATGATGGCAGACTGAAATACTTGATAAAAGCCGCAGAAGTTTTGGCAACGGTAGATGATGCATTAACGGTAGATTTGTATGAAAGTAAATTGTCACAAAAATACGGTGTTTCAAAGACCGCATTAGCTGCAAAAATCAAAGAAAAACGCTCAAACCGTTCAAAGCAACGCATTAAAAAGGAAATTAATGATATCTTAACTCCAAAATTTACCCGAAACGATGTCAACCCTGAAAAACGTATTATTCCTAAAATTGTGGCGGCGGAAGAAACCTTTTTGTCGGTTTTGATGCAACACCCGGATTTGTTTGAAAAAGCGTACGAAAAATTAAAACCGCAACAGATGGTGTCGGAGCTTAATAAACGAATATATACCGAATTTGCGGATATTTTAATTGATAATAAAGCGATAGATATATCCTTTTTAGGAGATAGGTTTTCACCATCGGAACTTGGATATATTGTTTCATTGCAAAACGGTGTTGAAAACGCCGAAGATGTTTTATATGACTGTATTAATGTTATAATCAGTGAAAGTAGAATTAAGGCATTGGGGAATGCCGGAGATTCTTCGGTTGAAGATTGGGAAAAGAATCTTCAGGATATTATTAATATTAAAAAGGGAGAATAGGGAATGAAAAAGGAATTAGAAAACAACGAAAATTTAAATATCAAAGATGTTTCAGAATATGAAGAAAGTGAAACCAAGGGCGATTCTTTAGATGACCTTGAAAATGCTCCGGATGATATTGATGAACTTTTTGCCGAACCGCCGCTTTTGGAGTTAGATGGGGAGCCTACTGATGATGAATTAAAACTCGAAGAAATTAACATTGATGAGTTGGAAGATGATGTCAATATTGATATGGTGGCTCTTGATGACCCGGTAAAGGTTTATCTTAGAGAAATCGGTCGAGTTCCGCTTTTGTCATCTGATGAGGAAATTGAACTTGCCATTAAACTTAGCAACGGGGATGAATTGGCAAAGCAACGTTTAACCGAAGCTAACTTAAGACTTGTTGTAAGTATTGCCAAAAAATATGTTGGTAGGGGAATGTATTTCCTTGATTTAATACAGGAAGGCAATGTTGGTCTTATAAAAGCTGTTGATAAATTTGACTATACAAAAGGCTTTAAATTCTCAACATATGCTACCTGGTGGATTAGACAGGCAATTACACGTGCTATCGCAGACCAGGCAAGAACCATCCGTATCCCTGTTCATATGGTAGAAACCATCAACCGACTTAAAAAAATTCAGAGTCAGTTACTCCACGAAAACGGATATGAGCCGAGTGAAGAACTCATTGCTGAGAAAATGAACTTATCGGTTGAGCGTGTTCGCGAAATTATGCGCGTAGCACAGGAACCGGTTTCTATGGAAACACCCATCGGGCCTGAAGAAGACAGTCGTCTTATGGATTTTATACGCGATGATGATGCTTTGGCTCCAGATGACGCAGCTCTTAAAACTATTACAAATGAAGATATTGACAGTGTTCTTAAAACCCTTACTCCGCGTGAAGAAGCCGTAATACGTTTGCGCTTTGGTTTACACGATGGAAGATGTCATACACTTGAAGAAGTTGGTATGGAGTTCAACGTAACAAGAGAACGTATCAGACAGATAGAAGCTAAAGCTCTCAGAAAATTGCGTCATCCGGTACGTAGTAATAAATTTAAGGATAGATAATAATATGCTTCTGAACTGTGAAACAGATTATGCTATAAGAATTGTTGCTTGTCTTGCAGAAACAGGTGAAAAACTTGATGCAGGAAGTATTTCTGAGCGGACGGGAGTAACACCGCGTTATACTTTAAAAATACTTCATAAGCTATCCAAAGGCGGAATAGTAAAGTCGTATAAAGGTGCAAAGGGCGGATATGTTTTAGCTAAGGAGCCCGAGAATATTACTCTTTACGATGTAATAGCTTTAATTTCGGGTCCGATTACTTTTAGCAGTTGCCAAAAAGACAGTCTCATTTGTACTCATCCCAAGGGAGAATGTTATTTTCGAAATACTTTTGAAATGGTTAGTTCTTATACTCAAAAATTATTTAAAGAAGCGAATTTTTCAAGGAGTTTTAAAAATGAAGTTTAATTATACACCTGTCAGCGTTTGTTCACGTAATATAGAAATAGATGTCGATGATAACGGTATAATTAAATCCGTTATCTTTACAGGTGGTTGCAACGGAAATCTGAAAGGCATTTCTAATTTAGTTGTCGGCATGAAAATTGATGAAGTTATTGAAAAACTCGAAAACATCAAATGCGGTTTTAAGCAGACTTCTTGTCCAGCACAGTTGGCAGCTGCACTAAAAAATTATAAAGAAAGCAGGGTGGATTAGTTTGTTTGATGATAGTGATATCAAAATTGCGGGCAGTAGACCATCACAGTCAATAAAGAGCAATAGTTCGGACTCTATTGATACATTACTTTCATCCGAACAAAAAAAGTCCGCAAAACAACTGGGTAATTCGGTGGCAAAAACATTCCTAAAAAATGTTGATACCGTTTTTGCTGATGATAATACAGATTCACAGATGCTCTCGCAAAGACAACTGCTTTTGTCTTTTACGGTCACTGTAACACTCGATGAGTATTGTGTTAATGATACTGTTGCGGGAATAGCAGAGAAAAGTTTTCTCGATACGTTAAAAAATCAGGCGGCAGATATATATAATACTTGCAGTGACACAGGTGCATTTTCGTTCTATTATCTGGCGTATCGCCGTAAAAATGAAATTGATAGAAGAATCGGACAAACTTTTGCTATGCTTTGTTCTCACGATGGAGACCCGATATATCAGGAACTTGGCGAAGCGCTTTACTGTTGGTTTGCTTCAGTAGTTAAAAAAGAGATTACCGCATATAATCTCAATAAATAATTTTAACAAAACACTCCCCAAAACATATACTGTAAATCGGGGAGTGTTTATTTATGCCAAGAATATATTTGAGTCCATCAACTCAAGAATTTAATCCCTATGTAGGCGGTGGAAATGAAGAATATTATATGAATCTTATAGCGGATGCTATGATTCCTTATCTTAATGCTACAGGTATCTCATATTCGAGAAATACGCCCGATATGACGGCTGCATCTTCAATCAGAGAATCAAATATGGGAAGATACGATGTACATTTGGCTCTTCATTCCAACGCTTCTGCACCGCAGAATGCGGGGCAGAATAGGGGGAGTGAAGTATATTACTATCCCGGTAGTGCATCGGGGAAAAGATTGGCAGACATACTAGCTAACAATTTAAAATTAATATATCCATTACCAAATCTTGTACGTACAATTCCTACAACAACATTAGGGGAAGTTACCAGAACTCGTGCACCATCTGTGCTAATAGAGTTTGCATATCACGATAATACAGAAGATGCAAATTGGATAAGAAACAATATTGATGAAATTGCACGAAATGTGGTAGTGTCTCTGGCAGATTATTTTGATATACCTTTTATGATGCCGGAAGGTAATCAATTTGCGGTTGTTGAAACAATGGGCAGAAATCTTAACATTAGAAATATGCCTTCAATCAATTCACAGATTATTGGTCGAGCACCCAATGGCGCTACCGTTACTGTCTATGCAAATAACGGTGAGTGGAGCTCAATTGATTATAATGGGATTTCAGGGTTTGTGAGCAGTAATTTTCTCAACTTTTATTAAAGCTTGTGTAAAACACAAGCTTTTTCTTGTATTTTGGATTAAAATGTTATATAATATTTAATTAGATTGGAGTGGTATGTCTTGTTGTTCGATGCAGTTAAAGGTAATATCGGCATAACAGAATTTATTGTATATGCTTTATCAAGTTTTATTGTAATTTTTTTAACATTACCAGCGCATGAATTTGCACACGCGTATGCTTCGGACAAGCTTGGAGACCGCACGGCAAGATATAGTGGCAGGTTGTCTTTAAATCCTTTTGCGCATATTGACTATATTGGTGCTGCCTTTATTTTACTATTCGGTTTTGGATGGGCCAAACCGGTTCCGGTAAACACTCGTAATTTTAAAAATCCAAAGCGGGATATGGCTATTACCGCGGTTGCGGGTCCCATTTCCAATATAATTATCGCATTCTTTTCTTTGGCTTTAGATTTTTTTGTTTTTATACTTTATAGAAAATTTAGCGGAAGTTTTCTGGTGTATCTGTCGCTTTTCTTTGATTATATCGCAATAATCAATATTCATCTTGCGGTATTTAATTTGATTCCTATACCACCGCTCGATGGCTCAAGAATTTTAACTGCCGTTTTACCAAGCAGAATGTATTATAAAGTTATGCAATATGAACGTTATTTAATTATTGTTGTATTTGTTTTGCTTTATACAGGCATTTTGTCCACACCGCTCGATATTCTGTCGGGTTATATTTATAACGGTATTTCTGATCTATTAAGTAATATTTTTTCTTTATTTATATAAATCGGGGTAATATATGGAAAGTAATTTATCTTATAAATTTGAAGGCTTTGAAGGACCACTCGACTTGCTGCTACAACTGATAGCAAGAAATAAATTAGATATTTATGATATCAAACTTACCGTCCTTATCGACCAGTATCTCGAGCAGATTGAAATCATGCAGCAAGATACCACCGATATTGCCAGTGAGTTTCTTGAGATGGCGTCAAGATTAATTTATTTAAAAACGGTTAAACTTTTACCGAAGCACGAAGAGTATGAACAATTAAAAGATGAATTTGTCGGCGAGTTGATTGAATATCAGACTTGCCGTAAAATTGCTGAATTATTAGCTCTGCAAACCGATGGTTTCGATAAGTTTGTTAAAGCACCCTCTAAGGTCGAACTCCCTAAAACATATGAACTTATTCATCCAAAAGAAGTTTTATTTGATGCATACATATCTGCAGTTGGCAGAGGACAAAGAAGATTGCCACCGAATACTGATGCTTTTGCAAAAATTGTTGCGAAAAAGATTGTATCAGTTTCTACAAAAATCGTCTTTGTTATGCGAAATTTGATTACTAAGGGTCCACAAAGACTGGGTAAACTTTATAACAGTGCTAAAAGTCGTTCGGAATTAGTTGCAACATTTTTAGCAATTCTTGAACTTTGCAAAGCCAACCGTGTACATATTAAAGGTGATGGCAATGATGCGGAAATTAAGATAATAAAGGAGAAAAAATAGGTGGATATAAATGAATTAATAAACGGAATAGAAGCAGTTTTGTTCGCTAATGGCGAACCGGTAAGTATACAAAGACTTTGCCAGACTTTTGAAGTCGAGCCTGATACTATCCAGACAGCTGTAAAAGCTTTGTGTGAAAAGTATACAAAAACTGCGCTCGAAGTTGTAACCTTAGAAAATACTTTTCAGATTTGCACAAAAAAACAATATGCCACGTACATTAAAAAGGCCTTTGATATTAAAAGAAAAACTCCGCTTTCTCAGGCAGCATTAGAGGTTTTGGCGGTTATAGCTTATAACCAACCCGTTACCCGTGCGTTTATCGAACAGGTGCGCGGTGTTGACTGCTCTGGTGTTATGATGACACTTATAGAAAAGGAGTTAATAGAAGAAGTAGGAAGACTCGAACTCCCCGGAAGACCGTTATTGTATTCAACCACTAAAAACTTCTTAAGGTGTTTTTCTATCAGTGATTTAAGCGAATTACCGCAGATTCCAAAGGAAGAAAATGATTCTTTACCGGATATTGCAGAGCAACTGTCGGTGAACGTTGAGGAAACTGCAGAATAAATTTAATTATTTGAATAATATTAGTAATGGTGTAATCTATGATTTTTGTTTATATTTTAGCTGCATTGCTACTGTTATTAGGCGTTCTTCTTTTAATCAATGTAAAAGTTTCGGTATTATTTAATGAAAATTTTGATTATGAGCTTAAATTTGGTTTGATAAGAATTTTATCGTCCGGGAAGAAGAAAGCTGATACAACTAAAAAATCGCAACGCAACACCAAGGATAGCTTCGAATATTTTAAAAAGCTGAAGCAAAAAAAGGGACTTAGCGCTGCTGTTTGCGAATTGATGACATATATAAAAGTAATTTTTTCTGAAATGGAATATCTTATTTCGAAATTAAAAATTAATAATTTTGCATGTCGAGTCATCGTTGCCGAGTCAGACGCTGCTTCAACCGCCATTATGTATGGCGCGGTGTCTGCGGCGGTTTATTCCTTTGTGGGCTTTCTGCATTCTTTAATAAGTTTAGAAATTAAAGAAATATATGTTAAAGAAGATTATGAATCTCAAAAAGGCGATTTTGAGTTTAGTTTTGCAGGTAAAATCCGTTTATTATACCTTTTAGTTTTTGCAATTAAAATTTTAATCAGATTAATTAATAAAAAGGATGTGTTAGTATGGGAGAAAACAGCATTAAAAGTATAATGGATACAACTATGGAGAAACTCAGAGCAATAGTGGATGCAGATACAATTATCGGTACTCCTATTGTTTCGGGTAACGTCACAATGATACCCGTATCAAAGGTATCTTTCGGTATGGCCACGGGTGGCTCCGATTTTCAATCTAAAAATGGAAACTCTCCGTTGTTCGGTGGCGGCGGCGGTGCCGGGGTTTCAATTAATCCGATTGCTTTTATAGTAATTTCGGGGGATAATGTTAAAATGTTACCCATCAATAACGAGTCTACTGCCGTTGATAAGGCAATAGCTTTAGCACCGGAATTAATTGAAAAAATTAAGAAGCTATTTTCAAAAGAAAAGTTAGAAGACATTCAGTTATAGTTTTTTTAATTCCCGAGTATTATTTAACAGTATTATTCGGGGGTGTGATAATTTGAAAAAAATTATTGTCTTTGTTCTTGCTTTATATATTATTGGAAACTCGTTGACTGTCGGCGCTGTAAATGATTCAGCATTGTCGAGTATTGTTATTAATGGCAAAACCCGTAGTATAATTTATTCAAAAAATTCCTGTTCAAAATTACCTATGGCAAGTACCACCAAAATTATGACAGCTCTTATTTTGGCCGAATATAATACACCGGAAAAAGAAGTTACGGTGACAGCGCCTATGGTTGCAGTCGAAGGCTCTTCTATGGGATTGCGCGTTGGAGATATTGTGACATATAATGATTTAATGTACGGTATTCTTTTGTGTTCCGGAAATGATGCGGCCAACACCGTAGCTATGTCTATTTGCGGTTCTACCCAGAAATTTGCCGAGCTTATGAATAATAAAGCAGCGGAATTGGGACTTAAAAATACCCATTTTGTTACGCCTTCGGGACTTGATGCAGATGGCCACTATACAACAGCGTATGATTTAGCTCTTTTGGCTTCATTTGCTTTGGAAAATGAATATTTTAAACAGGTTGCAGCAACGAAATCAATATTACTTAATTATGGCGGTAGCAGCCAATATCTAAGTAACCATAACAAATTGTTAAAAATATATGATGGCGCAGTCGGTGTTAAAACGGGATATACAAGCAAGGCCGGTAGATGCCTTGTTTCTGCCGCCGAGCGCGATGGAATAATGATTATCGCAGTTACTCTTAACGATAGAGATGACTGGAATGACCATATAAATTTGCTCGATTTTGGTTTTGAAAAATCAAAATCAGTAATGACCGAATTTTCTTGTCCCGAAAGTATTTCCTGTATCGGCTCTGAAGAAGGGCATATTAAGGTTTCTTGTGAGAATATTCCGATAGGTATCAGCAATAATGATAAGTTAGATTATATTACATACTTACCGAGATTTGTTTATGCTGATATTTTAGCAGGAGAAAAATTAGGGTACGCAGAGGTTTATTCTAACGGTTATAAAATACTTACACTTGATATTTTAGCAGATGAATCTACTGCTATTACGCAAAAAGAAGATAGCAAAGTTGAAAAAATTATTAAATTATTTCTTATTTTATTGAGAGGTTTATAATGAGTGGCAAAAAAATCAGACTACAAAAGCATTTATCGGAAAGCGGTGTCGCTTCCCGTAGAAAATCTGAAGATTTAATCGCGGCGGGAAAGGTTAGAGTTAATGGTCGCGTGGCGAAAATAGGGGACAGTGTCGACCCGAAACGCGATAAAGTTACCGTTTCAGGCAAACCTGTCATTGCTGTAAAAGAAAAGGTTTACATAATGTTGCATAAACCGCGTGGTTTTGTGACAACTATGAATGATGAATTGAATCGCAAATGTGTTGCCGAACTTGTGAAGGATGTACCGGCGAAGGTTTTTTCTGTTGGACGTCTTGATAAAGATTCGGAAGGCTTACTTATTATGACAAATGATGGTGATTTAGCAAATAAACTTACACATCCATCAAGTTTGGTAAATAAAACATACCGTGTAACCGTAAAAGGTGGAGTTACTGAAGAACAGTTGGACAAGTTATGCAGTGGCATTTTGTTGGACGGCGTAAAAACTCAGCCGTGCGATGTTTTCGTTGCCGAGCGTAAAGCGGATAGAACTGTACTTTTTTTCATAATTCACGAAGGAAGAAATCGACAGATAAGAAGAATGTGCGAGGAAGTAAATCTCGAGGTGTTAAGGCTCAAGCGCACAGAAATTGCGGGCGTCAAACTCGGTATGCTTGGTCAAGGTAAATGGCGCGATTTAAATGAAAGAGAGTTAAGAAGACTTATGTCTGTCAGCGCAATGGGTGGTAAAACTAATGATTGAAGTTGTTCAAATTGGTGAAACTGATAAAATTAAAGATTTTTACAAAGATAATAATATTGAATTTTTATCGGGTAGTGGCGTAACCGTCGCTAAAGATGGTGATGAAGTATTAGGGTATTGTTCATTTTCGCTCGATAACAACAGTATTACTATAACTAAGTTATACCCAATAAATGATGTTTTTTTAGCAGACGGCATATTACGAAGCGCTCTGCATATTGCTGATTTTCGTGGAATTTCGGCAGCTTTCTATACCGAAAGTGTTGATAAAGGTTTGTTAAAACTTCTTAATTTCATTAAAAATGAAGAAAATATGTCGCTTGATATCCAAAAATTACACAAAAGTTGCTGTTCCTGCAATAAATAATTAAATTTTTACTTGAAAATTTTAAACTTATATGATATTATACTAAATGTGTTTATAAAAATAATGGGAGGTGTTCCTTGTGGGAGCTTTAGAAATACTCTTAGGAATTCTAGTTATTTTAGTTTCTTTAATTATTATAGGTATTGTTATTTTGCAACAGAGTCATCGCCGTGGTGTTAATGGTGTAATTTCCGGCGGTATTGATACTTTTCTTTCGAAGAATAAAGCAAGAACGGCAGATGCGCTTTTAGCTCGTTGGACCAAAGTTTTTGCAGTTGTGTTCTTTGTATTAGCAGTTGTTGCAAATATTATCGCTATTGTTCTTTAATCAGATATTAAAAACCCGTCCTACGAAAGTAGGACGGGTTTTTGTTTTATTTAAAGATTTATCCAGATACAAGGTCTGACGGTATATGCTTCGTGATTAACTTGATAACCCATTATACTAAACTTTCTTGAAATGTGATTAGTCATCGCGCTTGTATTGGCTGAGCCGGGTGTACGTAACCACCACCACGCGTTTCCAGTGTCGCCACTGACGTGAGCCGATTGTTTTTCTGCGTATTTTGTCGCTTTTACGTGAATTAAATTATCATCTTTTAAGTAAAAGTTGGCTTCATTATAACTGAGAACAAACACTTTATCATTAGTATTTTTGCCGCCAACAGGCATTCTGTATGACGGGTTTTTATGATTTGTAAGATGTGTGATATCGATTTTTGTTGTTTCTTCATCAGTAAAAGAAGTGTTTAAAAATTCATTGTTAAGCCATTTTCTTAATGTGCACTCTTCCCAGGTTGTTTTTACTAAGCTTTCGTTATAAGGAATTTTTTCTATACAAAAATTGTTAATTAAAAGCAGTTTTCCGTTTTTTATATCTAAAACGGTCCATTTCATTTTTTCTTTACCGTTATCGGTATTACCGTCTTGTTCATAACTTCCAAATTCAACAGTATCACCGATTTTTGCATTATACAAAGAAAATTCGGGATTGCTATTTATAATACTGTTTAACTTCTCATTGCTGTCTTTGAAATTTCTAACCGAATAGAATAAGCTGCACGCATTTGATAGTTCGTTGTTTTCTAAAGCAATACAGGCATTATTATATTTTGAATTTGGTATAAAATAAGCAAAAATAAGTGTACATAAAATACATATAACCGCGAGAGATGGAATAATAGCAAATTTCACATATCGTTTATTAAGCACGATGAGAAATTTTTTAATTTTGTTTTTAAGCGAGTTGTTGTTTTTGGCAACAATAATGTAATTTAAAGCAAAAATTATTACTGCAAGAATCGGATTTAGCCATTTCGGAATAACATTGAAAATTTGTACTATAATACCGCAAATAATAACAGCTAATAAAAAAGCGGCATCTTTAAACAAAATTTCCAGATGTTGAAATGGTTTTTTACTGTTTTTATCAAAATTTTTTAAGGAAAGATAGGTTAAAAACAACTGAAGCACCAATACTAAATCCGCTAAAATCAAAAATATAAAAAAAGCAGTATTGTATCGGTAAAATTCGCCAATATTGTCACTTGGTATAAAACCGACAACATTAAATACTAAAAATAAAACAGTCCATACAATAGAGTATAGTTTAAATAAGTTTTTCATAATATCTATCCTTGACAAAATATTGAATTACCTAAAGAGTCGATGCCAACAAAAAGCGGAAAATCAACAAGTTCCAGTTTTTTAATAGATTCGCATCCCAAATCATCAAAAGCAATGACATCGCATTTCTTAATTGTTTTTGAAGCAAGTGCACCGGCGCCACCAATAGCGCACAAATACAATGCAGCATTTTTAATTATGGAATTTATGACATTTTCACTGCGCGGTCCTTTTCCGATGGTACAACTGACACCTATGTCATATAAAGTATTTGCGTAATTATCCATACGGGAAGAAGTGGTGGGTCCGCAACTGCCAATAGCTTGTCCCGGCGGTGTAGGGGTTGGACCGGCGTAATAAATCACAGAATTTTTCAAATCAAATGGCAGCGGTTGGTTGTTTTTAATCAAATCAAAAATTCGTTTATGAGCTGCATCACGGGCAGTATAAACTGTACCGGAAAGAAAAATTTTATCTCCAACAGAAACGGAATCTTTCCACTCTTGAATGTTTCCAGTGTTTAAATAAAACTCTTTCATTATTTTACTATATTGGAATAAATGTTTTCAAAATTCTCAGTGTCTTTAATTGCGCTTTCTTTTGATTTCTGCGCGAATGATTTGATTTGTTCAAGCGAAGCAGATAGCTTTTCGATTTCTTCAACAAAGGAATTACTCATATTGATTAAGTCGTCTTTAATTTCATTAAGGGAAACATTTGTATTGTCAATAAGGGAAAGGTTTTCTTTAATTTCTTCTTCGGTAATAATACGTGTTTCATTGGCGGAATTCATTATTGATTTAGCATTTGTTTGCGCAACTAAATATAGCTTACCGATGTTTTCACTAAGCGTTTTTACTTCTTCATATTTAGATTTATAAAAATTGAGCTCATCGGTGATTTCTTTAATTTCTTTTCTTAATTTTTCTTTTGTTTCGTTAGTAACCTGGATTTCGCTTTTGAGCGCACCGATTTTTTCATTAAGAGTAAGAACCGTTTGTTTGTTTTCAAATTCTTTCTTATGAAGATACTCAGAAACTTCTTCACAGTTGTAGCCAAAAATACTCTTTCTGAATCCTAAAGCCATAATACATCCCCCAAAATCAACATAATTACACTTATTATAGCATTAAATTCAATATTTTACAAGTATTACTTGCATTATAAATTTTATGCTAAAGAATATCTTTATAAATATTACCGCAATAATTCTTTTTTTGTAGTGTATATATAAGAAATACAGAAAGCGCAATCAAAAGGAAACTATATAAGGCGGTTTGTGAAACATTTTTATAAGTAAAATTAATGCTGTTTGAAATTGTTTGTGTGGATATGGGGAAAATTGTAGATAAAACCTTCAGATTAATTACAGACAATATTCCGTGGAATATACGCGATATGAAAATTTTAAAAGGGTTAGTCAGGTATTCTTTTCCAATAGATAATACCTGCATAATAATACAAATGCCCGAAAAGCCCAAAAAAAACGAAATGACATAAATATTATTATTTTTGATAACCGCATTAGTAATTTCGAAAAAACTTATAATTAGATTTGTATCAAAATCTAACGCAGATATCATATTTATCAGACCCGAAAAAATAATTACATAACTGCAAATCGATATCATAGACGCGCAAGAAAGAGTAACTGCATTTACAAAACTTTCAGAAAATGATTGAGTATTAAATGCCGTTTTTTTAATTTCTTGTTTTTTATAAGGTTTAATTATTAAAAACATTTCAAATGTTGCCAATATGTGTGCGGTAAAAAGTAGTATACCTAAATTAGTGTTATGTAATATTTTTTCGCCAACAACAGTTATAATAAAGGCAGGGCCCGCGTTTATTGAAACGCAAAGTAAATTTTCTGAAAAATCATCGTTAATGATTTCCTTTTTTTGTAATTCGGCAATTATTTTTGCTCCGACCGGGTATCCGCCGATAATTGATAGAATAATTACAACTATTGAAAATGAAAAAGGTCCTTTGTAGAATTTATATAGAACTCCGCTTTCTATTAGCAATACCGCCATTACTGTAAAAGGGAAAAGCGATGGGATAAGAACATTAGCGCAAAGCATCATTCCATCAGTAATACCTTCAGATATCTTTTGGGGACAAATAAGTAGAATGGTTATTATAAAAATCATTAGCAGTAAACTTGTGATTTCTGTAATATTTTTTTTATATTTCATTTTACTACCACCTAGAATTAACTAAAATTATTAATCATATTTTTTAATAAGTATGTTATTAGGTGGTTAAACAATGATAAAAAAATTTAAAGTTAATATTAAAAAGAAAAAAGAAAAGATAAAGTTATTTAAGTTCTCAAACGATTTTGAAGAGAACACAGGTGTAGGTTTACCCAATATAATCTTAACTGGTAATCGTTCCGTAAAAATTGAAGGCTGTAAAAGTATAATTGAATATAACGACTCTTACGTAAAACTGAATTTGGGAAAGGGGTATTTGGGAATCAGCGGTGATAAGTTAAATATAAATTTGTTGGATAGCGATGAAGTAAAAGTATCAGGAAAAATAGTTACCGTTGAATTTTGCTGATTAGTTATGATAATAAAACTTTTTCATTTAATTTATGGATTTCTCTGTATAAAAATTTCAGGTGAATTTAACGAAAGGATGCTAAATCTCTTTTCAGTTAATAAAATAAATGTTTGGAACATCACAAAAAATGAAGAAGAAATATTTGTGTGTATCAGTATTAAAGATTTTAAAAAAATCAGGAAAATAAGGAGAAAAACCGGCATTAAAATTTCAATATCAGAAAGACACGGTTTGCCATTTGTATTGTCGAGATATCATTTAAGATATGGAGTTTTCGCAGGTGTTTCGTTGTGTGTAGGCTTACTCATTTTTTTAAATCTGTTTGTATGGCAAATTAAAGTTGAAGGTAACTATAATGTCGATAGTGAAAAAATCTTAACAGTAGCGGGGCAGTTTGGCTTAAAGAAAGGCGCATACAAGAAAAAAATAAACGCACATGAATTACGCGATAAAATTTTACTTAACTGTGATGGTCTTGCCTGGGCGTCAATCAATATAGAAGGATGCTCAGTTACCATAAATGTGAGTGAAATAAAGAATGAGACAACTGAAAATAGTTATTGTAATTTGGTTTCAGATTATAATGGTGTAATAAAAAATATAGTAGTACAAAAAGGGACCGCAGCGGTTGAAAAAGGTGATGCGGTGCAAAAGGGTGATTTGCTCATAAGCGGTATTGTTGAATTTACCGGTCACACACGATTTACCGATGCCGTGGGTATTGTAACTGCGCAGGTTGAAGAAAAGATTGAAATCACAGTAAATCAAAAAGATTTAGGTAAAAATTATATAAGTGACGGTTATAAAAAGTTTGCACTTGAATTTTTTAGTGTTAAAATACCATTGTTTTTAGGCGGTGAGCTGAGGAATTACGA
This sequence comes from Acutalibacteraceae bacterium, assembly GCA_045613385.1. GTDB lineage: Bacteria > Bacillota > Clostridia > Oscillospirales > Acutalibacteraceae > SIG565. The sequence goes on along the minus strand of JAZLAW010000002.1, from coordinate 7,259 downwards.
TTATAATCATAATGAAAATCCACTAAAATTGTTTGGCAAGGAATTACCGATAACTTTGCACGAATTAGAAGTGTATCCATATAATTTTTACGACTATGTAAAAAGTGAATCTGAGATAAAAAATGAAACGGAGTTGTTATTCATCCAGGAGATAAAGAATAGGGGAATTGTTGATTATACGGTTTTAGATACGGTTGAAAAAATTCAAGATAATGTTTATCTATCGGTTTTTACAGTGAAACATACAAAAAATATTGGTGTTAAAGAAAAATTATTATTTTAATTTTATGTATGATATGATATAATAATTAAAATAGAAGTTATTAAATAAGGGGCCTGAACATTACGGAAAAGAGTATACGAATTGAAAATATTAATTATTTAGCAACGCTCTTTGGAAATTTCGATGAAAATATTAAGTTGATTGAAAAAAATTATGGTGTTGTCATAACATCTCATAATAATGTTATAACTGTCTCAGGCGATGATGTTAGTGTAGATTACGCATTAAAGGTTATAGACTCTCTAATGACATTAATTAAAAAAGGCGAAGTTATAACGCAACAGAATATTGATTATATTATGGGTTTAATAGATGAAGGTAATGAAGATTGTATGCACTCTTTGACCGATGTGGAGTGCATTACTGTCACCAAAAAGGGCCGCGCGGTTAAACCTAAAACGATAGGACAACAAAAGTATGTAAATGCAATAAAATCAAATACAGTAACGATAGGGATCGGACCTGCGGGTACTGGTAAAACTTATCTTGCTGTTGCAATGGCAGTTACAGCATATCGTTCAAAATTAGTAAGCAAAATTGTACTGACGCGCCCGGCTGTTGAAGCGGGGGAGAGTCTCGGCTTTTTACCTGGCGACCTTCAACAGAAGGTAGACCCGTATTTAAGACCGTTATATGACGCTCTCTTCGATATGTTGGGTCCAGAGCTGTTTGCAAAGTGTCAGGAACGCGGAGATATCGAAGTTGCACCTTTGGCATATATGCGTGGAAGAACTCTTGATGACAGCTATATAATTCTGGATGAAGCGCAAAACACCACCAACGAGCAAATGAAAATGTTTTTAACCCGTTTGGGTAATAACTCCAAAATTGTTGTTACTGGAGATATCACACAAATCGATCTTCCAAAAGACAAAGTATCGGGTTTAAAAACGGCAATCAATATTTTGAAAAATATCGATGATATTGCAATAATTCATCTTAGCAGCCGTGACGTCGTACGGCATAAACTGGTACAAAAAATTATAGATGCCTACGAAAAAAACGATGGAAAGGAAAAGTAATATGGGTAAGGTAAAGGTAATTATAAACGATAATCAAAAAGCAATCAAATTGCCGTCTGGCACTCGGTTTCTCATCAGAAAAGCCTGTATTGCTACACTGAAATTGGAAGAATTTTCGGCTGATGCTGAAATTAATGTTACACTTGTTGATAAAAAACGAATTCATGAAGTAAATCTTGAATTCAGAAATATCGATGCTCCCACAGATGTTTTATCTTTTCCTTTAGGTGAGAACGGTACATACGATACCAATCCGGAAAATGGAAATAAGATGTTGGGCGATGTAATGATTTGCGTAGAAAAAGCTTTTGAACAGGCCGATCTTTACGGACACGGAGTTGAAAGGGAGATTGCATATCTTACCATTCATTCGGTTCTGCATTTATTGGGATACGACCACGTAAACGGCGGATTAGAAAAGGTAAAAATGCGCGATAAAGAAGAAACAATACTTGACCGTCTCGGTCTTGCTATAGTTAAGGAATAGGAGAAAAACACATTGTCAGAACAAACATCTGCTTTTATTGGTATTATTGGTAGGGCCAATGTTGGTAAATCTTCGTTTGTAAATAAGGCTTTGGGGCACAAAGTATCGATTGTTTCTAACAAGCCACAAACGACGCGAACGAGAATTATGGGTATTATTAATAAGGGTGATTTGCAACTCGTATTAATTGACACTCCGGGTTTTCATAAGCCGCACAATACTTTAGGTGAAAATATGATGAGAGCGGTTTCGTCGGGATTGACCGATGTTGATGCGGTAATTCTTATTGTTGATGCTGCACCTAAATTTGATTTATCTGAGGGTGAAATACCCCAGGCAGAATTAGAGTTGATTCAAGAAATTAAAAACCGTAAATTAAAGGCAATCCTCGGTATTAATAAAATTGATTTATTGGAAAATAAAGAAGATTTGCTTTTAATTATTTCAAAATATATGTCTAAATTTGAATTTGACGCGGTGGTACCTTTTTCTGCTAAGACCGGAGATGGAGTTCCGGCGGTTATTTCAGAAGCCGAAAAATTTGCAAAAAAATCAGTTCATTATTTTTCCGGTGATGATTTTACAGACCAACCTGATAGGGTTATGGTTTCTGAAGTTATCAGAGAAAAGTTACTTAATTCTCTGGATAAGGAAATTCCGCACGGCATTGCCGTTGATATTGAGCGTTTTTATGAACGCGACACGGTAAACGGTGAACCTATTTTATGTGTTGATGCGGTTATTTACTGTGAAAAGGCTTCGCATAAAGGAATTATTATCGGTAAAGGTGGGAATATGCTCAAAAAGATAGGAAAACTATCCCGATACGATATTGAGAAATTTTTTGGAATTAAAGCGGACCTGAAACTCTGGGTGAAGGTAAAAGAAGACTGGCGTAACAGACGAAATTTGATAAACGGTTTTGGACTGGAACAGTAATTTTTTCCTATTATATGCTTAATTCTTTCGGGCAAATTATTAACACGGATGGTAAATGTTATTCTGAATTTACGGAGTGATTATAATGAGCTTGGAAGATATTTGGAAAAATTTCGCTAAGACCGGCGATATCAGATATTATATAGAGTATAAAAAACTACAGAACAGTAAAGGGAACGAAGATGCCGATAAAAACAGAAGCTTTGGTGCTCAAAGTGATGGACATAGGGGAGAGCGACCGCCTTTTAACTCTTTTAACTAAAGACTTCGGAATAGTAAAAGCCTTTGCATCCGGAGCAAAAAAATTAAAAAGCAAATATTATGCTGGGACCACTGCGCTCAGCTATTCTGATTTTACTTTACGGGAAGTTAAAGACAGCTACAGGGTTAGTGATGCTTTTCTGAAACATAATTTTTTCAAAATCAGCAGTGATATCAAACTACTTACTTTGGCGCAATATTTTTGCGAGACGGCAGAAGTATTGTCACCGCCTGAACAAGATTCGCACGAAATGCTTAGATTGTTACTAAACAGTTTTTATTTTATTGGTTCAGATAAAATCCCGCATTACCAACTTAAAGCTATTTTTGAACTGAGAGCATTAGTGATTTCGGGGTATATGCCGAACTTACTTCTTTGTGATGATTGCGGAGATTATGATGAAACCGAAATGTATTTTTTTGTTGATGCGGGAATATTAAAATGCAAAAACTGTAACGAAAATAATTACGGTGGGATTTTGCTTGACGCAACGTTGATTTCTGCAATGCGACATATTGTCTATGGTGATTTTGAAAAGATTTTTTCTTTTACTATTCCCGTGGAAAAAGCAAAACGGTTGACTAAAATTACCGAAAAATTTTTAATTACTCAAACTGAAAGAAAATTTAAAACTCTGGATTTTTATTATAGTCTGGATTAGGAGTACATAAATGTATACCATCCCTAAAAAATATGCCAATACATTGGAATTAAATAAAATTCTTGAAATGCTGTCAAATGAGGCGGCATTGTCAGATGCGTCCCAAAAAGCATTACAATTAGAAATTAATACAGATATTCAAAAAGTACAGTCGTCCTTGTCTGAAACCTGGGCGGCTTATACTATGTTGGCAAAAACTACATCGCCATCGTTCGGTAAAGCTACGGATAACTCACCTGCTTTAGCAAGGGCGATGGTAGGCGCTTCATTATCCTTTAAAGAACTGTTAGAAATTGGCGAAACCTTGCGCTCTGTACGCGTTTTATATGATTGGCGTGTTTCTTTTGATAAAGAAAATAAAAGCAAAATTGATTATTTATTTGAAAAATTAAATCCAAATAAATATTTTGAAGAAAAAATTTTTTCCTGCATAAAGAATGAAGAAGACTTAAATGATGATGCTTCGGTAGAGTTAAAGAATATAAGAAGAAAAATAATCTCCGCCGCCGCAAATATCAGAGAGCGACTTGAAAGAATCGTACGCAGTCAGGATTCTTCCAAATACTTACAGGAAACCATTATCACACAACGCGACGGAAGATTTGTGGTTCCTGTCAAAGCTGAGTATCGCGGAGTTTTCCCGGGAATTGTTCATGATTCATCATCTTCGGGAGCGACTTTGTTTATTGAGCCGATGACGGTTGTCGAAATTAATAACGATTTACGTGTCCTACGACTTAAAGAAAAGGAAGAAATCGAACGAATTTTAGCCGAACTGTCTGCCGAAGCCGCGACTTTCGGTGATGCTATTATATCTTCTTATAAGGCATTGGTTGAGTTATCCCTTATTTTTGCAAAAGCAAACCTTGCTTATAAGCAAAAAGCAACTATGCCAAAAATTAATAGCGATGGCAGGGTGGTGCTAAAAAATGCAAGACATCCGCTTATAAGCCCTGCAGATGTTGTGCCTATATCCCTGACACTTGGCACAGATTATAATTCGCTAATAATTACCGGGCCAAACACCGGCGGTAAGACGGTTACGTTAAAAACAATCGGCCTGCTTACTTTAATGACAATGTGCGGACTTTTAATTCCGTGTGATGATATGAGTGAGATTTGTATTTTTGATAAAATACTTGTTGATATCGGCGATGAACAAAGCATAGAGCAATCTTTATCTACCTTTTCATCTCATATGGTAAATATTGTTTCTATTCTTTCGGAAGCTACACCGTTTAGTCTTATTCTGCTTGATGAGTTGGGTGCAGGCACCGACCCGACTGAAGGCGCGGCACTGGCAAGAGCTATTCTGGACCGGTTACTTAAAAAAGGCAGCCGAATTGCAGCAACTACTCATTATGCGGAACTTAAATCTTACGCGATCGAAGCTGATCGCGTAGAAAATGCATCTTGTGAATTTGATGTTGAAACACTTCAACCAACCTATAGACTTATGATCGGTGTCCCGGGGCGTTCAAATGCTTTTGCAATATCTAAAAAATTAGGTATTGATGAAGAAATAATCAATAATGCTAATAGCTATATTTCGGAAGAAGATAAGAAATTTGAAAATATAATTTCTGCTCTTGAATCTGAAAGACAAAAAGCCGTAAAAGAACGTGAAAAAGCTGAAAGTCTAAGGCGGAAACTCACCCAAGAAAAGTATATTGCAGATGAAATGCGCAAAAAAGCAGAATTAGACTCGGGGAAAATAATTGAAAAAGCGAGACAACAAGCAGAAAATATAATAGAGAATACCCGTTACAAATCAAACGCCTTATTAAATCAACTTGATGATATGCGAAAAGAATTTAACAAGGAAAATGCAGCGATCGGTTTTTCTAATGCATCACGGACAACAAGAAATGTAATTAACGCTATGATGGATGAAGCAAATCCGGTAGAAAATATCGTTAGCGATTATGTTTTGCCGCGTCAGGTTGTAATTGGCGATAATATCAAATTAACCGATTTGGGTAAAGATGGCGAAATTGTTGAAATTAAGGGTGAAAAAATTAAGGTAAAATCCGGAAACCTGGCAATTTGGACCACTGTTGATAAAATCGTGCTTTTGGAAAATATAACAAAGCCGAAAATAAAAAAGCAGTCTGTTACCGGTGTCAAATCGGTTACCGAAAGAATTGCTACTTCCGAGATTGATATGCGCGGTATGGCAACCGATGAAGGAATTATTGCTCTTGATAGATTTATTGATAATGCCGTAATGTGTGGTATTAATACAATAACTATAATTCACGGAAAAGGTACAGGGGTTCTTCGCAAAGCTGTGCAAGAACATTTGAGACACCATAAATCTATTAAAAATTTTAGAGTAGGATTATTTGGTGAAGGTGAAAACGGAGTAACCATTGCTGAAATAAATAAATAGGTATAAAAAAAGAAGGACCGTTTTGGGGCACCCTCCGTAAGGAAGGTGCCTCTATTTTTTATAAAACCAATTTGCGACATAAACATAAAATTAAAATTTCTTAAAGATGTCTGTGAATGTCGCAAATTGGTTATGTATAATATTCTTGCAAAATTAAAAAGGAAGGAGTATTATACAAATGGGATTTTTAGATGAATTGTTTTCTGCCGGAGTATGGGGTGAAAAAACACCCACGACTCCAAAATGGAAAAAATGGATACATCGCAATTTAAGCGATAATCATTGTCTGGAATGTGTAATGCTTGATGGTTGTTGGTTTTTAAAAGAAAAAACACCCAAATGGCCACACCATCCATTTTGTCATTGCATCTTGGAAGATATACCATATAATGATGTATTAACCAAAAGTTCATCAGATAGTGCTTATAGTAAATTCGACCCATATCTATTTGATACTAAGGGTGAATATGGGCATGGTAAGGATAGACTTTTTAAATCTTGGGGTTATTCGGTTGAAGATATAAAATATTTAAAAGCAGAAATCGAAAAACAAGCATTAGAAAAATATAAAACCGGAGATTATATTTTAGGAAAATTAAATAAAGACGGTCAACGCATAAGTATTAAAATAGAAATTGCTCGAAAAGATAACAGTAATATGGTGTCTTTTATAACGGGATGGATGGTTTATCCAAATGGACACATCCAATTAACTACGCCGTTAGGAGGTAAATAATATGAAAATGATGGATTGTGTAGAAGTAATAGTTGAAAAAGATAAATACGTTAAAGATGGTGTTCACAAAGGTATGCAGGGTTGGATATGCTTAGAACAAAGAGTCCCAAACTATTGGTTAGTTAATTTTCCACAGTATGGCGAAAAAGATGATATAGCCGAAATAAGTGTAAAAGAAGAAGATTTAAAACTTATTCCTAAAATGGACGCAAGAGTTAACGAACAAATAAAAGCACAGTTTGATAAATAATTGTACATTTTATAAAATACTGAGCATACCCGTCTCATAACAGTAACAAAACTTTCGATTCCCGAGATGGTCGTTATTAAATGTGTGTAACCCACTATGACACTTTCAAGTTTTGAAAGTGTCATTTATATTATTATAAAAATAATATAAAGGGAGACAACTTCCTTGCGAAGTGTCTCCCTTGGTCCTTCTTTTTTTATATGGTCAATCCACCGTCTACGGCGATA
>JAZLAW010000001.1:0-157634 GCA_045613385.1 Acutalibacteraceae bacterium | reverse complement strand
TGCCTTAAAAAGTAAATTTTTGCGGTCTAATGTGTTAAAAAGCCGTGGTATGCGCCAGCATTACCACGGCTTTTCGCCTTTTATCCCACTAAAAATTTATCTTTTTAAGGTGCTTTACAGTTTTGTAAGAATAAATTTGCCCGTATTTCGAAGTAGCAAAATTGCAGTAATACTTTGTGTCTTACAAGGTTTTGCAACAAGCAAGACTGCAAATTTATCTGAAAAACCAATTAATCCCTAAGCACAACACCCGAAAAGGTGTCTTTTTTGAAAGGGATGTATAAATCAGATGCCACCTTTGTTTTTTTATCTATGTGTTTGAATTCTTATAGATTTTATAATTCGTGGGCAAAGCCTTGCAAAACATACTTCTTCACAATTCACTATTACTTATTACTTGCCAAAATCGGCAAAAAAGAGAAAAGTGAGGAGTTAAGAGTGAAAAAGTAAATCGACAAACCTCTGTCGAGATTTGTCGATTTTGGCGGAGTAGGAGAGACTTGAACTCTCGCGCCGGTTACCCGACCTACGCCCTTAGCAGGGGCGCCTCGTCACCAACTTGAGTACTACTCCAAATTGTAACTTAAAATATTAAGTATTAAATTAAAATGGCGGAGAGGAAGGGATTCGAACCCTTGTGGAGTTGCCCCCAAACGGTTTTCAAGACCGCCTCGTTATGACCACTTCGATACCTCTCCGAGCGACTAAAACATTTTAACATAAACAAATTCAAAAGTCAATAATTAAATAACAACTTTTAAAACAAATTTATTGATAAATATCTGTCACCTATATCGGGTAATAAAACCACGATATTTTTATTTGTATTTTCTTTTCTTTTTGCTACGATGGTTGCAGCATATAAAGCTGCCCCAGAAGAAATACCTGAAATAAAACCTTCGGTCTTACCAAGCATACGGCAAAAGGTATAGGCATCATCTTGAGTTACTGTTATAATTTCATCAATAATATCGGTGTTGAGAGTTTTAGGAATAAATCCTGCGCCAATACCCTGAAGTCCGTGCGGACCCGATTTACCGCCTGAAATTACCGGTGAATCTGCAGGTTCAACACCAATAATCTTAATATTTGGGTTTTGTTCTTTTAAAAATTTTCCAACACCTGAAATTGTGCCGCCGGTACCGATACCCGCAACAAAAATATCGACTGCATTATCGGTATCATTATAAATTTCAGGTCCTGTAGTGACATAGTGGGCTTCAGGATTTGATGGATTTTCAAACTGACTTGGTATAAAAGAATTGTCGAATTCTTTTGCCAATTCTTCTGCCTTGCTTATTGCACCCGACATACCTTTTTTACCATCGGTGAGCACTAATTCTGCACCAAAAGCGGTCATTAACTTGCGGCGTTCGGCAGACATTGAGTCGGGCATAACGATGATTAGTCTGTAACCCCTGGCTGCTGCTATACTCGCAAGACCAATACCTGTGTTTCCGCTTGTCGGCTCGATGATAACAGTATCTTTATTAATAAGGCCTGTTTTTTCTGCATCATCAATCATTTTTTTTGCAATGCGGTCCTTTGCGGAACAAGTAGGATTAAACTGTTCGAGTTTTGCAATAAGATTACATTTTAAACCTAATTTATTTTCAATATTTTTAAGTCGCAAAAGCGGGGTTTTTCCAACCAATTCATCAATAGAGTTGTATATCTGAGACATAAAGTACTCCTTTTTAAGTTTTTGCTAATTTCATAAGCACTGAGTGGGGAATTATTTTACTAAGAATTCTGTAGAATTTGTAAAATCCGTGCGGGGTGTAAACGCCTTTGCCGTTTGCTGCAGCTATTAGAGATTTTTGCGCCACTATCTGCGGATTTACACGCGGCAGGGTATCAAAAGTCCTACTACTTCCGGGCTCGATGTTCGCAAGGCTCAAAAACTCAGTTTCCATAGGACCGGGGCAGACTGCGGTAACATTAATTTTTTGGCTTTTCAGTTCTTCACGCAGAGCTCTTGAAAAGCTGGTTACATAAGCCTTTGTAGAACTGTAAACTGCCATTCTTGCATTCGGCACAAACGAAGCAATGGAACTTACATTGATAATCTGTGAAAGAGGTTTCATATATTCTAAAGTTGCGGCAGTGATTACCGTTAATGCTTCACAATTAAGCCTTATCATATTCATAGAATGTTCTGACGGTATTTCGTAGAAATTCCCAAGTTTACCGAATCCCGCATTATTAACAAGTAACTTTACATTGGCAGAGAATTCCTTCAGCATATCCTGATACATATTTATATCCCTTGCGTTAGTAACATCACAAACTATTGTACGACAATTTACTGTTAAAATACGTTTGCTGATTTCTTCTAATTTTTCTTTGCGTCTTGCCATAATCCATATTTCATCAAGAGCTGGGTACATATCGGCAATCGCTTTTACAAACTCAGTGCCGAGCCCCGAAGATGCTCCCGTAACAACCGCAATATTCATAATATCACCAATCCTTTAATTTAATTATAACTAAATTTGAAATAAATGCAACACAATTTGTTGTATGTTCACCTTGACACTTAATCAATATAGTGGTAAAATAAAAAAGATGAAAATTTTGTTTCGTTTTCAGAAATACCGATTTTGGCGATAGGTATTTCTGCGAAATTTATTTATCCGGGGTAAATACGGTCCCGTCTTAAACCGTAATATTATATAAGGAGGTGCATTTAGGTGCCCTATATCATTGGTGGTGTTATCGCCTTGGTTTTAGGCGTTGTTGGTTTTTTCGGCGGCTCTGCATACAGACAGAAAGCAGACCGTAACGAGCTTGGAACAGCAAAAGAAGAAGCGCGTCGTATTTTAAGCGATGCTATAAAAAATGCCGAAACCAAAAAGAAAGAAATTCTTATAGAGGCAAAGGATGAAGTATATCAACTCAGACAGGAAGCTGAGCGCGACATTAAAGAACGTCGCAGTGATGTGCAAAGAAGCGAGCATCGTTTGCAACAAAAAGAAGAATCACTTGATAAAAAAATTGAAAATTTAGAAGCAAAAGAAGAAAAATTAAGCCTTAAAGCAAAAGAAATCGATGAAAAAATCGATGAGTGTGAAAGAATTAAAAGAAGTCAGATAGAAATGCTTGAAAAAATTTCAGGTTTTTCAAAGCAGGAAGCGAAAGATTTTTTGCTAAATACTCTTGATGGTGAATTAAATCACGAGAAAGCAGTAAAAATTCTTGAATTTGAAAAGCATACTAAAGAAGAATCTGAAAAGATGGCAAGGGAAATTCTAAGTCACGCAATTCAACGTTGCGCCGCTGACCATACATCTGAAATCACAGTTTCGGTTGTAGCTTTGCCGAATGATGAAATGAAGGGCCGTATAATCGGTCGTGAAGGTCGTAATATTCGCGCTCTTGAAACCGCTACAGGTACTGACCTTATTATTGATGATACACCTGAAGCTATCACTGTTTCTTGTTTTGACCCTGTAAGACGAGAAATTGCAAGATTGACACTTGAAAAATTGATAGTCGACGGAAGAATTCATCCGGCAAGAATCGAAGAAATGATTAATAAGGCTACTGCAGAAGTTGAAGCTACAATCAAGCAGGAAGGCGAGAGAGCTATGCTTGAAGCGGGTATTCATAATCTGCATCCTGAACTTGTTAAACTTATCGGTAAGCTTAAATACCGTACAAGCTATGGACAGAGTGTTTTGAACCATTCACTTGAAGTTTGTCATCTTTCTGGACTTATTGCAGCAGAAATCGGTGCTAATGTTACACTTGCAAAACGCGCAGGTTTATTGCACGACATTGGTAAGGCGTTAGACCACGAGCAAGAAGGTTCGCATATTCAACTTGGTGTCGAAGCTGCTAAAAAGTATAAGGAAAGTGAAGAAGTGATTCACGCTATCCATGCTCACCACGGTGAAGTTGAAGCAAAAACCGTTGTTGCTTGTATCGTTCAGGCAGCCGATGCAATTTCTGCTTCACGACCTGGTGCTCGTCGCGAAAACATTGAAAATTATATCAAACGTCTCGAAAAACTTGAGGAAATCGCCAATTCCTTTAACGGTGTAGAACGTTCGTATGCTATTCAAGCTGGTCGCGAAGTACGTATAATTGTTAAACCGGAAGTAATTTCCGATGACCAGATGGTTCTTATTGCACACGATATTGCACAGCGCATTGAAAACGAGCTTGAATATCCGGGTCAGATAAAGGTAAACCTTATCCGTGAAAATCGAGCAGTCGACTATGCAAAATAAAATTTTAAAACCGATGCCAAACGGCATCGGTTTTTCTTTACTTTTTGTATGAAATATATTAAAATATATTAAGTATACGTAAAAAAAGGGGGGCGCGTTTTGAAAAAGGTTTTAATTGTTGGCGGCGGTGCAGCCGGTCTTATGGCGGCGGTGTCGGCGGCAAACAACGGAAATCAGGTTACTGTGTTTGAAAAAAATTCAAGACCCGCCCGAAAAGTTATGATTACCGGTAAAGGCAGATGCAATGTTACAAATAATACCGATAATGATACCCTTATCAGTAATATGACAAAGAACGGTCGTTTTTTATATTCCGCTTTTTCAGCATTTTCATCAAGGGATACGATTGATTTTTTCGAAAAAGCAGGGGTGCCTTTAAAAACTGAAAGGGGTAACCGGGTTTTTCCACAGTCAGATAAAGCAGTAGATATTGTTGATGCGTTGGTGTCGTCTGTGAAATCAAGTGGTGGCAAAATAATTCAAGGCAGAGTAACAGAAATATTATCCGCGGATAATTCGGTTGTAGGTATACGCCTTGAAAGCGGTGAAGAATTTTACGCAGATGCAGTAATAATTGCTACAGGCGGAAAATCATATTCAGCAACAGGCTCTACAGGGGATGGATATACTCTGGCACAAAAATTAGGGCATACTGTTACAGAACTTATGCCATCTCTCGTACCGTTAAAAATACACGAAGGTTTTTGCACTTCTCTTATGGGTTTAAGCCTTAAGAATGTCACTTTATCTGTTTTCGAAAACAATAAGAAAAAACCTGTTTTTTCGGAAATGGGTGAAATGTTGTTTACACATTTTGGTGTGTCGGGTCCGCTAGTACTGAGTGCTTCGGCACATATGAGAAAAAAAGGTATAAATCAGTACCAGATTAAAATTGATTTAAAACCGGCCCTTGATTACGAGCAACTTGATAAACGCATACAGCGTGATTTTAGTGAAAATCTGAATAAGAATTTTGCCAATTCGTTAGATAAATTATTACCGCAGAAATTAATACCTATAGTTGTTAAACTAAGCGGTATAACCCCAGAGACTAAGGTAAATCAAATTTCAAAAGAGCAGAGAAATGCTTTGTGTCGGGTTCTAAAAGAGTTTGCGCTTCATCCCACGGACTTCTGTGATATTGAACAGGCAATTATCACAAGCGGAGGAATATCTGTTAAAGAAATCAATCCGACAGATATGCAATCGAAACTAATAAACGGTTTATATTTTGCCGGTGAAGTAATAGATGTAGATGCTTATACCGGCGGATTTAATTTACAAATCGCATTTTCAACAGGATTTTTAGCAGGAGGAAGTATTGTATGATTTCAGTAGCAATCGATGGACCGGCAGGGGCCGGAAAGAGCACAATTTCGAGAAAATTAGCGGAGAAGCTTGGATTTATATATGTCGACACAGGTGCGCTTTACCGTGCAATAGGTCTTAAGTTTTTACGTTTGGGTTTTGATACTGAACTTAATTGTGATATTGAAAATATAATAAGCAAAACAAAGATTGATATTAAGTTCGTGGATGGAGAACAAAGGGTTTTTCTTGATGAAGAAGATGTATCGTCACTTATTCGCACACCCGATGCATCAATGATGGCATCTGCTGTTTCTGCAAAGGGACCGGTACGTGCGTTTTTACTTGACAAGCAACGACAATTAGCAAAAGAAAATAACGTTATTATGGATGGCAGAGATATTGGTACTGTGGTACTTCCTAATGCGGAAATTAAGATTTTCTTAACTGCATCACCCGAGGTCAGAGCAAAGCGGAGATATAATGAACTTGCAGAAAAAGGTAGTAATGTTGAATACAAGGATGTTCTTGACGATATGATTAAGCGTGACTATAACGATTCACACCGCGAGATTGCACCGCTTAAACCATCGGAAGAATCGGTAATTGTTGATACCTCTGAACTTAGCTTTGATGAATCGGTAAATACTTTATATAACATCATAAAGGAAAAAATGTAATGAGTGGTTTTTATAAAACTGTTAGAGCAATTTTAAAACCTATAATTAAAGTTTTATTTCCTATTGAAATTATCGGCACCGATAATTTAATAGAAAATGGTAGTTTTATGGTATGTTGTAACCATCAGTCCTTTTGGGATGTTGTGTTTCTTATTGTTGCCTGTCCCTTCCAGATAAATTTTATGGCAAAGAAAGAACTTTTTACAAATAAAATTCTTGGATATATCTTTAAGAAAATGGGAGCTTTTCCTATAAATCGGTCTACAGGGGATGTCAATGCCTTTAAAAAAGCATATGAAATCCTTGAAAACGGCGGAGTGTTAGGCATCTTTCCGGAAGGCACAAGAAATGATTTTGGAGTGCCCGGTAAAGCTAAAGCGGGTGCCGCAATGTTGGCAATTGATACTAAAGTAAACATTTTGCCGGTGGCAATAAGATATTCAAAAAGACCAATTTTGTTTAAAAAAGTATCGGTCAGAATCGGCAAGGTAATATCTGCCATAACAACCAAGGAAGCCGGGGTTTCAAAAAGGGAAATAAGACGGGTTACAGGTTTGATTATGGAAAATATCACACATTTATGGGAGATAGAATTTTGAAAATTACGTTGGCTAAAACCGCGGGGTTTTGCTTTGGAGTAAACAGGGCGGTTAATACAGTATACGAATTGTTGGATGACAATAGGAAGGTTTGCACCTTGGGACCTATTATTCACAATCCGCAACTTGTAACAGAACTTGAAAACAGGGGTGTCAGAATTGTAGATGACCCAAGTGAAGTTATGTCCGATGAAACCCTGGTTATCCGTTCGCACGGCGTACCGAAGGAAGTTATTGAAAAAACAGAAAATAATGGTATCAGATTTATTGATGCTACTTGTCCCTTTGTTGCTAAAATTCATAAAATTGTTGGTGAAGCATCTAGTAAAGGTCACGCAATTTTAATTGCGGGGGATAGAAAACATAGCGAAGTTATCGGAATAATTGGTAATGCAAATACGGAAGTTTTTACATTTAGTAATGAAGAAGAGCTTGAGGAATTATTTAAAAATAACCCATTTTTGAAAGAAAAACCCGTTACTGTTGTCTCTCAGACGACTTTTAATGAGAAAATATTCAAAAAAAGTTGTTTTTTTATAAAAAAAGTATGTACAAATGCTTTTGTTTTTGATACAATATGTAATGCGACTGCGATGCGGCAACAAGAAGCAGATGAACTGTCTTTAGCCAATGATGTAATGATTGTTATAGGTGGCAAGTCAAGTTCAAACACAAACAAGCTTTATTGCGTTTGCTCTGCTAATTGTGCCAAAACCTTTTTAATTGAAACTGCCGATGAACTTAAGGCGGAATGGTTTAAGGGTGCTGAAAGTGTCGGAGTCGTTGCGGGTGCATCTACACCTGCACGCATTATAAAGGAGGCTATAAAAAACATGACGGAAATTTTGCAACCGGTTGATGAACAAGTTGAAGAAATAAATACTGTTCAGAAAAGCTATGAAGAAATGACAGACGAGGAAGCATTTGAGGCGTCTCTCAACAATTTAACATCAGACCAGAAGGTTATCGGTACAGTTCTTGCCGTTACACCCACGGAAATTCAGGTAGACTTTGGTAGAGGTCTTACAGGATACGTTTCGGCAGATGAGTATTCGTATGATACAAATGTTAATCTTGTAGAGGAAGTTAAGGTTGGCGATGAGCTTAATTTAATAATTATGCGTATCAATGACCAGGAAGGGACAGCAATGCTCTCAAAGCGTCGTTTCGATGCTATTGCCGGTTGGGACAAAATTATTGCTGCTAAGAATTCGGGAGAAATTCTTACCGGAACCGTTAAAGATATAATTAAAGGCGGAGTTATTGCGACCGCTTTTGGCGTAAAGGTATTTATTCCTGCTTCACATTCAGGAATTGCCCGTAATGCAAACCTTGAAGAATTAAAGGGCAAGGAAGCATCTTTTAAAATTATCGAAATTGGCCGTGGCCGCAGAGCAATCGGTTCTATCCGTGTTGTCCTTCGCGAACTCAAAAAGGCTGCAGAAAGCAAAATTTGGGAAACTATCGCAGTTGGCGACAGATTTACAGGTACTGTAAAATCTATTACAAACTACGGCGCATTCGTTGATATCGGCGGAGTTGACGGTATGGTTCATATTTCTGAACTTTCCTGGCAGAAAATCAAGAATCCTTCTGAAGTTGTTCTTGTAGGTGATACCGTTGAAGTTTATGTTAAGGATTTAGATAGCGAGAAGAAGAAAATTTCTCTCGGCTATAAAAAAGAAGATGAAAATCCGTGGACAATTTTCAACAATACATACGCGGTTGATTCAGTTGTGAATGTTACTATTGTTAGCATGACTGCATATGGCGCATTTGCAAGAATTATACCGGGCGTTGATGGTTTGATTCATATTTCACAGATTGCTAATAAGCACGTTGTGAAGCCGCAGGATGAACTTACTATCGGTCAGGAAGTTGAAGCAAAAATCATTTCTATTGATAACGAAAAGAAACGTGTTAGCCTTTCTATTCGTGCATTACTTCCCGAAGAAGCTCCGGAAGAAACTGCAGAAGAAGTTGCAGAAGTAGCAGAAGTAGCAGAAGTAGCAGAATAATTAAATAAATTAAAGCCGCTTATGGAATTCCATAAGCGGCTTTTTTAAAATAAGAACCAGAAAATTCGTTTAATATTTTCTATAATAGAAACACCATTTAAAATAGGCGAAATTATTAATGAGTAAATAATGAAGGCTAAAAGAAGGAATAAAATAATTGTTAGTATAACCGTAAGTGTTGTCAAAGGGTTAAGCTTTTGAGTGGTTATGGGTTCTTCAACAGAAATTATCGGTTCATCATCAACAGCGGGTTCGTTTTCAGTAATATCTGATTGTTGTTCCGAAACAATTTCTTCTTTTGTTGTGTCTTCACGTATAATGTCATCTGTTGGTATTTCTGAAACATTAACTTGAGTTGTGGGTTCTTTTATGCTCTCGGCAGTTTCTTCATCATAATCAGATATCTCGCAATTACAAAGGTCGGTAATATATTGATTAACAAGACTGCGCATAATCTTTTTTCGCGTATCTCGCTCATCGGTAATTAGTATCAATGATTGCGGTCCACTTTCCAAAATAATACCTGCGTAAATACCATCTTCAGTTACTAACGGAACACCGCCCGTTATTAACTTGTCGGTGGTCTTTTTTGTTATACCGTATTCTTCGGCAGGGATTGCTTCGGACTTAAAACCGATAGATTGAGAAATAGTATCAATCAGATTATCATTGAAAGGGGAAGAGATAAAAATTATTCTGCTACGGGATACTGCACGCGCAAGAAAAGAAAGCATTTCCTTTTGATTTTGTGAGCTTTCACTTAATAATCTCATTGGATGCACTGAATTCAAATTGAATTCAAATTCAAAATCGGTAGTGCAATTATAATAAATAATTTCAGTTTTCAAGTGAGTTTTCATAATTAATCCCCCATAAATACAATATTATTTAATTATCATTTGCTGGAAACGGTGATTGACCTGCATATTTGTTTATATCAAAAACCGGCATTCTTGAGTTATGAATCTTATACCAGATGGTTGGATAGAATGGTGAAGCATTAACCGATAGCATTTCGGGATAATTATTATTTTGCATATCTTCTGTAACAGAAAATGCTATTACAACAATTTTTGCGCCATCGAATTCTTTGGAATCGGTTACCAAAGTAACATATTGCGAATCTGCAGGAATCAGAGAGTCAAATTTATAAAGGCTTCGCAGTTTTATATTATTTATCCAGTTAATATGCTTGTCCAAATTGGTGAAATCGGTACCGTAAAATGAAAAATCTTGTTTTTCATTCTCATCAATAAGCATAACAGCAAAAATTTGATATGTTTTAGTAAAAGAAGTAGTACTGAGTTTAATAGTGCCGTTCTGTTTTAGAAAGTCAAGAGATTTATAACTGTTCAATTCGCCAAACATACTGTTATCAAAAGGAGAATTGCCTTTAATAACCATATTCTTACAATCAGAAGTAAGGCCATTCAAAGAGTAAATTGAGCCGTAATCACTTAAATGTCGTTTGTAGTTGTGGTTTTTGTAGTAATCTCCGCCATCATAACAAACAGGAAGACTAATCTTGTTTTTCCCAACAGTTATCCAACCGCATATATCCGGGTTTATTTCATTTAATGCGTTAAAGTTAATATTATCTGCATTAGAAACTGATGAAAGAGATGCAATCAATTTCGAATTATTGTTTGATTTTGAAAAGAACGAGTATACGGTTATACTGCCAATAACAAACGAAGAAATTAAAAGGATAAGCAGACAGTTCAGAGCAATTTTTCTGAGTTTTTGTCTATCTTTTAAAATCGGTTTAATACGCAACACAAGGTCAAGAAGTTTTTGTTTTAAGATTTTTAAACTGTCAATTATTTTAATTTTGTTGTTAGGTTTGTTTTCATCTGGTGCGGTTATATTTTCGGTTAAATCTTCATTAAAATCCGTTTTAATTTCGGAAACAGGAGTTTCTTCAAAAATATTAACCTTAAAGTTGTTAAATTCGGTTTCAAAATGCGGTTGCATATAAAGGAGTTTAGGTGGTTTAGAAACCTCTGCTCCATATGGCATAGGCTCGGGATAATATAGAAGATATCGCCTTAAAAGGTCGAGACAGTTATATGTAGTCTTTTTTCTGATTTGGTCGCGGGACAGGTTGCTATTTAAGTTTAGGTCAATAACCCAATTATAGATTCCATCGGTGAGAGCTATAAATACAGTGCCCACGGGCTTCGATTCACTGTGAGAAGGTCCAGCTACACCTGTTGCCGAGATGCCGATATCTGCGCCGCTTAAAGTTTTAATGCCGTGTGCCATTTCAATAGCAGTTTGCATACTTACGGCTCCATAAAGTTTTAACGTGTTTGCAGATACGCCCAATGCGGCTTTTTTTATGCGGTCTGCATAGGATGAAATACCGATTTCAAAAACATCGGAAGAACCGGGTACTGATGTAATGGCGGCAGAAAGCATACCGGCAGTACAAGATTCTGCGGTAGCAATTTTTAAGTTTTGTTGCTTTAATGCTTTAACAACGTTATCTGAAATATCCTTAAAATCATTTGAGAAAGCGTTATCGGTAAATAAAAGGTTAATGCCCTTTATTGCATTTGTACACATACTGTCAGCCTGTGACTGCGAGTGTGATTTTGCAGTAACCAAAATGCGGACAGAATTATCATTTTCAAATACATAGAGATGCGGATTCTTTAATGAACGTTTTGCCGCAACTGTCTCGTACACTTCTTTAAATGAAATTTCGTTAATATCAATGTAATCTACAGCACAAAATTCGTTTGTTTTAAAGGAAGATTCCAGAATTTGTCCGATAATATGATAAAATTTTCGGTCGTTATCCGGTAAGCAGGAAAACAACCTTCCTTTGTAAAAACCTAAAAAGTCGGATTTCAGATATTTTTCAAAAAAAGATTTATTGTTTTCAAAAACCGAAGGTGTTAAAAACACAATTCGATTATTTGCGGATGCTTTCTTAAAAGTCTCGGTAAAATCATTATTGCCGCCAATTTGAAAGAGAGACAAATGGTTTTGTGGACACAATAATTTTGAAATTGCATTGATTTTTCCAAGAAAATCGTTGTCGGTAATACTGTCACTGTTACCGTAAATTATAGCGGTATTCAATGTTACACCTCTAATCAATATATGAATATTGTGTGCCGCTTACGGCATCATCTATAAGTGCATTAATATCAAGTACGCTTTCTGCAGCAATACATTGCTCGATTGTAGGACGGGTTTTCGGATGCTTTGGGGTAAAAACAGTGCAACAGTCTTCATAGGGTTGAATTGAAATATCAAAAGTATCGATTTTTCTTGATATTATAACTATTTCTTCTTTATCCATACCTATAAGCGGTCTGAGAACCGGCATATTAACAACTGCATCGGTAGTTGCAATAGCGGGTAAAGTCTGACTTGCAACCTGTCCTAAACTTTCGCCTGTAATTAATGCCGCGCAGTTTCGTTCTGCAGCCAATTTTTCAGATATGCGCATCATCATTCGGCGCATAATAAGCGTGAAAAACTCTTCGGGACAATTATCCGCAATTTCTTGTTGTATTTTAGTGAAAGGAACTATACCAAGACGTATTGTACCCGAATATTTCGCTACCTTTTCCAAGAGTTGTCTTACTTTCAATTCAGCGCGTGGACTGGTATACGGCGGACTGGCGAAATGTATTGCATTGAGTTCAAGACCGCGCTTAGCCATTGTCCAGGCGGCAACGGGACTGTCTATACCGCCAGAAATGAGTATAGCTGCTCTACCGGCGGTACCTACCGGAAGACCGCCTGCTCCGTGTAACTGGTTTGCCCTTATATAAGCGCCGAAATCTCTTATTTCAACCGTTACGGTAACTTCCGGATTATGAACATCGACGCTTAAATGACGGAACTTACCAAGCAGGTGTCCGCCAAGCAACTGGCAAATTTCGGGAGATTTTTGCGGAAATGATTTATCGGCTCTTTTGGCTTCAACCTTAAAAGTATGTGCGTTTTCCAAGATATCTTTAAGATATATATCTGATTTATCGATAATATCTTCTATATTTTTTTGGCAGACACAGGCTTTTGAATATCCCGCAATACCGAATATTTTTCCCACTGCATCCAATGCTTTGTCAAATTGGAAGTCATCATTGCCAGGTTCTATATAAATTGTAGACTGGGCACGTCTTAAGGTGAAATCACCGAATTTTTTTAAACTCTTTTTAATATTCTTAACAAGGATATCTTCAAAGGTGTTTCTATTGAGCCCTTTGAGAACAAGTTCGCCGTTTTTTATGAGGATTATTTCTTTCATTTTTATGCCTTTCTTAGCATATCGCAACCAATTTTTAGCGTTATGCAAAATTTATCAATTTCTTCTTTGGTGTTGTTTCGGTTAAAACTAAGCCTTAAAGCACTGTCAATTCTTTTATCATTATAGCCGAGCGCACTCATTACGTGGCTTTTTTGTCCTTTGGCACATGCGCTACCGCTCGAAACATAAATTCCGTTGCTGTCAAGATAATGGAGAAGCGTTTCGGAACGATGTGTGTTAAGAGAAAAGTTTAGGATATAAGGTAGAGCCGAATCAGGTGAATTGATTTGCGCGTCGTTGAAAAACTCGGTTATTTTCTGACGCGCGTAGCAGAAAAGTTCGCGTTGTAAAGATAAATTTTTATCAATATTACCTAATTCTTCTACAGCTCCCTTAAGAGCACAAATTAATGGAACACTTTCGGTACCTGAACGAAGTTTTTTTTCCTGACCGCCGCCGAAAATTATAGGAGAAATATTTTTTCCTTTGCGTTTATATAAAAAACCGATTCCTTTTGGTCCGTGTATTTTGTGACCGCTGGCAGACAATAAATCAATCCCGAGCTTGTTGACGTCAATAGGCATCTTGCCGAAAGCTTGTACGGCATCACAATGCAAAAGGGCAGGAGAACCACATCTTTTTATTGCATTTGCTGCAGCGGATACGGGTTGAAGAGAGCCAATTTCATTGTTGACAAGCATAATACTGACAAGGATAGTGTCTTTATTAATTGCTTCATATATGTGTTCGGTTTTAATACTTCCGTTTTGGTCCGGATTAAGATATATTACTTCAAAGCCTTCTTTTTCAAGTTGCTTTATCGGCTCTAAAACGGAGGGGTGCTCTATGGAAGTAGTTACAATTCGGTTGCCGCGTTTTCTTAAACTTTTTACCGTGCCAAAAACAGACAGGTTATTGGCTTCGGTGCCACCAGCTGTGAAAAATATTTCTTCACTTATCGCACCAATGGTTTCGGCAATCAGTTTTCTGCAAGAATTTATCTCTTCTTCGGCTTCAATTCCTAAATTATGAAGTGAGGACGGGTTGCCCCAAAAATTGTTTAAAGCATTATTTAAATATTTAACTGCCGTTTGACACGGCTTGGTAGTTGAACTGTTATCAAAATAAATAATATCGTTCAAAAAACACACCCCGTATATTTATTAATCAATTTATTATACTATATATTGTAATATTTAACAATAGTATTTTTTAATTTAGGAGTAAATAAAGTGAAAAAAAGAGCGGTAATCAAAATCATATCTTTTCTTACAGCGCTGCTTTTAATTTTGGGCGGTATTATAGTGAAATACTATAACGAAATGATGTTTTACAAAAGGCAGGTAAGATATACACATTCTTCTGCGCTGCAGGAATTGCAATCAAGTCTTAACAGCATAAATGTTAATTTAGAAAAAGCGGCTTATAGCACCACTTCAAATCAGATGAATAATCTTGCATTAATGTTATATACCGAAGCAAAGATTGCTAAAAACGCTTTTTCGCAAATATCATCAAATGGTTTGAATGCAGAAAATTTTAATAAGTTTTTATCGCAGGTAGGTAACTATGCGGTACATTGCGCAAGAAAAATAACAAATGGCGAAGAAATTGCAGATGCAGAGCGAGAAAATATAATTTATTTAGGTGGCCTTTCTGCCGATTTGTCCAAAGATATATCGGCATTGGAAACGGAGTACAATAATGAAGGCTATTGGAACACAGAAGTTTCAAAAGAAATTAATAATAAATTGGAAGACAGCGAAATACAGGCCGCTTTTTCGGAGTTGGAAGACGGTTTTACTGATTATCCTACACTGATATACGATGGTCCTTATTCCGATTTTTTAATTTCCAAAACTCCCGATATTTTAAATTTGGAACTTGTTGATTTGGAGAAAGCCAAAGAAAACATACTGAATAATTTTAGTATTGATGCTTCACAGTTAAAATACGACGGAAACGAAGCGGGTAAAATTCCGTGTTACCGTTTTGTCTTTGACCAAGGTGTAGTGGGTGTCAGTCAAAACGGCGGATATATGGTTTACTATAGAAAATATACTACACAAGACAAAGAAATGTATAATTATGAACAAGCGGTGTCTATTGCTCAAAAGTATTTGAGCCGCAATTCAAGTGAAAAGTTCTTACCAACATACTATTATGCGGATAACGGTGTATGCACCGTTAATTTTGCATATCTTAACGGCTCTGTTATATGTTATACTGATTTAGTGAAAATAGGAGTTGATTTGTCATCGGGCGAAGTTGTATTTTACGAAGGTCGCGGTTACCTTACAAACCATAAAAACAGAACTTTACCGACGCCTAAATATACGATAGATGAAGCAGAAAAAATTGTAAGTCCGGCTCTTGTAATAAACAGTAGGGCAGTGGCATTGATACCAAGCGACAATGGAGATGAAAAACAGTGCTATGAGTTTATGTGTACCGGTCGAAAAAATGAAAAGGTTTTGGTTTATATAAACACACAAACTCTTGCCGAAGAAGATATTTTAATGTTAATTGAGACCGATGGCGGAACTTTAGTAAAATAATGCTTGATTTTTTAATTCATTTGTGGTATTATATTTGAGCATTTGATTTCATCCGGTCCTTACGGATGGGTTTGATGCCGAAAAAATCGACATTAAAGCGGATGGTCCTCTGTTGTTAAACGACAAGAACATCTGAAATTTCTAAGGAGGAAAAACCATGGACGCTATTAAAAATTTAACAGCAGGAATGATTAAGGAAGATGCTCCTGTAATCGAAATCGGTAGTACTGTTCGCGTACACGTAAAGATTCGTGAAGGTGAACGCGAAAGAATACAGGTATTCGAGGGCACAGTTATCGCTCGTAACAACAGCGGTATTGCAGAAACATTTACTGTAAGACGTGTTTCATACGGTGTAGGTGTTGAGAGAGTATTCCCTGTACATTCACCGAATGTTGCTAAGGTAGAGAAGGTTAGAAGCGGTAAAGTTCGCCGTGCAAAACTTTATTATCTTCGTGACAGAGTTGGTAAAGCCGCAAAGGTTAAGGAACTTATCGGTTAAGAGATTGAAAAAAGGGGACTTTATTTGGTCCCCTTTTTTGCTTTAAATAAGGTGGGTGTTATATATGACCGATGCATTTGAGTATGAGTTGGAAATACAGAATGAAACTGAAAAAAATAATTCAAAAAAATCATTTTCTTTTAAAGACGAATTGTTTGATTGGCTTGAAATTTTGATAACTGCCATAATTATCTTGGTGGTTTTGTTTTCTTTTGTTTTTAAAACGGTTACAATAGAAGGCAGGTCAATGCAAGACACTCTCCGACAGGGTGAAGTTGTTGTAATATCCAAATTGGGTTATAAACCACAACGCGGCGATATTGTAGTAATTTCTCGTAATGCCAATAACTTACTGAGCAATACTGATGGAAATAAACCTATAATTAAGAGAATTATCGCAACGCAAGGGCAGGTAGTTGATATCGATTTTAAATCCGGCAGGGTTTATGTTGATGGTGTTGCATTAATAGAAGATTACACCAAAACTGCTACAAATCTAAGAGGGGATATTGATTTTCCCGTGGTTGTAAAAGAGGGTTGCGTATTTGTTATGGGTGATAATCGTAATGATTCTACCGATAGCCGAAACTCTTCAATCGGAGATAACGGAATGGTTGATACGCGACATATATTAGGTAAGGCATTGTTCAGAGTTTTCCCAATTAATAGTTTTGGGGGACTTTATTAATGGAATATACACAACAGAACATTCAGTGGTTTCCGGGTCATATGACCAAAACAAAGCGCAAAATTGCCGAAATTCTGCCGCTTATTGATGGTGTCGCGGAAGTAATTGATGCGCGTATCCCTTATAGTAGCCGAAACCCTGATATTTTAGATATAGTCGGCAATAAACCGAGAATAATTTTGCTTAATAAATGCGATATGGCAGATTCATCTGTTACTGCGGAATGGATATCTTATTTCAAAGAACAAGGACATATTGCGATAGAGATTGATTGTAAAAGCGGAAAAGGTTTAAATGCGTTTAAAACATCTGTAAAAGAACGATTGAAAGACCGACTTGAATTTTACAAATCAAAAGGTATGACAGGAAAACCGCTTAGAATTATGGTTGTTGGTATACCCAATGTCGGTAAATCTTCTTTTATCAATAAAATTTCCGGTAACAATAAAGCAAAGGTTGAGAATCGACCGGGTGTTACGCGCGGAAACCAGTGGTTCACTATTGATAAAGAGCTTGAACTATTAGATACACCGGGAGTTTTGTGGCCAAAATTTGAAGATGCCGCAGTGGGTGAAAGATTGGCTTTTACCGGTGCTGTCAGCGACGGTGTGGTTGATATCGAACTCTTAGCAGTAAGATTGTTGGAAATTTTATCTGTAAATTATAGAGATTTGTTGATTGCAAGATACGGCATTCTGGATTTTGACTGTGAAGCATACGAATTATTAGAGCAGATTGGCAAACATCGTGGTATGGTTATACGCGGTGGCGAAACCGATACTCTGCGTGCGGCTAATATGCTTTTGGAAGAATTCAGAAATTGCAAAATCGGTAAGATTTCATTGGAGAGGGTAGAAAATGCCTGATTTTAGTTTTGAAAAAGAATTTCGCTCTAAAGGGTATAGTTTTATTTGCGGTGTTGATGAAGCCGGTCGCGGTCCGTTGGCAGGTCCTGTGTGCGCCGCGGCGGTTATTCTGGATGATGACTGCGATATAGAAGGTCTCAATGATTCCAAAAAACTTACCGAGAAAAAAAGGGAACAGCTTTTTGATGTTATAAAAGAGAAAGCGGTTGCTTATGCTATCGCTTTTGCTTCGGTTGAAGAAATTGAAGAATTCAATATTTTGAATGCAACATACATTGCTATGAACAGGGCAATTAATTCTTTGAAAACAAAGGCAGACTTTGCTATAATAGACGGGAATAGGATACCGAAAGACATAAATATTCCTGCGATCGCATTGGTCAAAGGGGATGCCAAGTCTATGTCAGTTGCGGCAGCATCGGTTCTTGCAAAGGTATCGCGTGACAGATTGATGCTGGAGTATGATGAAAAATATCCTTATTATAATTTTAAAAAACATAAAGGATACGGAACACGCGAACACTATGATGCAATAAAAGAAAACGGCATTTGCGAAATACATAGAAAGTCTTTTCTGAAAGGTGTTATATGAACACAGGTTCAAGTGTCGGCAGAAAGGCCGAACGGATGGTGGCCGATGTTTTGAGAAAAAACGGCGCCATTATTTCAAAAATGAATTATCATTCGCGTTACGGTGAAATAGATATAGTTGCCGAAACACGAAAATTCATTATATTCGTTGAAGTTAAATTAAGGCGAAAAGATTCTTTGGTGTCACCCGGACAGGCTGTAGATAGCCAAAAACAGAGAAAAATCATTTTGACAGCAAGGGATTATTTAGCAAAATCTCAGTTAGGGGATACGCTTAAAGTTCGGTTTGATGTGGCTGAAGTAGTTTATGAAGTTCACGATAACTCAAATGTTACATATTCTCTTAACTATATTAAAAATGCATTTTAACACTATTTTGAGGTGAATAAATATGAAATACATAAGTACAAGGGACACAAGCGTTAAAGTTACCGCTTCTCAGGCTATAGCACAGGGTATATCAAAGGATGGCGGACTGTTTGTGCCTGAAGTAATTCCGCAATTAAGCGGCAAAGATTTCGATTATTTAAAGAGTGTAGATTATATCGAAAGAGCGGCTTTTGTTCTTAAAGAATATCTTACAGACTTTACCGAAGAAGAAATCTATAGATGTGTCAAAGGTGCTTATTCTGACACTTTCGATGATAATGTGCCTGCACCTATTAAAAAAATAAAAGATGGCACCAATATTCTTGAACTCTGGCACGGACCAACCTGTGCGTTTAAGGATTTGGCGCTTCAACTACTCCCGTATCTGCTTACTACTTCCGCTAAAAAAGTAAGTGGTGGCAAAGAAACGGTTATCCTTGTTGCTACAAGTGGTGACACCGGTAAAGCGGCATTGGAAGGCTTTTGTGATGTAGAAAACACAAAAATCATCGTTTTTTATCCCAACGATGGTGTTAGTGCTATGCAGAAATTACAGATGGACACGCAAAAAGGTAATAATGTCTGTGTTTCTGCCATCGAAGGTAACTTTGATGATGCTCAGACAGGTGTTAAGAAAATCTTTACCGATAAATTTGCGGCCGAAAAGTTAGAGCAGAACAATATGCAGTTTTCAAGTGCTAACTCGATAAACTGGGGCAGACTTGTACCACAGATTATTTATTATATTTCGGCTTATTGCGATTTGCTGAATGCAGGTGAAGATTTATCACAAGGTTTTAACGTTGTTGTACCTACTGGTAACTTTGGTAATATTTTAGCGGCTTATTATGCCAAAAAGATGGGTGCGCCAATAAACAAACTTATCTGCGCTTCTAACGCTAACAACGTTTTAACCGATTTTATCAATACGGGTGTTTATGACCGCAACAGAAAATTCTTTACAACAATTTCTCCGTCTATGGATATTTTGATTTCGAGCAACCTTGAAAGAATGTTGTTTGAACTTTGCGGCCGTAATTCTGAAATCGTTTCTAATTTACAAAAAGATTTGTCCGATAACGGTGTATATAAGGTATCAGATGAAATACACGATAAATTTACAGAGTTATTCTTTGGCGGATGCTGTGATGATGTTGCAACAAAGTTGACTATCGGTGAGTATTTTAATAAACAGAATTATCTGTGTGACACACATACTGCGGTAGCTCTTAATGTTTATAATAAATATGTGAACGAAACAAGTGACAATCGCCCAACGGTAGTTGCGTCCACCGCATCACCTTACAAGTTCGCAAATAGTGTGCTTGAAGCTTTGGGACAAGAAGTACCAAACGGTGAATTCGAAACTGTAAAAAAACTTTCTTCATATACACAGACCGTTATCCCTTCACCGTTAGCGGCACTCGAAAATGCGAAACCGAGATTTTCTAACGTTTGCGAAAAGAACTATATGCTCGATTTTGTATTTAAAACACTCGGTATTTAATATATAGTAAAACCCTGCAAATGCAGGGTTTTACTTTGAGTTAATTTTTTTCGGTATAGGTTTTACAGTAATGGATACTGCAGTCTTTACAGTTGTTTTCATCATAGCAAGAAACCTTGATGCAACCCGCATCGCAAGTGTCATCTTTTGCGTGGTACTTGCAGTTTTCTACGTTACATACTATACCATTGATTTTGTTGTCTGACATTTCTTAACTCCTTAAATATATTGACCGAATTGGTCACTTTTATTATTCCCAAATAAAAAGCGATATTCAAAAGAAAGGCGGTTGATTTTTTTGGCTTTATATACAATATCCGATTTGCATTTGTCTTTCGGTACTGATAAACCTATGAATATTTTCAAAGGCTGGGAAAATCACACCGAAAAATTAAAATCGCGTTGGAACAGATTGGTAAAAAAAGAAGACACAGTTGTTTTACCTGGTGATTTTTCTTGGGGATTAAAACTTGAAGAGACTTTACTTGATTTCAAATTTTTGAATGAATTAAACGGAAATAAAATCATCCTTAAAGGAAATCACGACCTTTGGTGGCAAACCAAGAAAAAAACAGAAGAATTTTTACTAAATAACGGAATAAATACCGTTAAAATTCTTTTTAACAATGCTTTTTTAGTTGATGATTTCGCAGTTTGCGGAACACGTGGTTGGTTCTATGATGCTAAAGAAACCGATATGAAGGTAATGAACAGGGAAGTAGGCAGACTAAAAACGTCTTTGGAAAGTGCCGTTAAATTAAGCGAAAACATTGCAGTATTTCTTCACTATCCACCGGTATACGGCGAATTTGTGTGTGAAGAAATTCTTTCGGTTCTTAAAGAGTATGGTATCAAAAAGGTTTATCACGGACATATTCACGGTAGCGGTTTTAATAATGCGGTACGTGAATATGATGGTATTGAATTTAAACTTGTATCGTGCGATTGTGTAGATTTTACACCTGTAAAAATCACATAATTTGGTTAAATTAAAATAATTTTCTTTTTTTTAAAAAAATAGGTGGAAAAATTTTCACACTTATGTTATATTATTATGAGACAAATTGTACGGAGGTATAATAAAAATGAGTTTAAAAGCATCAAAAAAGGTTGATACCAATAGGTATGAACTCGAAATCAGTATTGACGGGGGAAAATTTGCAGAGGCTATTAATGCAGCATATCGTAAAAATGCTAAAAATATTTCTGTTCCCGGATTCCGCAAGGGTAAAGCACCCAAAAACTTTATTGAAAAAATGTATGGTGAAAGTGTTTTCTATGAAGATGCTTTAGATATTCTTTATCCGGAAGCTGTAGAAGGTGCAATCAAAGAAGCCGGTCTTAAATTTGTAGATGACAAAATTGATTTCGATATGATTTCTATTGGCAAAGAAGGCGTTGAATTCAAGGTAACAATCACTGTTTATCCTGAAGTTGCACTCGCCAACTATAAAGGTATAGAAGTTGAAAAGGCTTCAGTTTCTGTTTCTGCTAAAGAAGTTACAGAAGAACTTAACAGACTTGCAGAACGTAACGCAAGAATGATATCTGTAGAAGACCGCGCCGCAGAGATGGGTGATACCGCAGTTATTGACTTTGAAGGCTTTATTGATGATAAGGCATTTGATGGCGGTAAGGGCGAAGCTTTCTCTTTGGCTCTTGGCTCAGGCCAGTTCATCCCAGGTTTTGAGGAACAGGTTGCGGGTCATAGCATCGGTGAAGAATTTGATGTAAACGTTTCCTTCCCCGAAGAATATCAGGCAGAAGAACTTGCCGGTAAACCTGCGGTATTTAAAGTAAAACTCCACGAAATCAAGAAGCGCGAATTACCGGCTATTGATGATGAGTTTGCCAAGGATGTAAGCGAATTTGATACTCTTGATGAACTCAAGAAGGATATTAAAGCCAAGGCGCTTGACCGTAAGAAGAAGGTTGCTGAAGAGCAGACTGAAAATGCTATCGTTGATAAGATTGTTGACGGTATGACTGCTGAAATACCTGAAGCTATGATTACAAATCGTGTTAAGCAGATGGTACAGGATTTTGCATATCGTCTTCAGATGCAGGGTATGGATATCAATACTTATATTAAATATACCGGTTCGGACATGGCAGAATTTGAAAAGACGTTCCGTCCTCAAGCTGAAAAACAGGTTAAAATGCGTTTAGCTCTTGAAAAGATTGTTGAGCTTGAAAATATTGTTCCCACTGAAGAAGAAATTGAAGCACAGATTGAAAAAATGGCTAATGATTACAATATTTCTGTGGAACAGGTTAAGAAAGCAGTGCCTTCATCTGAAATAGCAGCAGATTTGGCAGTAAACAAAGCAATCGATTTGGTAAAGGCAAGTGCAGTAGTTACCGAAGCTAAGAAAACAGCTGCAAAGAAAACTACAAAAAAAGCTGAAGAAAAAGCAGAATAATCGTTTATAAATCGTAATATTTGTTAATAATGAGTTGTACGGAGGTATAAGTTTATGGATATGAGTTTTATTCCTTATGTTGTCGAGCAGACAAGTAGAGGCGAACGCTCTTATGATATTTTTTCGCGTTTGCTTAATGACCGTATAGTTATGCTTTGCGACCAGGTTAACGATACTACGGCAAGTTTAGTTATTGCTCAGATGCTTTATCTTGAAGCTCAGGACCCCGATAAAGATATTAATTTCTATATTAATAGTCCGGGTGGTTCTGTTTCTGCCGGTATGGCTATTTATGATACAATGCAGTACATTAAGTGCGATGTAAGTACCATTTGTATGGGTATGGCCGCAAGTATGGGCGCATTTCTTTTGTCGTCTGGTACAAAGGGTAAGCGTTTCGCTTTACCTAACAGCGAAATAATGATTCATCAACCTTTAGGTGCGGCTGAAGGTCAGGCTACAGATATTCTTATTCACGCTCGTCACATTGAAAAGACAAGAGAAAAACTCAATAAGATATTAGCTGAAAATACCGGTCGTCCGCTTTCGGATATTGAGCGCGATACAGAACGCGATAACTTTATGTCGGCTGTCGAGGCCGCAGAGTACGGATTGGTTGATAAGGTTATCACCCAGAGATAGGAGTAAATATGTCAACCAAAGATAATAACAAGCCGGTCTGCTGTTCATTCTGTGGTAAAACACAGGATGAAGCAGTAAGACTTATTGAAGGTCCGGGTGTATTTATCTGTGACGGTTGCATTTCTTTTTGTAATTCTCTTTTAATGAATGATGATGAGTTTGTCAGTGCTAAAAAGAATTCATCAAAAAAGAAGAAAGAAAAAGAATTTGTTTTACCTACACCGATAGAAATCAAGAAAAAACTTGATGAGTACGTTATCGGACAGGAAGATGCTAAAAAAACTCTTTCAGTTGCAGTTTATAATCATTATAAACGTATTTTTAAAAATACTGATAGCGATGTTGAGCTTAATAAAAGTAATGTTGTCCTTTTAGGGCCCACGGGTGTTGGAAAAACATTACTTGCGCAGACACTTGCGAAGATTATCGATGTTCCGATAGCAATTACCGATGCAACCACACTTACCGAAGCAGGTTATGTTGGTGAAGATGTTGAAAATATCCTACTTCGCTTAATACAAGCGGCAGATTTCGATATCGAAAAGGCAGAACGCGGCATTATTTATGTTGATGAAATTGACAAAATTGCCCGTAAATCTGAAAATACATCAATAACTCGTGATGTGAGTGGTGAAGGTGTACAACAGGCATTGCTTAAAATACTTGAAGGAACTGTAGCCAATGTTCCGCCTCAAGGTGGAAGAAAGCATCCACAACAAGAATTTATCACTATTGATACAACGAACATCCTGTTTATTTGCGCGGGTGCATTTGATGGGCTTGAAAAAGTTATAGAACGCAGAGTTGGCGGCGGAAATGTTGGCTTTGGTGCACAGATAAAATCAAAAGCCGATATAGAACGCGATACAGATTCTTCTAAAGCTACGCCGCACGACCTTGTAAAATTCGGTATGATTCCCGAGCTTGTAGGTCGTCTGCCGGTCATAACTGCGCTTAAAGGTCTTGATAGGGATACCTTGATAGAAATAATGACCGAGCCTAAAAATTCAGTTGTTAAGCAGTATCAGATTTTATTTGAAATGGATAATGTAAAACTTGAATTTGAGAGAGCGGCCCTTGAGGCTATTGCCGATAAGGCGATTGAGCGTAAAACCGGCGCCAGAGGACTTCGTTCAATTATTGAAGATACCTTAAAGGAGCTTATGTTTGAAATCCCATCGGATAATTCTGTCAAAAAAATCGTTATAACAAAGGATGCCGTAGATGGCGGTAAACCTATAATAGAGCGCCGAGGAAACAAGGCTGTATAATAACACGGCGGTCGTACGACTGCCGTGCTTTTTTTGGGGAAGTGTAAATTTTGCTATTCGAAAAAATCACCAAGGAAAATGTTGGTATAATAGAAGCTCACTTAAAAAAATCAAATAGTTTCTCTTGTGAATTTACTGCCGCAAATTTACTTATGTGGGCGGATATGTATGCAACCGCATTCGCCGTGGTTGATGACACGATTTATATCCGATATAGCGAAAAATGCGGAGAATTTTTCACATTTTCAGGTGAAACGGATACGCCTCAAAAAATTGAAGCAATAACGGAATATTGCAATGAAAACAATATCGCGCCAAGAATTTCTTGTAATGAAGACCAGATAGCAGATGCATACCAAAGCATAGCAAACCGGTATGATGTTTTTAAATCGGAAAGTTCGGCGGAATATATTTATTTAACTGAAGATTTGGCTACATTAAGTGGCAAAAAATATCATTCAAAACGAAATCATATAGCAGCGTTTGATAGAAAATATGATTGGGTTTTTGAAGAACTAAGCGTAGAAAACACCGAGGAGATTCTTGAATTATCATTGTCGTGGGCAAATGATAATTTTAAGAATGATAATACTTCTATTACTACCGACCGTGACGGTTTAAAAATGCTTTTGGAGAATTTTGATAAATTCTCCGCGCGCGGAGGTATTATAAGAGTAGAAGGTAAGGCGGTGGCTTTTTGCCTTGGTACGCCGATAAATGATGAAGTCTTTGATATTAATTTTGAGAAGGCGCTACCTGAATATCAAGGTGCATACGCTGTAATTAACCGCGAATTTGCAAAAACACTAACCGACTATAAGTACATTAACAGGGAAGACGATTTAGGTATTGCAGGTTTAAGAAGAGCCAAACTTTCCTATAAACCTTGCAGAATACTTAATAAATATGTATGTTTGCCAAAGAGCTTTAAAAAACAGGCGATACAGTTATATAGGTCAACATTTACCGACGAAACAGAAGAAACAGCTAACAAATTATTTGATAAGTTTTTTCCTGAAAATTTTTATTTTAAATATGTGGATAACAAAATTGTCAGTATGCTATTTGTTATTGAAGCGTATGTAGGCGGTTGGGAGGCAGGTTATATTTACGGTGCTGCAACAGATGAAAAGTATCGTTCCCGCGGATTTATGCGAGAGCTTCTTTCTATTGCTGCGGAAAATAATGACATTCTG
Organism: Acutalibacteraceae bacterium; assembly: GCA_045613385.1. GTDB lineage: Bacteria > Bacillota > Clostridia > Oscillospirales > Acutalibacteraceae > SIG565. The sequence goes on along the minus strand of JAZLAW010000001.1, from coordinate 131,911 downwards.
TTTTTAAAACCTGCCAGTGAAACTTTGTACGGATATTATTCGAAAGCGGGGTATGTGCCGCGATTTTTTAATAAGAAAATTTCCGGGATTTCAGATACCCTTGAAAGTGGTATTAGACCCATAAAAATTACCGATAGCAAATTATTAAGGCAGATAAGAGAAACCTTTTTGGCTGAAAATTCGGCGATACTTTCCCCAAAGGCTGATGAGCTGGTGTGTAGTTTTTACTATGTCTTTACTGATGATATTGAAAATCCGTCATTTTTTGCCATTACAGACTTAATAGACCAAAAGGTGAAATTATATGAACTTCTATATAAAAAGCCGTACGAAGAATTTTTGACGGCGATATGTAGCTTTTATAATACTATAGAATATGAGGGATATATAAACTCACCGGAAGAAAAGAACGGTATGCTATTATGCAACAGGGAAATGTCAGAAATATTACCAGAGAAACTGTATTTAGGATATGCGCTGGATTAAAAAAAGAACTAACGGATTTTACCGTTAGTTCTTTTTATATATCTAATTTTGTTTCCCTTGCGTAAAAGAAAATGTATTGTTGAATAATACCTGCATAATCACACTCAGATTCCTTTAATTCGCCACCAAATAATACGTTGATAGCCCTTTTAATCCAAACATCCTTTGGAAAGGCATTAATGTGTCCCATCCCGTAAAGCAGAGTGCAGTCGGCAACTTTTTCACCAACACCGTATATTTTGGTAAGTTCCAAACGTGCGCTATCGGTAGGTAGCTTTGCAATTTTATTTAAATCAATTTCACCACTTGCTACCTTTTTAGCTGCATCAAGTATGTATTTTGCTCTGAAACCGCTTCGCAAAACCGCCAAATCTTCCAATGAAAGTGTAGAAATTTTGTCAGCAGTTGGGAAGGCATAGCCGCCATTAATTTTGTCACCGAAATTTTCGCAAAGTCTTTCGATTATTCCCTTTATACGCGGAATATTATTGTTTTGCGAAATTATAAACGAGCATAACGCTTCCCAGGAATCCTGTCTTAAAATTCTTATACCTTTTCCAAAGTTAGCGGCAGATTTAAGAATATTATTACCACTTAAAGAGTTCACGATTAAACCGTAATCACGTTCGACATCAAAATAACTTTTCCATATGTTATTAAAATCGTCCATTGTAGTATCAAAAAAGCAAATAGTGGTTTCGGTTTGAGAAATTTTTAAATATCTGCCAAAAGCGATACCTTCCCAGGTATTCTCGGATGTATTACGCCAACGAAAAGCCTGACCGCAGTCAAGAATCTGGGAAAGATTAAAATTTTCGATATTTTCAATAGTAACATTATTGTTTTCAAAAATTATATTCAATAAAAACACACCTTAAAAAATTATGTTTTAATTTTAACATAAATGTAGTATAATCACAAGTGGAGTTGATAAAAAATGAGAGATGATATTTGTACCATACCGGTCAGTGAAGTTTTTGAAAAGAATGACGGTTGTCCTATTTGCCGGATGAAAAAGACTGTTGAAGACCATATTGTTGATTATATTATGGGCGCGGCAATGATGGAACCAGATGTGAGAATTGAGACAAATAAGGTGGGCTTTTGTCCCGAGCATTATGAAAAAATGCTTAACCACCGCGGCAGACTTGCACTGGCTTTGATGTTGCAGACTCATATGGATAGTGTTAAAAAGGAAGTCTTTTCGGGAGGATTGTTTGCAAATGCCATAAGCAAAGCTAAACGAGCACATCAGATATCAGATGGTTGTTTTATTTGTCAGAAAATTAATTGGGGTATGGAAAGAATGATTGAAACCATATACCGTTGTTACGAAACGGAGAAAGATTTCAGAGATTTATTTAATGCTCAAGAAAAGTTTTGTATGCCGCATTTTGAGATGCTCGTATCATCAAGCAATAAAAAAATGAAACGCTATGGCGATGAGTTTTTGAAGAATATAACAAGAATTACAGAAAACAGTATTTCGAAAATTTCAAGCGACCTTGGTAACTACTGCAAAATGTATAATTATCATACCGATGCCGACAGTTGCGATTGGGAAAATTCCAAAGATTCAGTTGAAAGAAGTATAGCATTTTTAACAGGAAAAAGTGAAAAATAACTTTACATAACTCGAAATTTGTCGAAATGTTAATAACTTTTTGCCTGTTTTAAGGGGTTTTTTCCACTTTTCCACCGAGTTTTCAACAATTTTATGTCAACCTGAATAAAAAGTTTGGATTTGTCAACACTTTTAGTATCAATCTAATAGGTGGTGCTTTAATGGTTAGGGGTATTAATCGTACCGTAATTGAAATTAATGATACAGGTAGTAATTTTTTCGAAAAAGTTATATTTTTTGTAACTCCGGAATATGGAAACATTGGCACACGGCAACTTAAAGCAGAGGCCGATAGAATAATAAATGAATATTATCCGGATTTAAAAAACACGGCCAATATAAGAAATATTTATAGAAAAAGAAAACTCATAAGATTTTTGTGTATCGGTGCCGCAGTTGTTATTATGTTAGGGATAGCAGCATTTGTTATTTTTTAATAATTTGTGAATTATAGCAGGTATTTTTATAAATACTTGCTTTTTTATTTCGTATATAATATAATTTTATGGAAAGTGGGGGTTATTATGAGAGCTAATATTAAGATTGCAGCTTCAAACAGTATAAGATATTATATTTCTGCAATTATCACTTTTTTTGTATATTTATCATTGACAGTTGTTGCAACCGGCGCTTTTACATCGGTTGTGGGTTATACTGCATATACTGAAGAAAATAATGAAGTTCTATATCACTACTATTATAGTGAAGGCGAAGATGTAAGACGCGCCGAGTTGGAAGCCGAAGGCATTAAGATTTCTACCGTTCCCTTAAGGTCGGAGGTAAACGGTGGCGGTAAGATTTTTACAGATGTTACAGGTCAGGCAATAGGCGGACTTGTGACAATAGCTTTTATTTACAGTTCACTTTATAAATTAGGTGATTCGGACGCTAATCTTGTAAACTTTAATCATATGGAACCCGATAAGTTACGCGGACTTAAAATCGGACTTTTAACGGTTGTGCCAAGTTTTGTGGCCTGGATAATAGCCGTTATTGCCAAATTAGGAGTGATTAGTGGTTCCTGGTACTCACTTTTCAGATTTATGAGCTATCAGACGTTCACGCTTATTAACGCTATATTCGGACAAAAAACAAGCTCTACGGACAGCATTTCGTGGGTTCAACTGTTACTTGGTTTAACAGTTCTGGTTTTCCCGCCCATTATAGCACAAATTTCATATATGCTTGGATTTAAGAGAATTAAATTGTTCGAAAAATTTATTTATAAAAGGGAATTGAAAAAATAATGGCAGGTTTTTTTGGTTTATTTAATTACGAAAAAGAAGGCCCGGGCGTCGAAAAAAATGCGCCCGAAAAAGTAGGTATTATCCGTTTTTTTGAGTTATATATCAAAAATTTCTGGAAATTGGCAATAAATTCGGTTTGGTATTGGTTATTGACGCTATTGGTGATACCTTCGGGTTTTGCGGCTGCAGGTATGACAAATATAACAAGAAATATGGCGGTTGATACACACTCGTTCGGTACAAGTGATTTTTTTGATACAATAAAGAAAAACTGGAAACCGGCATTGGCGGCAGGTATTATAAATTTACTTGTGATTGGCTTTTTGGGTTTTGATATTTACTTTTTTACTGTTTATTTCCAGAATGAACTTAAGACCATAGGACTGGTCGTGTGCATATCAATTTTAATATTTTTCCTTATGATGAGATATTACATCTGGGTTATTTTAATTACCTTTAAACTGTCTCTCAAAGAAATCTATGCAAACAGTTTCAAACTGACAATTTTAGGGCTTAAAAATAATGTTATTATTCTGTTAGGAATGGCTTTAATATACGCACTTTGTTACGGTCTTGGAATAGTTGGGGTAGGCATTACACAGTTTTTGTTTTTCCTGATTGTAATTTTTGTATTACCAGGATACAGGTTTTTACTTATTCAGTTTAATGTTTTTGGTAACATAAAGAAATATATGATTGAGCCGTATTATGAAAATCATCCCGATGATGATATTGACCTCCGCCGTCGACTTGGGGTTCTTAAAGATGGGTCTTCAGAACAAGAATTATTATAGAAAAAAGCACCCGATATTTCGGGTGCTTTTTGTATATAAAAGGGGTCAATCGGTAATTTTGAAGATAGACATTGTCTACCGCCGAAAGCGCAGGATATCCTTCATTTACCCCTGCCTTATTATATGCGTTTTTACTTAATTGGTGATTTTCTTACAAAGAGAATACCTAAAGTGTCAGGACCGCAGTGGGAGGAAACGGTGCACCCCGCTCTGGTTAAGTGAATTTCGTTAAAGGGCAATGTAGTTTTTACTTGTTCGAAAACGGCATTAACGATTTCCATATCGCAACCTGCGTGGGTTACAAAAATTCGTGTTTTCTCGATGTCTGCCGCATCTGCTAAGCGGTCACTTACATATTCTTTTAAAACATCACCGAATTTACCGCGATATTTTTTACCAACACCCATTTTTCCGCCTTTAACTTCAATACAGGGTTTGAGTTTTAAAAGGTTTGCACCGAGTGCGGCAACGGCGGAACAACGGCCGCCTTTGTGCAGATAGTTGAGTTTATCAATTACAAAGGAAGCATCAACGCGGTCAATCATGCTGTTAATTTCTTCAATAATTTTTTCTGCACTGTCACCGTTTTGTGCCATTTCAGCTGCTCTTAAAACAAGTAAACCGCTACCGGTTGAAAGATTTCGTGTATCTATTGTGTATACATCTTCGAATTCTTCTGCCGCCAGTCTGCTGTTATTAAATGTTGTTGACATTTCTGAACTGATAGTAAAGTTAATTACGGCATATCCTTCATTAACCAAAGGCGCGAAAAAATCAGTAAAGTCAGTCATATTAATGGCTGATGTCTTCGGTAAAGTTTGGGTTTTTTCAAAATATGCATAAATTTCATCAGGTGAAATATTTTTACCATCGTAAAAAAGTTCATCCCCAAGGGTTACACCCATAGGTAAAATTTTTATATTATATTTTTCAATTAATTCAGGGGAAAGGTCACTGGTACTGTCACTAGTGATAATTACTTTTTTGGTGCTCAAAATAAATTCCTCCGTTTTTTGTGAATATGTGACGAAAAATATCACTTTATGTATTATACCATTAAAAAGGCGCAAAAACAATAATAAATTTATTGTTGACAGTAATGACTAATATTTTTATAATATTAATATTACTAAACAGGGGCTGTAGTATGAAAAAAATCCGAGTTTTTGAGTGGATTCTTCTGGCGGTTTATTTGTTAATTCTTATTGATTTTACGCTTTTAGAAGATGCTTTTGGCAGAAATATTTTTAATATACAGAATTTAAATTTTAATTCATTTGTTAATTATATTGAAAATTCTGTAAATTTAATACCTTTTGCAACCGTTAGGCTTTATATTAACGGAGTGATTCAGAATAAAATTTCCTTTTCATATTTTATAATTAATATTTTGGGAAATTTAATTATGTTAATGCCGTTGACATTTTATATTCCGCGCATCTTTAAAAGGCTTAATAAGTTTATTTTTGTACTATTGTTATTAATTTTGTTTTCAGTGTTTATTGAAGCGTTACAGTTTTTATTCCAAACAGGCAGTTGTGATATTGATGATGTAATTCTAAATGTTTCGGGTGCTGCCGCAGTATATCCGCTATTTAAAAAGCTTACAAAAACAGAAGTCAGATGACTTCTGTTTTTTTATTATATTTTCTTTTTTTAAGTGCAAAATAGATATGAAAGGGGAATATTATGAAAATTTCTAATAAAAGATACGATAAAATGGTAAAGAGGGTTTCTCCACCATCAAAAAAAGTACGAAACTTTTTTGCAGCATATGTAATAGGCGGACTGATTTGCGTAATTGGTCAGTTATTCAGAGAATTGTATGTGTATTTTGGGCTTACTGAAGAAGTAGTAAAGATGTTGGTACCGGTAACATTGATTTTTATTGCAGCATTGTTGACTGGCCTTAAGGTTTTCGACAACATTGCAAAGGTTGCGGGTGCAGGAACTCTGGTACCTATCACCGGTTTTGCAAATGCAGTAGTGTCGCCGTCCATAGAGTTCAAAAAAGAAGGATTTGTTTTAGGCGTAGGGGCAAAAATGTTTAGCATTGCCGGACCCGTTATTGTGTATGGTACAGTGGCAAGTGTCATTTATGGAGTAATTTATCTGATTTTACAATTTTTTAAATAGGGTGTATTGAATGCGAGAAAAAGAAACGATTATTTTAAAAAATAAACCGTCGGTTTTATCATTTGCGGCAATAGGCGGTAAAAAAGAAAAAGAAGGACCGCTTGGAGAGTGCTTTGATATAACGAGTGAAGATTCGTTATTCGGTGAAGACTCTTTTGAAAAAGCGGAAAGTAAAATGCAACAGTTGGCTATTGAAACCGCGTTAAAAAAGAAAAATCTGAAATTCGGTGATATAAGTTGCATTTTTGCAGGAGACCTGTTAAACCAATGTATCAGTAGCTCGTTTGGGCTAAGGGGTACTGAAATGCCATTTGTAGGAGTCTACGGCGCTTGTTCTACGATGGCGCTGACCCTGGCTTTAGCGAGTATATTTATCGAAAGCGGTGCGGCAGAGAAAACTGTTTCAGTTACATCGTCGCACTTTTGTTCGGCCGAGCGACAGTATCGTTTCCCACTCGAATATGGCTCACAAAGAACGCCTACGGCTCAGTGGACAGTAACAGGCGCGGGTGCGGTGGTATTATCCAATGCCCCACAAAAAATATATGTCGACGCACTAACTTTTGGTACTGTGCAAGATTTAGGAGTAAAAGACCAGAATAATATGGGCGCGGCAATGGCACCTGCAGCAGCGGATACTATAAAAAGATTTTTGAAAGATACTAATACTAATCCAAAAGATTACGATGTAATTTTTACGGGTGACCTTGGAAGTGTCGGTTCGACACTTTTGTACGAACTTTTAGATGCGGATAAAATAGATATTAAATCAAATCACAAAGATTGCGGCTTAATGATTTATGATTTAGAAAAGCAAGATGTACACGCAGGTGCATCGGGATGCGGTTGCTCGGCGTCGGTGCTAACCGGTCACATCTTAAAAAAGATGGAAGCGGGGGAGTATAAAAACATCCTATTTTGTGCAACGGGCGCACTTTTATCGCCAACATCAATCTTGCAGGGTCAGAGCATTCCATCGGTAGCCCATCTAATCAATTTAAAAGCATATTAAATTAAAAAGCGCGGGCATTATGCCTGAAATAGTCAATAGTTAGTAGACACAAAAAAGAAATACTTCAAGCTGCCAGTTCAAGCCTGTATTGGACTGGCGGTTTTCTTTTGAGTTTTCGAACGGGACGTATGTAGTTAAAATAGTGAATAGTGTCGGCAACCACCTTATGTATGTCATCGCACTTCCAATATTGGAAGTGCGATGACATAACATCCTTCAATCGTCCAAAGAAAGATTCCATTACAGCATTGTCTCTTGGCGTTCCGGCTCTTGACATACTTTGAATTGTGTTGTAAGATTTAAGCAGGTTGCAATAACCTGCTGATAAGTACTGGACAACCTGATCGCTGTGCAAAAGGATAGGGGTGCCGGTACTTTTTGCTTTTTCAAGGATTCGCTTTACCGGTTTCATCACAAGCAGGTTGTCAAACACATCACTCGGTTCCCAATTTACAATCTCGTTGTTGAACAGATCTAAATAACAGGCCAGATAATACCATTTACCCTTGTTCTTGATATAAGTGACGTCTGTAACGATCTTCTGCATAGGTTTTTCAGAACGGAAATTTCGATTAAGAACATTGGAGAATCTGTTGTGTTCGGCACTGATAGGTGTCGGACTTTTTTGTTTCCTAACGAACCCCTTAATTCCTAATCGTTGCATAGATTTAAGCACAGAAACATCTGAAACCAGCTAGCAGTACTGATTTAGCAAAGTATCTGCAATACTTCTGTATCCTTGCGAGGGATAATGAGAGTGGATATCTGCGACATAGTAATCTAATTCCTGTTTCCTTCTCTAATTGTCTTCCGCTTTCTCCTGCCAACATACGTTTTACCAATACCACTTTTTCCTCTTTGCTGTGACTGACATTTGTTCCACCTTTTGGTCTTCCCATTTTATTCAACTCCTTTCTTTTATCTTAACATAAAAATAGTGATGGTAGACACTCTTTTTAGTGTCTACCATCACTATATCACTTCACATTATGCCTGCGCTTTTTTAAATTTAAGAGGGGTAATGCCCATTTGTTGTTTAAATGTTTTAGTGAAGTATGATGCGCTTGAAAAACCACATTTTTGCGATATTTCTTCGATTGATAGTGAGGTTTTTAAAAGCAAATCGACCGACATATCGATTCTTTTTTTGTTTATATATTCACCTATTGTACAATTAAATCGTGAATGAAACTTACTATATAATACACTTTTTGAAATATTAGTGTTTTTTGAGATTTGCTTTATGGAAAGGTCCTTATCAAGATTTTCGTTAATGTACGTAACAGCCTTTGTCAACGCTTCGGCGGTATCAGGTTTTAGCATATTCTCTGTTAAAATATGACCTATAAGTATTTTCGCCAAACTTGAAATACTTTTAGCTTGAGAAATGCTGTAAAGAGGGAGCAAAGCATATTCTTTTTCGTATTCTTTTAGGTTATCAAAGCTTTCAATAGTTTTCATTTGACCAAAAAAAAGATAACCGATTGCTGCCGAATCATAAATAATGGGTGACACGATATTTAAAAGACCGTACGGACAAATGTCGCGTTCGGTTTTTTGACTTTTCTGACTTTTTTCAAGCAACTTTTTATCAAATAACATGCACGAATCCTTACACGATTTTTTTTGTTGAATGAGATTGCAGTAATTACATATTTCATGTCCACTGTAACTAATTGGTGTGAAATCATCGCTGAATAGGTCTATTCTTGTGCCTGTTGCATTATAAAAGTCGTCAAGAACTTTATTTATTTTTGGTATATCGTAATTAATTAGCATATCGTTCTCCGATGTTGTAAAATCATACCTTAAATTATACATTTTTTTATATTTTTGTCAATAGATTTCATATTTTAGGAATATAGTTACAAAACAGTGGAAAAAAGGCACTTTTTTATAAATTATAATATTGGTATAATATAAATGGATTAAAATCCTATTATTTTTCGAAAGAGGGAAGTTCTATGCCAAAAGCAACAGATTTCCGCTATAACACAGGCGCCACAAAGGTACCGTGGGCGGCAGTAGGCGAAAACTACAACGTTAACGACTTAATGGAGATTATTAAGTTCTTGATGCAGGGCGAAGGCAAAGAGTATGATGATGCCATCGAAGCTGTAAAATCACAGGTTGAAAAACTTGATAAAATCTCAACACCACCCGGAAAATTATCTTTGGCTTCAAGGGTTGAAGCGGCCGAAGAAGCTTCTAACGCTTATCTCGGTATTGACAGCAGTACGTTTGTAACCAATGCCACATCGGGTTTTGAAATTGCTTATAAGTATGCAAACTTAAAACCGGGCGACGAAGTTATTGTTCCTGCTATAACATTTATCGCCACTATGGCTTATCCGCTTTCTATCGGCGCAAAACTTGTTTTTGCCGATGTTGACCCCGTAACGATTAATATGGATCCTGCCGATGTTGCAAGAAAAATCACACCTAAAACAAAGATGATAGTTCCTGTACATATTGGTGGTTACCCCGTAGATATGGACCCGATTATGGAACTTGCGAGAAAACATAATATTTTAGTACTTGAAGATGCAGCGCATGCTTTCGGTGCTATGTATAAGGGCAAGAAAATCGGTACAATCGGTGACTTTGCCGGCTTTAGCTTCCACGAAGTTAAAAATATTACTTCTTTTGGCGAAGGCGGTATTGTTACCACAACAATCCCCGGTTTTAAGGAACATATGAAACGCGCTCGTTTCGTTGGTATGGATTTTAGCCATAAGATTAAAGACTGGCTCTATGATGTATCAGCAATTCCCGGTAAGGAAGAGCCATTTGTTGCAGTAAACTACTCAACAACCGAAATTCAGGGCTTAGGTTTATCTTTACAAATTGCCCGTAACGAGCAAATCATCGAAGAGCGCAGAAAAGCAGCAGCTTACCTTAACAGCCGCTTAGCAGCAAATGATGCAATTATTTGCCAAGATTTAGGTAATGAAGATATTAAACCTACATTCCATCTTTACTTATTACAAATCGACCCTGCAAAAGCAGGCGGCGATATCCAAGTACTTAAGAAAAAGCTCGAAGAAAAGGGTGTTACCAACATTCCGCACTTCGGACCGCTTTATCGTTTCCGTGTTACTCAACAAATGGGTTACGATTCTGATGAAATCGCAAAGACCTGTCCAGTTTGTGAGGAGGTATTCTACAAACGCTTCACACATCTTCCGCTTTATGGTTTGTCACAAGAACAGCTTGATTATATGGCTGATGCAATTCTTGAATCAGTTGCTGAAATGCAAGCTGGGAAGTGAGGTGCAATTATGGCATATTTTATAGAGAAAATGTCGGTTCGTGATATGAAATCCGCAATGAAAAAAACCAAAACGGTTATTATTCCTGTTGGTGTAGTAGAACAACATGGATATCACTTGCCACTATCAGTTGATATTCATAATGCCACTAAACCCCTAGAAATTGCAGGGGATAGATTAAATGCGGTTGTTGCCCCGTCGGTTAATTATTGTTTCTCGGGTGGAGAACTTACAGGCACTGTAAATGTAAGTCCTAACACCTTTGGACTTTACATTTCGGAAATATGTGCAGAGTTTATACGCATGGGATTTAAGAATGTTGTTATTTTCGTAGGACATGGTGGGACCGATAATTGTATTGCATTACAAAATAGTTTAAAAATGCTTCTCCGTCGCAACAAAGAAATAGCTGAAAACAATACAATTTCTTACATTGAGGCATGGAGTTTATCTGAGACCTGGCAAAGCGGTTTAAAAATGGAGCCAGAGCATGATTTCCACGCAGGAATGATGGAAACAAGCGTAATGATGTATTGGGCACCCGAGCTTGTTCAAAAAGATATTGTAATGGATGATGATTATGTTGCTAGTATGATGCGTACCGACCAAGACTGGTTCGAAAAAAGAACCAAGCCGATAGACCATCCGTTTGTGATTGAAACAGTGGGTCAACGTGATGAAATTGAAGTTGGAGTTATGGGATTCCCGGAACGCGCCTCAAGAGAACTCGGTGAAAAACTTTGCAAAGAAGTGATCGATGGCTTGGTTGATTATGTAAATCTTCTTGAAAATAGTACCAAAGCGTAATATTAGGAGGACACTATAATGAGTATTAACTGGGGCGTAATCGGTTGTGGCGGTATCGCATATCGCCGTACTATTCCGGGTCTTATGTTGGCAGAAAACAGTAATTTGATTGCCGTTATGGACACCGATGCCACTGCTGTTGCCAATGTACAAAAAGAGTTCAATGCAAAATATGCATTTACTTCCGTTGATGAATTGTTAGCAGTTGATGAGATTGATGCAGTTTATATTGCAACACCCGTTTTTTGTCATAAAGAACAGGTTTTAAAAGCTGCAGCAGCCGGGAAACACATTTTACTTGAAAAGCCGATGGGTCTTACATCCGAAGACTCTTTACAAATCAAAGAGTTTTGCGAGAAAAACGGTGTGAAACTCGGCGTTGGTCTTATGATGCGCTTTAACAGTTTGCACGAGCAAGTGCGCGAATTGATTAAAGAAGGTAAACTTGGCGAAATAGTTTCTATGCGTGCACAGTTTACTTGTTGGTATCCCAAAATTGCAGGTGCTTGGCGTCAAACCAAGTCGCTGTCAGGCGGTGGCGCACTTATTGATTTGGGACTTCACTGTATTGATTTGTTGCGTTATGTTTCGGGACTTGAGGCCGATGAAGTTACTTCTCTTATGAGTAATCAAATATTTGATTATGAAGTAGAAGATGCAGCTTCACTTATCGTTCGTATGGAAAATGGTGCTTTAGCTTATGTTGATGTTGCCTTTAATATTCCCGATGATGCTACAACCTGTAAAATAGAGTTTTATGGCACAGGTGGTGGTGTCGTAATCAATGGTAGTCTGGCGCAAGATGATGCAGGTGTTGGTGAACTTGTATTAACCGATAGCACAAAGGGTTATGATGCACAACAAAGCCGCGGTGGTGCTAAAAAAACCATTATTAAAGCATCAGGTAACACTAATTTGTATACCGAGGAAATATCGGCATTTGCAAATGCGCTTATTAATGATGTAGAGCCGCCCGTTACAGCATACGATGCACTTCAAGCACAAAAAATTGCTGATGCGGCTTATGAGTCGGCTAAAACCCGTCAGGTAGTTAAGGTAAAGTAATTATGCAGATTCTTTCATATGTATTAAGTGCTATAGGTTTAATTTGTATGATTTCGGCCTCCTTAATTAAGGGCGAAAAAATGAAGGCAATTTTGGTGCTCGTTTGTTGTGGCAACGCATTGGTTGCAACAAGTTACTTAATTGGCGGCGCAGGTATTAATGGTGCGGCATCCTGTTATTTAGGAGCGTTACAAACCTTAATTAACTATTTCTTTGATAAGAAGGGTAGGGCACTACCGATTTGGTTAATTGTAGCTTATGCGGTGGCATTTATCGTGTGCAATCTGTTGGTTGGTGGATTTACCGCACTTTGCTTGTTGGCTATGGTTGCATCGCTAACTTTTATTATGAGTATCGGTCAGAAAAGCGGTGCCAGATATCGCTTTTGGACTATTGTAAATATAGGGTTGTGGTGCTTGTATGACATTCTTTCACACTCGTATGGTGCGCTTATTACCCATATACCGTTATTACTCTTTACAGTTATTGGTATGCTGATTTACGATATAAGAAAAGCAAAAGCCGAAATTAATGACTAATTTAATTAACAAGGGGACGGAAAGTTCCGTCCTTTTTGCTTAGGTTATATTGTTAAAACATTAACAAAAAAACGAGAAAAAACACACTAAATTGTAAAAAAGTCGTTAAAAAAATAACAAAGGTATTGACCTTTTTGTTTTCTCTGTATATAATAATAGAAAATTGCTTTTTTGGAGGTAAATAAATATGGCAAGAGTTTATAATTTTAGTGCAGGTCCTTCAATGCTTCCTTTAGAAGTACTTGAAACTGCTGCAAAAGAAATGTTGGAATATGGCACAAGCGGTCAGTCGGTTATGGAAATGTCACACCGTTCAAAAGATTATGATGCAATCATTAAAACCGCAGAAGCTGATTTGCGTGAAATAATGAATATCCCTGATAATTATGAAGTTCTTTTCTTACAGGGCGGTGCATCTACCCAGTTTGCTATGATTCCTATGAACCTTATGAATAAGAATAAAAAGGCAGACTTTGTTATTACCGGTCAGTGGGCTAATAAAGCTTATAAGGAAGCCGCACGTTATGGTGAAGCAAAAGCTGTAGCATCTTCGGCAGATAAAACCTATTCTTATATTCCTAAACTCAATAAAGAAGATTTTACACCCGATGCAGACTATTTCCATATCTGTATGAATAATACAATTTACGGTACTAAGTGGAATGAATTGCCCGATACAGGAGATGTACCGCTTGTAGCAGATATTTCTTCCTGCATTTTGTCTGAGCCTATTGATGTATCAAAGTTTGGTCTTTTATATGCAGGTGCCCAGAAAAACGTGGCCCCCGCCGGTCTTACAATAGTTATCGTTCGTAAAGATTTATTGGGTAACGCTATGGATATTACTCCGACAATGCTCAACTACGTAACACACGCAGAAAATGATTCAATGTTCAATACACCGCCTTGCTACACGATTTATGTTGCCGGTCTTACTTTCAAGTGGATTAAGAAATTGGGAGGCCTTGAAAAGATGGCAGAAATCAACAAAGAGAAGGCCGCTATTCTTTACGATTTCCTTGATAACAGCAAAATGTTCAAGGGTACCGTAGTAAAAGAAGACCGTTCACTTATGAACGTTCCTTTTGTAACAGGTGATGAAGAACTTGATGCCAAGTTTGTAAAGGCTGCTGCTGCAGCAGGTTTTGTAAATCTTAAAGGGCACCGTTCAGTTGGTGGTATGAGAGCTTCTATTTACAATGCTATGCCTATTGAGGGTGTTAAAAAGTTGGTTGAATTTATGGCAGAGTTTGAAAAGGAGAATGCATAATGTATAACATTAAAACCTATAATAAAATTTCTTCTGTAGGTCTTAAAGAGTTCGATAAAGACAAGTATTTAGTATCTGATGATGCTGAAAATCCGGTTGGCGCAGTTGTTCGTTCTGCTTCACTCCACGATGTTGAATTTCCGGAATCTTTGTTAGCTATTGCTCGTGCAGGTGCAGGTACAAACAATATCCCGTGTGACAAATGTGCGGCAGATGGTATAGTTGTTTTCAATACACCCGGAGCTAATGCAAATGCAGTTAAAGAATTGGTACTTGCGGGCTTACTTTTATCTTCACGTAGAATCGTTCCTGCCATAGAGTGGGCTAAAACACTCAAAGGCAACGGTGATGATGTTGGTAAGATGGTTGAAAAAGGAAAAGGCGCATTTGTTGGTCCCGAAATCCGTGGCAAAAAGCTCGGCGTTATCGGTCTCGGTGCAATCGGTGTTTTGGTTGCTAATGCAGCCAACTCACTTGGTATGAAGGTTTATGGTTATGACCCATATCTTTCACTCAAATCTGCTTGGAATCTTACTCATTATGCTATTCACGCAAACGATTTGAAAGAAATCTATGAAAATTGTGATTATATTACAATTCATGTACCGCTAACACCCGATACCAAAGGATTTATAGATGCAGAAGCAATTAAGAATATGAAAGACGGAGTTCGGATTCTTAACTTCTCACGTGCCGATCTTGTGAATTCTGCCGATATGATTATAGCTCTCGAATCCGGTAAAGTTGCAAGTTATGTAACTGATTTCCCGACCGATGAAATGCTCGGTATTAACGGAGCTATTGCTATCCCGCACCTTGGCGCTTCCACACCGGAATCGGAAGACAACTGTGCTACTATGGCAGCTAAGGAACTTGTTGAGTATATCGAAAATGGTAATATCGAAAACTCGGTAAACTTCCCGACAGTTTCTGCACCCAGAGCGACAGAAAAGCGTGTTTGCATAATGCATAAAAACATCCCGAATATGTTGACCGCTATCACAAGTGCTGTTGCCGAAAATAATGTTAATATCGAAAATCTGCTTAATAAATCGCGTGGAGATTTTGCTTATACAATACTTGATATAACCGACGCTGACTATGATGCGATTTACGAAAAAATCACAAAAATTGATGGAATTATCCGCGTAAGAATTATCTAATTGAATTGACAAAAAATATCTGCTGTGTTAAAATCTCACAGTAGATATTTTTTTATTCGGGTGATAAATTATGATGAAAATTGATATTTTTTCAGGCTTTTTAGGTGCAGGAAAAACTACGCTGATTAAAAAACTGATTAAGGAAGCCTACATAGGTGAAAAATTAGTTCTGATTGAAAATGAGTTTGGTGAAATAGGTATTGACGGCGGATTCCTTAAGGAATCGGGAATCAATATAACCGAGATGAATTCGGGTTGTATTTGCTGCAGTCTTGTTGGGGACTTTGGTGATGCTTTAAAAAAAGTAATCGAACAATATTCACCCGACAGAATTATAATCGAGCCATCGGGAGTCGGTAAACTCAGCGATGTTATTAAGGCGGTGAAAAACCTTAAAATTGATGGAGTTGTTCTTAATAGCAGTACAACGGTCGTTGATGCTAATAAATGCAAAATGTATATGAAAAATTTCGGTGAGTTTTTCTGCAATCAGGTTGAACACGCAAACTGTATTGTTTTCAGCCGTACTTCCGATATTAGTGATGAAAAATTAGAGGTAGTTTTACATTCGATTAAGGAGAAAAATGCACACGCGACAGTTATAACAACCGACTGGAATTCTTTAGAGGGTAAAACAATTTTAGAAGCGATGGAGCACAAAAATTCTCTTGAAGCAGATATTAAGGAACTTCATCACAAACATCATCACCACCACGATGAAGAATGCCGCTGTCATGAGCACGAGGACCATCACCATCACCATTATGATGGAGAGTGCCATTGTCACGAACACGAACATGAACATCATCACCACCATGCCGATGAAGTTTTCACAAGTTTTGGCAAAGAGACGGCAAGCAGATATACCTTTGATGCACTCAGTCAAATTTTAAAGAGTCTTGATAGTAATGAGTTTGGTACAATTCTTAGAGCCAAGGGAATTGTCGAAGGGGAAAACAAAAAATGGCTTCATTTTGACTATGTTCCGGGAGAAGCTGAAATTCGCGAAGGTGCTGCAGATGTAATAGGCAGAATTTGTGTAATCGGCGCGGAAATAGATGCCGAAAAATTGGAAGAATTATTTAATTTATAGGAGAAAATAATGGATATACCGGTATATCTTTTTACAGGATTTCTTGAATCGGGTAAAACAAAATTTATTCAGGAAACATTAACGGATAAGCGTTTTAACAACGGGGAAAGAACCCTGCTATTACTGTGCGAAGAAGGTATTGAAGAATATAACGAAAGTGAGTTTTCAGGTAAAAATATTTTTATCGTAACGGTGGACAGTGAAGAAAAGCTAAATTCTGCCTTTCTTGAAGATTTGGTAAGGAAAAAGAAGGCAGAAAGGGTTATAGTTGAATATAATGGAATGTGGCAGTTAGGCTCTCTTTTCCAGAATATGCCGCGCAAATGGGTAATTGCTCAGGAATTTATGTTCGCTGATGCCGCAACTTTTGTTAATTACAATGCTAATATGCGCTCATTGGTTGTTGATAAGTTAAACACCTGTGAAATGGTAATATTTAACCGTTTTAGTGATGCGCTCGACAAAATGGAATTGCATAAAATTGTCAGGGGAATTAACCGTAAAGCAAATATTGCTTATGAGAGAGTATCAGGTGATGTTGAGTTTGATAATATTGAGGACCCTTTACCGTATGACATTAATGCAGACTTTATAGAAATCAGTGATATGGATTATGCAATATGGTATCGCGATTTAACCGAAGAACTCGAAAAATACGATGGCAAACGTATCAAATTTAAAGGAATGGTTGCAAAGAGTGAAAAGGTGCCGAACGGTTGTTTTGTTGTTGGCAGACCTGTAATGACTTGTTGCGTCGATGATATACAGTTTGCGGGTCTTGCGTGTAATTATAGCGGGGCATCTGCACTTTCGAGTAAGCAGTGGGTGATAGTTGATGCAGTTTTGTCAATAGAAAAGCATGTAATGTATGGCAGAAAAGGACCGGTGCTTAACGTTACTTCTGTATCACTGACCGATGCTCCGGAACAACCTGTGGCAACTTTTTAGTGGAGTAAAATATGATTGAGTTGTGGTTGTGCCGCTATTTAATGGTTATTAATTTTGTCGCGGTATTAATTTGTTGTTATGATAAATTTGCAGCGCGTAAGAAACTTAGTCGTGTGCCGGAAAAAAGTTTATTTATGGTATCTTTTTTAGGCGGTGCCGCACTTTTGTATATAACTATGCTTCTTATCCGACATAAAACCTTACATAAAAGATTTATGATAGGATTACCGCTCATAATTATTTTTCAGGTATTATTATTAATTTTTTTAATACATACTTGACAAATTTAAAAATTAGTATTAAATTGTTTATATATTTCGAGGCAAGGTGAAATTCCTTACCGGTGGTATAGCCCACAAAGCCTTTTGGCCCGATTTGGTGAAATTCCAAAGCCGACGGTAGAGTCCGGATGAAAGAGATATGTTTTCTTGTGTTTTTGCCCCGAAATCTTCGGGGCATTATTTTTTTGGGGTGATATTATGAATAAGAAAGTTAATACAAAAGCAATAACCATAACAGGTGTTTTTTGTGCACTGGCATATTTGCTTACCTTTGTGTTCAGATTTAAGGTTTCTTTTTTAACATTTGATTTTAAGGATGCCGTTATTGCTTTGCCATCACTTATTTACGGCGCACCATACGGTATAGTGTGTTCCGGAATAGTCGCGCTTATTGAGTTTGTAACAGTAAGTGATACCGGACTATATGGTCTTATTATGAATTTTTTGTCAAGCGGAACTTTTGCGCTTGTCTGTGGCTTGGTTTATAAATATAAGAGAACGCTTTCAGGTGCAATTTTAGGATTGATTTCATCGTGCGTTTCTGTAACCGCAGTAATGTTATTGGCAAATATTTTTATAACACCTTTTTATATGGGCGTACCGCGTTCGGCGGTTATTGATTTGTTGCCAACATTAATTTTACCTTTTAATGCTGCTAAAACGGTAATTAATTCGGCTTTTACATTGCTTATGTATA
Source organism: Acutalibacteraceae bacterium (assembly GCA_045613385.1). Taxonomy (GTDB): domain Bacteria; phylum Bacillota; class Clostridia; order Oscillospirales; family Acutalibacteraceae; genus SIG565. The sequence continues at coordinate 113,477 of JAZLAW010000001.1, read as the reverse complement.
AACCGATTACAAATGCTCTAAAGCATTACGGAATAATTGATAAAACAAATTACAATAAAATGGGTTCAACAAGGTATGCGGTTATTTTTGCGGTATCTTTGGTAATTATTGTATTGGTAGTACTATTTCTGATATTTAAATTGGGCGGGGTATTTGAAATAGTATAAATTTTACAATTCAAACTTTTTGTTGACAATTTTCGATATTATGTTAGAATATTATATGCATTTGAATATTTCCTTATCATGAGTGGCGGAGGGACAGGCCCTGAGAAGCCCGGCAACCTGGTTGTACCAAGGTGCTAAATCCTGCGGTTTTTACCGAAAGATGAGGTGGCTATTTTACCGCCTTTAATAAGGCGGTTTTATTTTTGGAGGATATTATGAGTAAATTACTTTTTTCATCTGAGTCAGTAACGGCAGGACATCCCGACAAAGTATGTGACTGTGTGTCGGATGCTATACTTGATGCGCTGTTATCGGTCGACCCGCAATCCAGAGTTGCTTGTGAAACCTTTGCAAGTACCGATTCTATAACTGTTATGGGTGAAATTACAACTAAAGCAAAGGTTGATTATGAAAAAATTATCAGAGATACTGTTTGTAAGATTGGCTATAACAGTGATGATATTTTCTTTAATGGAAACACCTGTAAGGTTGAAATAAAACTGCATAATCAGTCGGCAGATATTGCGCTTGGCGTAGATAATTCTTTGGAAGTTAAATCCGGTGAAGAGGATGAATTCAATCAGCATGGCGCGGGTGACCAGGGTATGATGTTTGGTTACGCCTGCGATGAAACACCGGAACTTATGCCATTGCCCATTTCCTTAGCGCACAAATTAGCAATTAAACTTACCGAAGTGCGTACAAGCGGTGAGCTTAAATATCTGAGACCCGATGGAAAAACACAGGTTACTGTTGAATATGTTGACGGTGTTCCGGTGCGCGTTGATACCGTTGTAGTCTCAACCCAGCATACTGCCGATATTGAACTTGATACGCTTAGACAGGATATTATCGAATTGGTCATTAAACCCATTATCCCATCAGTTTTGTTAGATGATGACACGAAATATTATATCAATCCTACAGGTCGTTTTGTAATCGGCGGTCCGCACGGGGACACAGGCCTTACAGGCCGAAAAATAATCGTTGATACATATGGCGGCGCATCAAGACACGGCGGCGGTGCTTTTTCTGGTAAGGACCCAACAAAAGTGGACCGTAGTGCTGCCTATGCCGCGCGTTACGTTGCGAAAAATATTGTTGCGGCAAAAATTGCTAAGAGATGTGAAGTACAGATAGCGTATGCTATTGGTGTTGCAAAACCTGTGTCGGTTATGGTCGACACATTTGGCACCGGTGTTGTAAGCGATGATGAAATTTCAAAGGCGGTAAATTCGGTATTCGATTTACGACCGGCAGCTATAATTAAAAACCTTGATTTGCGTCGTCCTATATATTCCGGTGTTGCAGCATATGGTCATATGGGAAGAACTAATTTAGATTTACCTTGGGAAAAAACTGATAAAATTAAAAAATTAAGGGAATTAATTAAATAATTTGTAAGAAAAAAAGGGGCTTTTTTAGTTAAAAAAGTCCTTTTTTGCAAAATCGCAATATTCTCTTAAATTTTGTCAAAATTTTATATTGTAAAAAACACAATATATAGTATAATTAAATAGAGTAATTGTTTGCAATAGGGGGACTACCTGTGAAAAAGAATATTGTAGTTATCGGTTATGGTGGTCAGGGTGTATGGCATTGTGACCAGATATTGAAAAGCGATGTAGTAAATCTCTCGGGAACTTATGATATTCGCGAGATTCGTAATGAAGTAGCAAGAGCTAAAGGCATCTTTGTTTATGACTCTTTTGAAACAATAATTAATGATGATACAGTTGATGCCGTTGTAATTGCGGTGCCGAATGACAGTCACAAACAGTTGGTTGTTGATGCGCTTTTAGCAGGTAAAAACGTAATTTGTGAAAAGCCGGTTGAAATGTCAGTTGCCGCTTTTGACGAAATGGTGGCAGCGTCCGAGAAGAGTGGTAAACTCTTTACCGTTCACCAGAATCGCCGTTGGGATGTTGATTTTCTTGCAGTAAAACAGGTTATCAATAGCGGTGAAATCGGTGACGTTATCCGTATAGAATCACGTATTCACGGTTCGCGCGGAATTCCAAGTGACTGGCGCTGCACAAAGGCGCAGGGCGGCGGTATGATTCTTGACTGGGGTGTTCATCTTATTGACCAGATGCTTCAGTTAATTCCTGATAAAATTGTTCGCGTATTTTGTCAGAATACACATATTACTAATGATGAAGTTGATGACGGTTTCCGTTTAGAACTTGAGTTTGAGACAGGTAAAACAGCACACGTAGAAGTTGGTACATATAATTTCCTTCCGCTACCACGTTTCTATATGCAGTGTAAAAACGGCACCTTGCATTTGACAGATTGGCAGCAGAAAGCCCATATTGCTAAACTCACAAATTGGTGCGAAAAAGATGTAACGCCTGTGCAGAATGCAGCCGGTATTACAAAAACGATGGCTCCGCGTGACAGTCTGACTCTTGATGAATATGACATTGATAGATTATCTTCAGATGTTCATGAATATTATCGCAATTTCTGTTTAGCTGTTGATGGCAAAGCAGAAATCATTGTCAAATTACCCGAAGTTCGCAGAGTAATGAGTGTTATGGAAGCTGCATTTGAATCTGATGAAAAACATACTGTAATCGAGACAAATATATGATAAATTTTGCGGTAATCGGTACAAGTAATATTACATATGAATTTATTTCTGCCGCACTAAAATCAAATAGGTTTTCGCTTTCGGCAGTTTATTCACGAACAAAGCAAAAAGGTGAAGAATTTGCACGTAAATTTGGTTGCCATACCGTTTACACGTCACTTACAGATTTGGTGAATGATGATTCTGTTACTGCTGTTTATGTAGCGTCACCAAACGCTTTGCATTACGAACAAAGCAAGTTTTTATTAGAACACGGTAAGAACGTAATTTGTGAAAAAACAATTACTTCAAATGCTACTGAGTTTCTTGAACTGTCTAAAATTGCAAAGAAAAACAATTTGATATATATGGATGCCATTATGTCAAGGCATAGCATAAACAGGAAAAAGCTTATCAATGCTATTGGTGAGATTGGTAATATAAATTTGGCTCGTATTGACTTCTCAAAATTGTCTGCAAGGTATTTCACATACATTAAAGGTATTGATGAAAATATTTTCAGTATGAAATTAGGAGCCGGCGCACTTACCGATATAGGTATATATTGCGTATATGCGGCGGTCGACCTTTTTGGAATGCCAAAGAATATTTCTGCAAAGGCGAACTTTTTGCGCGATGGCGCAGACGGTTGCGGCATTGCCGTGTTTGATTATGGTGATTTTGATGCCGTACTTACTTACGGTAAGGTATCACAAAGCGGCATAGGCAGTGAAATTTTAGGCGATGATGGTACGATTGTTTTAGCCTCCGTCAGTCAGTACGATGATATAAAACTCATTAAAAATGGGACCACCGAAATTTTAGCAAAACCTATGTCAAAGATTGAAATAATGGTGGGAGAAGCTGTTTCATTCGCAAATTATATTGAGCATTTCAGTGATTATTCGGATGAATATATTTCTGTGACAACGCTTACACATAATGTGCTTTTGTGTTTGGAAGATATTAAAAATAAAGCAAAGATTATTTATAATTAATTATCTGGGAGGCATTTACAATGGCAGAAAATGATAAGAAATTAAAATTTGGTATTATAGGTACAGGTTGGATTGCACAGTCTCATGCTGTCGCACTACATAAGTTACCCGATGTAGAGGTTGTCGCTCTTGCGGACTTAGTACCTGGAAAAGCAGAAGCATTCGGTAAGGAATACGGCTTTGAAAACGCACGTTGTTATGAAAGCGATGCGGCTTTGTTAGATGCGGAAAAAGATTTGGATGCAGTTTGCGTTTGCACATATAACTGTCAACACGCACCCTGTACTATAAACGCGTTAAGACACGGCGTACACGTAATGCTTGAAAAACCTTTTACTGTTACACTTGAAGAGGCTATTGAGTGTATGAAGGTTGAAAAAGAGACAGGTAAAATACTTACTATCGGTTTCCAACCGCGTATGAGTAAAAATCTGCAGGCTATTAAAGAAATAATAGCGTCTGGTGAACTTGGTGACATTTATTATATGCAATCAAGCGGTGGTCGTCGTTACGGCATCCCAACACCTTATGGTACTTCGTTTATCGAAAAAGAGACTGCAGGTATTGGAGCTTTGGCTGACTTGGGTTGTTATTCAATAGATATGCTTATGAATGCTGTAGGCAACCCGAAGCCCATTAGCTGTACAGGTTACACCTCCGACTTCTTCGGCAAAGACCCCGCATCATATCCCGACCATCCCGAATATGCCGAAAAGTTTAATGTTGACGATTTTGCCGCAGCATTTGTAAGACTTGAAGGCGGCATCGTATTTGATTTCAGAATTTCCTGGTCAATGCATATGGACCCACTTTTGGGAGATGCAATTATTCTCGGTACAAAGGGTGGTATGCGCATTCCGAATTCAGGTTGTTGGAATGGTGATTTCAGTAAACCTGTTGTTATTTATAAAAAGGTTGGAAATCAAGCTATCGAGTATGAAGTCCCATTTTCCGATACTGCAAATAAGCAAGACTTATTCTATCTCAAGTTACGCTCATTTGCCGATGCAATAAAGACAGGCGGTAAAGCCCCCGTACCTACAAGCGAGATTGTTTACAACCAGGCTATTATCGACGGTATTGCAAAATCTGCTGCACTCGGCAAAGAAATTAAAATCGAAATCCCGGAAATCTAATTAAAATCAACCGTGTATGTGATACACGGTTGATTTTTTAAATAAAAAAGCCATAGCAAAAGCTATGGCTTTAAAATGGTCCGAGTGACTAGAGTCGAACTAGCGGCCTCTTGAACCCCATTCAAGCGCTCATACCAAACTGAGCTACACCCGGAAACTTTTAATATGATAACACTAAAGCTTGAAAAAATCAAGCAAAATTTTAAATATTTTTTAACATATAATAATTATTCTTTATTTTTCATACAATTTATAACCATTATTATTTTTTTAGGGTGAAGTAATGAGTATTTTTAGTACAATCACTATAATAATTTTTATTTTATATTTAATAGGTTTATTAATAATTTTAAAGAAGAACAAAGAATCATTAAAATTTATTTTTTTTCAGGCGGTTGTTGCGTGGTTTATTATTACTATTATTAACCTTACAGGATTTGCAACGAATTTACATATTCCCATAAATGAAAACACCGTTTTAGGAGTGGGATTCGGTGGAGTTCCGTTTATGATAGGCTTTTTGATATTAAGAACAATATTTGTACTTTAAATGGGACACAAAATGTGGTAGAATAATTTTGGGTGATAAAAATGCTTCAAATAATTTATGGACGTGCAGGAACAGGAAAAACATATCAGATTTTTGAAAAAATCAAGAATGATGTATTGAAGGGCAAGGAAGTTGTTCTGCTTGTACCTGAACAGTTTACTTTTGAAAGTGAACGACTGCTGTTACGTACTTTGAGTGGTGATTCAACTACTAACGTTTCGGTGCTGAGTTTTACAAGACTTTATGATGAAGTGGCACGAAAAGTTGGCGGCAGAGTTGCCGATTTAATTAACGATTCGGACAAGATATTACTTATAGGACAGGCTCTGTCGGCGGTATCGGATAAATTATCACTATGGGCAAAATATGTTTCATCACCGAAATTTGCAGAGAATATTTTAGCATCTATAGCAGAATTTAAAGCTTGTGCGATATCACCCGAAGATTTATTAAAAGCTTCAGAAAATGTTGAAGAGAACTATTTAAAGGAAAAATTAAATGAGATTTCATTAATTTACGGCGCATACGATGCGTTACTCGCCAACCGTTTTCTCGACCCTACAGATAACGAAACAAGACTTGCAGATAACCTTTTAAAATATCCGTATTTTAAAAATAAAACGGTTTATATTGATTCTTTCCGCAGTTTTACGGGACAACAGTATAAAATTTTAGATAGAATTTTAAACCAGGCCGACAGTGTTACTGCTTGTTTTACAACCGATAATATATTTAGTGATAAATTTGATGTTTTTTCAAATGTACGCAACACAATAAGAAGAATAACTAAATTAGCAGAAAAAAACAGGGTTGAGATTTGCAAACCGATTCAGTTATCTGAATTTCATTACTCTGCTAAAGGTTTAAAAGATGTTGAATCGGTATTTTCCGGAAATGCGACGGATAAAAAAACTTTGTCAGAAGGTGTAACGATATGTGAATTTCAGTCACCGGTTGGCGAAGCGGAGTTCGTCGCAAGAACTATCAGACGACTTGTTCGCGAAGAAAGGTATAGGTATAGGGATTTTGTAATAATCTGCCGTAATGCAGACGATTACAAAAATGAAATTGAATTTGCCTGTCGTAAGAATAATGTGTTCGTGTTTTCTGACCGCCGAAAATCGATAGAGAATCTTCCGCTCACGGTTTTTGTTGATGCAGCGCTTTCCTTAATTGATGGATATAATACGGATGAAATTTTAAGACTGCTGAAAAGCGGTCTTGGTCCTTTAAGCGAAGAAGAAATTTATGAATTGGAAAACTATATCTATGTGTGGGATATAAACGGTAATGTATGGAATACAGTCTGGACAATGAATCCCGATGGTTTGACCGATAAAGCAGGTGACAGGGAAAAGCTATCTTATTTAAACTCGTTGCGCGAAAAGACGGTAAATCTTATAAATAATTTCAGATATAATTTTGCCGGGACACCAAGTAATATGGCTTCTTCCGTTTATAAATTGCTCGAGAGTACGGGTGCGGCAGAAAAATTAAAAAATAATATTGCGGACTATTTGAAAATTGAAGATATAACGGCAGATGATATAAGGCAGAGTTGGGACTCAGTTGTGGGAATTCTCGATAGTATAGTAAAATGTTTACCGGAAAAAGAAATCAGCAAAGCTGATTTTGTGAATTGCTGGAAACAGGCAGTTTCTTTTACTACTATCGGCAACATACCGCAGATGCTCGATGAAGTTACGTTCGGCACTGCAGATAGAATAAAGCCGTCACGCCCAAAAGTTGCATTCATTCTTGGGGCAAATATGGGAGTTTTTCCTGCAAATTACGTTTCAGGCGGTGTACTTGCGGCAAGAGACCGTGAAACTTTAAATAAAATCGGTTTTGAATTTTTAAGCGATGATATTGTATCCGCGGTTGATGAAGATTTTTTAGTTTACTCTACGATTTGTTGCGCAAAGGACAAGTTGTTTGTATCATATTCAAAAAATACGCTTTCGGGAACACAGCTTGAACCTTCTTCAATAATAAATAATATAACAGATTTTTTCGAAAAAGTTGTTATCCAAAAAGAAAAAGAAAATGAGCTTGAATTAGGTTCTCTGCCCGAAACAAAAACCACAGCCAAAGAGCATCTGTTTAAGTCGTATAATACGAATAAAAATGATTATGAAACCCTTAAATATGCTCTTGGTGATACTGATATTCAAGAGTATATATCGGCATTTGACAAACAAAATCTTTCGCTCTTAAAAGAAACGGCAGAAAAACTATACGGAAAAGATATTTTTGTTTCTGCCACAAAATTTGATACATACCACAAATGCAAATTTATGTTTTTCTGCAAATACGGTCTTAATGCTAAGAAATTACAGGCCACCGACTTTAATGTTCTGCAACGTGGAACAATAGTTCATTTTGTTTTAGAAGGTATTATAACTGAATATGGAAAAAATCTTGGTAAACTAACTATAGAAGAATGTGATGCGGCAACCGACAAATATATAAGTTTATATCTTGATTCGGTTGAAGGTTTTGCCGATATAGTAAACGAACGTATGAAGTTTATCATAGGCAAGATTTCAAAAATTGTAAAAGATGTTGTGCGACATATGTCGCTTGAGTTTGCACAAAGCGGATTTGAACCTAAATACTGTGAATTGAAAATCGGAAAAGGCGAAACTGTCCCCGAGGTATCGGTTGACTTTATGGATGACGGTAAAATCAGTATCAACGGCAGTATTGACCGCGTAGATATCTGGAATGGATATTTAAGGGTGGTGGACTATAAAACAGGCACCAAAAATTTCCGACTTTCTGATGTTTTGGTTGGCCTTAATTTACAAATGCTTATATATCTGTATTGTGTTCTGCGCGGACAAAATAATGATTTAAACCTATTGAAACCTGCAGGAGTTTTGTATATGCCTTCAAAGCGTGAAAAAGGTGACACAAAGCTTACGATGAATGGTCTTGTATTAGAACAAGAAAATGTTTATACCGCTATGGAAAAAGATAATGAAGGTAATTTTATACCACGTTATGAACAGGATAAGAGCGGTAATGTAAAAGGAAGTACTTACATAAGCGAAGAGACATTTAATTTGTTGTTCGACCATATCGAAAAATTACTGAAAAATATGGGTAATGGTATTTTGTCGGGGGAAACATCGGCTATACCGACCGATGTTTCAGGCTCGTCGGCTTGTAAATACTGTGACTATAGCTCGGTATGTTGTTTGGAAAACGGACTTCATAACGTGGCAGAAACTCTTAAAAATCACGAAGTAATAAGCAAATTAAAGGGGGAAGAATAAAATGGCATTCACACCAACAAAAGACCAGGAAACCGCCATTTTTGCCCCTTCGGGTACTCTTGTATCAGCAGCGGCGGGTTCCGGCAAAACTGCCGTTTTGGTAGAGCGTGTTATACAGAAAATATGCGGTGAGAACCCTATTAGCGCTGACAGATTACTTATTGTAACTTTCACTAAAGCCGCCGCTAAAGAAATGCAAGGAAGAATCGAAAAGCGATTGAGTCAGGAATATGCAAAAAACCCGGAAAATCATTTTTTGCTAAAGCAAAAAATCAAATTGAGAAATGCAAAAATTTGTACAATAGACTCTTTTTGTATCGATTTAATAAAAGAAAATTTTGACCGTTTAGGCATAAGTCCCGATTTTTCTATCGCTGATGATGCGGTAATATTAGAGCTTTCTAATTCTGCTTTGAACTCGGTGTTGAATGATGCTTTCACAGACAAGACGGCTGAATTTGAAATGTTACTGGACGCTGTTTCAAACGATTTTGATGAAGGCGACCTTTTAAAATATATTCATAAAATTTATGAATTCAGTCAGAATATGCCATTCCCGAGAGCGTGGTTGCTGGAGCAACAGAAAAAATCACTCGATGCGGATTTTTTTGATGATTTAGTTGATAAGGCTTTTAAGCTGACAAAGGATGAATTAACGGCCCATGCAAAAAATCTGATTGCAGCTACCGAAGAACTGAAGTTGTATCCAACGGTTCTCGAAAAGTATGCACCTGTACTTGTAAAATGTGCGGAAGATCTGATGGTAATTGTCAAGTATTGCGAAGAAAAAAATTGGGAAAAGGTTTATTCTCTAATTAATAGCTTTACAACAGACCGACTTAATACACCGCGTGGTTTTGCAGACTCTCCGCTTGTATACAGCGTTAAAGCATTAAAGGATGAGGCAAAATCGGCCGTCAACAGATTGTCCGAAATATTTTCGGATGACTTTACTGCGCTTAAATCAGATTTTGATATGATGTATATTCTGGTGAACGAGCTTATTGGTTTGACAATCAAATATATGGACAAATTTGATGAGTTGAGGCGCTCAAAAAATATTATGACTTTTTCCGATTCTACACATTTTGCATTAAAGCTGTTGTGCGAATATGTAGATGGGAAAATTATCAAAACTCAATATTTGAAAGAAGTTATTGCGCGTTATGATGAAGTTCTTGTTGATGAATTTCAGGATACAAACGATATGCAAGATTTACTTTTTTCTTTATTATCCGATGATGAGAAAAATATTTTCATAGTTGGAGATATTAAGCAGAGTATCTATCGTTTTCGTGGTGCAAATCCAAATAATTTTTTAAACAAAAAGCAGAAATACATTCCTATCAATTCTGCCAGAGAAAATGATTTAAGGAAAATCATTTTATCTAATAATTTCCGTAGCCGTGCATCGATTTGTCAGTTTGTAAACTGTTTGTTTACAACATTTATGAACGGAAAACTGAGTTCTGTTGAATATAACCAAGAAGAAGTTTTAAATCCTTCTGCCACATATCCTGAAAAGGATGGCTTTTGTACTGATATTAAATTTATAAATACAGATTCATCAAGCGATAAAGTCGTGGCAGAAGCAACATATATTGCACGGTACATCAGAGAATATATGGAGAATAGCACGGTCACTGATAGCGTAACCGGTGAACTCAGGAAACCAAGATATAGTGATTTTACAGTGCTTTTCAGAAATATTGCAAAAAACGGTGTTGCATATGCAGAAGTTTTGAGAAAAAACGGAATACCTGTTTTATTAAATGCCACAGATTTTATTGACACAACAGAAATACGTATTATATTCGCGTTACTCGAAATCATCGAAAACCCTACACGTGATATATCATTAGCGTCGGTTATGATGTCTCCGTTGTTTGCATTTTCGGCGGAAGAGATGGCAAATATACGTGTTTCTCATAAGAAATCCAATTTAATTACTGCCGTTACGAAATCTGCAGAAACAGGTAATAAAAAGGCAGCAGACTTTTTAAATTCTATTAAAAAACTCCGTTTTATTTTTTCGGCGAGTGGAATTTCTGAAACCGTTTCATACATTTTGCAAAATACCGAAATGCTTAATATTATCTCACTGTTACCGGATGGTGAATTACGATGTAAAAATCTGTTGTTATTGCAAAATATTGCCTTGCAATATGATAATAACGGATTTTCAAAACGCATTGAGAATTTCTATAGGTTTGTAAATAAACTGTCTGAAAAGGGATTTGGAGCACAGGCGGCGACAGAAAGTGATTCGGTTAATCTTATGACGATACATTCATCAAAAGGTTTGCAGTTCCCGGTTTGCATTTTAGCTGATACCACTTCCAATTTCAGCTCCAGAGATTCTTCCGATAAACTTTTAATAAGCGCAGATATAGGTGTTTCATTTAAGATTAATGATGAAGAGAGTGGTATTCAGAAATCTTCGATTACACGAAATATAATTTCTGCCGCAGCAAGAAAAGAACAGCTGGATGAAGAAATGCGCCTTTTGTATGTTGCCCTAACACGCGCAAAAGAGCAGTTGTGCATCTTCGTTACGGATAAGGATGTTTTAAATTGGGCAAAATATTATTCTGTTTCTGCTACTAATGCTAAAACATATGAAGAATATCGGAATTTTGCTACTAACTTTAATTCCTATTCGGATATGATATGTTTTGCACTTATGGGAGATAAGTCACTTCAAGAATTTATTCTCAAGGGAGAAACACCTGAAGAATCGTTATCCGATTTAGGAAATTATGATATTTCCTATCATCAATTTGATGGTTGTAAAGCCGACAGTACTGTTTCTGTTAATTGTGAAGATACGTTTGCGGCCGACCAAAAAATTGGTGATTTGATAAAGAAAAATATACAATACATCTATCCGTTTGAAGCACTTAAAGATATTGAATCTAAAAGTTCGGTTGCCGTAATTGCCCATAAAGCAGATGAGAAAGACTATAGTTTTACATCAAAACCTGCCTTTATGTCGAAGGGCGGTCTTACTCCCGCGGCGCGTGGAACGGCAACACATAGATTTATGCAGTTTGCAGATTTTGCAAACGCAAAGCAAGATTTATCTGCCGAAATCGAGAGATTGTACGAATGGGAATTTATAACTGAATCAGAAAAAAATGCCATTGATTTGAAAGCTGTTGGGCAATTTTTCAATAGTGATTTGTTCGCAAGGATGGAAAAATCTTTAAAGATCGAAAGGGAAATGAGATTTTTAACAGAACTTTCCGCAGGTAAACTTAAAGATGGGCTGGATGAAAGTATCGCGGATGAAAAAATTGTTGTTCAAGGCAGTGTCGATTGTGTCTTTGTAGAAGAAGACGGAATTGTGGTTGTCGATTTTAAAACAGACCGGGTAAATGATGAAAATTCTTTAGTAGAAGCATATTCGAAACAACTTGAGATTTACGCTTTGGCTTGTGAAAAAATTCTTTGCAGACCAATTAAGCAAAAAGTCATTTATTCATTTGCACTTTCTCGGGGAATCGAAATATAGTTAAGAAGGCATAACGAATGATCGTTATGCCTTTTAATTATTTCAATAAAATAGGTTGCAACTGTTTACCCGCGAGGGCTGATTTAACGGTTTCGGGAATTTGCTTAAAATCAGAAATAAGGGAATTGTTTTTTCCGTAAGGGTCATCTTGCCCGAAGGGTACAAAATAAATATTTTTTGTGTTAAGCAGTTTGCCTATATTAATCGCAGAAGCGCCCAAAGCATCATTTGTTGCGATAGCTATCACAATCGGACGATTGTTTCTGAGATGTGCTTTCGCCGCCATTGTTACCGACGTATCTGTAATACCGTTTGCCAATTTCGCAAGTGTATTACCCGTACAAGGGGAAATTATCAAAATATCAAGCAGTTTTTTAGGACCAATAGGTTCGGCTCCGGTAATGGTATGAATGATTTTATTATCAGTTGTTGTTTCAATTTTTTCTATTAAATCTTTTGCGTTATTAAATCTGTTATCGGTATTATAAACCGTATCAGACAATATCGGTATGATTTTAAACCCCATATCTTTTAAGACGGATATTTGCGAAATAGATTCTTTTATTGTACAAAAGGAACCGCAAACCGCAAATCCCGCAGTAAGACCATCCATAATAATCACCGTTTCTGAGTTTGTTAGTATTTTAGGTTTTTAACTATAACTTTTGTCAAAATATCTGCGGCAGTATCCGGTGCCGTTTTACCGGGAAGCCCCGGTGCCATAATTACTTTGAGCCCTAAGTTATCTGCAGCTTTAAAATCAATCCCAAACGGGTGGGAAGCCAACTCTATAAGCAGACAACTTTTCTTGCAATTTTTTAGTGCATTTTCGGTTATTACAGGAGCATCGACTGTATTGAATATTATGTCAAAGTTTTCGGTGTATTTTTCCAACTGTTCTGTAGCAATATGGTGTATACCAAAAGATTCAATATAAGCAAAATCGGTATCGCGTCTGGCACTTACCGTGACATCTGCAGAAAACGATTTAAGCAGATGTGACAAAACTTTACCGATTTTTCCGTTACCCACAACTAAGCAATTACTCTTCCATAAAGTAAAAGGTGTGTTTTGTATTGCCAGTGCAATAGCGCCTTCAGCCGTAGGTACAGCATTAAGTATTGCGGTTGATTCATCTTTTCCATAATCAATAAAATCAAAATCGGGAAAGGTATAGTTGCCGCACAAAACGATTTGGTTACCGATTTTTGCAGTAATATCGCATATTTTAATTTTTTCGTCATTGAGTTGATTGTTGACAAATACACCGTCACGTGTAGTAGGCAGAGGGAAAATAACTGCATTATAATCTTTAAAGTCAATATTAAGGTCACTGTTTCGTACTATATGATAAACAAAGTGGCCCGACTGTTCAAGATTCTTTTTGATTTTGTTTTGGCGTTTATCTCCGCCTATCATAATAATCTTCATAAAACACCTCAAAAAAACACCATAAAATGCTTTAATACATTTTATGGCGTAATTTTTATAGTGTGAATTTGTTTTTTAAAAAAGCAACTGCTAGGGAAATTAATATATCTTTGTCATTTTTGTTAGCATCGTGCATTACGACCGATAACAAGTAATTAAGGACGGTGCCGACTCTTTCAGGAGAGCAACCGAGTGCCAGAATATCGTTACCGCTGATTGTTAAATCGGAGATTTTATAGGGTTCATTTAGTACGATTATATTGTTTACAGTATTAAGGATGTCCTGTATAGCAATATTTTCAGTTGCTTGTTTAATCAGTAAGAAGTCGGTGAAAATTTCTTGATTTGATAAATTAAGAAACCTTTTAATATTTGTTCGTTCAAGAGAAAATTCTTGAGAGTGTAGCTTTTTCATCAACTCACAATATTTAAACAGTTTTTTATTTGTTTTAAGGTGTGTTGATAGAGCTTTGCTATCAGAATTAGACAATAAGCAGAAGGTAAAAAAGCGTATATCCAGTCTTTTCGGCAGCCTTTGTAAAAGTTTCAGATTTTGAGAGTTTTTTACACCGATAAAATTTAATGCACCGCAGTTAATTAAAGGTTCAACGTGTTCGGGGTTATCCGAAATCAGAATTTGAGAAAATTCTGAAAAAATTCTTTCACGGCTTATGTTTTGTAGGAGAAATGCATTTTTTATCGCTGAGTTATATGTCGATTCTTCAATTTTGAAACCTAATTTTGCGGAAAAGCGAAAAGCACGTAAAATTCTGAGAGCATCTTCTGTAAATCTTTCATCGGGATTTCCAATGGCACGTATTGTTTTGTTTTTGATATCTTTTATGCCTTCAAAAATATCCTTTATTTCAAAATTTCTTGATAATGATATAGCATTAATGGTAAAATCTCTCCGTTTTAAATCTTCATGCAGATTATTGCCGAATTTTACACTATCGGGTTTTCGGAAATTTGAATAACCGATATCTTCGCGGAATGTTGTTATCTCTATAGGTTTACCATCCGCAATTACAGTCACCGTACCGTGCTGGAAACCTGTCTTAATGGTTTTTTCAAAAAGGTCGCAAACTATTTCAGGTGGACAGGAAGTGGTTATGTCAAAATCATTTGGAACTTGTTCCATAAGCATATCTCTGACAGCGCCGCCGACAACGTAAGCTTCATATCCGGCGCTTTCAAGGGTATCCAAGACATATAGGATATAATTTGGGAGATTTAACATTTTTTCACTTCCTTAAAATTTATTGTTTATTTTTTCCATTAAATGCAATATAATAGAAATGTAAAAAATTATAGGGGACTTTTTTATGAAATTAGTTTGTCAAGAAGATAAAATAATAAATAATGTAAAGAGAATTCATATGATAGGTATCGGCGGCTCGGGTATGTGCCCTTTGGCCGAGATTTTGCATAGTAAAGGGTATATACTTACCGGTTCAGATAATAATGTAAGCGACCCGTTAAAGAGAGTTGAGAAATTAGGTATAAAAGTATTTATGGGACATAGCGCTGATAATGTTCGGGATGCAGAACTTATAGTATATTCTGCTGCTATTTCAAGTGATAATCCCGAATTGGTTTTTGCCAGAGAAAATAACATACCTACTATGGAACGTTCTCATCTTTTGGGCGCACTAACAAGATGCTTTGATAATGTTATCGGTATATGCGGAACTCACGGTAAAACAACGACAACTTCAATGCTTACTCAGATATTTATACTAAACAATATGGACCCCACCGCAGTAATAGGTGGTAAGCTACCGCTAATCAACTCCAACGGGATTTCGGGCTCATCGGAAAATATGATTTGCGAAGCGTGTGAGTTTGTGGACACATTCCTTCAGTTGTCGCCCGATATTTCGGTGCTTTTAAATATTGATAATGACCACCTTGATTATTTTAAGACAATGGATAATCTTGTGTTGTCTTTTAAGAAGTTCATAACAATGTCAAAAGTTGCATTTGTTAATGGTGATGATAAACTTGTTATGAGTACAACCGAGAATTTTGATGGCAAAATCATAACATTTGGATTTAATGAGAAAAATATGTATTATGCGGATAATATTTCCGCATCAAAATATGGCTTTAAATTTGATGTATTCAAAGATAAAAAACCACTCATCAATATAGAAATGCGTGTGCCGGGTCGTCACAATGTGCTAAATGCTCTTGCGGCAATAGCGGTGGCAGATTATCATTCTATATCTGCCGAAGGCATAAAAAAGGCTCTCGAACAATTTACGGGTGCCGGAAGAAGATTTGAGTTTTTAGGAGAGTTTGATAAATTTGTTCTGGCTGATGATTACGCACATCATCCCACCGAAATTGAAGCAACTCTTACCGCCGCAAAATCTCTGGATTATAAAAAAGTGACCGCAGTTTTCCAACCGTTTACATTTTCGCGTACAGCTCTTTTGCTGGATGAGTTCATTAAAGCTCTAAAAATTGCCGATAAGGTTATTTTAATGCCTATAATGGGCTCTAGAGAAGTTAATACCTACGGTATATCATCCGAGAATATTGCGGAAGGCCTCGATAACTGCATATGTGTTCAGACATTTGAACAGGTCGCAGATGAGGTTATCGATAGTGCCGAAAACGGCGAGTTGGTTATTACTATGGGTGGCGGAGATATTTATAAGGCGGCTCATATAATTATTGATAGACTTAAGTAAAATAAGCGGGTCCAAGGACCTGCTTATTTTTTCTTTATAACATGCGAAAAATCTATATTGCCACCAAAAGAATCAATTTTCAAACCTTGAAGTTCTTTTGTATCTGCAAAACAGCTGCCGTAAAAACAAATAGGGATGGTATAACTGTTTTCAAAAATATATGACTGTAAGTCATCTGTGCTGTACGTATTTTCTAATCTGAAATTTTTAAGATATTCTTTTTCATTTTTCTCGTTAATCTGTACAGTATAAATACCAATGCCGTACTCCGTGCCGGTAAAATATTTGACATCGTTATCAGTAGATACAGCTGATATATTCACGTAGGCGCCAAGATTTTTTTGCCAGTTTGAAGCAACTTTTTTCACTAAATTTTCTGTATTGGTATCACCGCAAAAATAAACTGTTTCACAAGGAAAATCGTAATCTTCAAAAAGCTTTATTTCGTTGCTGAAAAGACTTTTAGCCAGTTGGGGATTGTAAATATTCTGCTTTTTCTCTGTACCTTTACCAAAAAAAGAGGGGAAAAGTGTATTTGGATATTTGAATGTTATAGGCGAATTTGTAAAATCGGCTTCAGAAATCGCACTATAAACCAACGCATCACGCATATTTTTGGTGAAACTTCTGTTTATTTCTAAAAGTAAGACTTTGTTATCCACAGTGCTGAGATTCAGACCGCTTAATTGTGCTTTTGAATAGTCTTCGGTCTCGATTTCTGCAATATCAACAAAATTTTTCTTTAAACGTTCGATATTAGTCTCATCTTTGCTTTTTGAAAAATACACAGCAGAGTTTTTTGGAGTAAAATCTCCCGCATATTTGGAGTTTCTTACGATTCTCATTGCAAAATCTTCGGTTGACCATTTCTTCAAGCGATAAGAGCCGTTTGATAAAACCGTATCTAAAGACATTCCGTATTTTCCGATAGATTTGTTAAAGAAATCCTGGTTACAGGGCATTGCAGCCGAAGTTGTCAGTGTATATAGAAAGTCCAAATCATCATAATTAAGCTCAATTTTCAAAGTGTGCGCATCTATTGCAGTTACGCCTAATGTGTTATCCGATAAATTTCCTTTGTTGATTTCTTCTGCGTTTTTGATACTAAATAGACATTCAGCATTTGGAGAATTAGTTTCGGGGTTAAGTGCACGTTTAAAACCAAAAACAAAATCATCAGAGGTTATTGGTGTCCCGTCACTCCATACTGCGTTTTTTCGTAAATAAAATGTATATGTATTATTATCTTTTGTATAAGCTTCTGCAACACCGTTTACAATATCTCCGTTTTCATCCGAACGCATAAGACCTTCATAAAGATTCCTTACTATAATGAGTTCAGTAATTGTACTGGCGCATTGTGGGTCAATATTTCTTGGTGGTTCACCAACACCGTAATAGATTATTGCAGATGAATTTTCATCTGAACAACCAATACAAGTGAATATCAGTAATAATGAAAGCAAAGCAGCTAAAAGTCTCTTATATAATAACATTTGTTTACCCCAAAAATTTATTTTATAAAATAATTATAGATTAGCACACGATATATTTCAAGAAAAACTTGACAAACCAATTTTTAGTTGTTATAATAGCACCTGTAAAGTAATTTACTTTGCAGACGGAGTAAAGTATGAAAGACTTAAATATTTCGCTTTTATTTGATTGTTATAGCGCCTGTTTAAATGATAAACAAAGAGAAATTTTTGATTGCTATTATAATGAAGATTTTTCTTTATCCGAAATTGCCGAAAATTTTGGAATCACAAGACAGGGTGTACGTGATTTTGTTAAACGTACCGAGCAACAGCTATTAGAACTTGAAAAAAATCTTGGACTGTATAATAAGACTTTAAAATTAAAAGGACTTTGTAATATTGCAAAGCAGAATCCTGAAACGATTGAAGAGTTATTCCGATTTATTGATAATTTTTGATTTAAAGGTAGTGCATTATGGCGTTTGATAATCTTTCCGATAAACTGTCCGCAGTCTTTAAGCGTCTGCGTTCACGCGGTAAATTGACTGAAACCGATGTCAAGGAAGCAATGCGTGAAGTCCGTTTGGCTCTTTTAGAAGCGGATGTTAATTATAAAGTTGCTAAAGATTTTACCAGCTCTGTTGCCGAAAAATGTATTGGCCAGAATATTATGGAAAGCCTTACAGCACCGCAAATGGTTGTTAAGGTTGTACGCGATGAATTGACTAGTCTTATGGGCGGTGAGCAGGCGAGACTTAAAACCGCTTCAAAAATCCCTACAATTATTATGATGTGCGGTTTGCAAGGCTCCGGTAAAACTACACATTCGGGTAAATTGGCTAAATTTTTGAAACAACAAGGTCATAGACCGCTGTTGGTCGCCTGTGATATATATCGACCTGCAGCTATAGAGCAGTTAAAGGTTGTAGGTGAGAGTGTAAACGTACCTGTTTTTGAAATGGGTAAAGAAAAACCTGAAAAAATTGCCATAGCGGCGGTTAAACACGCGCGTGATTACGGAAACGATTTTGTGATTCTTGATACCGCGGGTCGACTTCATATCGATGAAGAACTTATGGCGGAATTAAAAAGAATTACTCAGGCGGTTGAAGTTAATAATGTTTTGTTGGTTATTGACTCAATGGTCGGTCAGGATTCTGTAAATATCGCAAAGTCTTTTAATGAACAACTTGAAATTGATGGTGTTATACTTACAAAACTCGACGGTGATACCCGTGGCGGTGCGGCTCTTTCAGTAAGGGCGGTTACAGGCAAACCCATTATGTTTGCGGGTGTTGGTGAAAAGATGGATGACCTTGATGAATTCCATCCCGACCGTATGGCATCCAGAATTCTTGGTATGGGCGATATGCTATCGCTTATAGAAAAAGTTGAATCTGAAATTGATGAGAAAAAAGCGGAAGAAACTGCAAAGCGTTTGCAGGAAAACAAATTTGATATGAACGATTTGCTTGATCAGTTCCGCCAAATCAAGAAAATGGGCTCTGTTAAGAGTATTTTATCTATGATGCCCGGACTTGACAAACAGGTTCGAGATGCAGATATTGATGAAAGGCAAATTCTTCGTACAGAAGCAATTATCACATCGATGACCGCTAAAGAACGAGCCAAACCCGATATTCTTAATGCCTCTCGCAGAAGAAGGATAGCGGCGGGTTCGGGAACGAGTGTTGAAGAAGTTAACAAATTGATAAAACAATATGAGCAGATGAAGAAAATGTTTAAGCAATTTTCTTCTAAAAAGGGCAAAAAAGCCCTTGGCAGATTAGGCGGTCTGCCAGGTAACTTTGGTTTTTAAAAGAGCATTCTTTTTAAAATAGAACATAATTTTTGGAGGTGTTTTAAATGGCAGTTAAAATCAGACTTCGTCGTATGGGTGCTAAAAAAGCTCCTTTCTATCGTGTAGTTGTTGCTGATTCAAGATTCCCGCGTGATGGTCGTTTTATCGAAGAAATCGGTTATTATGATACCACAAAGGACCCGGCTGTAGTAAGCATTGATGCTGATAAAGCAAAGAAATGGATTGCTAACGGCGCACAGCCTACCGATACCGTTAAAGCTATCTTGAAGAAAAACGGTGTGCTTTAATTAAGAATTCGGAGGAATCATAATGGAAGAACTTCTTGTTTCGATTGCACGTGGACTTGTACAAAATCCCGATGCAGTTACTGCTACTGCCGATGAAGTAAACGAAGAAGGGGTAAAAGTTTACCATCTTCACGTTGCAGAAGACGATATGGGCAGAGTTATAGGCAAACAGGGACGAATTGCCAAGGCAATTCGCGTAGTAATGCGCGCGGCTGCTAATCGTAATAATATGAAAATAGCAGTAGAAATCGATTAATTTAAAAATTAATTTAATGCCCCCATTTATTTGGGGGTATTAATATAATGGGATGTTTATGAAAAAACAATTTTTAGAAACAGGTAAAATCACAGGGACTCACGGCATACGCGGAATGGTACGTATCCAACCGTGGTGTGATGATATAAAATTTTTATCCAAAGTAAAAAATTTTTATTTAGATGATAAAGGCAGTGTTGCATTGACAAAGGAACGAATTGCGCCAAACGGCAATGTTTTTATCGCTAAATTTAAAGAAATAGATTCTGTCGAAGAAGCAGTAAAACTCAGAGAAAGGGTTATATATATTGACCGTGATGAGTTAAATTTACAAGAAGGCAGATATTTTATACAAGATATTATTGATTGCAGTGTTTTTGATGATGCTACGGGCGAACTTTTAGGAGTTATATCCGATGTATCGCAAACAGATGCAAATGATGTATGGCATATTTTAAAAGAATCTACAGAGTATCTTATTCCCGTAATACCTGATGTAGTAAAAAAGGTAGATATTGAAAATGGGAAGATATTTATAACACCCTTGAAGGGAATTTTTGATGATGAAGATTAGCATTTTAACACTTTTCCCACAGATGTGCGAAGCCTTTGTTAATGAAAGCATTATCGGCAGAGCGCAAAAGAACGGAAAGGTTGATATTAATTGCATAAATATACGAGATTTTGCAAACAATAAACACAATAAGGTGGATGATACCCCTTATGGTGGCGGAATGGGTATGGTAATGGCTGCAGAGCCGATATACAGTACATACCAAAGTCTTTTAGATGATAATTCTAAAAAACCGCATGTGGTATATTTATCGCCAAAAGGGGAAACCTTTACACAAAGCAAGGCAATAGAACTCTCGAAATTGGAACATATAGTTCTTTTATGCGGCCATTATGAAGGTGTCGATGAACGTATAATTGAAGAAATTGTCGATGAAGAAATTTCTATTGGTGATTTTGTGCTTACCGGCGGCGAATTACCGGCATTGGTTGTAGCGGATGCTGTTTGTCGTATGTTGCCAGGTGTTTTATCGGATGATATATGTTTCACCGAAGAAAGTCATTTTTCAGGGTTACTCGAATATTCGCAGTATACCAAACCGGCAGTTTGGCACGATAAAGAAGTACCCGAAGTTTTGCTATCGGGTAATCACGCTTTGATTAATAAGTGGCGTAGAGAAAAATCTTTAGATATAACTTTCAGTCGCAGACCAGATATTTTAAAAAACGCGGAACTGACAAAAGCCGATTTAGAATATATTGATAATTTAAATAAGTGACAACACGACATATAGTGTTTTTTTGATAATTTTTATTAAAATATAGTCAAAATAAACAAATAGCGGTATAGAAATTTGTTTTTCTTTGGTATAAAACATAGAACTTATATTAGAAATGTTGACACTTTTTATAAAAAAAGTATAATTTGTAGTGTAGTCGATACAAAAATTTTGACTGTAAGGAGACTTAAATTATGTGTGTTAAAGAAGTTGTTGTACAAAATCAGGTAGGTTTACATGCACGTCCTGCTACATTCTTTATTCAGAAAGCCAATGAATTTAAATCATCAATTTGGGTAGAAAAAGATGAACGCAGAGTAAATGCTAAAAGTCTTCTTGGTGTTTTGTCTTTAGGAATTGTCGGCAATACCGAAATCAAAATTATCGTAGACGGTGTTGATGAACAGGAAGCTCTCGCAGCACTTATTAAACTTGTTGAATCAGGTTTTGTTGATTAATAAGTAATTATCCGATATGCTTTTTAGCATATCGGTTTTTTATTTTTAAAATATACTTGACAAGTCCCTTAACGGTAATGTATAATAATTATTACTTAGTGTTTACATTATGATTTTGCTAAGGGAGGGAAATATATGAGTCAGGTTCGTATTAAGGAAAACGAATCGCTGGATAATGCTCTTAGACGTTTTAAAAGGCAAACAGCAAAAGACGGTGTTATACAAGAAGTTCGTAAAAGAGAACATTACGAGAAACCCTCTGTAAAACGTAAAAAGAAGTCGGAAGCAGCACGTAAGCGCAAGTTCCGCTAAGCTAAAATTTCAGCAGAAAAGCGGTTGTTTAACAACCGCTTTTAATTTTTGGAGTGTATTATGTTATTAAAGCCACATATTAAACTTAATAGAATTACGGATATAACCCTTTCTTTATTACAGGATAATAATATCAAGGGTTTGATTCTTGATGTGGACAATACACTTTCTACACATCACGGAGAAGTATTGTTGGATGGACTGAAAGATTGGTTGCAGCTTATGTCTGAGAACAATATTGAATTAATTGTTCTGTCAAATTCAAAGGAAAAAAGAGTACGTCCATTTGCTGAAAAGATTGGTTTGAAATATTTTTCCTTAGGGTTAAAACCGTTGCCTTTTGGTTATTGGAAATCTGTAAAAAGATTAGGAACGGGTCTTAAGCAAACCGCCATCGTAGGTGACCAGTTGTTTACCGATTCACTTGGAGGACACTTGGCGGGCGTTAAAACAATTATTTTAAATCCTATCCAAGAAGAAACAATGACTTCTTTCAAAATACGAAGAAAATTAGAAAAAATTTTCTATAAATACTATAAGTTTGGGGTGTAAGTATGTCAGCTTTGTTTGGTCCGGCGGGTAACTCGCTTAGTTTTACTGCAATGGGATATAAACACAGTTTACAAATTCCCGAATATCTGACAAAATTCGGGCTTACTGCATTTGAATATCAGTGTGGACGCGGTGTTAATATAGGACTTGATAAAGCAAAACAATTTGGACTTGCTATGGAAGAAGCTCGGATAGCCGTATCACTACACGCGCCATATTATATTTCGATGTCATCGGTAGACGAAGAAAAGCGTTTAAACTCTATTAATTATATCCTAAGTAGTGCTCGTGCGGTAAATGCTATGGGTGGAGATCGAATTATTGTTCATACAGGCTCGTGCGGTAAAATTTCTCGAGAAGAGGCTTTGCTTTTGGCAATAGATACTATGAAACTTGCTATCAGAGCGCTTGATGAAGAAGGTTTATCCAACATTAGAATTTGTCCGGAAACGATGGGTAAAATCAACCAGTTGGGAGATTTAAACGAAGTTCTCACCTTGTGTGAATTAGATGAAAGATTGCTACCGTGTATAGATTTTGGTCATCTTAATGCCCGTACATTCGGTTCGCTTAAAGAATATAAAGATTTCGAAAATATATTTAATCAGATTGAAAATCGTCTCGGTGTTTCAAGATTACGGGAGTTTCATTCACATTTTTCAAAAATAGAGTATACAATCGGCGGCGGCGAAAAAAAGCATTTAACTTTTGAAGACAATGTTTTTGGTCCTGATTTTGAACCGGTGATGGAAATTACCGCTAAAAAGAATTGTCATCCTACCTTTATTTGCGAGTCTGATGGCACACAATCGGAGGATGCTTTACAAATGCAAAAATACTATATGGGGTTGATTAAATGATGAAAACGGGTAAAATTTTAATTATTAATGGTCCGAATTTAAATATGTTAGGAGTTCGCGAACCGCAGATTTACGGAACAAAAAATCTTGCGGGAATCAATAATGCAATCAGTAGTTATGCTCAGGGGATGAAAATTCAGTGCGAGTTTTTCCAATCTAATTGTGAAGGCGATATTATTGATAAAATTCATCAGGTGTACAAAGAATATGACGGTTGCATAATAAATGCGGGCGCTCTCACACACTATAGTTATGCCATTCGCGATGCTATTTCGGCGGTTGAAAAGCCTTTTATAGAAGTTCATTTATCTAATGTAGATGCGAGAGAAGATTTCAGAAGAATATCTGTGATTGGCCCTGTTTGCAAAGGAAGTATTTCGGGCTTTGGAGTAAACAGCTATTTATTAGCAATTAGTGCAATTCGCGACCTTATTTAACAATATTTGCCTTGACATTTGGGGTAAAAACTTTTATACTACTATATGTAGTTATTATATTGGAGGAATTAAAATGGTAAGTGCAGGCGATTTTAGAAACGGTGTTACTTTCGAAATGGATGGAAACGTGTATCAGATTATTGAATTCCAGCACGTTAAACCCGGTAAGGGCGCTGCTTTCGTTCGTACAAAAATTAGAAATGTAATTGCAGGTTCAGTGGTTGAAAAAACATTCAACCCCAATGATAAGTTCCCGACTGCTTTCGTTGAAAGAAAAGATATGGAATATTCTTACAATGATGAAGGATTGTATTATTTTATGGACCCTGAATCTTATGAACTCGTTCCTGTAAATGCATCGGAACTTGGTGACAACTTTAAGTTTGTTAAGGAAAATATGGTATGTAAGATTTTATCATATAAGGGTAAAATATTTGGTGTAGAACCGCCTACATTTGTTGAATTAGCTATCGCTGAGACAGACCCGGGATTTAAAGGTGATACAGCAACAAACGCTATGAAACCTGCTAAGTTGGAAACCGGTGCAGAAATTCGCGTTCCGTTGTTTATTAATGAAGGCGATATGATTCGTATTGATACACGTACCGGCGAGTATATGGAACGTGCATAAAATTTAAGGAGTATTAAAATGACTATTTCTGAAAAAGTTGCTTATATCAAAGGTTTGGCAGAAGGTGTTAAGCTTGACACTGAGTCGGATGAAGGAAAAATCCTTTCCGCAATTATTGAACTTTTGGGTGATATCTGTGATGAAATTGATGAACTTGATGATGCACAGATTGAATTAGCAGAACAACTTGATGCAGTTGATGAGGACTTGGCTGATGTAGAAGAGCTTATCTATGAAGACTGTGAAGATTGTGACTGCAACTGCGATGACGATGATGAATACGAAGATGATGAAGTTTACGAAGTGGTTTGTCCTAATTGTAATGACATCATATATCTCGATGAGGAGATGCTGATGGATGGCCGTATTGATTGTCCGAATTGCGGAACAGACCTTGAATTTGACTTCGAATGCGAGTGCGGTTGTGAAGATTGTGACTGCGACGACTGCACCACAGAAGATTAGTTTTTAAATTAGCCACACTTTACAATGTAAGGTGTGGCTCTTTTTAAGGATGATAAAATATGGAAAAACTTGATTATAAATTAGATTTTTCTTATGAAACTGAACGTACTGGCGGTGTACCTGTAATTGTTTTGGCGGCAGGTTCGTCACAAAGAATGAAAGGTATTTCAAAACAGTTTTTAAATTTGTGTGGAATTCCAGCTATAATACATACCTTGTTAGCTTTTGAAAAGTCACACGAGATTTCAAGGATTATTCTGGTGACTAAAGATGAGTATGTATGTGATATGAGTAAACTTGCAGAAAAGTTTATGATTACAAAGCTTACGGATATAGTTTCGGGTGGTTCAACACGACAGGAATCGGTAAAAAACGGTCTCGAAAAAATAACCGAAGAATTTGTCTTAATTCACGATGGTGCACGACCGTTGGTGACTGAGGAAATTATTTCGCGCGTATGTGAGCAACTGTCTTTTTCAGATGCTGTTATTTGCGCGGTTCCGGTTAAAGATACCGTAAAAAAGGTTAATGCCGACGGATTTATTGAAAGCACCATACCGAGAGAAACACTATTTTCAGCGCAAACACCGCAAGGAGTTTCGGTTAAAAAGTATAACGAAGTGCTAAAAAATATCGATTGTTCCGATTTTACCGATGATGCATCAATTATGGAGAACGCCGGATATAAAGTCAAAGTCGTAATGGGAGACTATACTAATATTAAAATAACAACACAGGAAGATATTTCGGTTGCCGAAAGCTTTCTCGAAAAAAGGAGTATTGAATAATGCGCATTGGCAGTGGATATGATGTTCATCGATTAGTTGTTGACAGAGATTTAATAATTGGCGGTGTGAAAATACCCTTCGAAAAAGGACTTCTGGGACATTCGGATGCGGATGTTTTGTTACACGCGGTTGCTGATGCACTGTTGGGCGCTGCGGCTTTAGGTGATATAGGCAAACATTTTCCGGACACAAATGAAGAATTCAAAGATATTGACAGTCGCATTTTGTTGAGAAAAACTGTTGAATTATTGACGGAGAAAGGTTATAAAATCGGCAACATCGATGCAACAATCATCGCACAAAAACCAAAAATGTCACCATTTATCGATACGATGCGAAAAAATATTGCAGACGATTGTGACATAGATATTGATTTGGTAAATGTTAAAGCAACTACCGAAGAAGGTCTTGGGTTTACAGGTAGCGGCGAAGGTATTGCGTCATCGGCGGTTTGTGTTATTTTCTGACAGAATTTTTAAAAGTTTCTTCGCATATATATTAGCGGAGTGATTGATTTGAAATTATACTGCATCAGTATTAAAAGTAAACGTTCTGCTTGTTTTTTTCTGTTTTTAATATGTTTTATATTTATATTGTTTGAGTTTACCAATATAAAATCAGAAAGTTCATTGGTCGCTGTCACGAACCAAGACCGAGTATCAGTGATAAATTCATATGGGTTTGATATTATTCCGGAAGCCGTTGAGGTTAAGGATATAGTTATACCCGATAAATTCAGTGACGTTTATGAAAAATATAATGAAATTCAGCTACAAGCGGGATTTAATCTAAAAAATCATTGTGGGCAGGACGCAACAATATATAAATATCAACTAAACGATTTATCAGATACAAAATACATAAATTTAATAATTTGTGATGATATAATTGTGGGTGGAGATATAACGGATGCCAGATTAAATGGTGAAATCAAACCTTTTAAACCGGCTATGTAATAACGGGGGAAGATTGTTGAAAAAGGTTAGATTGGATAAGTATTTATCAAACAACTCTAAATTTTCCAGAAGTGAAATTAAAAAATTAATCAGGTCCGGCAAAGCGAAAGTCAATGGAGTTATAATAACCCAAAGCGATTATACTTTTGACCCCGATGAAACGGAAATTACACTTGATGGACAAAATATACAGTTCAGAAAATATGTATACCTGATGCTTAATAAACCAAGCGGAATTTTATCTGCATCAAATGATAAAAACAGAAAAACAGTAGTAGATTTATTACCCGATGAATATCGACACTTAAATCTTTTTCCGGTCGGTCGTTTGGACAAGGATACAACAGGGCTATTATTGCTTACGAATGACGGTGATTTTGCTCATAAGATTATTTCTCCAAAATCGAATATTGAAAAATCTTATTTGGCATATGTGGATGATGTGCCGAATCCGTCAATTACTGAAAAATTTAAACAAGGCATAGTTTTAGCAGATGGCACTGTTTGTAAAAGTGCCACAGCAGAAATATGTAGCGCTGACAGTGTACGAATAATTTTAACCGAGGGGAAATATCACCAGATAAAAAGGATGCTCGGTGTAGTGGGTCTGGGTGTGACAAAATTACACCGCGAAAGAATAGGTAAGCTTGAGTTGCCTAAAAGCCTTGAAATAGGGCAATTCAAGGAATTTTTTGTTAATGATTTATTAATATTTTTCCCCGAAATTTTTGGGTTTTGAATAATTTTGTTTATAATAGACAATTATTATTTTGAAAACTTGGTTATTCTAAGTATAGTTTTTTAAAAAAATAGTTGTTATAATAAGTAATGCTTGATTTAGTAAAATAATTAGGAGGTTAATTCCATGGCAAGTTTATCACTTCGCAACGTTTATAAAAAGTATCCTGGTGGTGTTGTTGCCGTATCTGATTTCAATCTTGAAATCAAGGATAAAGAATTTATAATTCTTGTTGGTCCTTCAGGTTGCGGTAAATCTACAACATTACGTATGGTGGCTGGTCTTGAAGAAATTTCTGAAGGTGAAGTTTATATCGGTGACCGTTTGGTAAACGATGTAGCACCAAAAGACCGCGATATCGCGATGGTTTTCCAGAACTACGCTCTTTATCCACATATGACAGTTTTTGACAATATGGCATTCGGCCTTAAACTTCGCAAGGTTTCTAAGGATGAAATCAAACGCCGTGTTGAAGAAGCTGCTCGTATCCTTGATATCGAACATCTTCTCGAACGTAAACCGAAGGCTTTGTCCGGTGGTCAGCGTCAGCGTGTTGCTTTAGGTCGTGCTATCGTTCGTGAACCTAAGGTATTCTTACTTGATGAACCGCTTTCTAACTTGGATGCTAAACTTCGTGCACAGATGCGTACCGAAATTTCAAAACTTCACCAGCGTCTTGGTACTACATTTATTTACGTTACTCACGACCAGACAGAAGCTATGACAATGGGTACTCGTATCGTTGTTATGAAGAACGGTTTCATTCAGCAGGTTGATACTCCTCAGCATCTTTATCTCAAACCTTGTAATCTTTTTGTTGCAGGATTTATTGGTTCACCTCAGATGAATTTTATTGAGTGTAAACTTCTCAATGAGAACGGTGCTTTCTATCTTGAATATGGTTCTGAAGATACCAAAACCCGTGCAGGTGTTAAATTCAAGGTTAAGTTGCCCGATTCGAAAAATGCAAATGATTGCTTGAAGGATTATATTGGCAAGGATGTTATTATGGGTATCCGTCCTGAACACGTTCATAACGAACCCGAAATCATTGCCGCTAACCCTGATAGTCTTGTTGAAGCTAATGTTGAAGTTACAGAACTTATGGGTGCAGAAACTTATCTCTATATGAATTCTGAAGGACAGGATATCAATGCTCGTGTTGCTCCGTCTAACACAGCTCGTCCAGGTGATAGAATTCAGATTGCTCTTGAAGCAGAAAATATTCATATCTTTGATAAGGATACCGAACTTACAATTACCAACTAATTTTATAAATAAAATCCACTCGCTCAGGCGGGTGGATTTTTTAATTTGCAGTATTTTGATAAATATGGTATAATTGAAAAAATAATTTTTTTCGGTGATGTATATGGTTTATGATATTGCTGTTATAGGTGGGGGTGCTGCCGGACTTTTGGCAGCTGTTTTTGCAAAGCAAAAAAATGAAAAACTTAATATTATTATTTTGGAGTCACTCTCACGTGTGGGCAAAAAACTAATTACAACAGGTAATGGCAGATGCAATATTACTAATAAAAATGCTTCTGTAAGTGACTATCATAGCTTAAGTTCAGATGTTTTAAATACTGTGTTCGATAAATATTTTATCAAAGAAACTGTTGAGTTTTTCAAAAAAATTGGTATAGAAATTATTTTTGAAGACGATGGCAGAGCGTATCCTTTTTCATACCAGGCTTCGAGTGTTGTTGATGCATTGCGATTTGCTTGTGAAGAAAAAGGTGTTGAAATTATGTGTGATTTTAAAGTTGTTGATTTTACGTATCGGAACTCATATTATGAACTCATCACCGATAATGACAGAGTTCTTGCAAAGTCAGTCATAGCTGCCACAGGTTTGTTTTCGGGTGGTAACAGTGTGGGCAGCGATGGTTCGTTTTATAATGTTTTAAAAACCAAAAGATATAAAACAGTGAAAACTACTCCATCCATTGTGCAGATAAAAACAGATACAGCCGTTACTAAACAATTAAAAGGAATAAAGATTACCGCTAAAGCTTCGTTGATAAACAATGGTCAGGTTATCAGAAGTGAAATAGGGGAAGTACTGTTTACAGATTATGGATTATCTGGTCCGCCTATTTTACAAATTTCCCGCGCTGTTTCGCGTAATGACGGCGAATTTAAGGTGGTACTTGATTTAATGAGTGCATTTAGCGAGAATAAAGTTGTTGAGATGCTTGATTTGCGTCGTAAAAATCTGAAAACAAGAACTGCAGAGAATTTTTTAACGGGTTTACTTAACAAACGAATCGGACAGGTTGTTTTAAAAAGTTGCGGAGTTGCTTTTCTAAAGAAATCTTGCGAAATAACCGATAAAGAAATTAAAAGCATTGCAAAAACTATCAAAAACTTTATATTTAACGTGACAGGTACCACAGGTTTCAATAATTCACAGGTTACCGCAGGCGGTATTTCCCTTAGCGAGTTTGAATATAGCACACTGGAATCAAAAAAACATAGGGGGTTCTTTGCTGCGGGGGAACTTTTGGATGTGGATGGTGATTGCGGCGGATTTAATCTCCAATGGGCTTGGTCAAGCGCAATGTTGGCAGCAGACAGTGCAGTTCGTTTTGTTGGTGGCAAGAAATGTTAATTATAAGAAATGTAAAAATGCCGTTAGAGACTGATTTTGAAAACATTTCCGCTGTTTTACCAAATATACTCGGCATAGAAAAAAATAATATAAAAAGTGCAGAACTTTTCAGAAAATCAGTAGACGCAAGACATAAGAACGATATCAATTTTTGTTGTTCTTTTATTATGGAACTATATTCCGGTGAAGAAAAGTTTCTAAAGAAGAATAAAAATGCAGAAAAATACAGAAAAGACGAATATATTTGGAAAACTGTACAGTCGGATGTAAGACCGGTTGTGGTTGGCTTTGGACCGGCGGGTATGTTTGCGGCATTAACTCTGGCTCGTGCCGGACTTAAACCGATAGTTATCGAGCGCGGCAGTGATGCCGATACACGAGCTAAGGAAATTGAAAAATTTTTCAATGGTGGTAAATTGAACGTAGAATCAAATGTTCAATTTGGTGAAGGCGGAGCTGGTACGTTTTCTGATGGAAAACTAAATACAGGTATTAAAGATATTCGCTGTCGTACGGTTTTGGAATGTTTGGTACAGTTTGGCGCTCCGAAAAAAATTTTATATGAAGCAAAGCCCCATATTGGTACCGATATTTTGATAAGTGTTGTAAAAAACATCAGAAAAGAAATAATTAATCTTGGCGGCGAGGTTATTTTTAACACAAAACTGGAAAAAATCAATTTCGATAACGCGAATATAATATCGGTAATTGCAGGGAAACAAGAAATATTTTCTACAAAAGTTGTTTTGGCAACGGGTCATTCCGCACGGGATGTCTTTGAAATGCTTGAAAAAATGGGCGTATCGATGCAACAAAAACCTTTTGCAATGGGTCTTAGAATTGAACATTTACAGTCAAATATTAATCGGGCTATGTATGGAAATTTTGCTAACAGCAAATTTCTTGATCCAGCAGATTATAAACTCGCAGTTCATTTACCAAACGGTCGTGGTGTTTATTCATTTTGTATGTGCCCCGGTGGCA
This sequence comes from Acutalibacteraceae bacterium, assembly GCA_045613385.1. Taxonomy (GTDB): domain Bacteria; phylum Bacillota; class Clostridia; order Oscillospirales; family Acutalibacteraceae; genus SIG565. The sequence continues at coordinate 82,192 of JAZLAW010000001.1, read as the reverse complement.
AAGTAATTAATGCTTCAAGCGAGGAAAACGGAATAGCAGTAAACGGTATGAGTTATTCTGCCCGTAATCTTACAAATGCAAATAGTGCGCTATTGGTTGAAATAAAACCGCAGGATATCGATGAAAATGACTTATTTTCGGGTGTTCGTTTGCAAAGAAAAATTGAGCAAGAGGCCTTCAGTGTAGCAAACGGTAGTGTTCCATATTGTTATTTAGGAGATATAACAGGGGAAGGCGATATTGATAAGAACAATGTCCTTCCAACCGTAAGACCTGATGTTGTGCATACGGATATAAATAGGGTGTTACCTGAATTCATAGTAGAAAGCATAAAATTAGCTATACCTGAATTTGATAAAAAAATAAAGGGGTTTGCTGATAAAAATGCGGTTCTCACATTTCCTGAAACCAGGAGCTCTTCACCGATAAGAATACTACGGGATGAATCTTGTGAATCGTTAACACTAAAAGGATTATATCCTGCTGGTGAAGGCGCGGGATATGCCGGTGGCATTATGTCTGCTGCTGTTGATGGTATCAGAGTAGCCGAAAAAATAATTGATTCCCTTTAGTTGATTTTCATAAATTATTATGGAAAATTATACAAATTATCATATAAAATAACATTTTTTGAAAATACGTTAAAAATATCACAAAACATCTTGAAAAAATTGAAGTTTTGGGGTAGAATATTATATGTAAAATTTTTAGGAGGTATTTCCAATGGTAAAAGTTGCAATTAACGGATTTGGACGTATCGGTCGTCTCGCTTTCCGCCAGATGTTCGGTGCAGAAGGCTACGATGTAGTAGCTATCAACGACTTAACAAAACCCTCTATGCTTGCTAATCTTCTTAAGTATGATACAGCACAGGGTGGTTACTGCGGTGCTATCGGTGAAAATCTTCACACAGTTTCTGCTGATGATGAAGCCGGTACTATCACAGTTGACGGCAAAACTCTTAAAATCTATGCAGAAAAGAATGCTGCTGACCTTCCTTGGGGAGAAATCGGCGTAGATGTTGTTCTTGAATGCACAGGTTTCTACTGCTCAAAAGAAAAGAGCCAGGCTCATATTGATGCCGGCGCTAAAAAGGTTGTAATTTCTGCTCCTGCAGGTAATGACCTTCCCACAATCGTTTTCAGCGTTAACGAAGATACACTTACAGCTGAAGATAACATTATCTCTGCTGCTTCTTGTACAACAAACTGCTTAGCTCCTATGGCTAAGGCTCTTAATGATTATGCTCCGATTCAGAGCGGTATTATGAGCACAATCCACGCTTATACAGGTGACCAGATGATTCTTGACGGTCCTCACAGAAAAGGCGACCTTCGTCGTGCTCGTGCAGGTGCTGCTAACATCGTTCCTAACTCTACAGGTGCTGCTAAGGCTATTGGCCTTGTAATTCCTGAACTCAACGGTAAGCTCATCGGTTCTGCTCAGCGTGTTCCGGTAACTACCGGTTCTACTACAATCCTTACAGCAGTAGTTAAGGGTGCAGATGTAACTAAGGAAGGCATCAATGCTGCTATGAAGGCTGCTTCTTCTGCTTCCTTCGGTTACAACGAAGACCAAATCGTTTCTTCTGACGTTATCGGTATGAAGTACGGTTCACTCTTCGATGCTACTCAGACAATGGTAGCTAAGATTGCTGATGACCTTTACGAAGTACAAGTTGTTGCTTGGTATGATAACGAAAACAGCTATACAAGCCAGATGGTTCGTACCATTAAGTACTTTGCAGAAATCTAATTAATCTAAATTGAAAAGCCGTGAACTTTCGTTCACGGCTTTTTTGTTGTTTTTACATACTTTCGGGTGTGTCAATTTTTAACATTGTTAAAACATTCTTAATTGCTATACCCGTAGCTCGACAGAGCAGAACACGTGCCTGCATTAGGCCTTCATCGATGCCACGTACACGACAAGCGTTGTAGAACTTGTGGAATTTAGTTGCAAGTTCAGTAACATAATGTGTCATCTTTGCGGGGTCATAGTTTTTTGCAGCACTCTTGATTTCTTCTGTAAGCGTTGATAGGTGAACAATAAGGTCGCGTTCTTCTGCAGAATTCAAAAGATTTAGTTCTTCGGTTGAGGGTTTTCTTATATTAATACCGTCAATTTCTAAATTCTTCAAGATGCTGCAGATTCTCGCATAAGCGTATTGAACATAATAAACAGGGTTTTGACTTGATTGTTCGACTGCTAAATCAAGGTCAAAATCAAAATGACTGTTTGCTTCTCTTAAATTGAAGAAGAATCTTGCCGCATCAATCGGAACTTCATCAAGTAAGGTTACCAAAGTTATTGCTTTGCCCGAACGTTTTGAGGCCTTTATAACTTCGCCATCGCGTACAAGACGTACCATTTGCATAAGGACTACATCTAAACGGTCGGAATCAACACCAAGTGCGGTGAGAGCCGCTTTGAGTCTTGGTACATAACCGTGGTGGTCGGCGCCGAGAATATCGATTGCTTTGTCAAACTTTCGGGTTACGAGTTTATTATAGTGATATGCTATATCAGGTACAACATAGGTCGGTACACCGTTCGAGCGGACCAAAACAAAGTCATCTGAGCCAAAATCACTGCCCTTAAACCATAAAGCATCTTCGTTAATATAAGTGTGTCCGCTTTGTTTTAATAACTCGATAATACGTGTTGTTTCACCGTTTGCGTGTAGAGAGCTTTCTTTGAACCACGTATTATATTCGATTCTGTACTTTAACAGGTCATCATGTAAACCTTGGATATTTTTTGGTAATGCGAATTCAACAAGTGCTTTTCTGCGCTCTTCTTCAGAAGCAGTAAGATATTTGTCCTTGTGTATCTCAGCAAAGGCATTAGCATGTGCGATAATATCTGCACCGTGATATGAATCTTCCGGCATTTCAATATTGCTATCAAAGATTTGTTGGTATCTTAAGTCAAGGGAAAGACCGAACTTGTTAATCTGGTTACCTGCATCATTAATGTAGAACTCTCTTTCAACATAATAACCTGCAGATTGCATAACTGCGGCAAGGCAGTCACCCAAAGCGCCACCACGAGCATTACCTATGTGCATAGGACCTGTGGGGTTAGCGGATACAAATTCTACAAGTACGCGTTTGTTTTCACCATAATCGCTCTTACCATAATCATCTTTTAAATTATCAATGTCTGACAGAATATCAGAATAATATTTTGCATTAAGATAAAAGTTGATGAAACCGGGTCCCGCGATTTCGTATTTTTCTATGTATGTATTTTCAAGTTCTGCGTTAATCATAAGCGTTTCAGCGATTTTTCTGGGTTGAGAACGAAAAATTCGGGCCCATGCCATAGCGGCATTAACCGCATAGTCACCGTGTTCGCGATTTGCGGGTATTTCGATTATAAATGGGGTAAGTTCTGCTTCGGGAAATTCCCCTAATGAAATTGCTTTTTTTGCAGCATTGATTATACAATTATTAATTTGTTCCTTTGCAATATTTACAATCTGTGACACTTTTTAAACCTCTTTTACTGATATTTCGATAATATTTTTACTTATCAAACCATTGTCTATGTCGACGGTATAACCCATTTCAAGTTTCCCGCCTTTATCATTTAAATTGTTTTTAATATATTCACCAAAAATGCCTAATACAATTTCACCTTGCGGAATTGAGTAAAAACATTTATTTCGTCTACCATTTTCAATAATCAAACGGCTTTCAATAGCTCCGCTACGGTTGAGAGTAATTCTGTTGTTGTCGGCCTTAAGGGTTGTTTTAACAGTTGAGCCTTCAACTGTTTTATTTTCTTCGTATACTAACATGTATTTACCGTCGCGTTCGGCCAATTTTCCTAAAGTGGTGAATTCAATAACATCACTGTCTGTGTCATTGCTTTGCGAACCCTTAATATTAATTAAAACGTCTTTCATATTTTTTCTATGTCCACCTGTTCTGCATTGTTGCAGTCAATTTTTTCCCCCAAGAGAATTTGAGCGGTTTTTTCAAAGGAATCTGTCATATCGCTGACGAAAAACTTATTAATACCTTTATTATTATCTTTCTTCAAAAGATTATTATATGTTAGATAATCTTTTACCGCGTCTGCAGTAGCTGTACCCATATTAATAAGTGTTATATGTTCACCCATAATTCTGGTAAAAATATCGGATAAAATGGGGTAGTGGGTGCAACCCAGAATTATGGTATCGACATTTGCTTTTTTCAGCGGTTCAAGATAAATCTTAGCAGTTTCATATATCGCAGGGTTATTAATATCAACCCAACCTTCTTCTACAAAAGGAACAAACAAAGCGCAACTCACTTCGGTTATTTCAAGTTCAGGGTTAATACATAAAAGTTGTCGCTTGTGTTCAGAACTGCTAATTGTAGCCGGTGTACCTATTACACCGATTTTACCGTTTTTAGTCGCACGTGCTGCAGCATTAACAGCATAAGAGATAACTTCGAAGAAAGGTACTGGGAGTGAACTGCCCGTATCAGCTGCTACAGCACTCACTGTGCCGCAGGCTGCTATAATAATTTTGACATTATTCTGCAATAAAAATTTCTCATCCTGTATTGCATATTTTTTAATTGTTTCACTGCTACGCGTACCATACGGAACACGTCCTGTGTCACCAAAATATACTATGTTTTCTTTTGGAAGTTTTTTTGAAATTTCTCGCATAACGGTTAAACCGCCAAGTCCTGAATCAAATATACCAATCGGGCGCATATCGGACATTTTCAAAATCTCCTTTCAAAACACATAAATACACTTTATAATACCATATTTATGCACTTACTGCAACTAATTTATTAATAAAAAAACAAAATATTGTATTGACAAGATAAAAAAATATGGTATAATAATTCTTGCTGACACGGACCAGTAGCTCAGTTGGTTAGAGCAACCGGCTCATAACCGGTTGGTCCGGGGTTCGAGTCCCTGCTGGTCCACCAGTGTTAGCATAAAACACTTGATACAGAAATCAGTGTATATTTGCGATTGGCATAGTGTTATGCATCAAACTTCGCAAAGCTCGTTTTCTGCGGCAGGGACATTCGTGTGAAAAACGTTCCACAGGAACCTTTTTCAAGACGAAACTGCTGGTCCACCAGTGTTAGCATATCATTTTATAAATATAATTTAATAAATAGGGGTATAGCTCAGTTGGTAGAGCAGCGGTCTCCAAAACCGCGTGCCGAGGGTTCAAGTCCTTCTGCCCCTGCCAATATTCCGCCTACTTTTGTTGGCGGATTTTTTATAATGAAAAGGTGAAAAAATGATTTCTCTTAACGGAGAATGGGAAATAGGTATAAATCGTACATATAATTCGGTACAACAGGTTCCCGGATTGATTTGTGATGCTACTAAAGCTACAGAGAGTAGCGTGTGGTATAAAAAAGAAATTTTATTACCGGATGGCGATTATACCAAAGCGACACTCTTGTTGTTTGGTGCAAAATATTGCCCCAAAGTATATATAAATGGTTATTTGGTATCTAGTGCTACAGGCGGTCTCACAATTACGAGACATTTTCTTGATTCGCCGCACATCAAACCTAATAATACAATTACATTAGAAATCCAAATTTCTTCGATTAATGACATACCCTACACCGACGCATCAAAATTGCCAAAGGCGGATTTATGGCGTTCTGATAATTCATCACATATATGGAATGATATATATCTTGATTTACATAACGAAGTCAGAATTGATACAGTAATACCGACTTATAATGATTCTGATATTCTTGAAATCAGATATAAAACTACCGCTTTTGCCAAGACCAATAAAAAAATAAAATTTATTCTTTGTGATGGCGATAGAATTGTTGCAACTGCTTTTTCAGATATTTTAGATAATGACATCTGTCAAATTAATTTGAATGGGAAATGTGAGCTTTGGAGTCCTGAAAATCCAAAGTTGTACACTTTGCATACAGAAGTTTGTGGTGCAAGATATATACAAAAAATTGGTCTTAAAAATTTAATTCAAGATGGATTAGGCTTTGCTCTTAACGGTAATCCAATCACTCTTAAAATGGCCACTATGTGTTGGCATAGGTGGCAGTGTGATGAACAGGCAAAAGAAATATCATACGATGAAAAGTGGTTTCTTAATAATTTCCTGTTGCCATTTAAGAATAACGGGGGAAATACCATAAGATTCCATTTAGGACCACCGCCTGAAAAATTTTTAGATTTATGTGATGAGTACGGTATGTTGGTGCAGTCTGAATGGAGTTTCTTCCACGGAATCGACGCGTCTGCTGAGAGTCTTAAAGAACAGTGGACAAACTGGCTGGATTTTTCTTTAAAACATGTTAGTATTGCGGTTGTTCATCCCTGGAACGAGGTGCCTGAGTGTGAAAAACTTACCGATGCCAGAGATACTATAAATGAAATTGTTAAAAGCTATGCACCAATTATTCTCTCTCACAGAGATGTTATGCACATACATAAGTATTGGTGGAGCCTTTTTGAAAATGTAGGTATTTATTATGATAATAAAGATGTTTTCGGTATGACAGTTATTGCTGATGAATTTGGTGGTAATTATCTTGATTATAATTACAATCCAGGAGGTTACTTTGAAACCGTTTCAGCTTTTAAAAGATTTCTAGGTCATAATAATACGGTATCTGACAGAATCTGGCTTCAGAATGTTTCGCAAAGTAAAATTGCGGAATATTGGAGGAGGCTTGGTGTTGCGGGATTTTCACCGTTTTGTATGGTGTCAGCTCCAAATGATGGCAATACATATTATGAGGGAAATTTGAAAGATGGTAAATTCAAACCTGTTTTTGATGAATTAAAAGCGGCTTATCTGCCAATTAGTGTTAGTATAAATTTGTGGGACAGAAACTATGTTCCAAATCAAGAAAAACAGGTAGAATTATATTTGTTTAACGATACTGCCGAAGAAAAACAGATTACCTGTGTTTACGGTATTTATGGTAAAAGCAAAAATCGTGAATTCACAAAACTATTACCGCCGTTCTCTGTTTCAACAGAATGGATCACTTATCAAATACCCGAAACACCCGGAGAATACAAAGTTTTTGCAAAAATTGATAATGCATTATCCAAGTGGGATATTATTGTAACTGATGTAAAAACATCAAATATGCAAAAAACGGTAGGTTTGCTCGAGTGTGAAAATGAATTTAAAGAATTTTTATCTAATAATAATATAAAGTTTACTACCAATTTGGATAAAGCCGATGTTTTTGTAGGTCTTGAAAAAACTTATAATCTGTTGAAGGATGACACAACTTACAAAACGCTCTTTGAAGAACTTCTGGATAATGGTATATCGGTAGCACTTTTAGGGGTTGGGCCGAAAGTGCTTGGTGAGGGATATGAAAAGGTACATAACGAAAATTTAATGAGTGGTATAAGACCTTTGAATCCATCAGAATTTGAAACAACAAATATTGCTTTTGATATTGAAGTCAGTTTTAAAGGATGCGGCGAGAGTGAGAGTTGTGTGCATCCAACCGACAAAAGCAAGTTCCTTTCAGAAAACCTAAATAAGAAATCAATGTGGCTCTGGAACGGTCTTAAAGGTGGCATCATCGTTCCTGCAGTTGATATGTCTGTATTTGGTAATGATAAGGAAAGTTTCGAAAAAATATGGCTTTCTAAGGGAGCAGATATTGATAATATCAAACGAGGCGGCTATTTTGCTTATGACCTTGAAGGTTATTATGAATTCAGTATTGGGGATGCTCCCGACAACAAAACCGAACGAAAGCTCAGAGAAAAAGTAAGGGTGTTCGTTGCTGATGCACCATCACTTGAAGGGGTTATAAATCCTGAAAATGAAATTAAAATAACCAATCTGTTCGAAACATATAATTCATTACCGAGCAGTAATGGTAGAATTGAATATACGGATTTGCACAAAGCGGGGAAAAACCTGTTAAGAACACCAACCGTATTAGTCGATTTTAAAGGTACAAAAGGAAAATTATTAGTTTCTCAGATGATGTTTGATGGGAGATTGTCTAATAAAGATAATGAATTCTTTGCTTTGCGTTATGACCCAGCAGCCGCTCAGTTATTAATAAATATCATAAAAAACCTATAGGTTAGTGCCGTTGTTTTATTAACAACGGCACTAAAATTTTTGTCAAATTATTTTTGTTGTTAGAAATACTTATTCGTGTTATAATAAATGGGAAAGGAAGGGTGTAGCTATGAAAAAAGAAGAGAATTTAAAGATTTTAGAGATTGACCCGTATTTAAAACCCTTCAAAGATGATTTAGCTTTACGGATGGATTTATATACTAAAAAGTATAATGAAATTACGCTTAACGCAAGATCTCTAAAAAAATTTGCTGATAGCTATAAATATTTTGGCTTTCATAGAACAAAATCCGGTTGGGTATACAGAGAGTGGGCTCCAGCCGCCGATAAAATGTTTCTGACGGGTGATTTTAACGGTTGGAATACAGAAAGTCACGAAATGAATCGATTAAAAGATGGCATTTTCGAGATTGAACTTTCCGGATATGATGCTTTGAAACCGGGGCAAAAAGTACAAGCTGTTATTATTAATTCAGATAGGAAATTGCGCAGAATCCCAACCTATGCTACGAGAGTGGTGCAAGACCCTGTTACGTATTTATGGTGTGCGGAAATCGAAGAAACGGACGATAATTTTGAATGGACTGATGCCGAATTTAAAGCAGAAAAACCGCTTTTTATTTATGAATGTCATATCGGTATGTCCGGTGAAGAAGGTAAAGTAAGTTCTTATAACGAATTTACTGATAATATCTTGCCAAGGATAAAAGAAGCAGGATATAATACTATTCAAATTATGGCAATTATGGAACACCCGTATTACGGTTCGTTTGGTTATCAAGTATCAAATTTTTTTGCTGCATCGTCAAGATACGGAACAAGCGGAGATTTGAAGAGACTAATTAATACCGCACACAATATGGGAATTACCGTTCTTCTTGATGTAGTTCATTCACATGCTGTCAATAATACAAATGAAGGCTTGAATGAATTTGATGGAACCGTTTATCAGTTCTTTCACGATGGAGAACGGGGTAATCATAATGCCTGGGGAACTAAACTGTTTGATTATGGCAAAAATGGGGTTTTAAGATTTTTATTGTCAAATCTTAAATATTGGATGGATGTTTTCCATTTTGATGGTTTTCGTTTTGATGGAGTAACATCTATGCTGTATCACGACCATGGGCTTGGTAGCGCATTCATGAATTATGATATGTATTTTTCAATGAATACCGACACCGAAGCCGTAACCTATTTACAACTGGCAAATCAACTTATTCATTCACTTAATAAAAATGCTATCACTATAGCAGAAGATATGTCAGGGATGCCCGGTATGTGTCTTCCGATTAACCAAGGCGGAATCGGTTTTGATTATCGACTTTCTATGGGAACACCGGACCTATGGATTAAAATGATTAAAGAACAGAGTGACGATAATTGGGATATGGGCAAACTGTGGTATGAACTTACTTCCAGAAGACCCAAAGAAAAAACTGTCGGTTACTGTGAATCGCACGACCAGGCACTTGTGGGAGATAAAACAATTATGTTCAGACTTTGTGATGCTGAGATGTATGAGCATATGAATAAGTTTGACCCGAGTTTAATTATCGACCGTGGAATTGCGCTTCATAAAATGATTCGACTTATTACTGCATCACTTTCAGGCGAAGGGTATTTGAATTTTATGGGTAACGAATTCGGACATCCTGAATGGATTGATTTCCCGCGCGAAGGTAACGGATGGAGTTATCATTATTGCCGCCGCCAATGGAGTCTTTGCGACAATCCAAATCTTAGATATCGCGAACTTGGGGATTTTGATAAGGCAATGGTAAAATTGCTTAAAGAAGATAAACTTATGTTGCAAAAAGCCGTAAATCAGTGGTTGCATCAGGATGATAAGGTTATTGTGTTCACAAAGGGAGATTATGTTTTTGCTTTTAATTTCCACCCGGCTAAATCATTCGATGGGTATTTTCTGCCGGTTTCCAAAAAAGGAGAATATCAAGTGGTTTTATCCACAGATGATGGTCAATTTGGCGGTCACTCACGCATTGATAAGGAGTATGTTTATAACGCAGAAAAAACAAATTTCAAAAAAGTTGGTTTTAATGCATATTTACCTTGTCGCAGTGCAATAGTTTTTAAAAGAAAATAGCAAAAAGAGACGACGGTTTAAAAACCGTCGGCTCTTTTATAAAGTTCTTCTAACTGTTCTAATAGTTCGAGCTGGATGTTTTCTTCTTTTTCAATCTCGTTTGACAGTTCTTCCAATTTTTTATAATTGGAAATATTATTCGGATTGTTAATATCATTATTTAAAACTAATAATTTTTCTTCACTGTCTTTAATTTTCTGCTCTGTAGTTTTAATTTGGCGTTCGATTTTTGCCTTTTCTTTTCCGGGGGTCGTATAGGCTTTTTTCTGCTTAGGAGTTTTAATTGTATTAACCGGAATTTCTGCAACATTACTTTTATTTTTTGCGATAAATTCATCATAACCGTATGGAAAGAATTTAGCGCTGTTACCATTAAAAATCAAAAGTGAAGTGGCAATTTTCTGTACGAAGTATCGGTCGTGTGAAACAAATAAAACAGTACCCTCAAATTTTTCTAAAATATCTTCAAGCGCTTCTTTACCGACAATATCCATATGATTTGTTGGTTCATCAAGGATTAAAAAATTAGGTCTTTTTTTAAAAATTTTACATAGATTTAGACGTACCTTTTCTCCACCCGATAAAGAACTGATTTTCTTAAAAACATCTTCTCCGCTAAACCTGAATGCGCCGAGTGCGTTTCTGACTTCGGTTTGCGAAAGGGCGGGGAACTCATCCCAAAAATCTTCAATAATCGTTTTATTTGAAACATTGGCGGCTATTTGTTGATCAAAATATCCGCATTCAACATTTTGACCAAAATTTAATTCACCACTTATTTTTTCTGTCTTACCGATTATAGTTTTTAACAGAGTTGATTTTCCAGTTCCGTTATTACCAATAATCCCTATTCTGTCGTATCGCTGTACGTCAAGATTAATAGTTGCAAGTATCTGTTCATATCCTATTGCGAGATTACGGCAGGAAAGCACATCTTTGAAACTTTTAATTTTAGGTGTAAAATCGGTAAAAAATGTGTTTGTGTCATCTTTTTCCGGAGCTTCAATAAGCTCTATTCTCTCGATTGCTTTAAGTTTTGACTGTGCCATTTTGGCTTTGGTGGCTTTATATCTAAAACGTTCTACCAAATTTTCCAATCTTTCTATTTCTTTAATTTGTTCATTGTGTTGCTTGAGTAAACTATCTTTTAAGACTTTTTTCTGCTTTGCAAATTCAGTATAATTTCCATCATAGCGCCTAATTTTGTTATATTCAATTTCATATACAGTACCAACAGTATTATCCAAAAACATACGGTCGTGTGAAACGATAACAACACTTTTCTCATAATTTCTTATAAAATCTTCCAGCCATTCAACCGATTCAATATCAAGATGGTTTGTTGGTTCATCGAGTAAAAGTATATCTGGTTTACTAAGCAACAATTTAATAAACGCAATTTTTGTCCGCTGTCCGCCTGAAAAATCAGACAAGGGCTTATTTTTGTCGTTTTCGTTGAAACCGAATTTTTTTATAACGGTTTCATATTCTTTTTCAAAATAATAACCGCCGCGTGTGTTAAAATCTTCTTGTAACGCTGAGAATTCTTTTATTTTTTGGTCACTATGGTCATTTTCGAGTTCGTGCGATAAAAACTCAATGCGAAGCTTCAAATCTATTATTTCGCGGTATACTTTCCGTATTTCTTCAATAAGTGTACAGTTATTATCTTCAAAAACAATTTGCGAGAGTGTGCCGATAGTTTTTATACCTGCTTTAATTATTGAACTATCTGTAGCATCATCACGGTCAAGTTCTAATTCGCCGGAAATTATTTTTAGCAAGGTGGTTTTACCGCAACCATTTCTGCCGACAATAGCTATTTTTTCTCTATCTCTAATTTCAAAATTAATTTTATCTAAAACTAAATTTCCGCCGTACGAAAAACTTCCGTTATTGATTTTATATTGCACAATATCACCTCGCATATCTGTAATATTAACACAAATTAATAAATTCTTCAACAACTATACTTTTAAATTTAAAGCAAATATTATATAATATAGTTAAATTAGTTTAGTGCGGGGGAGAAAAATGGACGTTTCATCTATTAACAATACCATTTCCTTTTATAAGGGATTATTGGAAACAAATTCTGTGACCAAACCGGTTATAAAGTTTAAAGATATAAAAGCGGATTTTTTCCGTAGTAACATATGTCAACCTTTTGAACGCACAACCCCTGAAAAACAGGGTGTATCTTCTGCTAAAGTGCTTGAATTTTTGAAGGAGCTAAGGGAAGATAGCACTCTAAATATGCATAATATTATGGTTTTAAGAAACGGTAAGGTAATTGCAGAAGCCGCTTTTGAAAGTAATGATTTATCTTGCTGGAAAATGTCATTTTCGGCTTGTAAAAGTGTTGTTTCAATCGCTATTGGTATTTTGGTTGACCGTAATCTTCTAGACATAAATACCCCTGTGCTTGATTTCTTTCCGGAATATGAAAGCCCAGTATTAAAAGCTAAAATGAGAGAAATTACTGTAAAAACCTTACTGACAATGTCTACAGGAAGTACATTTAACGAATTTGTTTGTATGACTACTGATAATTGGGAAAAATCATTTATAAAAAGTGCTTTCTCGCTAAAATCGGGCACGTCATTTAATTATAACAGTATGAATACTTATATGTTATCGGCTATTGTTACTAAAGTAAGCGGTGATTCATTAAGCAAATTTTTGGATGAGAATTTATTCAAATATCTTGGCATAGAAAATTATTATTTTGAAAAAAGTCCTACAGGTGTGGAAATTGGTGGTTGGGGATTATATATTTTACCTGAAGATTTTGCTAAAATCGGACAGTTGGTAATGCAAAAAGGTGTTTGGAACGGTCGACAAATTGTTAGCAAACAGTGGTTGAACACAGCTACTGATAAACAAATTATTACACCTGGATTTTGTGGAGATTTTAATTACGGTTTTCAGATTTGGACAGGTAGGGAAGAAAACAGTTTCTTATTTAACGGTATGTTTGGTCAGAATGTTTGGGGATTTAAAGATAACGGGATTTTAATTGTTTCTAATGCAGGTAATAAAGAATTATTTCAGCAAAGCAATTTTTATAAAATTGTGAAAAAATATTTTTCTAAAAAATTTCCCGAGACCTTGCCACAAGATAAAAAGGAAAATTTTAAATTAAAAAAATATATTTACTTTCTATCCAGTGGCGACAGTATGCCACATTTTATTAAAAAAATTAAAAGAAAAATTATCAATAAGCGTTTTTATAAAGCTACGCAAATCGTTGGTAAAGAATTTATAAGCATCTCTGATAACACTGCGACTGTAGGACTGCTGCCTAAAATTTTGCAAGTAATACAAAATAATTATTCAACCGGTTTCAAATCTATTAAACTTATGGAACTTGATGGTGTGCTCAATATGATATATTGTGAAAACAAATCGGTTTTCAGCATTAAATTGGGGATAGATGAATTTTTAGAGAGTGAAATTTATTATTATGGAGAAAAGTATTTAGTTACATCTGCCATTGATTCGGGAATTAATGAAGATGGTAATAAGGTAATTACTATCATATGCAATTTTTTAGAAACCTTTTCCACCAGAAAAATCAAGATAATTTTCAAAGACAAGAAAATCGAGTTAACCCAATTTGAGACGCCCTGTAGTGAGTTTACTTTAGATGATTTCAATAAAATTAAATCTAATGTTGTTAAAGGAAAATTATTGAATGCGGCTCTTAGTAAGATTAACGATGAAATAATTTATAATAAATTCAAAAAAATATTTGAACCAACAGTGGAATTGATTGAAATTTGATATAGTTTTTACTTGATTTATTATGTCGCTTAGTATATAATTTTAGAAGATATATGTAATATAAAGGAGAAATTTATGAAAGATTTAGCCGAATATTTTGGATGTCTTGTTTTTAACGACAAAGAGATGAAGGCACGCCTTTCTCCGGAAATCTATAATTCACTAAAAAAAACCATCGATGAAGGCGCAAGACTTGATTTATCGGTGGCAAATGCTGTTGCAAGCGCTATGAAGGACTGGGCGGTTGAGAAGGGTGCCACACATTACACTCATTGGTTCCAACCTATGACAGGTATTACTGCTGAGAAAAATGACAGTTTTATTACACCTACGACAGATGGCGGGGTAATTATGGAGTTTTCCGGTAAGGAACTTATCAAGGGTGAGCCTGATGCTTCTTCGTTCCCGTCAGGTGGACTCCGCGCTACTTTTGAAGCACGTGGATATACTGCTTGGGATCCGACATCATATGCCTTTATTAAGGATAAATCTTTGTGCATACCGACCGCATTCTGTTCCTTTACGGGTGATGCGCTCGATAAAAAAACTCCTTTATTGCGCTCAATGGAAGCCATCAACAAACAGGCTTTGCGTGTTCTTAAATTGTTTGGAAACGATAACGTAAAATGTGTAAAGACTTCGGTTGGTGCTGAGCAAGAATATTTCCTTATAACCAAGGAAATGTACAACAAACGTAAAGACCTTATTTTTACGGGTCGTACATTATTTGGTGCTAATCCGCCCAAGGCTCAGGAAATGGATGACCATTATTTTGGCACCATCAAACCCAAGGTTGCGGAATTTATGGCCGACCTTAATGAAGAACTTTGGAAGTTGGGAATTTTTGCTAAGACTGAGCACAATGAAGCAGCCCCCGCACAGCACGAATTAGCTCCTATTTTTACCACAACTAATATTGCCACCGACCATAATCAGTTGACTATGGAAATTATGCAAAAGGTTGCTGCACGTCACGGTCTTGTGTGTTTATTACACGAAAAACCGTTTGCGGGAGTCAACGGCAGCGGTAAGCACAATAACTGGTCTCTTACGACCGATACAGGCGTTAATCTTTTAAAACCTGGTGAGACACCATATGAAAATGCACAATTCCTTCTTTTCTTATGTGCGGTAATTCAAGCGGTTGATGATTATCAGGATTTACTTAGAATTTCTGTTGCTACTGCGGGTAATGACCATCGACTTGGAGCCCTTGAAGCGCCACCGGCGGTTATTTCTATCTTCCTTGGTGATGAGTTGACCGATGTTCTTGAAGCTATAGAAAAGGACAGGCCTTATAACGCCGTCGAAAAAACCCAGATGAAATTGGGCGCTCACGTTTTGCCTAAATTTACAAGAGATAATACAGACAGAAACAGAACTTCTCCGTTTGCATTTACGGGTAATAAATTTGAGTTCAGAATGCTCGGTTCTTCTAACAGTATTTCTTGTGCTAACATTATGCTTAATTCTGCGGTGGCTGAATCTTTAAGACAGTATGCAGATTTGCTTGAAAGTGCGAAAGATTTTGAAACAGAGTTACATAAATTAATTAAAGATACCATTTCGCAGCATAAGCGCATCATATTTAATGGAAACGGATATGATGATGAGTGGATTAAGGAAGCAACGGAGAAAAGGGGATTATTGAATTATAAAACAACACCCGACTGTTTGCCTCATTTCTTGGATGAGAAAAATGTCAAGATGCTTACAAATATGAAGGTGTTTTCTGAGCGTGAAATCAAATCACGCTGTGAAATCCTTTTAGAGAATTATGCTAAGACAGTATTAATTGAAGCTACAACTATGTCTTATATTACAAAGAAACAGATTTTACCCGCTATCGAAAGTTTTATTGGCGAACTGTCATCTATTGCTTTATCTAAAAAATCATTTGACAAAAAAATCAGTTTAGCTTATGAAACGAAGTTATTAGAACGTTTATCAACACTTACAGAAAATATTATGTCGGCTGAAAATGTTCTTGAAAATTCTACAAAAGAAATCAAGGCCATGCGGGATGTATTTTTACAGACAAATGCAATTCGCGACAAATTACTGGTGAATATGGATTCACTTCGTACATTGTGTGACGAAGCAGAAACCATTACGGCAGATAAATATTGGCCCTTCCCGACATATAGTGACTTGCTTTTTAGCGTTCGATGACAATATTTTACGACCTTCCAAAAACGGAAGGTCGTTTTTTTATACTTTAAATCATATATTGTAATAATTTGGTAATTTGTGTATATAATTTTGTACAAAATCAATAAATTCCAAGAAATTCCAAAAAACTTTCCAAAATATATTGAAATTTCTAAAATTATGTGGTAAAATGTGGGTACGAAATTTAGAAAGGACGAGAACAATATGGAAAAGAAATTAAGAGTTCTGGTAGCGGATGATACCACGGAATTGGGCAACACCTGTAGAAAAATACTCAGTGAATATGGAATGGAAACAATGCTTTGTGAAAAAGACGGTTTGAAAGTATTAGATTGTGTCAGAAAAAATAAACCCGATGTGGTCGTGGCAGATGTATTTATGCCAAACCTTGACATTTTAGGGGTTTTAGATAATTTAAGGAACTCTGAAATGAGAGAAAAACCACTCGTTATGGCAATGTCGAGTTACGATAATCCGCGTCTTGAAAAAGAAACGTTATCGGCAGGGGCAAGTTATTATTTTATAAAACCGTTTGATATAAAGAATATGGCAGAAAGAATTCATATTTTAACCAAACATAATGAAGATAATAATTCATCATTTGGGGCACAACCGACACCTGACAATAACGATCTTGAATTAATGGTCACAGAAATACTTCATCAGATAGGCGTACCTGCACACATAAAAGGCTATCATTATTTAAGGGAGGCTATTGTGATGTCGGTAAATAATAACGAAGTAATCAATTCGGTTACCAAAATTTTATATCCAACTGTTGCTAAACGTCACAAAACAACTTCTTCAAGGGTTGAGAGAGCAATCAGACACGCAATAGAAGTTGCTTGGGATAGAGGAGATGTTGATGTATTAAATTCTTATTTTGGTTACACAATTCAAAACAATCGCGGGAAGCCGACCAACAGTGAATTTATAGCTATGATTGCTGATAAATTAAGGTTAAGATTAAGAATAAACTAATTAAAAGCCGAAGTTTAACACTTCGGCTTTTTTGTATATATTTTGAAAAATCACCAAATAATATTAAAAAATATTTTGGTGATTGAATGAACAGGGAATTGAGGGCTTTTAAAAATATAAAACTTTATGAAAGTATTGATGAAAATATTAAATTGTTTGCTGAGATATTTAAAAACGACTCGGTTATAAGGAAACGTGAAATAACGGTTAATAATACCGAAAAATTTCGAGCGGTTTTATATTTTGTTGATGGAATGATAAACACAGATTCCATAACCGACGCTATTATAAGACCGCTACTTACTTCGACAGTAGTAAATACACAAAAAAATCTTGTGGATTACGTAAAAAAGCAGGTTTTGTTTGTTGACGAGGTATCGGAAAATGAAAATCTTGAGCAAATTCTTACATCGCTGTTGTATGGAGATACAATTCTTTTAATAGATGGTAATGCAAAAGCTCTTGTAATAAATACAAAGGGTTGGCGCAGTCGCGGTCCGTCTGAACCGGAAGATGAAAGAGTGCTGGAAGGGCCAAGAGAAGGTTTTGATGAAGCCTTAATGAAAAATCACACCCAACTCAGAAGAAAACTTCCAACACCTGATTTATGTATTGAATTAGTAAGTTTGGGTAGAAAAACTAATACGAAAATTTTCATTTGTTATCTTGAATCAATAGTTAATCGCAGAACATTGAACATTATAAAAGAAAGAATTAAAAAAATTGATATTGATGGAGTTTTGGATAGTAATTATATTGGAGAACTTATTTCCGAACGGAAGTTTTCACTATTTAAAACTATAGGCAAAACACAAAAGCCTGATGTTGTTGCTGCAAAACTGCTTGAAGGCAGGATTGCTATTATGGTCGATGGTACACCTATGGTTTTGACAGCCCCATATTTTTATCTTGAAAATTTTCAGTCAGATGACGACTATTACCAGAATTTTTTAGTAGCGGCTATTGGCAGAATTTTAAGATATATATGTTTTTATTCTGCGATATATCTTCCTGCTATTTTTCTGGCATTTGCGATATATAATCCGCATTTACTACCGTTTTCATTTTTTCAGTCGATAGTATCTTCGCGCGGTAACGTACCGTTTTCGACTTTCGGTGAATGTTTTATTTTGATAATTATTTTTGAAATATTAAAAGAAACCGGAGTACGAATGCAAAAGAGTGTAGGTCATGCACTTAGTATTGTAGGCGGCTTGGTTGTTGGACAAGCTGCCGTAGAAGCCGGATTTATAAGTGCGCCGATTCTGATTGTAACTGCGCTTAGCGGAATTGCCAGTCTTATCGTGCCGAAACTGAGAGCGTCGGTATTTTATTTTAAGATATTTTTCACAGTTCTTTCAGGCACTTTAGGACTGTTTGGATTGTTTATAGGAATTGTATTTTTTCACATTCATCTTTATTCTTTAGATAGTTTTGGGATATCGTATATCTCATCAGGGAGCGAATTCAGCGGTTCTTCTTTAAAAGATACACTTTTCAGAATCAACTGGAAAAATATGATAAAAAGACCCGATTATATAACAAAAAATATTGTACGCCAAAAAAGGAAATAAAATGAAAATATCGAAATTTTTATTATGTATAATTCTATTGATTACACTCTGCGGTTGTAAATATGGCGCGGATTATGTTGACCCGGAGGACCGATATATAGTTACCGCTTTAGGTTTTGAAGAAGATAATAAAGGAATTCTTGTAACGATTGAAACAATCAATACCATCGAAGACTCTGAAAATCCACAAAAAATATTTTCAGGTCAAGGGAAAACGGTAGCACTCGCAGTAGAAAATTCGGTTAATAGTATACCTGCAAACGTTGTGTTGAGTCAGTGCCCGATTATACTCATTGGAGATAGTATAAAAGGTGATTCAATAAAACAGATATTTGATTTTTGTCTTTCGAGCTATGAAATTTCACTGTCAGTTCAGATGGTGAATTGCGACAATATTTCAAAAATTTTATCGACCGATACCGGAAAATTAAGCGTCGGCCATAAAATTTTAAAAAGTATGAATTATAATGAAAACAGTAAACAAATAACCGAAATCGGTAGACTTGCCAATGTAATAAATAACAGTAAAAACAGAAGCTTCAGAATACCGCACATTATGGTAAAAGATGAAAATTTCATTATTGATGGAATGTCTGTATACAGGTCGTTTGTTAAAAAAAGTAAAGAAACTTTAGGGGATGAAAGTTAGTTTTGGTAAATGAAGTTATTCAAAAGAAGCAGATTTTTAGCGTTTTAGCCGTTTTTCTACTTGGCAATCTGATAATTGCTTTTCCAAAGGGTGAAGGATTAGAACAAAGTTTTTGGGGATATATTATATGCTTTGCAGTGAGTATCTTAATGGGATTTTGGGTTTCAAATCTGCAATGCAATAATAAAGATTTCGGTGTAGAATATTTTGCTTCACTTACTGGTATTAAATCAATTCTTAAATGGCTTCTGGTGATTTTATGTCTTGGATGTCTTGCGTGGTGCTGTAAGGACTATGTATCAATGGTAGATAGTATCCGGCTCCCCAAAACGCCACGCGTTATAATTTCCGTAATTTATGTAATTGTGGTTGTTTTATTATCGTTAGCCAAGAAAAAAGTTATATTAATGTTCGCATTTACAAATTTAATTTTTATTAGTTTTGCAGTAGTTATAATGTTACTTTTTTCAATACCGTTATTCAGGTTGGAATATTTTATAAATAGTTTAGACTTTAATTTTAAAAATGTCATAACTCAAGGTTTAACTTTTTATATTCATAGTTTTGGACAAACCTTTCTATGTCTTTTATTTATAGGTTATATAAAAAAAGAGTATGCCGTAAAAGGTACTTTTTACGGCATACTGATTGGCGGAACAGTCTTTTTGATATGTTTTTTAAATATTGTTTTTATGGTATCAAGGGCAGTAGTACCAAAATTGAGCTTTCCTTATGCAAATGTTACAGGAATGCTTGTAATTGGTGAAAATTATAACAGATTGGATGCAATAACATATTATATTTACTTTATTTGCAATCTTATAAAAGCATCCGTATTATTCAAGATTATCGGTGAGTGTTTTAAAAATAAGGGGAAAATTTGTGTTTTAATTTTTTCTTCAGTGCTTACGGTTGCATTTTCGGGATTTGAAAAATTAGGGAGAGTGTTACACGGTGATGCATTGAATTTGACATTGTTGATTCTGGAAATTTTCTTTCCGATTACTCTGACAATTATGTTTCGATTAAAAAAAATCAAACGGAACCCGAAGATATAATAGCATCGTATCTGTTCGCAATGGCATTCCAAGTTACAGGTCCTACCGCGCCTGTTAAAGGTATATTGTTTAGTGACTGGAATGTGTAAACAGCATCTCTGGTTTCGGTACCGTATACACCATCAACAGTAACAACAGGTATGTTTCCGTCGGTCGTAGCAATCAATGATAAATAAGTCTGCAAATCGCGCACATCTTGCCCGGTAGCGCCTGTAGTTAAAACATATCCGGGATAAAGTTTTGCAAAATTTTCCTGATAACCTTCGGGTAGGTCGTCATATATATCATCGTATACGGAAATTATTTTATTCCAGGTAGTTTCATCAATAATTCCAGTAACCGGCAGACCATATTCGGTTTGAAAACTATTGACCGCATTGACTGTATTAACATCAAAGCTTCCATTTATGGGGAATGTATTTAAATTTGGATTGAAATAAGCAATTACATTAAGATAATACTGAATTGTTGTAACTGCATTACCGCTCATACCTTGACTTAATTGTTCGGGATATTGAAGTGTAGCTTCATCAATACTGATGCCTTCGCTTACCAATTCACCAAGTCTTTTTACGCCGTTGTATAACTCCTTAATTCGGTACCAGGTCTGTTTATCAACATTACCGGTTACCGGTATGTTAAAAATTTCCTGAAATTTTCTTACCGCATTTTGTGTTTCACCGTCAAAAATTCCGGTGGTAATATTTATTTTAGGAATAGCAGGGTAGTTACGTGCGATTCTGTTTAGTTGTTGTTGAAAAATTTTCACATCATTTCCCGAACTACCTATAACCAATGGGGAACCGGGGTATGATTCTTCAATATCCTGTATCGGCGCGTTTTCTACTAAATCGATATCATCACCGTAATAGTACTGCAGTATTTCAAAAGGTGTATATCCACGTTCTGCAAGGTCTACAGTACCCCATTGAGAAAGTCCCGGACAGGTTGATGTTGTGCCGTTACAAAACTGCGTAAATAGCGGTTGTATTTCGTTTTGTCTTACCACATAATCGTTGTAAATTTCATCGGTAATATTACTTATTACCTCGAAAACCTCGCGATTTTTAACAAAAGATTGGTCAAAAGCGGTGGTAGAAGTTATATCAAAATCATATCCTTTGGAAGGGTACCATTCGGTAAAAATTCTGTTTAGTGCAAATGTGGTGATTGCATATATATTTGCTCTGAGTGAATTTTCTGGCCAAGTGGGATATATTTCACCTGAAGCGACATTTTTTACATAATCTATAAACGGAATAGTAACATTTTCTGCAGGTTGGTCAGGGCGGCCAAGATGAACGGTTATGTTTTGCGGAATATAAGGAATTAATGTAGCCATATAATCACCTAAACTCTTGTATCGGTTGGTAATGTTATAATTTGCATATTCTGATTGTCTGCTGCCGAGCGGAAAAGCATATCATAACTTTGTAGTGTTGTTATATTTTCATAAATGGGAATATTTTGAATCATTACAGGTACGAATCTATCCGCTTCAATTTTAGCATTATAAAATTTTGTGATGTTGCGGTTATCACTTGTAGGTGATTCACTGAATTTTTTATCAAATGCATCAAGCGTAAGTGTTGGAGATTTGCCGCTTTCATCAGTGTTTACTGCATTTATAATTGTATCTCCATCATAAATTGTTATCAAAGCATTTGGTACCGGGAAGGTGCCGCGCGAGTGAGTTATATTAAAAATTAATCTTCCGCGATATGGTGAAAAGGTATTGTCAACAGTGTCGTTTGATGAATTATTAACTGCTATGTAATTTTTGCTACGTTTTTGATATTCTCTGAGTTCTTGTATATATTCATCAATAGTTTTATCCATAGGCAATCTCCTTAAATGTTTTATTCATAATATGTTTTTAAAAGGAAATTTGTTAATAAAGAAACCGACAAGTAAATACTTGTCGGTTTCTTGGCTGGGGTGGCAGGATTCGAACCTACGAATGCAGCAGTCAAAGTGCTGTGTCTTACCGCTTGACGACACCCCAATACACGTTTGTATTTAATTTTTTTAAAGGCTTTGGCGATAATCGTCCAAAGCCTTTTTATGTGGGGTGGAAGATGGGACTCGAACCCACGGTCTCCAGTGCCACAAACTGGCGCTTTAACCAACTAAGCTACATCCACCACATGCAACGATTATTATATCACAATTATTAGTTTTGTCAATAGAAATTATAAATTTATTTTTAATATCTTCTTATTTAATAAAGGGCTAATAATATATTTCTGTTTTATGCAACATATACACTAAGTATTAATAATACTTGCAAAAATATGCATTTTGGTTTATAATTTACTAATAATATAAAATTAATATAGGGTGTTTATATGTTAAATCGAAAAACTTCAAGAGAACAGGCTTTTATTTTAATTTTTGAAAAGGTTTTTAATGATTTACCGACCGATGAAATCATAGAAACCGCCACAACTGTGCGTGATTTTAAAACGGATGAATATTGCGTTGAAATATTCAATGGTGTTTATAGAAAGGTAGAAGAGTTAGATAATATAATTGCCGAAAACACAAGCGGTTGGAATATTAGCAGAATCAGTAAGGTTTCGCTTTGTGTTTTGAGACTTGCACTATATGAAATTTTATACAGAGATGATATTCCGTTCAGTGTTTCTGTAAATGAAGCGGTTGAACTCTGTAAAAAATTTGCTACCACAGATGACGCATCTTTTGTAAACGGAATTCTCGGCAGCGTCTCAAAAAAATATAACAAATAGTTATGGAGAAAACAATAACTGTCCGACAACTCAATTTATATGTACGTTCTCTTTTGGACGGAGATGCAAAACTGGCAAATATAAGTGTTGTCGGTGAAATTTCTAATTTAAAAAATCATTACACAAGCGGTCATATATATTTTTCACTTAAAGATAATGATGCGTTGATACGTTGCGTAATGTTTAAGATGAATGCAGTCCGTAATAATTTTTCTTTAAAAGACGGTGATAAAGTCATCTGTTCGGGCAATGTAACTTTATACGAAAAAGACGGTCAGTTTCAATTTATTGCTGAGAAAATTTTGCCGTATGGTTCCGGAGACCTGTTCAGAGAATTTAATTTAATTAAAGAACGATTAAGTGCGGAAGGACTTTTCGATAGCAAATTCAAAAAAGAATTGCCTAAGTTTCCTAAGAATATTGCGGTTGTTACCTCTTTATCGGGCGCTGCTTTGCAAGATGTTATCAATATTATTTCCAGGCGGTATCCCATATGTAAATTAACGGTTTATTCTGTTTTGGTTCAGGGCAATAGTTCGGCAGATTCTATAATCAAGACTCTTAGAAATATTTCACGTGATAATTCTGCAGATGTTATTATACTGGGTCGTGGTGGCGGCTCCATTGAAGATTTGTGGTCGTTCAACGATGAAAAATTAGCACGTACGATATTTGATTTAACAATACCGGTTGTTTCTGCGGTTGGACACGAGACAGACTTTACGATTTGCGATTTTGTAGCAGACCTGCGCGCACCAACCCCTTCTGCCGCTGCGGAACTGGTTGTACCCGATATAAACGAATTATTTGAAACATTAAACTATTATAATCGGCGGCTGAAAGATGGTTTGAATTTAAAATATTCAACTAAAAAATTTGAATTTGTTAAATTTTCACAGTTGTTTTACAAATCGAGTATGGATAAGCTTATTCTTAAAAGACAGCAGACTATCAATTACTTATCATCAAAAATGATTGTAAGTTTAAAAGAAAAACTCTCTGATAATATTTTAAGATTTAATACAGCCGTTACTGCACTCGATTCGGTGAGTCCGCTAAAAACACTTGCTCGTGGGTTTTCCGTTGTAGAAAAAAATAATAAGCAGATATCAAGCGTAAAAGATATTTATGTGAACGATATGGTAAAAGTTATTTTAAAAGACGGTAAGTTTAATGCTATTGTAACTGAACAAAATAAGGAGTAGCTTATGTCAACACAAATGAATTTTGAATTATCTTTATCGGAACTCGAAAAAATTGTGAATAAGCTTGAAAGTGATGAATGCTCACTCGAAGAAGCAATAAAACTTTTTGAAAACGGAATAGAAATCACTAAAAAATGTTCCGAATACTTAAATAATGCTAAATTAAAAATTGAAACTCTGACAAATCCGGGAGAATAGAGTATGTATAACTTTTCTGATCAACTTAAATATTATTCAGGAATTATAAATAATGAATTTGATTCGGCAATAATTTGTAATTCCGACGGTTATGAAAAGGTGCGCGAAGCTATGTTGTATTCCTTAAAAATTGGCGGTAAGCGTATCAGACCTATAATTCTCCTTGAATTTTATAAAGTCTGTGGCAAGAATGATAATAATGCAATAAAATTTGCCACAGCACTTGAAATGATACATACCTATTCGCTTATTCACGATGATTTACCCTGTATGGATAATGATGACTTCAGACGCGGCAAACCTTCTTGCCACAAAGTGTACGGTGAAGGACTTGCTGTTCTCGCGGGAGATGCATTGCTAACAGAGGCTTTTTCTGTAGCATTAACGACAAAGGGAATTGAAGAAGAGAATATTAATAGGGCTTTGAAAGTTTTGGCAGAATGTTCCGGAATTAACGGTATGATTGGCGGCCAGGTTATTGATACTGATGAAAGTAATATTTTTACAGATATTGATAAACTACAAGAAATGCATATCTTAAAAACAGGAGCATTGATTAGGTCGGCAGCGGTAATAGGTTGTATTTTAGCCGATGCCGGTGATAAAGTTGTTCATGCAGAAAAATTCGCACGTAATATTGGTCTTGCTTTTCAGATTGTTGATGATATTTTAGATGTTTGTGGTGATGAAAAAACACTCGGTAAACCAATAAACAGTGACAAGAAAAATAACAAAAATACATTTGTTACGTTATTAGGACTTGATAATTGTAAAGAATTAGTTTATAAACTTACGAATGATGCAATTAGTGAGTTAAAATTTTTTGATGGGGATACCAAATTTTTAACAGATTTGGCATTATATTTAGCTAAGCGTAATTTTTAGGAGTAATAAAATTGGAATATAAGTTTTTAAACAAAATATCTTCACCCGATGATGTAAAAAAACTTAATATTAAAGAATTAACGGTATTATGCGCTGAAATCAGAGATTGCATGGTCGATACTATTTCGCGCACAGGCGGTCATTTGGCTTCGAATTTAGGCGTTGTGGAGCTTACCGTTGCGTTGCACAAAGTATTTGATTCGCCGAACGATTCTATTCTATTTGATGTTGGGCATCAAAGTTATGTCCATAAGTTGCTTACCGGTCGTTTTGAAAAGTTTTCAACCATAAGACAAAAAGATGGTTTGTCCGGTTTTATGCGACCGGATGAAAGTGAACACGACCCATTTGTAACAGGGCATAGCAGTAATTCTATTTCCGCTTCATATGGAATTTATAAAGCAAAAGCCCTTTCCGGTGAAGAAGGCTATGCCGTAACTGTTGTGGGTGATGGCGCAATGACAGGCGGTATGGTTTATGAAGCGCTTAACAATGCGGGTTATGGGCATAACAAATTTATCGTCGTATTGAATGATAATAAAATGTCTATTTCACGTAATGTAGGCAGTTTTGCTCGTCAGCTGACAATTTTACGTTCTAAAAAATCTTATCATAAATTCAAAAGAGATTTAAAAAAGTTCCTTAATAAAATACCGCTTGTTGGTGCAAAAATATCGGACAAGTTATTTAAATCAAAAACTATGATAAAGAATGCGATATATAAAAGCAACCTATTTGAAAGTATGGGCTTCAGTTATTTAGGTCCTGTTGATGGGCATAATTTAAATGCCCTTATAAATATTTTCAATATTGCAAAAAATGAAAACCGACCCGTTTTAATTCATACATTAACAACAAAGGGTAAAGGATATTCTCATGCCGAAAATTCTCCGCAGGATTATCACGGTGTTTCGGCATTTGATGTTGAGCTTGGCGCGATAGGAAAAAACAAATACACATTTTCTGATGTTTTTGGTGAAACCATTTGTGATATGGCTCAAAACGATAGAAAAGTCTGCGCTATAACTGCTGCCATGACAGATGGTACAGGATTAAATCAGTTTTCCAAGAAATTCAGAAACAGATTCTTTGATGTTGGTATAGCCGAAGAACATGCTGCAACCTTTTCGGCAGGACTTGCCATTAAAGGGATGAAGCCTTATTTTGTTGTTTATTCTTCTTTTTTACAACGTGCATATGACCAGATAATTCACGATGTTGCCACAATGCATCTGCCGGTTCGTTTTTGTATTGACAGAGCTGGTATTGTAGGTGAGGATGGAGAAACGCATCAGGGAATATTTGATGTTGCTTTTTTAAGTACTGTGCCCGGTATGACAATTTATTCACCGTCATTTTACAACGAATTGAAAGTCATAATGAATAAGTCGCTTGATTTTGATTATCCGGTTGCTATAAGATATCCGCGCGGTGTAGAAAACACAGATACCGACTACAAAGTATCTGATAATGATTTTGATGTTTTCGGTAGTGGTGATAATGCCGTCATAACTTACGGAAGAATCTTTTCTAATGCTTTATTTGCTGCTGAAAACACAGGAAATACCGCCGTTATTAAATTAAACAAGATATATCCAATATCAGATTATTTAATTTATGCGGTTAAGAAATATAAAAAAGTTTTCTTCTTTGAAGAAGGAATAAAAAAAGGTGGTATTGCAGAACAACTTGCTGCTAAATTATTAGAAAACGGTGTGTCGGTAGATTACAAAATACGCGCCATTGATAATACTTTTGTACCTGGTTCTGATATTAATAGCGCCTTCAAAAAATATGGTTTTGATATAGAATCAATGATTAATTTTATACAACGATAAAGGAGAATTGTTTTGTCGGATAAAGTTCGTTTAGATATTGCTTTAGTGAATAACGGATATGCAGAAAGCCGCGAAAAAGCAAAAGCTTATATTATGTCAGGTATAGTTTTTGTTAATAATCAAAAATGCGATAAAGCAGGGCAGAATATAAAACCTGATGATGTTGTCGAAGTGCGCGGTGCCACTCTTAAGTATGTGAGCCGCGGCGGTTTAAAATTAGAAAAAGCAATTAACGAGTTTGATCTTGAATTAAGCGGCAAAGTTTGTGCAGATATCGGTGCATCTACAGGTGGATTTACTGATTGTATGCTTCAAAATTCTGCTATAAAAGTTTATTCAATCGATGTTGGATACGGACAACTGGCCTGGAAACTTCGTTGCGATGAGCGCGTTGTTAATCTCGAAAGAACAAATTTCCGTTATATTACCGAAGAACAAGTTCCGGAAAAACTTGATTTTGCATCAGTGGATGTTTCTTTTATATCTCTTTATCACATTCTTCCCAAAATGAATGAATTACTTAAAGAATCTGCAACTGCAGTTTGCCTTATTAAACCACAATTCGAAGCAGGAAAAGAAAATGTGGGCAAGAAAGGCGTAGTAAGGGATAAAAATATACATATTGATGTTATAAAAAAAGTTTGCGATTATTTTGTTAATAACGGATTTTCATTATTAAATCTTACGTTTTCACCAATAAAAGGTCCTGAAGGTAATATAGAGTATTTAGCTTATATAAGGAAAACGGGCGCCACAGCTACTATTTCTGAAAATATTATTATTGAAGATGTGGTTGAAAAATCACACTTAGAATTGCAAGGAGGATTAAATTGAAAGTAGGAGTTTTACCAAATCTTGATAAACGCGGCGCTTCGCAATGCGTGGAAAAGATGGGAAAAATTTTTAAGTCACTAAATATAGAAGCATATCTTCCTGACAGCATTTGCGCTACCGATTATCAGCACATACCCGAGCATCAGATTTATGAGACGGTTGATATAATTATTACTGTTGGCGGCGATGGTACAATAATACGCTTTGGTAAACTCGCAGCAAAACATAATAAACCTGTTTTAGGAATAAACGCGGGTCGAATTGGTTTTTTGGCAAATATAGACCCGAGCGAATTGGAATTGCTTGAAAAACTTAAAACAGGGGATTATAATGTCGAAGACAGAATGCTTCTAAATGCGGGTATTTTTGAAGATGGTAAAGAAATTTATAGTCAGGTCGCTATGAATGATATTGTTATCACAAGCGGTTTTATGTCCCGAATAATCGATGTTAAGGCATATTTCAATACCGACTGTGTTTCGTACCGTGCGGATGGTCTTATTATAGCAACGCCAACAGGCTCAACTGCCTATTCATTATCCGCCGGCGGTCCTATTATTGACCCGTTATGTGAAAACATTTGTATCACTCCGATTTGTTCCCACTCACTTTCGGCAAAGCCAATTCTTTTAAATAAAAATTCGGTTGTGCGATTTAACGCAATGTCGTTAAAGAAATCAGATGTATATTTATCAATCGACGGTCGTAAAGGACCTGTTATTAAGCCTAATACTGATATAATAGTGAGCAAGGCGGATTTTAACGTTAAACTCATACGGTTAAATAATAAATCTTTTTATAAAACTATTTCGGAAAAATTTAAAGAAAAATAAGGAAGAAGTCTGAAATGAAAAACAAAAGACAGGAAAAAATCCTTCAACTTATTGAAGAAAAAATAATTGTAACTCAGGATGAATTGCAAAGCTTATTATTAAACCTGGGATTTAATGTCACACAGTCAACAGTTTCACGCGATATTAAAGAATTACGTATTGTTAAGGCTCAAGATATCAACGGCGTCTACCGCTATATTTCTTCAAAGAATACACAAATGCGCGTACACGATAATTCTCGTGAACATTTTGTAGATGTATTTTCAAAAGGTGCGGTTGATGTTAAGTTTGCTTTAAACAACATAGTTATTAAGTGTTATAGCGGTATGGCTTCAAGTACTTGCGTTGCTATTGATACATTATTTGGCAATGACATTTTAGGCTCATTAGCCGGTGATGATACTATTATTGCGATTGCACCTAGCGAGAACGCCGCAAGAGAATTAACACAAAAATTATTAAAATTGATAAAGTAGTGAATTGTTATGTTGGAATTTCTTCATATCGAGAATATTGCTGTTATTGAAATGGCCGACATTGATTTTTATAATGGATTCAACGTATTAACCGGTGAAACCGGTGCGGGTAAATCCATTATAATAGATTCAATTAATGCCGTTCTTGGCGCACGTACATCAAAAGATGTTATCAGAAGTGGTTGTAATACCGCTTGTGTTGTTGCACAATTTTCGGATATAAGTGATACTACGGCGCAATTATTGGATATGTATGGGTTTTCACTCGACGATGGAAAAATTATTATAAAACGTAACTTGTCATCAAATTCAGGCTCAACATTCAGGATTAATAATATTCCTGCAAACGCTTCAACTGTTAAAGAAATTGGTAAATATTTAATCAATATACACGGTCAACACGATAATCAAGCACTTTTAGATGATGTCAACCATTGTTTCTATATAGATAGATTGGCTAACAATAAAACTCTTATAGATGATTATTCGAAAGAATTCGATAAATTTGTAAAATACCGTAAAGAATTAAAAAGTTTGGATACCGATGATGTAACTAAACAACGAAAAATCGATTTGCTTACTTATCAAATTAACGAGTTGGAAGCAGCTGACATAAAAGTCGGTGAATATGAAAATCTAAAGGAACAATTAAAAACTGCCAATAATTTTGATAAAATTCAAAAAGGTTTAAATAATTCAAAATTAATTTTAAATGGTGATGAAAATCCGGGTATCCTTGAAAATTTAGAAAAAGTCATTAGTTTACTGAATTATGATTTTACATATAAGATATCAGAAAAAATTAATAGTGCACTGGAGACACTTAACGATTCTGCCACAGAATTGGAAAATATAATAAATAATCAGTTTTCTGAGCCCATCGATATTGAAAAAATTGAAGACAGACTTGATTTAATCGGTCGTCTTATGTTAAAATACGGAAACAGTGAAGAAAAAATGTTGGATTTCCTTGAGAACGCAAAAAAGGAATTAAGAAACATTGAATTTTCTGATGAGAGAGCCGAAGAATTAGCATTGCTTTTAGAAGAATCTCAGGAACGGCTTATCGAAAAAGGCGAGAGACTTACCGTTTCCCGTACAAAAGCTGCTCAAATGTTTTCTAAAAGTGTTAGCAACGTTCTCAGGTATCTCGATATGCCCAATATTGAGTTTGTCGCAAAAATTACTAAAGGTAACTATTCGAAAAACGGATGCGATAATGTTGAGTTTTTGATATCCGCTAATTCAGGTGAAGAATTAAAACCGCTTGTTAAAATTGCTTCGGGCGGTGAATTGTCGCGAATTATGCTTGCTATTAAGAGTGTACTGACAGACAAGGACAATGTTGATACTTTGATTTTTGATGAAATTGATACAGGTATCAGCGGGCAGGCGGCAATTAAAGTCGCGAAAAAACTAAAAGAAATTTCTAATTGCAAACAGGTTGTTTGTGTCACGCATTTATCACAAATTGCGGCATATGCCGATAATCATTTATTAATTAAAAAAGATTTTGAAAAAGGTAAAACTTATACTTCGGTTAAATCTTTGGACTACGAAGAAAGAATTCACGAATTGGCTCGTATTATGTCCGGATTTGGTATAACGGAAAATTTGTATAATTCTGCTAAAGAATTACTTGATAACAGTAAATAACCATCTCTTGAAAGGAAATGTGATTATAATGGGAATTTATGAAGAATTAATTGAGCGCGGACTTATCGCTCAGGTGACAGATGAGCAAGAAATACGAGAGCTCGTCAACAACGGTAAGGCGGTTTTCTATATTGGCTTTGACCCGACTGCCGATAGTTTGCACGTTGGTCATTTTATGGCATTGTGTCTTATGAAAAGATTGCAAATGGCAGGTAACAGACCGATAGCACTTATTGGTGGTGGTACAGGTTATATTGGTGACCCGTCAGGCAGAAGTGATATGCGTTCAATGATGACTCCTGAAATGATTCAGCACAATTGTGACTGTTTTAAAGAACAAATGTCAAAGTTTATTGAGTTCGGTGAAGGAAAAGCTATGATGATAAACAATGCTGACTGGTTGTTAAAACTCAATTATATTGATGTTTTACGTGAAGTAGGCCATTGTTTCTCGGTTAATAATATGCTTCGGGCAGAGTGCTATAAGCAAAGAATGGAAAAGGGTCTTAGTTTTCTTGAATTCAATTATATGATAATGCAGAGTTATGACTTTTATCATCTCTTTAAAGAATATGGCTGTAATATGCAGTTTGGTGGCGATGACCAGTGGTCCAATATGCTTGGCGGTACAGAACTTATCAGACGCAAACTCGGTAAAGATGCATATGCAATGACAATTACATTGCTTATGAATTCGGAAGGCAAAAAAATGGGTAAGACCGCGAACGGCGCCGTTTGGCTCGACCCGAAAAAAACTTCACCGTACGAATTTTATCAGTATTGGCGAAATGTCGGCGATGATGATGTACTTAAATGCATAAGAATGCTTACATTCTTACCGCTCGAAGAAATAAATAAAATGAACGACTGGCAGGGAAGTCAGCTCAATGAAGCAAAGGACATCTTAGCATATGAGCTTACAAAACTTGTTCACGGTGAAGAAGAAGCTTCTAAAGCACGCGATATTTCAAAATCGTTATTCGCTGGTGGCGGAGATAACGCAAATATGCCTAACACAGTATTGACCGAGAGCAATTTTACAGAGGGAAAAATAGGCTTATTGGATATGATTGTTTTAGGTGGTATGGCAACTTCTAAAGGTGAAGCCAGACGACTTGTTCAGCAAGGCGGCATATCTGTTGATGGCGAAAAAATCGGCGATGCAAATATTGCATACAATTTCGAAAGTTTTGCCGAAGGAATTATTGTAAAGAAAGGTAAAAAAGTTTTCCATAAATTTACCGTATAAAAAAGAAACGACGAGTTAAATCTCGTCGTTTTCTAATTTTGTTAAGAAATCAAGCAGTTTTTGTTCTTTTTCTTCGTTCAGATTACGTAAGCGTTTTAGCTTTTCTGCTTCGTCATTGGTTAAAAAAACTTGTCTTGTGTCATCGGAATGAAAAGGTAATTTTAAAACAGGGGATTCCAAAATGTTTTCAGGCTCTTCAAAATCGATACGATTAATTTCCACATGTACTTTTTCATCCATATCAAGCGCTTCTCTGACAATACCGAAAAAATCACACATAGTACAAATTTCCTGTTCTGAAAATTTGCCCGACTTTTCTCTATATGCATATGTAGAACGGGGAATATTAAGAACTGCAGCCATCTCATCCTGAGAAAGCTTTTTGCTTTCGCGAATTGCCCTGATTTTCTCATTTATAGAATTTTTCATATTATTCACCTTAAAAACTTGACTGTATACAATTTTTTTGATATAATTCTTTAAGTAAATTGCTGGAGTGGCTCAGTTGGTAGAGCAGCTGATTCGTAATCAGCAGGTCGTGGGTTCAAGTCCCATCTTCAGCTCCAAAGAGAATGCATAATGCATTCTCTTTTTTTATAGAAATATTGTAATATTTTTGTCGATATTTGTCAATATAAATTAATTTTTGGGTAAAATAATAAAACCACCGATACGTTACATATCGGTGGTTTTATTTCATTCAGTAAATAAATCAATTAGTTTTGAATATATGTTTGATGGGTCATCAAGGAATTTGTTTTTTATAGATATTGCCTGATTTTCATCGGTCACAAGTAATTTGACACTCATTATTACAGAATTATTGTCAAGTGCAGAACAGGTTATAAACGTGTTATCGCCTTCGCGAGTGACAGCTATATCTGTTTCTTTAGCATTTCTGATACGTGATAACATTTTTAATGTTGCCAGACAGGCTTTTTCGCGGATACTTATTGGAACAGATGTTTTAAGCGTCTCAGCAATACTGTTACCACTGTCGGTAGTGGTATATGTATCGTTTCCCTTATCGACGCAAATTATATGGTTGTTATGAACTAAATTCTCAATATTATCGCTTACTTCAAAGACATTTGCAATACCTTCAAAATTTAGCAATTCACAAAGTTTTGTTGCAGGAACAGGTTCCTTAACACTTTTTAGAATATAGCAAATTAAAACTTTAATTTCTGATGAACTTACAAGTCCGCCCGGTGCTACACCGGCACTAACAGCATTAAATTCCATAATTTCACCGCCTTGAATTACAGTATACTTTGTTTTCATTAAATTTTCAAGTGATAATATTTAAATTCAACCGTCAAAGTCTTCAATTAATGATAATGCATCTTCATAACTGTTAATTACAATACCGGTTTTCAAATTATCTCTATCCGTTTCCGGTAATGTTGATACGGGAATTTGATATGTTTTAATAATTGAATCACCAAAATATAAATTTACACTTTCTCCATTAGATTTTAACACATATGTTTCCATCGTGATATCCGGCTGTTTGGTCGAGTAGTTATTTGAATAATCCTTGTAGTAATTTGTAAGTGTCAAGAAAATTGCACATAAACAAATTAAAGCAAATATTGTATAAATTTTTCGCATATTTATCCATCCTGTTTTTTTATATTATTTTGAAAAATATGGAGAATATTCAAAATTGTTAAAATATTGTAACCCCATTTTTTAAAAAATGTGGTATAATACCCACAGTATCATAAAAATTTTTAAGGTTAGGAGGATTTTTATGGAATATAACAATAATAATAATTTCGATAATTTTGAAGATTCAATAATTGATTTGAATAGTTTTTCAAGTGCGTCCGAATCTTCTAATAATAAAACACCAAAGAAAAAGGTAAAGAGTAAAAAATCTGCTTTTATAAAGGTGTTCCTTTCAGTTTTTCTGGTTGGTGTTATTACTGCTTGCTTGGTTGCGGGTGCATTTTTAATTTATGCATTCACATTTGTTGATGCAACTATGGAAGAGAATCTTGATGATTTAGCACTGAATTTCACAACAACCATCTACGCATTAGATGATAACGGTAATTACGTTGAGTATCAGAGATTACACGGAGAACATAACAGAATTTGGGTGTCGGATGTTGATGAAAATATACCGAAAAATTTAAAAAATGCTTTCGTTGCTATCGAAGATAAAAGATTTAAAACCCATAAAGGTGTTGACTGGAAACGTACAATTTCGGCATTCGCTAACCTGTTTTTCCATTTTTATTCTTCCAATCAAGGTGGCTCGACAATTACTCAACAGCTTGTAAAAAACTTAACAGGGGACAACTCTACCAGCCCGGCCCGAAAAATAAGAGAAATTATGAGAGCGCATTACTTGGAAGAACGCTACTCAAAAGATACTATTCTGGAATGTTATCTTAATACTGTTTCAATGGCTGGTGGTATGTATGGTGTTGAGGTCGCATCTAATTATTATTTTGATAAGAGTACTAAAGACCTTACTTTAAATGAATGTGCAGCATTGGCTGCTATCGTTAAAGCGCCTGAAACATATAGGCCTGATAAAAAACCGGAAAAAAATAAAGAGCGTCGTCAGACAGTGCTCTACGAAATGATGGACCAAGGTTATATTACAAAGGAAGAATATGAAGCTTGTTGTAATGAAGATTTGGTTGTTGTAGCAAAAAAAGAAAATTTAAACGAAACACCTATCAATTCTTATTTCGTGGATGCTTTAATCGATGATGTTGTAAATGGTCTGATGAAGGTTTACGGTTTTGACAGAACCCATGCTTCAACAAATTTTTACAATGGCGGTTATAAAATATATGCTACCGTTAATCCAAAGGTGCAGGCGGCTATTGATGAAGTTTTCACAGATTCAAAATATGCTTATAAGGGTAAAGACGGTACTTTTTTACAAGGTTCAATGACCGTAGTTGATTATTCGGGTAATGTATTAGGTATGGCAGGCGGTATTGGGGAAAAAACCAGTAACCGTGGTTTTAATAGAGCTATTGATGCAATTCGCCAACCGGGTTCTACTATAAAACCTTTGTCTGCTTATGCTCCTTCTATTGAGAAAGATTTAATGACATATTCTACCATTGTCGATGATACAGAACGTTATTACGGCAAGGATGAGTATTTGTGGAAACCAAATAACTGGTATAATAATGGCGGTTATCTTGGTAAAATCACAATAGAATATGCCCTTGAGCGCTCTTGTAATACAATTCCTGTTATGTTAGTGGATATGCTCGGAACACAGTCCAGTTATGATTTTCTGACCGGTAAACTTGGCTTAAATCATTTGAATAGTGAGGATATTAACTATTCTCCGCTTGGCATGGGCGGCACAAACGGCGGTACAACAACACTTGAAGAAGCCGCAGCCTATGCAATTTTCGGAAATGGAGGCATATATCATTCTCCAAATCTGTATTATAAGGTTTGTGATCAGGATGGCCAGGTAATTCTTCAATCTGAAGTAAATTCTACCATTGCATTAAGTGAAGATACAGCGACGGTAATGAATCATCTACTTCAGAACGTAGTTTACGGAGAGCAGGGTACCGCACGACAGGTAAAAACCTATGTTTCTTCTGAGATTTTTGCAAAAACAGGTACTTCAAACGATGATATGAATTTCTGGTTTACGGGAGGTACACCTTACTGTGTAGGTTCTGTTTGGTGTGGCTATGATTCGTTGCAAAAGGTAAGTAAAGAAGATATAGCTAAAGTTATGTGGCGCGAAGTTATGTCACGTATACACAACGACCTTCCGGCCAAAGAGTTTAGCGATAGCACCTATGCGGTTTCAAAAATGTATTGCACTTCATCCGGCCTTTTGGCAACTGATGCATGTCCGCATAAAAAAGAGGGATGGTATAAAGTTAGTAATATCCCCACTATGTGTACAGAACATCCATCAGCCCCCATTGCCGATGTACCCACTGAAGACACACCAACAGTTGAATAACCCGTATAATAAGTAAAAACCGTCAAGTAAAATAATTTACTTGACGGTTTTTATTATTTCATTAAGAATTTAACTTCTTCTGAAATTTTTTCTATTATTGTTAAAGCAGAGTTTTCATTAGCGTCAACAGCGCAGATATAAATTTTAATTTTCGGTTCTGTACCGGAGGGGCGGAAGATAACTTTTGTTCCGTTTTCTATAATAAATGTGATTACGTCTGATTTTGGCAATTTAATTACAGATTTTGATTTATCACTCAAGTTAATTCTTTGTGATGATAAGTAGTCTTCGATACAAACAATATTTTGGTTTGCGAATTCAGTCGGGGAATTGGTACGCAAACCTGACATTATTTCAGCCATTTTCTTCATACCGCTTTGTCCTTCAAATGAGAAACTGACCTGTCTGTTGATAAAATATCCGTGTTCACTGAATAATTCATTTAACTTATCAATCAAGGTAAGACCTTTTTTCTTATAATAGGCAGCCATTTCGCAGATAAGCATAGAAGCAACAACAGCATCTTTGTCTCTTACATAACTTCCTGTAAGGTAACCGTAACTCTCTTCAAAACCAAGAATGTAACGATTTTCTTCACCTTTTTCTTCCAGAAGGGCAATTTGTTCGCCGATGTATTTGAATCCGGTAAGTATATTAATAAGCTCACAGGAGTATTTATCGGCGATTTTTTGACACAGTTCGGTTGTAACGATGGTCTTAACCGCCACAGGTTTTTCGGGTAAAGTGCCATTTGCCGTTTTGCATTCAAGGATATAATTCATAAGTAGAGCGCCTACATCGTTGCCGGTCATTAATCTGTAATCATCACCATCTTTAACCGCTATTCCTACGCGGTCTGCATCAGGGTCAGTAGCCAACAATATATCGGGGTTTACTTTTTTAGCAAGACTTAGCGCGAACTCGAAGGGTTGTTTCATTTCCGGATTAGGATAAGGCGCGGTAGGAAAATTACCATCAGGGAGTTCCTGTTCCGGAACAATCGTTACGTTATTAATGCCAATTCGTTTTAAAATTTCCCGAACAGGCTTATTACCGGTACCATGTAAGGGAGTATATATAACACTAAAATCAGAAAAATCAAGTGTATCACAATTTACAGATTGTGATTTGACCGCCTGTAAATATTTTTCAACAACGTCATTTGAAATAATTTTAATCAAAGACTTTGAAACAAGTTCATCAAAATTTCCAAAAGAAATACCGCTGAAATAATCAATATCTTGCATCATTTTCATAATATTATCTGCGGCAGCGGTAGTAAGCTGACAACCGTCCGGTCCATAAACCTTATAGCCGTTATATTTTGCAGGGTTGTGACTCGCAGTAA
The DNA here is from genome assembly GCA_045613385.1 of Acutalibacteraceae bacterium. Taxonomy (GTDB): domain Bacteria; phylum Bacillota; class Clostridia; order Oscillospirales; family Acutalibacteraceae; genus SIG565. Next base: position 44,540 of record JAZLAW010000001.1, on the reverse strand, counting down.
TTACAATACCGGCATCACATTTTAATTCTCTGACCGCGAAAGACAACATCGGTGTAGGCATAAGTTCATCGTAAATATATGCCTCAACGCCATTTTGCGCAAGTATAGATGCTGCTGTTTTAGCAAAGAGTTCGGAATTAATTCTGCTGTCATATGCTATAGCAACTTTAGGGTTTTCAGAAACGGACAAAACATATTGTGCCAAGGCCTGTGTAGCGCGGCCAACGGTATAAATGTTCATTCTGTTAGTACCGGCTCCGATAATACCACGCAGTCCGGCAGTACCAAAATCGAGTTCTGTATAAAAACTATCGGTAATCAATTCTTCATTATCTTTAATAGATAATAGCTCGTTATTTAACTCGCTGTCATCTATGGTATTGATAAGCCACTTTTCAAAAATCCGTTCGTACAATTCGGTAACCTCCAATAATTTTTATCTATATTTTAATGGAAAAATTGTGTAATGTCAATAATTCGCTTATAAAAAATGCTTGACAAAATTTAAACAATATTATATTATAAAATAAATATTAATGTGTATTTATATGTTGGTGTGAAGATGATGAATGTAATTAAAGATGCAGAATCACTTAGTAATGAAGAATTAGTGTCTTTAATTAACACTGGTAACAACGAGCTTTTGCAGTTATTATTTAAGCGCTTTGATTCGGTTTTGCACAGTAAGGCGCATAAATTTTCTTCGTATGCTGATTTAGATGACCTTATTCAAGAAGGTTTAATAGCATTATTTTCTGCGACAAAAGTTTTTAATTCTGCACTATCATCTTTTTCTACATTTGCATCAATTTGCATTGAACGAGCTATGTGTACACATTATCGCAAAGCCTTGGCAAAGAAACAGATACCTGAGAACCAGGTAATTTATTTTGATGATATCAATTCTCTGCAAGTTTTCTCTACACCGGAATCAAATCTTATTGAAAAAGAAGAATGTACCTTTCTTACTGAGCAGATTAAAAAAATTCTATCTAAAAATGAGTATAGAATTTTATTAGCATTTCTTTCTGGTGATACATATGAAGAAATTGCGCAAAGTTTGAATTGTTCCGTTAAAACTGTCAACAATGCATTGTTCCGTGCACGACGAAAAATCAAGGAACTGCATTAATTATATATGCCCTTTGTAGCTTAATAGAAGAGCGTTGTTACCAAAGGTGACGGTGCAAGTCCGTCCTGGGCCAAAAACCAAATCAAGAGAGGTAAAAAAGAGATGTTTGAAGACAAGACATTGGTCTGCAAAGACTGCGGCGAGGAATTCGTGTTTACTGCAAGAGAACAAGAATTCTACGAGTCCAAAGGCTTCGTAAATGAACCCCAGCGTTGCAAACCCTGCCGTGACAAACGCAAGAATGCCGGCAAAGCTCCCCGCGAATATCATGAAACTGTATGTAGTGCATGCGGTGGCGTTGCAAAGGTACCGTTCATTCCGCGCGATGACCGTCCTGTATACTGCAGCGAGTGCTTTGCGAAAATGAAAGAAGAAAGTTCTGACGCCGAATAATTAGTTTGTGCTTTGAATTTTTCTACCACCCATTTTTATGGGTGGTTTTTTCAATATTAACAGTTTATTAATACTATCATTTTGTTTTTGTTGTAAAATACACTTGTAGGAGGTGCTTATATGTCTGATACTAAAATATTAATTGTTGATGATGATATTAACATTTGTGAGTTACTGAAACTTTATCTTGAAAAAAATGGTTTTTCTACTTTGACTGCCAATGATGGGCAGATGGCTGTTGATTTATTTATTCAAAAATCGCCTGATTTGGTACTTTTGGATATAATGTTGCCTAAACTTGATGGTTGGCAGGTTTGTCGGGAAATCAGAAAATTATCTGATGCACCTATAATTATGCTTACAGCAAAAGGCGAAACATTTGACAAAGTTTTGGGATTGGAACTTGGAGCTGATGACTATATCACCAAGCCTTTTGATACAAAAGAGGTTATTGCAAGAATTAAAGCGGTACTTCGCAGACTTAAACCGAAAAATCAGGATAATGAAAAAATAGCAACATTTGATAAGTTGAAAATAAATTTAACAAATTACGAACTTATTGTGAAAGATAATCAGATAGATACACCCCCGAAAGAATTAGAACTTATATATCACTTAGCCAGTAATCCAAACAGAGTTTATACCAGGGACCAGCTTTTAGATGAGGTTTGGGGTTTTGATTATTATGGCGACTCACGAACGGTAGATGTACATGTTAAACGCTTACGTGAAAAATTAGAAGGTGTTTCAGATAAATGGGAACTTAAAACTGTGTGGGGCGTAGGCTACAAATTTGAAGTGAAATGATATGAAATCTAAATTATTCAATAAATTCTTTTTAATCGTGTCTATCATAATTATAGTAAGTTATGCAACCGTATTTGCTATTTTGAGTTTTGTTATTTCCAATTATTTTTCAAAAGAAAAATATGAACTTTTGCAGGATAACTGCATTTCGGTGGCTAAAATTGCCTCAATAGATGCTAATTCAAGCAATTTTAAAAGAAATATTTATAATATTATTCGCGTACAGAATGATGTGTCCGACATCGATAATTTTATATGTGATACTACAGGTAAAATAGTACTTTGTGGCTGTGATGGATATTTAATGGGAGAAAAATGTATCCATAAAATAAATCATATTCCACAAAATATTTTACTTAAAGCAAGACAAGAGAATTTCTTTGAAATAGGAACGGTAGAAAATTTATATTCTGATAATCATTATACAGTTGGTATACCGCTTGAAAACAGTCAGGGCGAAATTATTGGATATGTTTTTTCTGCGACATCTTCTGAAACTCTTAAAAACATCCTTAATACACTTAGAAATTTGTCATTACTTTCTGCAATTATACCGATTATAATTGCGTTTATTATGCTATATTCACTGACGTACAGATTTTCAAAACCTTTGAGAAATATGTCGGAAGCTGCAAAAAAAATGGCTAAAGGCGATTTTTCACACAGGATTCCCGTTATCAGTGATGATGAGATAGGAGAATTATCTGTTTCCTTTAATAATATGACCGATTCTCTTGCAAAACTCGAAAAGATGCGTCGTAATTTTATAGGTAATGTATCGCACGAATTACGCACTCCAATTACTACGATAGCAGGTTTTATTGATGGGATGATAGATGGAACTATAAGTGGAGAAAGCAGAGAATACTATCTTAATATTGTGAGTAATGAAATTAAGCGATTATCCAGGGTTGTTGAATCAATGCTTAATTTATCCGAACTTGAGTCGGGGGAAGTAAAGCTTAATCCTACTAATTTTAATCTTTCTGAATGTTTAATAAACATTTTAATTAGCCGTGAACAGATAATTGAAAAGAAAAATATCGATATAATAGGTTTAGACGGTATTGAACCTGTTGCTATATACGCTGATTATGATTTAATTTATCAGGCAATTTACAACTTAGTTGATAATGCAGTTAAATTCACCAATGATGGCGGCACCATATCATTTAAAATGGTACAGCGCGGCTCAGAGATTAATTTTTTAATAAAGAACACCGGTCCGGGTATCCCAAAAGAATCCTTAGAACATATTTTTGAACGTTTTTTCAAAGGTGATAAATCACGTTCATCATATACCGAGAGTACAGGACTTGGATTATTTATTGTTAAAAAAATTATTGAACTTCATTTCGGAAAAATTGTTGCAGATAGCAAAGAAAACGATTATACTGTATTTAAGATTATGTTGCCTACTAATTACGGAGGGAATATTTAATGAATGATAATAATTTAGAAAATAACGAACAAGAAGCGATTGATGAGTTGTTTGAAGATTTTTCTGATGACACCGTTACTGATAATTCAGAAGAAACAAACGAAGATTTTGAATCATTTGACAATGATTCAGATTTTTCGATAGAAACCCCGATTGAAATTAATGAATTGGAAAATGAAGAAAAAAACAACAAGAACGGTGGACTTAAAACGTTCATAATAATTTTATGCATTTTTCTTTCTCTCAGTATTGCCGCGTGTGGCGGTTATATTTTAGGCTCAAAAAGTAATAAGTCAGTCATCAACGGAATGCAACTTCAAACAAAACCGGATACAGAAAATATTATGACCACTGAGGAAGTATATAATTTTGTTAATCCATCTGTTGTGGGAATTACTATTTACAACTCTGAGGGTGTCAAGGGATATGCCAGTGGTGTTGTATATTCGGAAGATGGTTTCATAATCACAAATGACCATATTTACGAAAACGTTACCGATGCTAAATTTAAAATTTATGATTTTGAAGGAAATTCATATGATGCAAACTTTATCGCGGGAGATTCCAGAAGTGATTTGGCGGTTCTAAAGGTAACTCAGGATGGTTTTTTTTCAGCAACGTTTGGAAACTCCGATGATGTTAATTTTGGTGAAGCTGTTGTTGCAATAGGACGTCCCAACAGTCCTACAGATAATTCATCTATAACTAGAGGAATAGTATCGTATCCAAATCGCCGTGTTTCTAATTCTACCAATTATTCATCAAAGCTCATTCAAACCGATGCTGCTATTAACCCCGGAAGTTCGGGCGGCGCATTAGTTAATATGTACGGTCAAATAATAGGAATAACGTCTTCAAAACTTGTTGGAAATTCCTACGAAGGTGTAGGATATGCAATACCAACAGTAACTGTTAAAAAAATTGTTGAATCCCTTATTAAAAACGGTAAGGTTGTAAATCGTGGACGATTAGGGATTACTTACCAAGATGTAAGCACCGTATCTGTTACTGAAAACACAATTTCATATGGATTGAGAATTGTAAGTATTTCTGAAGACAGTGATGTGTACAATAAAGTTGTGCCGGGTGATATAATTATTTCTGTAAATAATAACAAAGTAACTTCTGATGATATTTTAATTGATGTAATAGACTCATCGCTTCCGGGAGATATTTTGAATTTGGAAATTGTCACTAAATCAGGAGAAAAGAAACAAATTAAGGTTAAGGTTCTACAGGATGTTGGGAGCTCAAGTTACGTAACATCTCAACAAGACTTACCGGAATTACCAAAATAAAATATAAATCCGTACATTAATTTGTACGGATTTTTTTATTCGACAATTTATCTATCCAGAGTGTTGTATAATTTTCTTTGGGTGGTGGAAGCAGAATGATTGTTTACGCAGATGTTCTGATTGTAATGAACATATTTATAACTTTTGTTTTATTAACTTTGACAGCAAAACTTAATATGCAGCAAAATAAAACATTCAGATTAATATTAGGTTCAATCTGTGGCGGTTTTTGCTCTTTAATAATATTATTACCATCCATCAACATACTTATTGATATTTTATATAAGTTACTTAGCGCTGCTTTAATAATATTAATAACGTTTGGCTATATCAAATTGAAAATATTTTTAAGGAATGTATTTGTTTTTTTTACTCAGACTTATCTTTTTGCAGGAATTATATTCAGCGTGTGGTATTTGTTTAAACCACAAAATATCTTGATAAATAATTCAACTGTATATTTTGATATATCGGTTACATATTTGATTATTTTAACAATACTAATCTATTTTTGCATAACGACTGTCAGCTCGGTGATTAAACGGGAAGCAATAAGCGCTAAAAAATGCAACGTTAATTTATGTATTGAAAATAAAATACTTAAGCTAAACGCAATCATTGATACCGGAAACTCCTTAGATGATGTTTTTGGAAGTGGTGAAACAATAACTATTTCCGAAAGGGAAATAAAGAAGCTTTGTGGTAATACAGGTATTATACAGTCATATCCTAAACGATATAGAATTTTACCGTGCAAAACTGTAACCGGTGAAAATATTTTAGAAGGTATACGGTGCGACTGGATGAGAGTATCCGTGGAAGGCAAAACTTTCAATTTTAAAAACCCAATAGCAGTTGTTTCCAAATCAAATTTTAGTGACGATTTTGATGCGATATTAAACTCTGAAATTCTTATGAAAATGAGGTAATAAAAGGTGCTTTGCAAACTTAAAAACATATTGATAAAAATATTTTACAAATTCAGAATAAGAAAAAGTTGTTATTACATAAATGGACCACAAACTTTACCGCCGCCGTTGAGTATCGACGAAGAACAAGAATTATTATCACATTTTGAAACAAAAAACAAATACGTAAAAGAAAAACTGATTATTCATAATCTGCGTCTTGTTGTTTATATAGCACGTAAATTTGATTCAAATTCCACTAACGTTGAAGATTTGATATCAATAGGAACCATTGGTCTAATAAAGGCTGTTAATACTTTTTGTCCGGATAAGAATATAAAACTTGCAACATATGCATCACGTTGCATTGAAAATGAAATATTAATGTATCTTAGGAAAAACGCGTCACAAAAGGCCGAGATTTCGCTTGATGAGCCTTTAAATATTGACTGGGATGGAAACGAACTATTACTTTCGGACGTCTTAGGAAGCGAAGAAGACGAAATTTGCAGAGGTATTGAACAAGAGGATGAGAAAAATGTGTTAACCGACCTTATTGAACAATTAATTCCAAGAGAAAAACAAATTGTTGAAATGAGATTTGGTCTGAATGGGCACTGCGAATTAACACAGAAGCAGGTTGCAGATTTATTGGGAATATCTCAGTCATATATATCCAGATTAGAAAAAAGAATTATTGATAAACTAAAAAAACAAATCGAAAAGGTAAAATAATAAAGGATGCTCATTTTGTGAGCATCCTTTATTTAAATACCAAGTAAAACTGTTGCTAAACCAAAGTAAATTATCAAAACAATAATATCCACTACAGTTGTAATGATAGGACTCGCCATAACCGCAGGGTCTACACCGATTTTATGAGCAAAAAGCGGAAGAAATGAACCGATGCATTTTGCAACAATTACTGTTAATAAAATTGTTAAACTTACAATAATATTATCAATTACAGTAGCTGTACTGCCAAATAACGTAATATCTACCAACCAAATTTTAAAGAAATTTACAACCGCTAAAATAATCCCGCAGAAGAAAGCAACCCTTATCTCTTTCCAGATGACTTTGATTACATCTTTAAAATCTACTTCGCCCAATGAAATAGCACGTATAATAGTTGCTGATGATTGTCCTCCAGAGTTTCCCGCGGTTCCCATAAGCATTGGAATAAAAGCAATAAGGGCGGGGAAGAGAGTAAGTTTAGCTTCGTAACCCGAAATAATAAGTCCGGTAAAAGTGCCTGAAATCATAAGTAAAATCAGCCACGGGAAACGAACTTTAAAGGTTTCAAAAACGCCTGTTTTAAAATATGTTTTGTCAGTAGGTACGATAGCCGCCATCTTGGCAATATCTTCGGTGGTTTCTTCTTCAATAACTTCCAAAACATCATCTACAGTAACTATACCGACTAATCGTTTTTCTGTATCAACAACCGGTAACGCAATTAAACCGTATTTGTTGAACAGATGAGCAACACGTTCTCTATCCTCATCGGTGGTTACATAAATGAGATTTGTATCCATTATCGAGCTTATATTAACATCTTTGTCAGAAATAATTAAACTTCTGATGGACACTGTACCGAGTAAAACACGGTCGTTACTTGTAACATAACAAGTATTTACGGTTTCTTTATCAATTCCGGTTTTTCGTATTTGATTAATAGCATCTTCAACCGCAATATTGCATTTTAAATGAACAAGCTCTGTCGTCATAAGACTGCCGGCGCTGTCTTCGGGATACTTAAGTAATTCGTTAATATCCTTGCGCATTTCAGGGTCGGCTTGTTTTAGAATCCTTTTAACAACATTTGCGGGCATTTCCTCAATAATGTCAACCGCATCATCGGCATATAATTCGCTTACTACAAGTTTAAGTTCTTTATCAGAAAAACCTTTTATAAGGAATTCCTGAAGGTCGCTGTCAAATTCTATGAATGTATCCGCTGCTAACTCTTTTGGTAGCAGACGGAAAATTTTAAGACGAAATTCAATAGGTAGTTCCTCAAAAACCAAGGCAATATCTGCTGCATTCATATTTATAAGTAATTCCTTGGCTTTACTGAATTTCCTATTTTCAACCAGACTTAAAACTTCATCAAAAATCTTGTTTTCCAATAGTCTTCCTCCTTGTTTTTAAAAATATGATTCGGAGTAGGACACTTATAGGGGATTAATTTAAAGACGCAGAAAAAAGTGCATCAATAAAAAAACGACTTCGCCCTAAAGGTGTACTATTGCCAGAATCCGCGTCCATAAATTTCACCTCACTAAACAATATTAATTAAATTTTATCACGCTTTTGTTTCATAATCAATACATAAATATATAATAATATTGACAGTTTTCTAAATTTATGATAATATTTTAACCGATTAGGACTATTTTTACCTTTGGGGGAGATTATATGTTAAAAGTATTAAAATTTGGTGGTAGTTCCTTAGCCGATGCTAATCAATTTAAAAAAGTAGCAGATATTATCAAAGCTGAACCCAACAGAAGATACATTGTGGCTTCGGCTCCTGGTAAGAGATTTTCTGCAGATATAAAAGTAACAGATATGCTTCTTGAGTGTTTTGAAAATTCATATGATACCAAAGTTGCTGATGAAATCTTTGCAAAAATTAAACAGCGTTTTAACGACATTATTAGTGAATTAGGTATTGATTTTTCATTAGAAGAAGATTTTGCAAATATAAAAACTGCATTAATTAACCATGCGGGACGCGATTTTTTTGCGAGTCGTGGTGAATTTTTAAGTGCAAAAGTTTTAGCTAAATACCTGGAATATCCGTTTATTGATGCGGGTTCTTGTATCTTCTTTAATGATAATGGAACTCTAAATTCTGAAAAAACCAATGAAGCTATCGCACGTATTTTGTCTCGTTACGATTATGCGGTTTTACCGGGTTTCTACGGTTCAATGCCTAACGGTACTATAAAAACATTTTCACGCGGTGGTTCAGATATTACAGGTTCACTCGTTGCACGTGCTGTTAATGCAGATTTGTATGAAAACTGGACCGACGTTTCAGGTCTTTTAATGGTTGACCCACGTATTATCGATAATCCGCAAAAGGTAACGGAAATTACTTATAGAGAATTAAGAGAACTTTCTTATATGGGTGCCACTGTTTTACACGAGGATGCTATTTTTCCGGTACGAATTGCCAACATTCCGATTAATATCCGTAATACAAATGAGCCGGATGACAACGGTACTATGATTGTTTCAAAGGCTGTAACAGATTCTACAGAATATACCATTACCGGTATTGCGGGTATGAAAGGTTTTACTGCAATTTATATTGAAAAAGATATGATGAATTCAGAAGTAGGTTTCACTCGTCGTGTTCTTGAAACACTTGAGGAACATAATATCTGTTTTGAACATTTACCTTCGGGTATTGACACAATGTCAATAGTTTTGCGTTCTTCGGATATTAAAGATTTCAAGGGTAACATTACTGCTGATATTGTAAAACGAGTTAATCCTGATTCTATTACTTTGTTTGAAAATCTCGCTTTAATTGCTGTTGTTGGACGCGGTATGATTAATGCAGCAGGTACCGCAGCAAAGATATTTAAAGCCCTTGCAGATGCTAACATCAATATACGTATGATTGACCAGGGTTCAAGTGAACTTAATATAATCATCGGTGTTGTTGAAAAAGATTATAAAAACGCTATTAAAGCTATTTATGATAAGTTTGTCGGCGGAGAAAAAGCATAATGATTTGTGAAAATATTTCGGTTAATTCTGCCGGTCACATCAGTTTTGCCGGTCAGGATGTAACTTTACTGGCTGAGAAGTATGGAACACCGCTATATCTTTTAGACGAGAATCGTATAAGAAATAATTGCCGCATTTATATGAACGCGATGCGCAAAAATTTCGGTGACAATTTTTCTGTTCTATATGCCAGTAAAGCCAATTCATTCAAAAAAATTTATAATATAATCGAGCAGGAAGGCTTATGTGCTGACGTTGTCTCTTCGGGGGAAGTTTATACAGCATTGAAGGCGGGTTTCAATCTTTCAAATGCATATTTCCACTGTAACAATAAAACCGATGAAGATATTGATTTTGCAATTTCAAACGGTATAGGATATTTTGTTGTTGACTGTAAAGAAGAGCTTGATGCTATAAACTCTTTTGCAAAAAAATACGGTATTAGACAAAATGTTCTTTTGAGACTCACTCCCGGTATTGATACACATACCTATGATGCAGTAAACACGGGAAAAGTTGATTCAAAGTTCGGCACTGCTATTGAAACCGGACAGGCTGAAATAATCGTTAAACACGCATTATCTTTACAAAACATTAAATTGTGCGGTTTCCATTGTCATATAGGTTCTATGGTGTTTGATTCAGACACGTTTATACGTGGCGCTGAAATAATGCTTATGTTTATTAAACGTGTTAAGGATAAATTCGGTTATATTGCGAAGCAACTCGACCTTGGCGGCGGTTACGGTGTCCGATATGTTGAAACTGACCCAACAATTAATATTGAAGAAAATATTGATGAAGTTGCCGCTTTTCTAAAAAACGAAGTCAAAAAATTAGAATTACCACTTCCGAAAATTCTAATGGAACCGGGCAGGAGCATTGTTGCAGATGCCGGTATGACTGTTTACACGGTCGGTAGCATTAAAGAAATACCGGGTTATAAAAATTATATTTCGGTAGATGGCGGTATGAGTGATAACCCGAGATACGCCTTATATGAGTCGGAATATACTGTTTTACACGCAAATCGAGCAACAGATAATTACGATTTTAAATGTGATTTGGTTGGTCGTTGCTGTGAAAGCGGTGATATTATTCAAAAAGATGTATTACTTCCAAAATCTACACGCGGTGATATAATTGCTGTATGTACAACCGGTGCATATAACTTCTCAATGGCTATGAATTATAACCGTATTGGGCGTCCTCCAATAGTTATGTTGAAAAATAACGATAGCTATGTCGCCGTTAAACGTCAGACCCTTGACGATATAATAGCAAACGATATTTAAAACAATAGTAATAAAAAAAATCCTTCGTACATATTCTGTAACAAACGGAATATTTTTGCGGAGGATTTTTTATGTTAACACAAACAAGCATATATAAAGATATTTCTCAGAGAACAGGCGGAGATATTTATATCGGAATTGTCGGACCCGTAAGAACAGGAAAGTCAACATTTATAAAACAGTTTATGGATAAGCTTGTTTTACCAAATATAAAAAGTGACTTCGAACGTGACCGTGCAAATGATGAACTGCCGCAATCTGCCGCCGGAAGAACAATTATGACAACCGAGCCAAAATTTATTCCCGAGAGTGCGGTTGAAATTACTATCGATGAAGGCGAAAAATTTAATGTGCGGTTGATAGATTGCGTGGGTTACATAGTACCCAGTTCTCTAGGTTATATTGAGGGTGACCAACCAAGAATGGTAATGACTCCTTGGCACACACAACCAATTCCATTTAATATGGCGGCGGAAATCGGTACTAAAAAAGTTATTAACGAACATTCTACCATAGGCCTTGTAATAACAACTGATGGTAGTATAAGTGATATTCCGCGCGAAGAGTATCAAGAAGCAGAAGAAAGAGTTATTAAAGAATTGAAGGATATTAATAAACCGTTTGTTGTTGTGCTTAATTGTATGTATCCCGAAACGCCTGAAGCGGTAAATTTAGCCTTAGAATTGTCTAAAAAATATTCTGTGCCTGTTTTGCCACTTAATTGCTTAGAGCTAACTGAGGACGATATTCGCGACATTTTAGGAAAAATTTTATACGAGTTTCCAATAAAAGAAATTGATATAGGCTTTCCTTTGTGGATAAATTCACTTCCTACTGACCACTGGTTAAGGTCAAATATTATTGATTCGGTGAAACAATATAGCGAAAAATTGACAAAAATCAGTGATGTAAGGTCTTTTGGAGATAATCTTCTTAATAATGAGTTTATAGAAAATTCATCGGTAAAATCGATTGATTTGGGTAGGGGACTCGCCAATGTTAAAATAGGTATAAATAAAAACCTGTTTTATAAGATTTTAGCTGAATCTACAGGTATTACAATCGATGGTGAAAGTGAACTGCTTGATACCTTGATAGAGCTCGCAAATATTAAAAAAGAATATATGAGATATAAAGATGCGCTTGACGAAGTAGAAGCAACCGGTTACGGTATTGTTATGCCTACGATTGGTGAATTGTCTCTTGAAGAGCCCGAAATTATGAGACAGGGGGGACGTTACGGCGTAAGGCTCAGGGCATCAGCTCCTTCGATTCATATGATGAAGGCAAACATAACAACTGAAGTCAGTCCAATAGTTGGTAGCGAAAAGCAGAGCGAAGATTTAATAATGTATCTGCTTAGCGAATTTGAAGAAAATCCCGTTAAAATTTGGGATTCGAATATTTTTGGAAAATCATTACACGAACTTGTTAATGAAGGTTTACACACAAAATTATCACATATGCCAAGCGATGCTCGTATGAGATTACAAGAAACACTGGAACGAGTCATAAACGAAGGTTGTAATGGTCTTGTTTGCATAATTTTATAACAAAAAAGCCGCTTATTGCGGCTTTTTTTCATTGTTTTTTACATTTGATAATGGGTTTGAGTTTATTGCGGTCTGTATTTGTTTGTTGGCAACGTGCGTATATATCTGTGTTGTGCCTAAATTTGCATGACCGAGTATTTCCTTAAGAACTCTGATATCAACATTACCTTCCTGATACATAAGCGTCGCTGCAGTATGACGTAATTTATGGGTGGAATATCCCATATCGGCAAGACCGGCTTTTTCGAGATAGTTTTTAACAAGGTGTTGCACGGTTTTATTACTGATTCTACGCTTATTTCGGCTAATAAATAAGGCGTTTCTGTCGTTAAAAACAATACCATCATTAGGGCGAACCTTTAAATACTCGTTAACGGCTTCCAGACAAGCGGCATTTAGATAAACCAGCCGTTCTTTATTACCTTTACCGGTTATAACCAAACTGCCATCAGCCTTTATATCGGTTACATTTAATGAAACTAATTCCGATAAACGCATTCCGCAGTTGAGAAATAACGTTAAAATACAGTAATCACGGGCTTGATTATCACCCGTTACGGAATTTAGTAATTTCAGAGAATCGTCTAATGAAAGATGTTTTGGAAGAGATTGCTTGATTTTGGGTGCTTCTAACATTTCGGCAGGGTTGACATCTAATAAATGCTCCTGTACCGTCAGATATTTAAAAAATATACGTAATGTAGAGATTTTTCGTGCGCGTGTTGCAGCATTATTGGAACGTTCGTTTTTGCAGTAAACAATAAATGAATATAAGTCGTTTAAAGTTATAGTTTTGACTAAATCTATATCAATCTTTGAAATATCAATTTTTTCAAATTCGATTACAGACGATACAAGACCGCGGGATAATAGAATGTATCGAAAGAATGTCTGCAAATCAAGGAAATATTCTTCAACTGATTTAGAAGATTTTCCTTTAACAGTTTCATTATACATTAAAAAGTTTCTGATGATCGGCGGAGATGCCATTAGCAATTCATGTTTCAAATTAACAACTCCTAAATTAAATTACAATTATATTATAGATAACTATAATATATTAGTCAATAATTAGTAGATATAGTGATTAATCTACAAAAGCGGATAAAAAGCGTTATTAGCATTAAATTATATTTAACCAATCCCCTTAATTATACAAAATATTCATTTTGTATAATTGGATATAATTTTTAAGGTGTCTAATTAATACAATTCCCTTTTTTATAAATATATAAAAACAGCGGAAAATACCGCTGTTTTTATGGGAAAATTTATCGTTCTTCTCTGAAATATGTTGCACCAAGACTTTCTGGCGGCTGAGTTTCGCGTTTTTTACGCATACTTGTAATTGCTAATATTATAATTGTGACTACATATGGTAACAATTCAAGCAGTTGTAAAGTTTTTGGTGTAATGTTCGGTAAAGACAGCGGAATTACATACAACGCTCCGAATGCTATCGAACCCAAGAATGCTAATATCGGTCTCCATACTGCGAAAATTACGAGTGCGACTGCTAACCAGCCAAATTGCTCAACAGCATCTTTATTCCAACCACCTGATAAATACTGCATTACAAAATGTAAACCGCCAAGACCTGAAATAACACCGCCAAGACATGTTGAAACATATTTATATCTATTAACATTGATACCAACAGCATCAGCAGTTGCCGGATTCTCCCCTACTGCTCTCAAATTAAGACCTATACGCGTACGAGAAATCACTATAGAAACAATGATGGCAATCACAATAGCTAAATATGTCATAAAACCAGCCGACAAGAAGGTTTTACCAAAGAATCCAAGACTATCAGCAAAAGGAAGCTTTGTCTGATAAACGGTAGAAATTGACGGAAATGCCGAAATACCTGTGTTGCCTTCAGCTTTATTATTAATGATTCCGCCAATAAAATTACTCAAACCAACACCAAATGTTGTTAAAGCAAGTCCGGTAACATTTTGATTTGCTTTTAAAGTAATTGTTAGAAAACAAAAAATTAATGTGACAAGCAACGAACCTATAATTGTAGCAAAAAGCGTAATAAGAACAGCCAAAATAGGATTGATAGTTTCAACAGCACTTGTATAAAAATAAGCGCCGACAACCGCACAAACGCCGCCAACAGACATAATACCCGGTGTGCCAAGGTTAAGATTGCCGGATTTTTCAGTAATAATTTCACCCGTGGCTCCAAAAAGCAGAGTTGAGCTATAACTAAAGGTCTGGGAAATAAGATTAGAAATTAAACTAAGCATTATTTAACCCCCTTCTTATTGCGGAAATTAATCTTATATTTGGTAAAGAATCCGCAACCAATCAGACAGAAAATAATTATTGCGGTTAAAACTTCGCCTATACTACTGTCAATTTTAAGAGCATCGGTAGCAGATGCTCCGCCATCACTTAAAAAAGTTATTAACAGAGAAACAAAAACCATAATTATTGGGTTGAATTTTGACATCCACGAAACAAGAATTGCAGTAAAGCCTTGGCCGCCTACAATACTTTCGTTAATGGATGGTGTCGGTGAACCGGCTACAAGCATAAGGCCTGTAACACCACAAATGGCACCGGATATTGCTAATGTACGTATAAATACTTTTTTTACATTTATTCCTATATATTTTGCGGTATTCTGGCTCTCGCCAACTACAGAAATTTCATAACCCTGTTTGCTGTACGTTAAATAGACAAAAGCAAATATGGTTATTAAAATTACGATAGCAATATTAAAATAATAGTCTTTGCCAAAAAGTTTTGGGAAATAGCCATACCCTGTGCGTTCGTTCAAAATTCCTAAGTCACTACGGCCCGAACGGTCTTTCACCATTATAAAATATCCAACCAGTGTGGTTGCCACATAGTTCATCATAAGAGTAAACAAGGTTTCATTGGTATTCCAATATGCCTTAAATATGGCGGGAATAATCGCCCATATAACACCCGCTAAGATACTGGTTAAGAACATAACTAACAACAAGACCGGTTCGGATAATGAATTGCCAAATTCAAGCATACAGTATGCACCGGCAAGAGAACCCATGAGTACCTGCCCTTCTGCACCGATGTTCCAGAATTTCATTTTAAATGCCGGAGTTACAGCCAGGGAAATTGCAAGGAGAATTGCCGCATGATGCAAAGCTTTAATTCTTGTGACTGAACCGCCAAACGTTCCCTGCCACATTTTAACATAAACATCAATAGGACTCATACCGGTGAATGCCATAATAAATACACCACAAATGATCATCCCAAAAATCAAGCCTAAAGCATAAATCAGAATTGATTGATATATGCCTATGTCATCACGCTTTGTAATATGAAATAAAGGTTCACGACAACTTTTTTTACTATTTATCATCGTTAGCACCTCCATCATTTTTGGTCATTAACAGTCCTATTTCTTCTTTAGTGGTTGTTCTGCCGTCAACTATCCCGGAAACCTTACCGGAACAAATTACTAATATACGGTCACAAAGCTCGGTTAAAACATCAAGGTCTTCGCCAACAAAAATTACCGCAACACCATTTGATTTTTGCTGATTAAGTAAATTGTAAATTGTATATGAAGAGTTAATATCCAATCCTCTTACCGGATATGCCGCCATTAAAACAGTCGGTGATGCCGCAATTTCACGGCCCACAAGAACTTTTTGTACATTACCGCCTGAAAGTCTTCTGACGGGAGTTGTAGCACTTGGAGTTACGACTTCTAAGTCTTCGATAATATGCATCGCTAAATCCTTAGGAGCTTTTCTTTCAAGGAACATTGACTTCCCTTTTCTATATGAACGAAGCATCATATTATCGATTATATCCATATTGCCTACCAAACCCATACCTAAACGGTCTTCTGGAACAAACGAAAGGCGTACACCTAATTCACGTATCTGAAGCGGTGTTTTATCACCCAAATCATCAATATTACCTGTTTTGGGGTTATTGTAAAGTATTCTACCGTCCTCGATATGTTGTAAACCGGCTATAGCTTCAAGTAGCTCTCTTTGTCCGGAACCGGCAATACCCGCAATTCCTAAAATTTCACCTGATTTTGCCGTGAATGACACATCATTAAGAAGCATTACTCCATCGCGACTCATACAATTTAAGCCTTCAACAATTAATCGGTCTTCCGTGTTTTCCGGAGTACTTCGTTCAATATTAAGCGTTATCTTTTTACCAACCATCATTTCAGTGAGTTCTGATTCGTTAGTTTCAGACGTATTTACAGTTCCGATATACTCACCTTTTCTAAGTACGGCGACCTTATCTGAAAGTGATAAAACTTCGTGCAATTTATGTGTAATTATTATAATTGCCTTGCCATCATCACGCATACGACGCAGAATTGCAAATAGTTTTTGAGTTTCTTGTGGTGTGAGCACTGCAGTAGGTTCATCAAGAATAAGAATATCTGCGCCGCGATAGAGCACTTTAATTATTTCAACTGTTTGCTTTTCCGAAACTGACATATTATATATTTTTTTATTTTGGTCAATTTCAAATCCATAAAGTTCGCAAATTTCTTTAACTTTTTCGGTGGCTTTCTTTAAGTCAAAATTATGATTTTCGAGTCCCAAAATAATATTTTCTGTCGCAGAAAACACATCAACAAGTTTAAAATGTTGATGAATCATACCTATTTTATATTCAAATGCATCTTTAGGTGATGAAATTATAACGGGACTGCCATTAATATAAATTTGACCACTATCGGGAAAATAAATACCCGAAATCATATTCATTAATGTAGTTTTTCCGCTTCCGTTTTCGCCCAAAACAGAAAGAATTTCACCATTATAAGCAGATAAAGAAACATCTTTATTGGCAACAACACTACCAAATGTTTTTGTAATGTTTTTTAATTCTATTGCCGGAATTGTGCTCACAACATTTCCCCCATTCTATTTAATTCTCAAAAACGAACTGAACACCAGTACATTTTTCAAAACTAAAAAGTAGAATAGGCGGAGCATTTATTTGCTCCGCCCTGTAATACAAAATTACTTTTCTGCAGTAATACCATCAATAATCAAATCGAAGTAAGGAGCAGATCTTAAAGCAGATTCATTAAAGCAACCATCACTGATAGCTTCAGTATCTTTAACAAAGTCGCCATTGTCAACAACGTCAGCCAAATATGATTCAAGTTTTTGACCGCCAACAGTAAAGTTAGCTGTATTGAATACCTTGAGTGAACCATTGATAAGTTGCTGTTTTGCAGCATCAATAGCTTCCTGTGTGCCGGGAGCTGCATTATTGGTGTTAAGAGCTGTTAACTGAACACCGCCGTTTGCAATAGTAGCACAATAGTCAGAAGGAATCTGGCCACCCTTAAGCATTGTTTCAAGGATAAGCTTGTAATAAGGTTCCCAAGAAATCTTTGAAGAAATGATAGCGGTTGTAGGTCCGATATTAGAAGTATCAATGTTGTAAGCAACGTTAGGTACTTTTAATTCTTCACAAGCAGCAGGAGCGCCAGAAGAGTCAGCGTGCTGACTGATAAGAATACAACCAGCCTGAATCAAAGCTTTAGCAGCTGTGTTTTCAGCAGCAATATCAAACCAAGAGTTTGTATATTTAACATCCATTGTAACCGAGGGAACGATTGATTTTACACCGAGGTAGAAAGAGGTGTAACCAGAAATAACTTCAGCATACGGGAATGCGCCGACATAACCGATTTTAGCCTGTTCAGCAGTAATTTTGCCTGAATCAATCATTTCCTTAATCTTCATACCAGCAGCAACACCGGCAAGGTAACGGCCTTCATAAATAGAAGCAAATGCATTGTGGTAGTTAGGAACTAATTCGGTCTGAGCTCTGGTACCGGTAGCATGACAGAATTGAACATTCGGGAACTCTTTGGCAGCCTTAATCAAATAAGGTTCATGACCGAATGAGTCAGCGAAGATAATGTCGCAACCTGCATTAACAAGTTCCTTAGCTGTTTCGTAGCAAACATCTTTTTCTTCTACATTGGTCTTGAAGATAACCTGATCAGAAGTTAATCCGAGTTGTGCTACAACTGCGTTTGCAGCGTCCATAAAGTTCTTATCGTAAGTAGAGTTCTGGTCGTGTAAGAAAATAAAACCAACCTTTAACTCTTCTTTTGGGATAGCAGTGATTGTAGAAGGTGCTGTCTTTTCAACCTGTTCGATTGAGAGTACAACATTTTCATCTTTTTTCTGTCCGCCGCAGCCAACAGCAAACACTGCAACCATAACGATTGCGAGAACAAGTGCGAGAATTCTTTTCATTTTTAAAATCTCCTCTTTATAAATTTATTAAAATAGCCATTGTGGCTAGATTAATCACAAAATACAGCGCCACCATCAACCGACATTGATTTGATACGAGCAAGAGATTCCACTCTGATACCCTGCTTTCTTATAATGTCGCCACCATCTTGAAACGCCTTTTCTATTACGATACCGCATCCGACAATTTCGGCACCTGCGTCTTTAACAATCTGAGTAAGACCTAACAACGCTTGTCCCTTGGCAAGAAAATCATCAATAATTAGGACCCTATCTTCAGCATTTAAAAATTTTTTTGAAACCATAACATCGTAAACAGTGCCGTGAGTAAATGATTCAACCTTAGCGGTATATACATCCCCTGCTATATTTTTAGTTTTTGATTTTTTTGCGAAAACCATAGGAACATTAAAATATTGTGCAGTTAAACACGCAATCCCAATACCTGACGCTTCAATTGTAAGAACTTTGGTTACATTATTATCTTTAAATAAGCGGTAAAATTCCTTTGCTAATTCATTGATAAGTGAAATGTCCATCTGATGATTTAAAAAACTATCAACCTTAAGTACATTACCTTCGCCGATTATACCGTCTGTTTTAATACGTTCTTCCAAAAGTTGCAACGGTAATCCCCCTAAAAAAACAGACTAACCTTGCGGTTAGTCTCTAATAATCATTCGATAGTCCGATTATTTACGGCAACCGGGTAGAGACTTCAAAACCATATTATTTGACATATATCGAAATTTTATACCTGAATTATACACTATGTTGTGGTAAATGTCAATAACTATACAACATATTTTAAATTTTTTATAAACTATTTTCATCGTATGAAGCTCGGACACCGCCTATGAATTTTGGGCGGGTTCTCGCTGCACTAATACAGGAATTTCCAATTTTTTTGACAGATAATCTCACGGGAACGGCAACATTTTTTAGATGCATTCCAATTAATGTAAGACCTATGTCAAGTCCTGCTTTTGCTTTAATGCTTTCAACAACTACAGGTGTTTTAAAACCGTTATAAGCGGCCGTAGCAAAGGAACCGCCGGCTTTGGGCTGAGGAACGACATTAACTACTTCATTATTATCGGTTATGGCATCTTTTTCTAAAACTATAGCGCGGTTAAGATGCTCACAGCATTGTGCCGCAAGGAATGCACCGCGGGAAGTTAAGACATTATTAGCTGCTGAAAATATCTCTTCACCTAAATTAACGTTGGAATTCTTACCGATAATACCACCATCAACTTCACTCGTAGAGCATCCGATAACTACAATGTCACCTTTTCCTATTTTAGCGATATCACAAAGCTCATTAAGAGCATCAATTACCTGTTCTTTAATATTCATCATATTATTTCTCCAAAACTATAATAATTCCGCAATATCCAAGACTAACTTTTCAGTTTTTTCCCAACCAAGACAAGGGTCGGTAATCGACTGGCCGTATGTAATCCCGGAGGCTTTTTGGCAACCATCCACTAAATAACTTTCTATCATAAAACCCTTTACCAATTTGTCAATTTCTTTTGAATGGCGTTTACTATGTAAAACTTCCTTGCAAATTCTGACCTGTTCTAAGTAATTTTTACCGGAATTTGCGTGATTAGTATCAATAATACAAGCCGGATTTACAAGATTAGATTCATTATATATCTTACAAAGACGTGTTAAGTCTTCAAAGTGATAATTTGGATATGACATACCGCTTTCATCGACAAAACCGCGTAAAATAGCATGGGTTAGTGGATTACCGTGAGAATGTACTTCCCATCCGCGATAAATAAATGTGTGAGCACTCTGGGCAGCTCTTATAGAATTCATCATAACCGAAAGGTCACCACAAGTCGGATTTTTCATTCCAACCGGTAATTCAAGACCGCTCGCAGTAAATCTGTGGCTCTGGTCTTCGACAGACCTTGCCCCTACCGCCACATACGAAAGCAAATCGGATAAATAACGGTGATTATCGGGATACAACATTTCATCAGCGCAAGTAAATTCAGTGTTTTGAACCGCCTTTAAGTGCAATTTACGAATTGCAACAATACCGGCTAACATATCCGGTTTTTCGTGCGGGTCGGGTTGATGAAGCATTCCTTTATAACCTTCACCCGTCGTTCTTGGTTTATTTGTATAAATTCGCGGTATAAAGAAGATTTTATCCTTTACTTTCTCTTGCAATTCACGAAGTCTACACAAATATTCTAATACGGCATCTTCCCTGTCCGCTGAGCAAGGACCGATTATCAACAGCAACTTATTGCTTTTACCTGTAAAGATGTCAGCGATTTCTTTGTCTCTTGATTTTTTAATTTCTTTATATTCATCCGGAAACGGGTACTGCGCTTTTATATCTATAGGTACAGGTAGTTTCCTGACAAAATCCATATTCATAAATAACTCTCCTATTTATTAAATAATTTTCTTCTTTCGGTTGAAAGTATCATCATTTTTTTGATACCTTCCTTGTTGTCGTCTTTTATATATTTCATCATTTTTTCAAAATCATTTTTAAAAATTTGCATCATATTTAGTAATGGTTCTTTATTCATTAAAAATAATTCAGACCACATATTTTCGTTAATAACGGCAATTCTGGTTAAATCTCTAAAAGAGTCGCCGGTATAATCCTGCAAATTATCACCATTATTACTTGTCATTAAACAAACAGCAATGCAGTGTGTAAGTTGAGACAAAAAAGCTATCATTTCATCGTGCTTTTTCGGGGACAGTTCTGATATATTTTTGAAACCTAAAATTTCACCCAAGTGTTTACACAAATCAATAGCTTCATCAGAGTTTTGTTCCGTGGGAACGACAATATAGTTTGCCCCTTCAAAAATAGCATCATCACTGTTTTCCACACCATACACTTCGCGACCTGCCATAGGATGTGCGGCAATAAATTCAACGTCATCACGTAAAAAATCATTAATTTCAGCTAATAATGAAGTTTTGACACCGGTAACATCGGTAAGAATCGTGCCCGCATTAAATAAATGTTGATATTTCTTTAACCAATCAATTAATATATGCGGATATAATGCAAAAATAATTATATCGGAATTTTTAATCAATTTTTCATCAACTTGTGTAGTACCGTAGTTGATTATTCCGTTATCAATAGCAAAATCAATAGAACTTTGTTCAAGACTTATAGAATTAACGATATATCCTTTTTTGGTAAGTGCACGTGCATAACTACCGCCTATTAAACCAAGTCCAATTATTAAAAATTTTGTGTCATTAGTAATTTTCATTTAACATAACCTTAATTCCAAGAGATTTTATCTTTTCAAAAAAGTCAGGAAAACTTTTAGAAACAGCTTCGGCATCTGTAATTCTTCCACCATAAACAGAGCAAATTACTGCCAAAGACATAACTATTCTGTGATCATTATAACCGTTCAAAGTACAGTCAGGTGCAGATAAAACACTTTTATTTACAATTATTCTGTTTTCTTCAACTATAATATCGGCACCGAATTTTTTAAGTTCGGACGCGATCGCTGAACCACGGTCGCTTTCTTTCATTTTAAGGCGGTGAGTGCCCGTAAAGATTGCACCGTTTTTCATAGTCGCAAGAGTAATTAAAATTGGTGCTAAATCAGGACAATCTGTTAAGTCTATGGTAGGACAACCTTTTTCCAATAAATCAAACAGAGCATTGTAAACCTTATCGCCTTGTAAAGAAACTCTGTTAAGACCGTCTATTGATAAATTACCACCAACACGGTTAAATGCTTCGTAGAAGGCAGAATTTGAATAATCACCTTCTACTGTTACGCAATTAGCCTTATACTGTGTATTACTTTTAATTCTCAGAGTATCATCTGTCAACCATTCAACAGAAACTTCAAATTTTTTTAAAGCATCAACAGTCATATTTATATATGAACGGCTCTCGATTGGTGGTAGTATTTTAATTTTACTGTCACTGTTTAGTAAAGGTAATGCAAAAAGCAATCCGCTTATAAATTGACTGCTTATATTCCCTTTTAACTCAAAAATTCCCGGTTGCAAAGGACCCATAACTTTAATGCCGTCAGAAGAAACTTTAAAACCGAAACCTTTTTTATTACAAATTTCTTCATATACGCTCATTGGACGTTTTAATAAATAATCTGAGCCTTTAAGTGTACATTCTTTCTCACTTAATAATAATATTGGTAAAATAAATCTTAATGTGCTACCGCTTTCTCTGCAAAACACTGTTATTTCACGATTTATATTATCAAGATTTGTACCATATACTTTAACGGAATTTTCATAAATTTCAAATTTTGCACCAATAGACTTTAAACAATCAATAGTAGCCAAGATATCTTCAGAAAACGCAATATTTTTAATTTCACTAATACCATTTGACAAAGCTGCGCAAATAAGTAATCTATGAGCCATACTTTTAGATGGTGGAGCACCGATTTTCCCTTCTGCCCGACTCTTTTCAATAACCGCTAACAAAATCTATCAAATCCTTTAAAATAATTGATATACTGAAATTATAATAAGTCAATAAGATAATCTTGGGTAACCTTTTCAATACGGTAGGAACCTATATCATCTACAAAAACGGCCGAAATTAACTCCCCAACCGATTTTTTGTCGTGGGAAATAACCAAAGCAATTTCCGAAGTATCGAGCGGAATAAACGTAGGTAAATTCAACTTTTCAAGCATTTTTTTGATGCGCGGACGGATATTCTCGCTACACATATAAAGCATTCCAAGTCCAACACATTCACCGTGATATAAATCACCTAAATTTAAACTTTCGATAGCGTGTCCTATTGTATGTCCAAAATTTAGTATACGGCGCAGACCGTTTTCTTTCTCATCATTTTCTACTACACACTTTTTGACCATCAGAGATTTATAAATAATCTCTTCTATGCAATCATTAGCGTTGTTTTTTTCTATAAGTTCAAAAAGTGACACATCGGACGTCAATCCCATTTTAACTGCTTCCGCCAAACCATTGGAAAACTGTCTTTCTGATAAGGTATTAAGTACTTCAGGGTCAATAATAACAGCTTTAGGTTGATAAAAAGTACCAACTATGTTTTTTACACCATCTAAATTTATAGCAACCTTACCGCCAATTGAAGAATCTACCTGGGAAAGTACTGTTGTTGGAATGTTGTAAAAATCTATGCCACGCATAAAAGTGGCAGCCGCAAAACCGGATAAATCACCCACAACACCGCCACCAACGGCAATAACACAATCGTTACGTGTAAAATTATTTTCGAGCATAACAACACATAATTCTTTAAGAGTAGAAAAAGATTTTGAGCCTTCCCCTTGTTTAACAGTAACAATAACATGACTCTTACACTGTTTTGCTACAGTTTCAGCATAATCGGAAGGAACACCATCATCGGTAACTATAAGCACCTTTCGGTCAAGCGGTATTATAGAATTAATTTCTGACAGAATACCTTTCTCTATATGTATATCGTAAGACCTATCTGCTAAATCAACATTAATTATCATATAAACACCAATTATTTTAAATCTAAATGATTATAATATGTGCCGACAACCTTTAATTTATCGCAATATTCTGCGAGTTCGACAAGCATTGAGTCGCCTTTCGGGGAATGCAGATTTCCTTCAACTTCGACATAAAAATAATACTGCCATAATAGTTCTTTCATTGAACGGCTGCGTAAATTACGCATATTGAAGCCGTGTTTACCTATAACTTCTATGGCCTTTGCCAAAAAACCGGCTTCATTGCGAACGGTAAACATTAAAATTGAATTATTGTCAGGCTTGTTGACGGTTTTTAAATGCTCAGATAACGAAAGAACTGCAAAACGAGTTGTATTAATGTGACTTTCGTTAATATTTGCATCGAGAACTTTAAGCCCGTACAATTCGGCAGTTTCAACACTTGCTATAGCGGCTATTGATTTATCGTTGAGTTCGGCAACTTTTTGTGCTGCAAGAGCCGTATTTTCGCACATTGAAATCTCGAAACCGTGTGATTTGATATATGTATCACACTGTTCAAGGGCTTGTATATGGCTAACAACCTTTTTAATATCGGCAATTTCCGCATCGGGCGCACCAATTAAATTCTGTGATACCGATAATTCATAAACGCCATTTACATACAGATTTCCTGCGAATATTAAGTCAATAACATTCCCAACTTCACCCGCACTACTGTTTTCAATGGGTAAAACTACGCAGTCGCACTCCCCATTGTTAACCGCCTGATATGCATCTTTAAAATTGGGATATGCAATTCTTTTACCGGAAGAAAAAATTTTACCGGCGGCAATATGTGCAAAAGCACCTTCAACGCCGCCATATGCAATTTTCATACCATCGAGTAATTTTTCCTGGTATTTGCGTGAAATTTTCATAACATCGCGTTGAAAATCAATGTAATATTGCGCATATTCGGGATATGTAAGATTTTTTGAATTACTTTCTATAATTGCATTTTCTCTTGAAGCGTCATAGATTGGTAATCCATTCTCTTTTTTGTATTGCGCAACCATCTCGGCTGCCTTCATACGTTCACAAAAAAGTTTTGATATTTCCTTATCAATATCATTGATTTTTTCTCTTGCAATATCAAGCTTATTCACTAAAATTCCCCGTTTCTATAGCCATCGGCAAGTTTTTTAAACGATGGCAACGAATTAATAATTTGCTCGGTAGAAACACAGTACGAAATTCTTACATAACCGGGATAGCCAAAACTATCTCCCGGCACTAAAAGAAGCTCAAATTTTTTAGCATTTTCGCAAAATCTGTTAGCATCAGGTTCTAATGCTTTTATGAAAAGATAAAAGGCACCGTCAGGACTTGGCAGCGTAAAACCATACTCTGTTAAGGCATCACACAATAAATCCCTGTTCTTTTTATATACACTTATATCTGCGGTTTTACCCATACAAACAGGTATTAATTTTTGAAACATGCTTGATGCACATACGTAACCAAGCGCTCTACCAGCTCCTGCCACTGCTTCAAATATGGTATCAGGTGCGACTGATTTATCGGAAATAAGTATATAACCGATGCGTTCGCCCGGTATAGATAAAGATTTACTGAATGAATAACAAACAATAGTGTTATGATAAAAATTTGGTACAAAAGGAACTTCAATATTATCATATACAAGTTCGCGATATGGCTCATCCGAAATCAAAAAAATAGGATGACCGTATTTTTCCTGTGCATCGGTAAGCACTCTGCTCAATTCAGTAATTGTTTCGCGGCTGAAAACTACGCCGGACGGATTACAAGGCGAATTAATTACCACCGCTTTTGTGTGTTTATTTATCGCATTTTTGAGAGCTGTAAAATCTATTTGAAAATCTTCTTCGCGGCATTTAACAACAGATAACTTAGCACCCGCATTTTCAATAAAAACTCTATATTCCGGAAAAAACGGTGCAAATACAATAAATTCATCATCTTTCTCGGCTAAAGCCTTAAAAGTGATACAAAGAGCTGCAGCAGCCCCTGAAGCTATGTAAATATTACCTGCAGAAAAGCTTGTATTATATTCGTTATTGAGATTTTCCGCAATTTTATTTCTTACCCCCGGGTCACCCGGTGCCGAAGAGTAACTATGTAACTGTACCGGGTCAGTGTTATTAAGTAGGTCTGTCAAAGTGTCATTTACGATTTGCGGAGCGGGCACACTCGGATTTCCCAAACTATAATCAAAAACGTTTTCTCTACCGATTTCTGCTGCACGTTTGTTACCATACTCAAACATTTCTCTGATTACCGAACGTACTCTTCCTAAATTTATCATTTCTTGAGACAACATAATATTACTCCAATACTTGTTATATTAATATATAATTATACTATTCGTTTTTTTCAATGTCAATAGATATAAAAACATCAATAAAATAAAAAATAAAAGCACCAACCATAAAGGTTGATGCTTATTTTTTGGAGCGGGTGATGGGAATCGAACCCACACGACCAGCTTGGAAGGCTGGGATTCTAGCCATTGAACTACACCCGCATAATCGACGAAAGTTATGATAACATAAAATTCATCGATAGTCAAGCAAATTTTTAAATTATTTAAAAGAAACTTTATATCCACCATTATATTTAACATTAATTTGTTTAGGTGGATTTTCACAGCTTTCAATAATTAAATCAACTATTTTATCTTCGATATTTTTCCTGATATTTGTGCGTAATTCCCTCGCACCCGCCTTTGCTCCAACCG
The DNA here is from genome assembly GCA_045613385.1 of Acutalibacteraceae bacterium. Classification (GTDB taxonomy): domain Bacteria; phylum Bacillota; class Clostridia; order Oscillospirales; family Acutalibacteraceae; genus SIG565. The sequence goes on along the minus strand of JAZLAW010000001.1, from coordinate 17,474 downwards.
ATTCTATTGCCAACTGTTTACAAACAGAATTATCGAAAATAAGCTCAATTTCTTTTTCAAGCATTACCTGTTTAAAATCATTAAGCATTAATTCGGCAATTTTTTCCAACGAAGATTCATCGAGTGGTGAAAATACTACTATTTCATCAATTCTTCCTAAAAATTCGGGTCGCATAAATTCACGCAACGCTTTTAAAGCTTTATCTTTTGACATTTGTGCTGCGGTTTTTCCAAAACCGACCGCGTAATCATTACGTTCACTTCCTGCATTAGAAGTCATGATAATTATAGTGTTTTCGAAATTTACAACCCTACCCTGTGCATCGGTTATTCTGCCATCATCAAAAATTTGCAAAAGAATATTCAATACATCAGGATGTGCTTTTTCAATTTCATCAAGCAAGATAACCGAATAAGGCTTTCTTCTAACTTTCTCGGTAAGTTGCCCGGCTTCGTCATATCCTACGTATCCCGGTGGAGAGCCAACAATTCTGGAAACAGAGTGTTTTTCCATAAACTCCGACATATCAAGTCTTATCATTGTTTCAGGAGTCGAGAATAACTGTTCAGACAAAACTTTAGAGAGTTCTGTTTTACCAACACCAGTAGGTCCAACGAAAATAAATGATGCCGGACGTCTATGAGATGAGGTTTGCAATCTCGAACGTCTGACTGCCGCAGAAACCGCATCTGCTGCTTCATCCTGCCCTATTACTCTTTTTTTAATTTCGGTACTTAAGAGAGAGAGCTTCTTTAGGTCACTTTCCTGTATTTTAGAAGACGGGATACCGGTCCAGAGCTCAATTACTTTCGCAACATCGAGTTCCGTAACAACTATATTGGAGGCAGGTCCATAGAGTAAATCTGCCTGTTTTTTATATTTTTCAAGTGCGGATTTTTTGTTTGCTAATTTCTCGTAATCGATGTTTTCTACAGCAGATTCAAGATTTTCGATTTCTATATTAGTTTCCTTAATCTTCTTATTGATATTATATAATTCATCAACCGATTTATTCTCAAGACTCGCACAAGCACAAGCTTCGTCTAATAAATCAATAGCCTTATCAGGTAAAAACCTGTCAGTTACATATCTTTCCGAAAGACGTACAATTTTGCGAACAAGTTCATCAGACACTGAAACGTTATGAAACCCTTCGTAATATCCTTTGACACCTAAAACTATATTTTCCGCCTCCTCTAAAGACGGTTCTTCAACAGTAATTGGCTGAAAACGTCGTTCAAGCGCGGCATCTTTTTCAATATATTTGCGATATTCTTTAAAAGTTGTGGCACCTATAACCTGAATTTCACCACGGGAAAGCGCGGGTTTTAATATGTTGGCAGCATTCATAGAGCCTTCGGCAGAGTCACCAGCACCAACAAGATTATGGATTTCATCAATAAAAAGTATAATATTACCGCGGTTCTTAATTTCATCAATCAAACCTTTAACACGGCTCTCAAATTGTCCTCTGAACTGTGTCCCTGCGACAAGACCGGTTAAATCAAGAAGATGAATTTCTTTATCCAACAGTCGCGCAGGAGCTGATCCGGCAGCAATCATAAGAGCAAGCCCTTCAGCGATGGCCGTTTTACCAACACCCGGCTCTCCTATCAGACACGGATTGTTTTTTGAACGGCGGGAAAGAATTTGTATTGCGCGTGACAATTCTTTATCTCTGCCAATTATTGCATCAAGTTGACCTTTTTGAGCTTTTTCAGTTAAGTTAGTACAATATTGCTCAAGAAACCTCGCCTTTTTCTTTTTAGGCGACTTTTCTTCCTTCTCGGATTTCCAGCTATTCTCTTCAGAATCTTTTTTTGAAGAATTCCCAAATATATTATTCAAAAAAGGAAAAGCCGGTGCGGTTCCTAACGCAAATGTATCATCATCGGTTTCTTCTTCATTGAGTGCCATAATATCCATAAACTGTTCGCTCATTTGTTCGATATCTTCATCTGATATATTCATTTTACTGAGCATATCGTCTATCGGCTTGATACCGAGTTCTTTTGCACATACAAGGCATAATCCCTTTGGTGATGAATCTGCCTGTGTTGGGTCTGAAATGAACACAACCGCCGGTCTTTTTTGGCATTTGCTACATAGCTTCATTTTTTAAAATGACTCCCTTCGAGATAAAACAACTAAAATTTAACAGGCAGTAAATTTGAAATAAAACTAAACACATTTGATGAATCAACTGCATCATTTGTGAAAATTAAGAAACCGCCCGAAACAGAAATTATAAAGTTCACAATAAGTACAAAAATCAAAGTAATTACTATACCCATAACCAAACCTAAAATTGCACCTAAAGACGAATTGATTTTCCCAATAAGGCTAAAGGAAAAGATTTTGTTAAGTATTTTGACTAAGAATTTGAAAACAATACTCAAAACCACAAAAATTATCAATGATAAAATTATTTTAATAAAATAAACCGTAAAAGGTTTAATAACGGTATCCGCAATATTTTGAGCGATTACATGAGTATCACCCAGAATATTACCACCTGAAAACAAGTTATCGGGACTTAAATTAAGGACTTCGGCGTTATTTTTGATAATCGCAGGTAATGCTTCCCACACATCGTTTGATGTATTTTCAAGTGTTGCACCGGGAACATTTAAAGTTTCTTCCAGAGAACTAACAACGCCGGGCTCTATGGCATTTGTATAAATGAAATTTGCAAATGGTCCGCTTAAATATAATGCAAGTACAATCGCCGCTAAAAATCCGGCAATGCTAAAAACAGATTTCACAAAACCTTTTTTGGCATAAATAAAAACAGATATCAAAACAATAGCTAAAATTATTAAATCAAGTATAAGTGACATAATTAATCCTCCAAATCATCCGATTGAAATTTTTCTAATTTCTTTATCCTTAAAGGCGGCAACAGAAAATCTACTTATAGGTATAATATTTTTTATACCAAAATCGCATTCTGCTGAATTTAAAAGTTCACCTTTTGTATTATAAATATATATGTTTCGGTCGCTTAAAATGTAGATATATTTTCCTTGAATTGCAACGTCGATAATTTCTTTATCAAAATTAAACTCTGATTTTATTACGCCTTTTTTATTGCAAACAGTAATATGATTTTCATTTTTATTAGCCAATAAACCATCAACTATCAGTGTAAAATTGCTCGAATTTTTAACAAAGAATATCGATTTATCGGTTTCATAAGTATTAGTAGACATATTTTTCCAGTTTTTGAAAATAACTTTATTATCAAACACCGTATAAAATTGCCTACTGCTATGATTGTTCAATGATAGAATTAATTCGTTTTCGAAATCAATAACATTAACGGGTGTTGCTGCATCATACTTTAAAATATATAGCTTTGAAATAAATTTACCGGATTTTGTGTTAATAACCGATACGGCTAACCGTTTTCCGTCAGATGATAATGTAACGTTGTTTATAGTATAATCTGCGCACATCCATTTGTAAATTTGTTTGTTATTCTTGTTATAAACGGTTACTTGCGAAGAATAACTATCAGATTGTGTGGCAATGGCATATACGCCACTATCGCTTATATCGGCCGAAAGAATTGTCTTCTCTGTTTTTCCTGAAAATAATTCCTTATTTAAATTGTAAACTGAAAACTCACTGCCACCCTGATTATATAGAACAAATCTCTCTGCCGAAGTTTTAACTATAGGATAAGCGAAGCCGTGTTGATATGAAAAAATCTTTTTACCGTTATTGTTATAGCCCACTATATCACTTGGGGTAACTACGGTGAACTGCTTATTTCCTTTTACAACAGAAATTAATGAACCACTGGAAGAAAAATTATGCGGATATCCTTCACCATTGCCCGAAAGCGCAACTCTGTTTTCAATATATTCAATAATACCGGTAGGTAATGAAAAAGAAAGCAAAACTACACTGAAAATAATTAAAACAGAAATAACTGCAAACAACATTTTCTTCTTAAGTTTCAGCTTTTTTCCAGCTATAACACGCATATTTTTACGGCGAATTGATTGCCGATATGATGATTTAGCCTTTTCGGGCGGATTTACGGCCTTACGGCTTTCAGACGATTTAGTTTTCATAGGTATTTTTTCTGTAACAGGATTTTTAATTTTTCTCTTACGCGCAGAGAAACTCTTCTTCCTATACTCGGCCATAAATACACCTCTTGATTAATAAATTACCTTATTTAAATAAAGTCCGTGCGGCGCTAAAGTAGGCCCTGCTTTATTTCTATCTCTTGAGTTAATAATTTCTACTGTGTTTTCAGGGTCAATTCTGCCCTTAGAAACCTCTAACGCAGTACCCGCGATAATTCTCACCATATTATACAAAAAGCCATCAGCGCTAATACTGAGAGTTACTATATCACCGTTACGTTCCACAAAACAGTCCGTAACAGTTCTGACTGTATCGGTAACTGTTCTTTTTGAGGAAGAAAAACCGCAAAAATCGTAAGTTCCGATTAAATTTTTACAAAAAATATTCATTTTGTCTACATTTAATTTTTGTGGCACAAATAAAGCATAATTTCGTAAAAAGGGATTTCTCACTTTTCCATCAAAAAATTTATAAATATAATTTTTCCCTTTTGCGTTATATCTGGCGTGAAAGTCACCATCAACCGATTTACAATCAAGCACCGAAATATCTCTTGGTAAAACTGCATTTAAACCGTTAATAAAAGCAATACACGGTATATCAAGGGATGTATCGAAATGGCAATAAAATTCATTTGCGTGAACACCCGCATCAGTCCTACTGCATCCGGATACCGAAACCACTTCAACACACATATCTTTCAAGGCTTCGCAAAGTACTGCCTGTACCGTAATGCCATTGGGCTGTACCTGCCAACCGTGATAGGCGGTTCCATCATATGAAATTTTGAGCAGATATCGACTCATAAACCTAACCTACTTATAATAAATTAATAAGAAACACCGCTATACAACAAATAACCACTGCTATAACAGAAAACATATCAAGTGATTTTAATTTTAAAACCCTCATCCTTATTCTGCCTACGCCGCCGTTGTAACACCTGCTCTCCATAGCTTCTGCTAACTCGTATGCCCTGCGTACCGAAGAAATCAGCAGCGGGATTAAAATTGGAATTATTGCTTTTATTCTATCTTTTAATTTACCATTTTCAAAATCGGCTCCCCTGGCCTTTTGAGCATTGATTATCTTATCCGTTTCTTCAACTAACGTAGGAATAAAGCGCAAAGCAATGGTCATCATCATTGACATCGCGTGTACCGCAGAGCCAAGACCTATAAATTTAAGTGGTGATAAAAGTCTCTCAATAGCATCGGTTAAATCATTCGGAGTGGTAGTATAGGTAAGCACAGAACCAATAAGTATTAACAAAATAACTCTGCTACCCATAAATACAGAGCGCAAAACACCGCCTGTAGTAACCTTTATCTTCCAAAATTCAAGTAAAACATTTCCATCGTTTGTATAAAACAAATTAAGAAGCATTGTAATGATTATGATTGGTATTACAACTTTTAAATTTTTTAAATAAACTTTAAGCGAAATTTTTGAAATCAAAAGTATAGTTAATATTGTGGCTGCTAAAAAAAGCAATGAAAATAGATTTGTAGCGCAAAAAATTATGACTAAAATCAAAATTAACAGACAAATTTTAATTCTTGGGTCTATTTTATGAATAATTGAGTTGGTCCGTATATACTGACCGAGTGTAAAGTCTTTAATCATTACGCCCACCACCTTTTACAATGGAAGAAATGACATTGACCGCTTCATCTATAGTTATAATATCTTTTGGCAAATCGAAACCTTTATCAATTAATGAGTGAATAACCTTGGTAATTTGCGGTACAGTAAGACCAATTTTTTCAAGTTCTGTACGACGAGAAAAAACGGCTTTAGGAGTGTCAAACATAACGACTTTTCCGCCGTTTAAAACCAATACTTTATCAGAAATGGTCGCTATGTCTTCCATAGAATGCGAAACAACAAAAATAGTTGCATTGTTTGCATCTCTATATTTTTTTATGATTTGCATTACAGTGTTGCGGCCTTCAGGGTCAAGACCTGCCGTAGGCTCATCAAAGGCAATCACTTTAGGTTTCATTGCTAAAACCCCGGCAATAGCTACCCTGCGCTTCTCTCCACCTGATAAATCAAATGGAGATTTATCAAGATATTCTTCGGATATGCCAACACTATCTGTTGCCAAAAGAACTGCATCTTTTATTTCGGTTTTAGTCATACCCATATTTTTAGGGCCGAAAGAAACGTCCCCGAATACTGTTTCATCAAATAGCTGATATTCCGGATACTGAAATACAAGTCCAATCTCGGAACGAATTTTTTTAATTTCTTTTGGATTTTCCCATATATTCTTTTCACAAAAATAAACAGTTCCGTTTGTCGGCTTGATTAAGCCGTTAAGGTGCTGAACAAGCGTTGATTTGCCGGAACCTGTATGTCCTATTATACCGATAATTTCACCCTTATCAGCAGAAAAATTTATATTTTCAATAGCATCTTTTTTCACCGGTGAATCAGAGCTATATGAATATGTTAAATTTTCGACCTTAATTACAGTCAAATTTGTTTCCCCCGTTTAAAATAACAGAAATTGCGTTAGCAGTATCCTCAACCGAAATAATTCCCGTCTCAATTTTAATATTTTTCTTTCTTAGTTGATATAAAAATTCTGTTGTTTGTGGAACACTAAGTCCGCACTTTTTAAGAGTGTCAATATCAGAAAAAATATCGCTCGGTGTTCCATCTTTGATGATTTTGCCGTCATCCATCACTAAAACCCTGTCGGCAAATTCTGCTTCGTCCATAAAATGAGTTATCAGAATAACTGTTATGCCTTTATCTTTATTTAAGCGGCGCACAGTATCAATAACTTCTTTTCTACCTCGTGGGTCAAGCATCGCGGTTGGCTCATCAAGAACAATACACTGCGGTTGCATAGCAATGATACCCGCTATTGCGACACGTTGTTTCTGTCCGCCTGATAATTTATTCGGTGCCGAATTTCTAAAATCGTACATACCAACACTTTTAAGTGCTTCATCTACCCTTTTTCGCGTTTCTTCAGGAGACAAGCCCAGATTTTCGGGACCAAAAGCAACATCTTCTTCAACCACAGAAGCTATTAACTGGTTGTCTGGGTTTTGAAAAACCAGTCCCACCGTTCTTTTAATTTCTATTTCACGCTCAGTTTCATCGGTTAAAATTCCATTAACAGATACAGAACCGGACGTTGGCTTATATAAGCCATTCAACAATTTTGCAAGTGTTGATTTACCCGAGCCGTTATGTCCTAAAATAACGGTAAAACTTCCGCGTTTTATTGAAAGATTGAGTTTGTCAATAACGGTGGACTTACCACTGCCATCATCAAATTCATAACAAAGATTATTAACTTCAATAATGTTTTCCATTATTATTTTTCACCAATCCAAATCGTTGTATTACCGCATGGTAACACAAGTGGTTTATTTGTAATTTTAAGACCTATTTCTTCGGTATATACTTTTCCGCCCCTACCTTTAGAAATATGTAATTCTGTAAGATAGTTAAGAATCGTGGGAGAAATCCCCGTAGTATACGAATTTAAAAAGAAAAATAAAGGTTTATCACTAAGAATTTTTCCTGTTTCGGATAAAAGTTCCGAAATTTGTTCTTCAAGTTTCCATACTTCACCGTCGGGTCCGCGTCCATATGATGGCGGGTCCATAATTATAGCATCGTATTTGTTACCGCGTCTGATTTCACGCCTTACAAATTTAAGACAATCATCAACAAGCCATCTGACCGGCCTGTCTCCCACTCCCGAAACCGACGCATTTTCCTTAGCCCACTGAACCATGCCTTTTGAAGCATCAACATGGGTAACCTCAGCACCCGCTTTAAGACAAGCAATGGTAGCGCCACCTGTATATGCAAACAGATTTAGTACCTTTATTTTCCTGCCTGAATTTTTTATTAAGTCCATAGCAAGTGCCCAGTTGACCGCCTGTTCTGGAAATAGACCGGTATGCTTAAAGCCCATCGGTTTCAATCTAAAGGTTAGGTCCCGATATTTGATGCTCCATACATCAGGGACTTTTTTGTATGTTTCCCAATGACCTCCGCCCGAACTTGAACGGTGATATTTTGCGTGTGCGGTATTCCACCGCTTATCCTGTCTCATCCCATTCCACATAACTGTGGGGTCGGGACGTACTAAAACAATATCGCCCCAACGTTCAAGTCGTTCGCCACCATCGGCATCTATAAGTTCATAATCTAAAAAATCTGTTGCAAAACGCATAATTGAATCCTTTAAATAATAGGTTGTTGTAAATTTTTAACAGTATTGTTTTTTATTCCTAAATGTTCGTATGCCAACCCGGTAACACACCTTCCGCGTGTAGTACGGGACAGAAAACCAATCTGCATCAAATAAGGCTCGTAAACGTCTTCGATTGTAATACTTTCTTCACCAAGTGCAGCAGCGAGAGTATCCAGACCTACCGGTCCGCCGTTATATACATTGATAATTGTCGAGAGCATTCTTCTGTCAAAATCATCAAGCCCCAATTCATCAATTTCAAATCTATCAAGTGCCGCGCGTGAGACTTCTTCGTTAATTGCACCGTCAAATTCGATTTGTGCAATGTCTCTCACACGTTTTAAAAGTCTGTTTGCGATTCTCGGGGTACCACGCGAACGCGATGCAATCTCTAATGCTCCGTTATTGTCAATTTCAATACCCAGAATACCCGCTGAACGCTTTATAATTTCTGCTAATTGTTCAGGAGTATACAACTCCAATCTTAAAAGTACACCGAATCTGTCTCTGAGCGGTGCGGTAAGTTGACCGGAACGAGTGGTCGCACCGACCAATGTGAAATGTGGTAAATCAAGCCTTATAGAACGAGCAGATGGACCTTTTCCGATAATAATATCTACCGAAAAATCTTCCATTGCGGGATAAAGAATTTCTTCAACACTTCTTGACAGACGGTGAATTTCATCGATAAACAATACGTCACCTTCGTTGAGATTGGTAAGTATTGCCACTAAGTCGCCTTGTTTTTCAATGGCCGGTCCGGATGTCACACGACAGTTTACTCCCATTTCTCTCGCAATTATACCGGAAAGAGTTGTTTTACCGAGTCCAGGAGGTCCATATAATAAAACGTGGTCAAGCGATTCCTTTCTCATGAGAGCCGCTTTAATATAAATAGACAAATTCTCTTTTACTTTGTCTTGTCCAATATACTCATTAAGAGTTTTAGGTCTCAATGAAATTTCAATATCAGTGTCATCTGCTACAAATTCGGGAGCGACTATTCTGTTTTCAAAATCCATTTCTTCCATTTGTTACACCTGCCTTGCAAGATCTTTTAAAGCAGCTTTAATAATTTCTTCAGTTGCTAAGGACATATCCTGTTTTGAAACAGCAACCGAAGCTTCACTCTGGGAATATCCAAGAGTTACAAGCGCCGCTATTGCCTGTTTTGCGTTACTGTCATCGGAAATCACTATAGTTTTATCAATGCTTTCAGATGCCGAACCGCCGAAAGACTTTACCTTATCTTTAAGTTCAAGCACTATTCTTTGTGCTAATTTATTACCAACTCCCGAAGCCGAAGTCAATGATTTCGAGTCACCGGTTGCAATAAATAGCATAATTTTATCCGGCGAAAATTCTGAGAGAAGCGCAATTCCCATTTTGGGACCGACGCCGCTGACAGAAATAAGCATTTTGAAACAGTCAAGTTCCTCGGGACTATAAAAGCCAAACAAATCGATGGCATCTTCCTTTACTGACATAAAGGTATAAATAAAAACATCGGAATTAATCTGGGGCAACTTAGAAAAAGTGTTATATCCAATATTACACTTAAATCCAACTCCTCCGCATTCAACGATAGCGGTATCCTTATCACTGTAAATAAGTTTTCCGCGTAAAGAATTTATCATATTCTACCCTCCGAAGTGAATTTTCCGTAAGATGATGCAGCATAGTGCGAATGACAAATTGCGATGGCCAGTGCATCTGCTGTGTCATCCGGTTTTGGTACTGCTGTTAAGTTTAAAATATGCTTAACCATTTCTTGTACCTGCCGTTTTTCAGCTCTGCCGTAACCCGTAACTGCTTGTTTAACCTGCAACGGTGTATATTCAAAAACCGGTATATTTTTTATACGGGCAGCAAGAAGTATAACTCCCCTTGCCTGTGCAACATCTATAGCTGTAGTGGTGTTGGTGTTGAAATAAAGCTTTTCAATCGACAAAGCATCCGGTTTATATCTTTCTAAAATTTCGGTAATTCCATCAAATATTCTTTTAAGCCTGTCCGTAAACAACATCTTTGCATCGGTTGTTACAGCCCCATATTCCACCGGTTTGAACCGTATATTATCATAAGACACCACGCCGTAGCCGATGATAGCATATCCGGGGTCAATACCTAAGACTAACATTCACACTTACCATCCAATAATTAATTAATAATTATTATATCACATTATCTTTTTTACAGCAACTGTTTTATGAAATATATGGCAAAATAATTAAATTATTAACAAATCGAGTTTTTGCGAGTAAAACGAAGAAAAAAAGAGATATAATGAGTTTTTTAAAATAGCGCTCAAAATTATTTGAAATTTTACGCGATTTTTACAAAAAAGTGTTGACTTTTAGCAGTTTTTGTTCTATATTATCGATGAATATTATTTTAAAATTAATGTTAAATATTTTTATTAAAAACTCTTTACGGAGGCGATTTTCGTGCAGAAAAACAACACAATAATTGAACTTAATAATATTTCAATCGTTTTCGATGGAGAAACAGTACTTGATAACCTCTGTCTTGATATCAAAGATAAGGAATTTATTACTTTACTCGGTCCTTCCGGCTGTGGCAAGACAACAACTCTCAGAATTATTGCCGGTTTCGCCGAACCCGATAAAGGCGAAGTATTGTTTGATGGCAAAAAAATAAATGGTGTACCCGCTTACAAGCGTCAGGTAAACACTATTTTTCAACGTTATGCTCTTTTCCCGCATCTCGATGTTTATGAGAACATTGCGTTTGGTTTAAGAGTAAAAAAACTACCCGAAAAAGAAATTGATATTAAAGTACGCGAAATGCTCAGTCTTGTAAACTTAACAGGTCTTGAAAAGCGTAAAATAGACACTCTGTCCGGCGGTCAACAGCAAAGAGTTGCTATAGCCAGAGCTATAGCTAACAATCCTAAAGTTCTTTTGCTTGATGAACCACTTGCGGCGCTTGATTTGAAATTGCGCAAAGATATGCAAACCGAGCTTAAAAAAATACAGCAACAACTCGGTATTACGTTTATTTTTGTAACTCACGACCAGGAAGAAGCTCTTTCAATGTCCGATCGTGTTGTCGTTATGGATGGCGGTAAAATTCAGCAGGTCGGCACTCCAAAAGATATTTATAACGAGCCAAAAAATGCCTTCGTAGCCGATTTTATCGGCGAATCGAATATTCTTGACGGCATTATGTTAAAGGATTATTCGGCCCAATTTTCAGGTCAGGTATTTGATTGTCTTGATGCAGGTTTTGAGAAGAATGAAAATGTTGATATAGTAGTTCGACCTGAAGATGTTGACATTGTGCCACCTGAAAAAGGTATGTTGCAAGGTACCGTTACTTCGGTAACATTCCTTGGTGTTCACTACGAAATTATTGTAGATATCGGCGGTTTTAAATGGATGATACAAACAACCGACGAAAGTAAAGTTGGTGACCACGTAGGTCTCTACATTGAGCCTGACGCAATTCACGTAATGAAAAAAAGTGAATATTCGGGTAAATACGGAGATTATAGCTCATATAGTGAAGAAATTGACCACTTATCAGATACTGAGGAGGTCGAAAATTGAAACGCAAATCACTCGGAAGCCGTCTGATTGCGGCGCCATATATAGTTTGGGCGGCAATTTTTATTATCGTTCCGCTTATTATGATGATATACTATAGTTTTACCGATGCAAACGGTGTTTTTACCCTTGCCAATATAACGTCTTTGGGTAAATATAAAAAAGCATTTTTATTATCAATAACCTATGCTCTTATTTCGACATTGGTTACTTTTTTACTTGCTTACCCATTGGCGTATTTTATGACAAAACTTAAAATCAACTCTCAGAAAATGATTTTGTTAATTGTCATTTTCCCAATGTGGATGAACTTTTTAATCCGGACATATTCCTGGATAAGTATTTTGGCAAATACAGGTCTTATAAATAAATTTTTAAGTTTATTCGGCGTTGCTCCGTTAAAATTAATCAACACTCCGGGAGCCATAGTTCTCGGTATGGTTTACGACTTCTTGCCGTATATGGTATTACCGATTTATACCGTTATGTCTAAAATCGACCGTTCCCTCTTGGAAGCGGCGGAAGATTTAGGCTCAAATGCATTTTTAAAATTAAAAAATGTTGTTTTCCCGCTCAGTATGCCAGGTGTAATTTCCGGTATTACTATGGTGTTTGTTCCATCTGTTAGTACGTTTTATATATCCCAGAAGCTAGGCGGCAACAAAACAATGCTAATCGGTGATGCTATTGAATATTTATTCAATATTGGTCCGGAGCACTACAATGTTGCTTCATCACTTTCATTAGTACTAATGACTCTTATTCTTATCTGCATGGCCGTTATGAATAAGTTTTCGGGCGATGATGGCGAGGAGGGTGTGATAATATGAAAATACTTTCCAAACTTTATATTGCTCTTATCTTAATTTTCCTATATGCCCCTATTCTTGTTATGGTTATTTTTTCCTTCAATTCCGCAGAAAGTGTATGGGTTTTTGAAGGTTTTTCACTTGACTGGTACAAAGAGCTTGTTTATAACAGCACTATGCTCACGGCACTTGAACACACACTGATATTAGCAGTTCTATCTGCATTCATTTCAACCGTTATAGGAACTGCTGCCGCAGTGGGCATTACCGCTATTCGTAATAAATTTGCAAAAAGTTTTGTTATGTCAGTGACAAATATACCTATGATGAATGCGGATATTGTAACCGGTATTTCCCTTATGTTATTATTCGTGTTCTTCGGTAATTTAATTTCACTTAATGAGTCTTTAGGTTTTTTAACAGTTTTAATTGCCCACATTACATTCAATTTGCCGTATGTTATTCTTTCGGTAATTCCAAAATTAAAACAAACCGATTCTCATCTTTCTGAAGCGGCTCTCGACTTGGGATGCACACCGTTCCAGGCTTTTTTCAAGGCTGTTTTGCCATCAATTTGGCCCGGTATATTTAGTGGGTTTATTATGGCTTTTACCCTTTCTCTCGATGATTTTGTTATCAGTTATTTCACCTGCGGACATTATCAGACTTTACCTATTGTAATATACAATATGACAAAAAAGACTGTTACTCCGGATGCATACGCATTATCAACAATCATTTTTGTGGCAATTTTTGCTCTTTTAGTATTTTATAATGCTATTCAGAACAAAAGCCAAAAGAAAGGTGTGGCGCGAGTATGAGAAAAATTTTAATAAAAATTCTTTCGTTTATGCTCTGTCTTTTGTTGGTCACATCACTTTCGGGATGCGGATATACGTACAAAGATTTTGAATTAAAAGGCGTTTACGACCACAGTTTAGAAGGTACGACGCTCAACGTTTACAACTGGGGAGAATATATTTCAGATGGCAGTGACGATAATATCGATGTTGTTAAAGAATTCGAAAAACTAACCGGTATTAACGTCAATTATTCGACCTTTGACAGTAATGAAACTATGTACTCGCAAATTACAAAAGGCGGCGTATCTTACGATATAATAATTCCTTCCGATTATATGATAGAGAGACTTATTAAAGAAAATATGCTCCTGGAAATCGATACCGAAAAAGTAACCAATCTCGATTTAATTGATGACCAATATAAATCTCTTTATTTCGACCCCGAAAATAAATTCAGCATAGCATACAGCGTTGGCCTTGTAGGACTTATATATAACACAAAAGTTGTTACCGAATCTCCTGACAGTTGGGAGATTTTATGGGATGAACGTTATAAAGACCAGATTTTAATGTTCAATAATCCGCGCGATGCTTTTGCCATAGCTCAATTCAGATTATCCCAGGACATTAATAATACCGAAAAATCAAAATGGGATACTGCGGCCGATTTATTAATCGAACAAAAACCTTTCTTACAGTCCTACGTTATGGATGAAGTCTATGGAAAAATGGAAACAGGCGAAGCTGCCCTTGCACCCTATTACGCGGGGGACTTTCTCACAATGTATGAGAATAATGAAGATTTAGCTTTTGTATACCCAAAAGAAGGTACTAACATATTTGTTGATTCTATTTGTATACCCAAAAATACAACTAACTATGATGCAGCAATTATGTTTATTAATTTCTTATTAGAGCCCGAAATAGCCTTAGCCAATGCCGAATATATCGGTTATGCATCGCCAAATATAGCGGTTGTCACCAACCCGGACTATTATTATTATCAAAATGAAATTTTATACCCTGATGCGAAAACGCTACCTAAAACTCAATATTTCCACGATGTTGATGCTTCTATCAGAAACTATTATGAAAATCTTTGGATAGATGTTAAACTTCATTAAAAAAAGAGCTTGAACCTTTTGGTTTCAAGCTCTTTTAATTTGCTAACGGATGATATTTTTTATATGCCGATGCATACTTATTTTTCATTAACTGTGCGTAAATCTGCGTTGAAGAAATATCGGAATGTCCCAACATTTCCTGTATATCGCTCAGTGGCGCACCGTTTTCCAATAAATGTGCCGCAAATGAGTGGCGAAGAGTGTGCGGTGTTATATCTTTATTTATTTTTGCCGAAGCAGCATATTGCTTAACAATTTTCCAAAATCCCTGACGTGTCAAGGGTTGTCCATTCATATTCGTGAACAGTCTTTCTTCCTCCGGATTACTGATTACAACTTCTCTTACTTGTAAAATGTAATTTCTGATGGCCTTAACTGCCTGAGGATAAATAGGAATAATCCTATCCCCTTTCTTTTCATCACGCATATGTAAGACGCCAACCTGAATATTTATGTCACTCAATTTTAACTCAATAAGTTCTGTTACTCTGATTCCTGTAGCATATAAAAGTTCGAGCATTGCCTTGTCTCTGCAACTTTTATAATCTTTACCGTCAGGCTGGTTGAGTAACTGAATTACTTCTTTATTAGTAAGAATTTGCGGCAATTTCTTAACTGCGCTGTGTTTAGCCAAATTTGACATTGGCGTGTCGGTGATTATCTTCTCGCGTAAAAGATAATTAAAATAGCATCTTAATGTTGCCAGAGTGCGCATAATGCTCGACTCACTTTGTCCGTTAAACGACATATATTGTTCGTATTTCTTTACAACATCAGTAGATACCGAATATGGTTTCTTTATATTATTAAGTGAGCAGTATGTGAAAAATTTCTGCAAATCACGCATATAAGATTCAACTGTATTTTTTGAAGATCTTTTCTCATTAATAAGATAACTCCTGAAATCTTCTGAGTAATTTGCCATATTTTTCACATCCTTTCTTAAAAAGCAAAATAAGTAATAAAAGAATAAGTCAGCAAAGCATCTAATAGTGATGCTCCGACAAAAATGAGCATTAAAAAGAAGAACTTTTTGCAATATCCTTTAAACCCTGAATAAATATTAGGATTTTTTGAATTCGGCATAGTCACACGTAACAGTTGCAGAGAAAAATAAAACGACTCTCGGCTTAGTAGCAGGTACCCAAGCACAGCAATAACCGTACAAGGTATAAGAATCAAAGAATTAAAAGCAATCCCCTGCAGTAAATAATTACTATATAAATACCCAGTGCAAATACCGTAATCAAACCCACAGTAACAAATAAGAATCGGAATCAATATTATTCCGACAACCGATGTGCCGCATAAGAAAAAGACAAGACATATGGGTAAAAAAGAAATAAAAGAGTCATAAAAAATACTCGGAAAAGTACCGCCAATTCTTAACGAAACATAAGAATTAAAATCTGTGGCCGCTATATCGGTAACAGCCTTACTGTTTTTAAGCCATAAAATACCAATGATAATTCCGGTAACATATGCCGCCAAGGTGAAAATAATAAACTTATTTTTCTTGAACGAATCAAAAAACTTGTTCCTGTTCAAATTAAATATTGCAGAATTTCTCATATCAACTTCCTCCATCCGATAAAAATATATGAGACAAAAGGACAAGATATAACAAAAAACAATATTTAGATTAAACCCGCGCCGATAAAACTATATGTGGTGTATGCTATGTTATGTAACCTTTGAATTTCTTATTTAGAACATAAAAAAAGCACACCTAAAAGAGCGCGCAAAAAGAAAATTACCTAATTTTCAAAGGTGTAATATAGTTATACAACAAAATTTATATTATGTCAACAACAAATTTTATCAAAAATTATGTTATGTAAACTCATTATGTAAACCATACAAGATATAGTTTTTATTTTATTTGTTGTGCCTATTAGTAGCGGTTTGATATAAAAAATTTTTAAAATTGATTTTATAAAATATGTATGCTATAATTACATACAAATAATAATTAGGGGTAAATATCAATGAACGAAAAAAAGACTGTTATTGTAACCGGCGCTTCTAAAGGTATTGGTGCCGATATAGCAATTCATTTTGCTGAAAAAGGATACAATGTTGTTATTAATTATAACTTCTCAGCTCCTTCTGCCCTGTTACTACAACGCTCACTGGCAGAAAACGGTTATTCGGTTATCGCACACAAAGCGAACGTAACAAACAAATTGGAAGTTGAATTGATGATAAAAGAAACAATTTATCAATTCGGTTCGGTTGACATCTTTGTAAATAATGCAGGTATTGCCCATGAGTCATTACTTACCGAAACCGAAGAATATGATATTAACAACTTGATTGACGTCAATCTTAAGGGTGTTATAAATTGTTGTAAAGCAGTTCTCCCCCATATGATTGAAAATAAATGCGGTAAAATCATCAATATTTCATCTGTATGGGGCATTTCAGGTGCAGCTTGTGAAAGTATATATTCAGCAACTAAAGCCGGTGTAATCGGACTTACCAAAGCCCTTGCAAAAGAAGTGGGACCAAGCAACATAACCGTAAACTGTATAGCACCGGGTATGATAGATACGCAAATGAATGCATCGCTCTCCGACGAGGAAAAGAAAGAGTTTACTGACAAACTACCTATTTCCAGAATTGGAACTACATCCGAAATAGCAGAAACTGCGTTATTTCTGGCATCCGATTCTGCTAACTACATAACAGGACAGACTATCGCCGTAGACGGTGGATTGACCATATAAAAAAAGAAGGACCAAGGGAGACACTTCGCAAGGAAGTTGTCTCCCTTTATATTATTTTTATAATAATATAAATGACACTTTCAAAACTTGAAAGTGTCATAGTGGGTTAC